>CAVPFW010000023.1:0-202493 GCA_963703855.1 uncultured Alphaproteobacteria bacterium
CGGTGATGACGAATAACGGCGTATTGGGCGGGGAATACCGATGGACCTCACGGCGCTTTTGCTGTCGCGGCTGCAGTTCGCGTTCACCGTCTCGTTCCACATCATCTTCCCGTCTTTCACGATCGGGCTGGCGGCGTGGCTCGCCGTGCTCGAGGCGCTGCATCTGTGGACCGGACGCCCGGCGTACCGCCTGGTGTTCGAGTTTTGGCTCAAGATCTTCGGTGTGGCGTTCGGGCTCGGCGTCGTCTCGGGGGTCGTCATGGCATTCCAGTTCGGCACCAACTGGAGCGAGCTTGCTCGCATGTCCGGGCCGATCCAAGGGCCGCTGCTCTCCTACGAGACGTTCACCGCGTTTTTCCTCGAGGCGAGCTTTTTCGGGATCCTGCTGTTCGGCCGCCCTCGCGTCCCGCCGTGGTTCTATTTGTTTTCGACCGCGATGGTGGCGCTCGGCACCACACTTTCGGCATTCTGGATCATGGCCAACAACAGCTGGATGCAGGTGCCGGTCGGGTATGTCGTCGAGAACGGCGCCTTTGTTCCCGACGACTGGTTCAAGATCCTGTTCAGCCCGGTGCTGTGGGCGCGCTTCCCTCACATGCTGCTGGCTTCTTACATTACCGGCGCGTTTTGCGTCGCCGCGACCGGGGCATGGTACGTGCTGCGTCGGGAATTTGCCGCCGAGGCGCGGATCATGCTGCGCATGGGGTTGTATCTCGCGGCGGTGCTGCTGCCGGTCCAGCTCCTGTTCGGACACCTCAACGGCGAATATGTCGTTCACCACCAGCCGGCGAAGATGGCGGCGATCGAGGCCCGGTGGCATGACCAGAAGCCGGCTTCCGAGGTATTGCTCGCCTGGCCCGATGTCGCGCACCGGCGAAACCTGTTCGCGATCACCCTGCCCCCGCCGTTCGGCAGCCTGATCGATTCCGACAGCCTGACGGCGGCGGAGGTCGGGCTCGACAGCATCCCGCCGCAGAATTGGCCGCCGGTGCTGATCCCATTCTTCAGCTTCCGGATCATGGCCGGCTGCTGGCTGGTCATGATGCTGGTCGCCTGGGGCGGATCCTACTCGATCCACAAGGGGCGCATCGAGCAGAGCCGGCTGCTGCTGTGGGCGACATTCCTCAGCTTTCCCCTGCCCTTCATTGCGACTTTGACCGGCTGGTTCACGGCCGAGGTCGGACGCCAGCCGTGGACGGTCTACGGCGTGCTGAGGACGGCCGAGGCGATGACGCCGTTCCTGACGGCCCGTACGGCGCTGATCTCGCTGGTCGTCTTTTGTGCCGTCTACAGCTTCATCTTCGCCTTTGGAACGCTCTACATCTACCGGCTGCTGCGCGCGGGACCGGAAGGACCACTGGTTCTGCCCTCCGCCGCGGCAATTCCCAATCGCCCGATGTCGGTCCTCGACGATCACCACCTGGCCTCGGGCACCCATCACCTCTCTTCGGGAGAATAGAAGTGGTCATGTTCTGGGTGGCCGTGCTGGCGATCAGCATCCTCCTTTACGTGCTGCTCGACGGGTTCGATCTCGGCGTCGGCATTCTCTTCGGCCTGACCGGCGACGAGACCAGACGACATGCGATGTTGAGCGCGGTGGCGCCGATCTGGGACGGCAACGAGACCTGGCTGGTCGTCGCCGGGGTGATCCTCTGGGGGGCGTTCCCGGTTGTCTATGCGACCCTGTTCTCGGCGTTTTACCTGCCGCTTCTGCTGATGCTGGCGGGGCTGATCCTGCGCGGGGTGGCGTTCGAATATCGCTATAAGACCGAGCGGATGCGATGGGTCTGGGATGCCTGCTTTGCCGGAGGATCCCTGGTCGCATCGTTTATGCAAGGGTTGACCGTCGGCGCCCTCGTCAAGGGCTTGCCGATCTCCAACGGCCAGTACACCGGCGGCGAATTCGGCTGGTTCAGCCCCTTTGCGGTGCTGTGCGGCGTCGGCCTGTGTCTCGGCTATGCCCTGCTCGGCGCTTGCTGGCTCGTCAAAAAAGGCGAGGGCGATGTCCGTGACGCAGCCTATCGCCTGATCCCCTATCTGTCGGTCGGGCTGCTCGGCTTTCTGGTCGTCGTCTTCGGCTATGCCCTGGCCGAGAACCTTCGGGTCATCGGCCGATGGCTCGAGCGGCCCTATTTGTTCGTCTTCCCGGCGATCGGCGTCGTTGCCGCAATCATGCTCGCCGCCAGCGTCCGCTATCGCCGGGACGGGCCGCCATTCTACATGGTGGCACTGATTTTCGCGGCGGCGTTCGGCACCCTGGCGATCTCGTTCTGGCCGTACATGATCCCGTTCTCGATCACCATCGCCGAAGCCGCCGCACCCCATTCCAGTCTCGCCTTCATGTTCTGGGGCGAAGGTCTTTTCGTCTTCCCATTGATGCTGATCTACACCGCGATCAGCTACACCGTCTTTCGAGGCAAGGTCAAACCAACGGCGGGGCACTACTGAAACAAGGAGCAACGAGCATGCAACCATGGCCGTCGATTTCGACACTCCGCGCCAAGATATGGCGCACGAGAATGCCCGGTTCTTCGACGATCGTCGGGCGTCGCCATGTGCTGACGAAGACGGAGAGCACGCGCCGTTACCGTACCGCCGAGCCGGCCGCCGCGGACGGTTCGATCCTCAGAGAGGCCGCGCTGAGGTAGGGAAAAAGTCAGCGAGGAGGAGTATGACAAAGTGATCGTTCCAAAGGACATGATCGGAGAAGGGGTCCGCGGAGACTGACGTGGCTTCGCCTTCCACCTGCCTCAGAGACAGCTTTCGCTGGACCGGAACAAGGAGCCTCTCAATGATACGCTGTATCCGGCTTTGGACCGGGGACGACAACAACTCCTATTTCGAGGAAGGCGTAATTGACCTTTCCAAGGGCGAACGCGGTGACATTCTCAGCGGCACCGTCGGCGTCGTTAGCATCTCGTTCCGCGAGACGAGAGCTGGTGGAGCCTTCGAATGGCACGACGCGCCGGCCCGCCAGTTCGTCATCACATTGAGCGGCACGCTCGACTTCCAGACGCGCACAGGCGAGCACTTCATGCTGCACCCGGGCGACATCCTCCTTGCTGAGGACACCGCAGGAACCGGGCACAGCTGGAAGCTGGTCGACGAGAATCCCTGGCGCCGGGCCTATGTGATCCTTAACCCAGGCGTTGAGGTTCCGTTCGTCGCCAACTCGTCCAGTTCATCGCCAAGCTGACCGATAGGGAGGCCGTTCATGATCCAGACCCAAAACCCTGGCGCACTCGATGTCGTGCTGATCGGCGCGGGCATCATGAGCGCCACCCTCGGCACCGTGCTCAAGGAGCTCGAGCCCTCGCTCAGCATCACCATATTCGAGACGCTTGAGGATTGTGGACAGGAGAGTTCGCAGGCCTGGAACAATGCGGGCACTGGCCACGCGGCCAATTGCGAGCTGAACTACACGCCTCAGCGCACAGACGGGAGCGTCGACATCTCCGAAGCGCTCAAGGTCAATACAGAGTTCGATCTGTCGCGCCAGCTATGGTCCTACCTGATCCGCAAAGGCGCGATCCCGGACCCGCGCGCTTTCATCCATCCCTGCCCGCACATGAGCTTCGTGTGGGGGCAGGACAATGTCGCCTTCTTGCGCAAGCGCTTCGAGGAGATGTCCGCGAGCCACTGCTACTACGGAATGGAGTACACCGAGCATCGAGCCAAGATCGCCGAATGGGCTCCACTGATCATCGACGGCCGCGGGGACGAGGAGCCTTTCGGCGCGACCCGCATCGTCACTGGTACGGATGTCGACTACGGCGCGTTGACTCACTTGCTGGTAAAGCATCTTTCCGCCCAGCCCGGCGTTTCAGTGCGTTACAAGCATCGCGTCGTGGATCTGGATCGAGAGGAAAACGGCGCTTGGCGGGTGGATATCGAAGACGTCGACACGCTGGAGCGCCACGCAGTGTCGTCTAAATTCGTCTTCATCGGCGCGGGTGGGGCTGCCATCGAACTGCTCCAGAAATCGCGCATCCCCGAAGGCCATGGGTATGGCGGCTTCCCGGTCAGCGGAATCTGGCTGCGGTGCGATGAGGGCGCAGTAAGCGACCGCCATCACGCCAAGGTCTACGGCAAGGCCGCACAGGGATCGCCGCCGATGTCGGTGCCGCACCTCGACACCCGCATCATCGAAGGCAAGAAGTCGTTGCTGTTCGGACCCTATGCCGGCTTCTCCAGCAGGTTCCTGAAGCACGGTTCGCTGGCCGACCTCTTCGAGTCAGTGACGCCCGGCAACATCGTGCCGCTGCTGGCAGTGGCGCGAGACAACATCGCGCTGACTGAATATCTGATTGGTCAGGTCTTCCAAAGCTCCGCACACCAGTTCGCGGCCCTTCGCCAATTCTTTCCCAAGGCCGCTCGAGACGACTGGCGTGAAGCGGTCGCAGGGCAGCGCGTCCAGATCATCAAGCCCGACAAACAAAGGGACGGCTTGTTGGAGTTCGGCACCGAACTGGTCGCAGCCGAGGACAAATCCCTTGTCGCCTTGCTCGGCGCCTCGCCAGGCGCGTCCACCGCAGCCTTCATCGCTGTCAGCGTGCTCGAAAAGTGTTTCGCAAGCGAACTCACCGAGAGCGGCTGGCTCCCCATGCTCAAGGAGATGATTCCGACATACGGGATAGATCTCGCCCAGGATGCAGACGCCTGCCGCAAGACCCGCGCAGATACTGCGGCTGCCTTGAAGGTAGAGAATATCTGATTCGGACCCCATCGACCAGCCCGCCCGCAAGCGGACGCCTCAAATTACGCAATTTGAGGATGATTGAGCCCTGATGGTGCGAGTTGATGCCAAGACAGAGGAGGAAGCATAGCCATGAAACGCCTCTGTCGCCATTCATGTTCCCGACGTGGTACCGCTTCCAGATGTTGTCGGTCCTGACCGGTTCACGGGCATTACCCTGGCCGGGGCTCGATCCGGCTGGCTTGGTAGCTGGTCGCCGGCGGCGAGGTGTTCGCGGCGATGCACGCCTTTCTCGGCCGATAGGGAGGAAAACAATGCCCAATAGCTACGACATCATCGACCACTCGTTCGAGGTGATCGTCCTCGGCGCCGGCTCGGCCGGGATCTGATCGTCGCCGCAATGCAGATGAAGGGGCTGTCGCCGGATGCCGCGCGCAGCCGAATTTCGATGTTCGACATCGACGGGCGAGTGGATCGAGGGCCAGCTCTACAAGCCCCAATACTGATGGCGGACTCCCGGTCTGCCGAGGCTGGCCACCGCAGCAACCGTCGGACCGGCGTCATGGACCCGCCGAAGATGGTTGGGCACCGTGGCGGCGGCCGCTGATCCGGCGATCCGGGCGCCGCTGTTCCCTAAGACGCGCTGTTTGACGGATGCGCTGAGGGCCGCGGGTCCGCCGCTGCTCTTTGGCTTGCGGCTGTGGGCTTCGGTCTGTCTCGCCCTCTATGTTGCGTTCTGGCTCGAGCTCGATAACGCATATTGGGCCGGAACGACCGCGGCGATCGTCTGTCAGCCGCATCTCGGCGCCTCGCTGCGCAAGGGCTGGTTCCGCATGATCGGCACCGTGGTCGGCGCCGTGGCGATCGTGGTGCTGACCGCGTGCTTCCCGCAGGACCGCAGCGCTTTTCTTGTGAGCCTGGCGCTGTGGGGCGCCGCATGCGCGCTCGTCGCCACCTTGCTGCGCAACTTCGCGGCCTATGCGGCGGCGCTGGCCGGCTACACCGCCGCAATCATCGCCAGCGACCAGCTCGGCGCGGTCGGGGGCCTCAACGGTCAAGCCTTCACCTTGGCGGTGACCCGCGCGAGCGAGATCTGCATCGGCATCGTCTGCGCCGGCGTTGTTCTCGCCGGGACCGATCTCGGCGGCGCACCGCGGCGCCTGGCCACCCTGTTTGCCGCGCTCTCGGCTGAAATCACGGGACGATTTACCGCCAACTTATCGCCGGCCGGATCGGAGTTTCCGGACACGCAGCCGGTTCGTCGCGAGCTGATCCGGCGCGTCGTCGCGCTCGACCCGGTGATCGACGAGGCGATCGGCGAATCCTCGCAGCTGCGCTATCACTCGCCGATCCTGGAGAGGGCGGTGGACGGTCTGCTGGCCGCCTCGGCCGGCTGGCGGACGGTGGCGGTTCACCTGATGCGGCTGCCCTATGAAGCCGCTCGGCGGGAGGCGGAATTCGTCCTGCGAACCCTGCCGCAGGAGCTGCGATCGGCGCCGATGGAAGGCGAGCCGATCCGCTGGATGGCCGACCCCACTCGTCTGCGCCGGATGTGCGATGCGACGGTCGGGGCGCTGCTCGTCCTGCCGGCCGGGACGCCGTCGCTGCGGCTGCTTGCCGACCATACGGCGGAGGCTCTGGCGGGCATGTCACACGCGCTCAATGGGCTGGCATTGCTTGTCAATGATCCCGCTCGACCCATCCCTCGCCGCGGTCGCAAGCTCCGCGTACCCGACTGGCTGCCGTCCCTCGTCAATGCGGGACGCGCGTTCGTCACGATCGGCGCGGTCGAGCTTTTCTGGATCGTCACCGCATGGCCGAACGGCGCCGCTGCCATCACCTGGGCTGCGATCATCGTCATCCTGTTCGCGCCGAGAGCCGATCAGGCTTATGCCACCGCGATGAGCTTCATGATCGGCATCAGCCTGACCACCGCATTCGCAGCGATCGTCAACTTCGCGGTGCTGCCCGGGCTGCAGACGTTCGCCGGCTTCAGCATGGCGATTGGCCTTGTCCTGGTGCCGGCCGGCGCGCTGATGGCCCAGCCGTGGCAGACGGCAATGTTCACGCCGATGGCGGCGAATTTCATACCGCTGCTCGCGCCTGCGAACCAGATGAGCTACGACACTCAGCAATTCTATAACTCGGCACTGGGGATCGTCGCGGGACTGGGCGCCGCCGTGCTCTCGTTTCGCTTGCTGCCGCCGCTGTCGCCGGGGTTCCGGACCCGCCGGCTGCTGGCTCTCACCCTGCGCGATCTGCGGCGCCTCGCGACCGACCCGATCCCTCGGACGCCGGACGATTGGCAAGGCCGCGTCTATGGCCGCCTCGCGGTATTGCCGGACGCGGCCGAGCCGCTGGAGCGCTCGCAGCTCGTCGCGGCGTACTCGGTGGGCAGCGAGATCATCCAGCTTCGCCTTATGGCCCGTCAGCTCGACCTGGGCTCCGACCTCGATGCGGCGGTCGAGGCCGTCGCCCAGGGGAACAGCGCGATCGCGATCGAGCGCTTGGCTGTGCTCGACCAGGACCTCGCTTCACGGCCCAACGCCGGGCTGGGGGCGGTGGCGCGGCTCCGGGCGCGCGGCAGCATTCTTGCAGCGTCGGAGACACTTGCCCGACATGCCTCCTACTTCGATGCGGGAGCGCTGGAGTGAGGTCACCGAGAATGAAGCGGCACACAGTACCGCGAAGCTGGAGCGCATATCCCCGCATCGTCCCGCAAGTTCCAAGCTCCATCCCATGATCCCGGAGGATGCGTCATGCCCTATCTGATTGCGAACGATCTGCCGCGGGACAGCGCTGGGAAACGCTTCCGCGCATTGCTGCAACGCCCGGAGATCTTGCAGCTCCCCGGCGCCCATAACGGCATGGCGGCGCTGCAGGCAAAAGCCGCCGGCTTCGATGCGCTCTATCTGTCGGGCGCGGCGATGACCGCGTCGATGGGGCTGCCCGACCTCGGGGTCATCACGGTCGACGAGGTTGCCTTCTTCGTGCGTCAGATCGTCCGGGCCGCCGGGCTGCCGCTGCTGGTCGACGGCGACACCGGCTATGGCGAGGCGCTCAATGTCATGCACATGGTGCGCACCTTCGAGGAAGCGGGCGCCGGTGCGGTGCATATCGAGGATCAGGTGCTGCCAAAAAAGTGCGGGCACCTCAACGGCAAGCATCTGGTCGGGCCGAACGACATGGCGGCGAAGGTGGCTGCTGCCGCCAAGGCTCGCCGCGACCTGGTGATCGTCGCGCGGACCGATGCAGCGGCGGTCGAAGGGGTGGAAAGCGCAATCGCGCGCGCGAAGCTCTATGTCGAGGCCGGAGCGGATGCGATCTTCGTCGAGGCGCTGACCAGCAGAGATATGTTCCGCGAGGTCGCGGCGGCGCTTGCCGGCACCAGGCTGCTGGCGAACATGACCGAGTTCGGCCGCACCCCGCACCTGACAGCCGCAGAGTTCCAGGAGCTGGGCTATCGGATGGTGATCTGGCCGGTTTCCTCGCTGCGCGTCGCCAACAGGGCGCAGGCAAAGCTCTACGCCGCGCTCCGCCGCGATGGCAGCACGCAAGCGGTGCTGGCGGAAATGCAGACCCGCGCGGAGCTGTACGACATGATCGGCCTGCATGATTACGAGGCGCTCGACGCCTCGATCGTCCAAACGGTGTTGCCGAGCTGATGGGCCTCGCCAATTTCCGACGAGCGCTACACGGCGATTGCCGAAGCCGGCGAATATTCTGCGCATATGATGCGGGTCGCGGCGTGGGGAGCGCTCCGCACGCCGGCTGTCGGCGCCAACCTCGGGCGAGGACGCCATGACGATGTGCAAAGGGCGATTTTGCTGCTTTTGCGGGGGGCGGCGATGAGCTCGACACCAGACGCTGCCCTGCCGGGACCGGCGGACCCGGCGCTGATCGACGATCTCGTCGCCGCCAACCGCATCCTCTACGACCAGGGTGTCGTCGACGGCTTTGGTCACGTCAGCGTCCGGCACGACCAGGACCCGACGCATTTCTTGTTGGCGCGCAGCATGGCGCCGGGTCTCGTCACCGCCGACGACATCATGGTGTTCGACGCCGACGGCAACGCCGTCGACCCGCGCGGCCGCACCGTCTATCTCGAGCGCTTCATCCACAGCGAGATCTTCAAGCTGCATCCCGAGGTCAAAGCGGTCGTCCACAGCCATTCCCCGGCGGTAATCCCGTTCGGGCTGACCGCAACGACGCTGCGTCCGGTCTACCACATGGGCTCGTTCCTCGGCGCCGGGGCGCCGGTCTTCGAGATCCGCGACGCGGGCGGACCGGCGACGGACATGTTGATCCGCACTCCGGCGCTCGGCGCCGCGCTGGCGCAGACCCTGGGCAAGGCGGCGGTGGCCCTGCTGCGCGGCCACGGCGACGTCGTCGTCGGCGCTTCCGTCCCCGAGGTCGTCTTCCGCGCCATTTACACCGAGCTCAACGCCCGGCTCGAGGCCGAGGCATTGCGCCTCGGCAACGGGCAGGTGGTCTTTCTCAACGCCGAGGAGGCGGCGAGCTCGACCGCGACAAACGCCGGCGTCGTCGGGCGCGCCTGGGAATTGTGGAAGGCGAAGACGCTTGACGGCAGACGCTGACAATTTGATCAGCCCCGACGATGCGAGCGTATGGCGACGGCTATCGGGTCGGTTACGGCCATCCTCCATGATGGCTGGAAGACGAACTGCGGCGGATGCAGCCGATCAATATCCCATCGTGATGTCGACTTCCTGCAACAGCGGGCCGCCCGCCTCGACGCTGCGGATGTTGGCGGCAATCTCCGTCACCAGTTGCGCAACGGTCGGCCGCCGCGCCACGTGCGGCATGACGGTAACCCTTGGGTGCAGCCAGAGCGGGCTTTCCGGCGGCAGCGGCTCGGGCCACAGCGCGTCCAACGCGGCGTAGGACAGCTGCCCCGAATCGAGCGCGCGGATCAGATCTTCGTCCACCACATGCTTGCCGCGCCCGACATTCACCAGCATCGCCCCTCTCGGCATCATCGCAAAGGTGCGAGCGCAGAAGATGCCCTGCGTCTCCGGCGTCAGCGGCAACAGGCAGACGGCGATATCGGTCTGGTTCAGAAACGGCTCGAGCTGGTCCGGGCCGTGAAAAACGGGAATTTCCGCTCGCTCCCTCGGCGTGCGGCGAACCCAGGCCGAGACCCGGAAGCCGAGCGATTTCAGCACCAGCGCCGGCGCTTTCGCCATCATGCCGTAGCCGAGGAAACCGACGCGCCTTTCCTCGGGCCGGACAATCGTTGCCCGGCGCCACTCCCGATTGGCCTGAGCCGCCTGATAGAGGGGCATGCCGCGATGAAGCCGAAGCACGTGCATGATGACGTATTCCGTCATCATCGGATCGCCGCCCGGCGGTTCCACCTTGCCGAGCGGGGCCTTCGGCATTTTGGGGTGACCGATAAACGACTCGACGCCGGCCGAGCGGCTGAACATGGCTTTCAGATTCGGAAACGCGGGAAGAATATCGAAATCGGGATGCATGAAGGCGAGATATTCGATATCCGCGGCCTCTCCCGCATCGGGCCAAATGCGAATTTCCAAATCGGGAAGTCGTTCCTCGAACGCGTCGCGCCAGGCCTTCGCGTTGCCGATATACTTGTCGAGATCGACGATGAGCAGCGCCATAGTTCCTCCTCGAGCGCTATCGAGAATATTGGACCGTCATTCCCGCGAGGGCGGGAATCCACGGCAACCGCTTCGTCGCTCGCCCCTGGACCCCCGCTTTCGCGAGGGTGACGAGAGGGGCTGGGCGATCGCAGTTCGTAGGAAACGCTTCAGGCCAAGCCGTCCCCTCACCGCCGTACAGCCTGCGCGCGGGCCTTGTCGAGATCGGGCAGGTTGCTCGCCGACACGTTGCCCAGCCGTCCCGAGGAGGTGACCGCGAGTGCTGCGACCGCGGCCTCGTTTTCGTTGATCTTGGCCATGATGGCTTCTTTGGCGCGATCGAAGACGCCGCGGTTGGTGGCGACGAAATGCTGCGACTGGCGCAACCCGGCGAGATAGCCATTGATCTCCGGCACGACATAGCGGGCGACCATGTCCCAGCTGCGCATCGTGTTCTCCGGGTTGGCCCAGTCATGGACGAAGCCGACGACGGTGCCGAAGCCGCCGCTGACCTCGAGGACGGATTTGATCCGGGCCACCAGGTCGTCCGGGGTGCCGATCGTCGCCACGGCCTCGTCAGAATACGCGGTCTTGTCCACCGCCTCGTCGGGATCGCCGAACGGCTTCGCACCCGGCCGCTGCAAGGTCCCGGTGACGTATTCGTTGTGATGGCGCAACAGGCCGTGGCGGGCTTCGGCGCGCGCCTTTTCCCGCGTCTCGGCGATGTGCCAGCTCAACAGAACGCGCCAATTCCTGCGATCGACCGTCGTGCCGTGCTTGGCGGCGGCGGCCTCGGCGAAGCCCCACTGCGTCGGCAAGGCGTTCAAGCCCTCGCTCGACATCGACCCGATCGAGATGACCCCGATCCCGTGCTTGCCGGCCAATGTCATGCCCGACGGGCTGATCTGGGAGGCGACCGCGAACGGCATCTCCTCCTGCATCGGCAGCAGCTGCAATGCCGCGTCCCGCATCGTGAACCAGTCGCTCTTTGCCGTCACCCGCTCGCCGTTGAACAGCCGCCGGATGACCGCGATCGCCTCGTCCTGGCGGTCGCGCTGCACCATCGGATCGATGCCGAGCGTGTGGGCGTCGGACGCGAGCGCGCCCGGGCCGGACCCGAAAATCGCCCGCCCGCCGGTCATCCAGTCGAGCTGGACCATGCGCTGGGCGACGTTGAACGGGTGGTGATAGGGCAAGGAGACGACCCCGGTGGCGAGCTTGATGCGCTTCGAGCGCTCACCCGCCGCGGCGAGGAACATCTCGGGCGAGCCGATCATCTCCCAGCCGCTGGAATGGTGCTCGCCGCACCAGAATTCGTCGTAGCCGAGCCGGTCGAGCTGCTCGACGAGGTCGAGATCACGGCGAAACTGCAGCAGCGGATGCTCGCCGACCGGATGATGCGGAGCGAGGAAGGCACCGAAATTCAGACGCGGCATCTTGGATTCTCCTGGGTGGTTGTCGGGCGTGCAGCTGGGCGAATCTGCGGCCGGGCTCGAAAGCGGCTCGGACAGAGGCGCCGCGCTGCTGTCGTCAAAGCTGGAGGGCCACTCTCGAACCGATGCTCGGGCCTGCTCGATGAGCTCGAGCTGGACCGTGAAAATCGACCCGCCACAACACCCGAAAACAGAGGGTATTACGAAACGCCCGTCGGGAACGCCAATTTATCGTCACGGTCCACCCGGATCAAATTTGCACTCCGCTCCGCGACGCGCACGCGGCCCGGTGCGGGAAACGGCGCCCGTTCCCGGGCGAGCAGCGTTGCCTGTTGACAACCCAGATCGGCATTATCATGCTGCCACCCGATTGCAGGCGATGGAGTTCGCCTTATAACCGCCCTTGGCGATGACCGCCCGTGGGGCTGATAACTCCTCCGAGGCGTCTGCGGACGGCAGGAGGAGTTTGCATGAGCGGCGCCCGACGAACCCTTGAACCATCCCCCAAAATAACGCGCGGGCGTTCGCCTGGAGCGGCGGCGGTGCGGCACATGCCCGCGCGGCGAAATCCTCGATGAGCGCTCGCGATATCCTGCTCCAGATCGGCCAGGTGCTGAGCGTGCTGGTCCTGGCCCCGCTCATCCAGGGCATCATCGTCCAGTTCGAGGAACGGGTGCAGCGCGCCCAAGGGCCGGGCGTCTTCCAGCCGTACCGGGATCTCTGGAAGCTGTTCCACAAGCAAATCGTGGCTCCGGACACGGCAACGTGGCTGTTTTGGGCGACGCCCGTCGTCGCCTTTACCTGCATGCTGACGGTGCCGATCCTGATCCCGGTGCTGACCGACTTTCCGCTGCCGCTCTCCGACATGGGCGACATCCTCGGCGGCGGTCTGATCCTCACCCTCGGCTCCTTCATGATCGTCATGGCCGGCCTCGACACCGCGAGCGCCTATGGCGGCATCGGCTCGAGCCGCGCCGTGATGGTGTCGATCCTCGCGGAGCCGACCCTGATCCTGGTCTTTGTCGGTATTGCGCTGCTCGCCAAGTCGATGCTCCCCTTCGTGGTCAACCATCTGCTGGTTGCCAGCTGGGCAGCCTACTGGAGCCCGGCGCATCTCTTTCTGGTCGCGGCCTTCTTCATCCTGCTGCTGGTGGAGACCGACCGCATGCCGATCCATTCGAGCACGCATATCGAGGTCTACATGATCGAGGAAGCTCGCATCCTCGAATATTCCGGCCCGTTGCTGGCGCTTCTCAAATGGGCGTCGGCGATGAAGCAGTTCATCCTCTACACGATCTTCTGCAACGTGCTGGTCCTCCCCTGGGGCCTGTCGACCGTCGGCACGGCGCTCGGCGCGTTCACCGCGGCGGCCGGGTTGATCGTCAAATTCACCTTGGTCGCCGGCGTCGTCGTGTTCGTCGAGACCGCCCAGTCGCGCCTGCGCTTCTACCGTTATCAGGAGCCGCTCGCAGCCTCGTTCCTGCTGGCGGTGCTGTCGATCGTCGGGGCCCAGCTGAGCTAGCGCCGTGCCGCTGCCCCACCTCGATCCGCTCGCCTCGTCGCTGTTCAGCCTGCTGGCGATCGCCAGCCTGCTGCTGTCCTTTGTCATGCTGGGATCGCGGTGGCTCAAGAACTATCTCTACGCCTTCGCCGCGCAATCATGGGCGATTGCGGCGCTCTCCGCGGTGGTGGGCTATTACGGCGACTATCCCGAGCTCTACCCGATCGCCATCCTCACCCTGCTCTTTCGCGGCATGCTTCTGCCGTATCTGATCTGGCGGATCATCCGTCGGCTCGACGTCGATCGTGAAATCCATGTGATCCTCCAACCCAGCGCCAGCCTCGTCGTCGGCGCGCTGTTCGTGATGTTTGCGCTGGCCGTCTCGGTCAAGGTCGCCGCCGGGTTCGATCTCCAGCTCGGGGTTGCCGCCCTGGCGCTGACGGTCATGCTTTCGATAGCGCTGATCGGCTTTCTGATGCTCGCCGTGCGCTACGAGGCGATCAGCCAAATACTCGGATTGCTGGTGATCGAGAACGGCATCTTTCTCGGGTCCCAGATCCTCGTGCCCGGCATGCCATTGCTGATCGAGCTGGTCATCCTGTTCGACCTGCTCGTCACCGTCGCGTGCTTCGGCGTGCTCGCCGGCTATCTGCAGACGCGCGTCGGGACGACCAGCACCCTCGGTCTCGAGAAGCTCGTGGGCTGATGATCGGCGCGCTGCTGCTCGCGCTGCCGACAGCGCCGCTCACAGCGCTGATCGGCTGCCTCGCCGCGCGTCGGCCGCGCCTCTGCGAGGCGCTCAACCTGGTCGCCAGCGCGACCTCGTTCGCATGCGCGCTGCCGCTTCCGTTTCTGATCGACGGGCATGAGGTGCTGTTCTGGGACGGTTATGTGCTGATCGACAGGGCGGCTGCATGGGTCGTGCTGTGCACGTCGATCGTCTACCTGCTCGCCTCGATCTATGCCGTCGGCTACATGCGCCTGCTCGACGAGGACCAGCGCCTGTTCAGCTTTTATGCGCTGTTTGCCGGGTTCGGGCTGACCACGTTGATCGCGCCGCTGATGAATAATATCGGCCTCTATTGGATTGCGATCGAGCTGACGACCTTGGTGAGCACATTTCTCGTCGCCTTCGAGCTGGTGGCGGAGAGCATGGAGGCCGCCTGGAAATACATCATGGTGGTCTCGGCCGGGATCAGCTTGGCGCTGCTCGGCACGGTGGTCTTCTACTGGGGCGGCAGCTTTGTGCTCGGGCCGAGCTATCAGATGACCTGGGCGGTCCTGAGCGAGGCGGCGCCGAAGATGAACCCGGTCCTGATCACCCTCGCCTTCCTGCTCGTGCTCGTGGGCTACGGCACCAAGGTCGGGCTGGCACCGATGCACAGCTGGCTGCCGGACGCCCACAGCGAAAGCCCGGCGCCGGTTTCGGCGATGCTCTCCGGCGCCCTGTTGAACACCGCGATGATCGGGATCGTCCGCTTTCTCGGCATCACGCGAGCCGCCAATCTCGGCCGGCTTCCGCAGCTCGCGCTGGTCGCGTTCGGCGCGCTGTCCTTGCTGATCGGCGCGCTGTTCATCGTGCGCCAGCAAGGCATCAAACGGCTGATGGCGTATTCCAGCATCGAGCACATGGGCGTGGTGGCGCTGGGCTTCGGTTTTGGCGGTGCGCTCGGGGTTGGCGGCGCGCTCTACCACATGCTCAACCACTCGCTCAACAAATCGCTGATGTTCTTCGGCGCGGGAAACATGATGCGCGCCTATGGAACCAAGGAGATTCGCGCCATCACCGGCGTCGGCCGGCACTTTCCGACCCAGGGCGCCCTATGGCTCGCCGGCGCCGTCGCCATCACCGGAGCGCCGCCCTTTGGGCTGTTCCTCAGCGAGTTCACGATCATGCGGGCCGGGTTGAAACCGTCCTTCTCGTGGGCGGTCTATGTCATGGCGCTGTTGCTGATCGTCATCTTCATCGGGTTCTTGAACCACTTCCGCAGCATGTACGGCAGTCCCGCCGCGGCGGACCCGGCGCCGTCGGGCAAGGCCAGCGCGTGGTGCGCCGTGCCGATGTGGCTGTCCCTCGCGCCGCTTTTGGTGCTGGGCCTGTGGTGGCCCGCCGGCATCTGGGAATACCTGACCTCGATCGCGCAGTCGCTCTCGCCGGGGACGCCGTGACCGCGTTCGCCGAGAGCGCCGCTTCCGGCGTCGAGCTCGTGCCGATCGAGCCCGAGGATCTGCCGGCGGCGGTCGGCGAGCTCGTCCGCGGCGGCGGCCGGATGCAGATGGCCTATGCCCGGTACGCCGATCCGGGCCGCGTCGAGCTGCGCTATGTCGCGAGCCGCGCGCCGAAGAACGAATTCTTCGCTTGGCATTGCAATCCCCGCGGGCCGGTCCCCAGCCTTGCCGGCGTCAGCCCGCTTCTGGGCTGGTACGAGCGCGAGATCGCCGATTTGTACGGCGTGGAATTTCGCGGCCATCCCGAGCCGTACCCTCTGGTTCTCCATCATGGCGCGCGGCCGGTGCTGCCGCCCTTCGACCCGGCCTATCCTGCCGACGCGGCGCTGCCGTTCGCGCCGGCGGAGGGCGACCTCCCCGAGATTGCCAGCGCCGATGTCCAGCGGCTGCCTTTCGGACCGGTGCGGGCGGACGTGGTCGAGTCGGCGGAGCTGATCTTCCTCTATGTCGGCGAGCACATCCTTCACCTCCATCCTCAGCTCTTCTTCAAGCATCGCGGCATGGAGAAGCGCTTTGAGGGCCGCTCGCTCGCCGGCGGCGCGGTGCTGGCGGAACGGGTCTCGGGGGTCGGCAGCTTCGCCCACGCTCTCGCCTTCTGCCAGGCGGTCGAGCAGGCCGCCGGCTGCGCGGTGCCTCGGCGCGCCCGGATGCTGCGCTCGCTGCTGGCCGAGCTCGAGCGGCTCTACAATCACCTTCACTATCTGGGCCACCTCGCGCACACGACCACGCTCAAGGTCGGCGAAGCCGAGGGTAAGCTGCTCGAAGAGCGCGCCAAGCAGATCAATGGCCGGCTGACCGGGAGCCGTTTCCTGCGCAGCTTGCTGATACCGGGCGGGCTGCGCCGCGACTTGGACCCGCAGCAATGGTTGGGCGCAGAGCTCGGGCGCCTGGGCGAGGAAATCGCGGCCTATGCGAGGATGCTGGAAAATACCAACAGCCATTTGGATCGGCTGATCACGACCGGCGTATTGCCCCATGCGGTCGCCTTCGACCAGGGGGCGACCGGGCCGATCCAGCGCGCCTCCGGCTTCGATCGCGATCTGCGGCGCGACCATCCGTACGCAGCCTATGGCGAGCTGCCGTTCGCCGTGCCGGTCAGAACCAGCGGCGATGCTCATGCGCGGGCGCAAATCCGCATCGCCGAGCTCGACGCCGGCATCGCGGTCATTCAGCGAGCTCTGCTCCTGCTGACCGACGGCCCGGTGCGCGTCGATTGCGTGCCGCCGCCCGGCTCGGAAGGCCTCGGATGGGCGGAATCGCCGCGCGGCTCGCTGTTCTACGCCGTCCATCTCGGCCGCGACGGCGCGCTGTCGCGCGTGAAGATCAAATCGCCCTCCTTCTCGAACTGGCGGGTTTTCCCGTTCACCGTCCATAACAGCAACATGATGGACTACGCCATCAACGAGGCGAGCTTCGGCCTGACTGTCGCGGGCTGCGACCGCTAGGGGTTGGGAATTCATGCCGTTCTGGACATTTTTCGGGCTGCAGAGGGGGAGGGCGACCACGGCTTGGCCCGGGCGCGGCCAGGAAGCGGGCCAGGACGGCGTTCTCGGAATGCCGCGGTTCGAACCGGAGCGATGCGAGCCGGCGTGCAGCGAGTGCGCTGCGGCTTGCCCGACCTCCGCGATCACGGTTCGGGCGGGCGAAGTCCGGCAATGAGCGGCTCCAAGTCGATTACGGCCGTTGCGTCGTCTGCCAACTGTGCGTCGAAGCCTGCCCCGCCGATGCGGCCACCGCCTCCAATGACTGGGCTTTCGGCACGCGCGACCGCCGCGAGCTGCTGCTGTCCGGCGCCGTCGGGCCCGTCGAGGGGAAGCGCCGCGAGGGCGAATTCGGCGGCGGCTTCCGGCGCAGTCTCCACATCCGCCACGTCGATGCGGGCTCGTGCAACGGCTGCGAATCCGAGCTCCAGGCGCTCAATAATCCGTTCTACAACCTGCACCGCTTCGGCATTTTTTTCACCGCGTCGCCGCGCTTCGCCGACCTGCTGCTGGTGACGGGCCCGGTCACCTATGCGATGCGCGCGCCGTTGCGCCAAGCCTATGAGGCGATGCCGGAGCCGCGGTGGGTCATGGCGATCGGCACCTGCGCCGTCTCGGGCGGCGTCGCCGGCGGCGGATATGCCTGCGGCAACGGCCTCGACGGGGTCCTGCCGGTCGACGTCTACCTGCCGGGCTGCCCACCCAATCCGGCCGCGATCATCGAGGCATTGCTGATGTTCCTCGATCGGGTCCCGCAAAAGGTCAGGGGCGGTCGTCTTGTTCGATGACCTTCTGGCCGTGGGGCTGGCGGCGTGGCTGGTCGCCGCGGTCCTCGCCCCGATCCGATCGGCCGCAGGCATCGCCCGCGGGCTCCTCGGATTTGGCGGCCTCGCATTCGTCGTGCTGATCGGAACGACCTTGCCTCGAGGAACCCCGCCCGTTCATACGGTGCTGGGGATCGGCCCCGCAGGCTCGGTCTTTGTGCTGTCGCCGGCCGCGGATTGGCTGATGGGCTTCGGATTGGCCGGGGCAATTCTCGCCTCCTGGCTGGGCACGCCGGCGCCACGGCAACGGGCGTGGATCTTCGGCGCGGCGGCGAGCCTGATCGGCGCCCTCGGCGTGTTCGGACTGCAGGACGCCGTCAGCTTTCTGGTGGCCTGGGAGATCATGAGCCTCGGCGGCGCGGTGATGATCCTCGGCGACGCCCTGGCATCGGAAACGGGCCGGCCGGTCCTGTTCATGCTGGCCCTGCTCGAGGCCGGCGCCGTTGCCCTGATGCTCGCCTTCATGCTGCTGGCCGGACACGCCGGCAGCCTCGCCTTCAACGATTTCGCGGCGGCGGCGCTGACGATGCCGCGAGCGGAACAGCTCGTCGTCGGGCTGCTGCTGCTGATCGGGTTCGGCGCGAAGCTCGGCCTGCTGCCGTTCTACGAATGGTTTCCCGGCGCCTATGGTGCTGGAAGCGGGGCCACCGGCGCGTTTCTGTCGGGCGTCGTCCTGAACGCGGCGTTTTTCGCATTGAGCCGCGGCCTCTTCGAGTGGCTGCCGATCGATCACGCCCTGCCGGTCTCGGCCACCGGCATATTCGTTGTCGCCGTCGCCGTTCTCAGCGCGATCCTGACGGCGCTCTATGCCTTCCAGCAGGAGGCGTGGCGTGAGCTGCTGAGCCTCTCGTCTGCGGAGAATGGAGCGATCGCGGTCTGCCTCCTCGGGGCCGCGCTGATGTTCCGACACGATGGCTTGACCGATCTGGCCGGTCTTGCCTGGGCCGTCGCGCTCCTTCACCTGGCGGGACATGCGCTCGCTAAGGGAGCGATGTTTCTCTCGGCCGACGGGGTGTACCGCGCGGCCGGGGATTACCGGCTGGTCCAGCGCGGGATACTGTCCCGCAGCCCGTGGATGTTCGGCGTCGGCGCGCTCTTCTCCGCGATGAGCCTGTCGGCAATGCCGCCCCAGGCGGGGTTCGTCAGCGAATGGTACCTGTTCCAGACCTTTTTCCAGGGTTTCCACTTCACCAGCCTCGCCAACCGGCTGACGGCGGCGCTCGCCGGCGCGGGATTGGCGCTGACCGTGGCGATCGGCTTCGCGACTTTCATCAAGGCCTTCGGGATCGGATTGCTCGGGCGCGCCGACAGAAACGCGGCAGCCGTGCCGATCGGGACCTCGGTCGCGGTCGGGGTCCTCGGGGTCCTCGTCCTCGCCTTGGCGGTCGGGATGCCGGTCTGGCTCGACGCGCTCGGACCTGCCGTCTCACAGGAGCTGGCGAGCGCGGCGGTCCAAAAGATGCACGTCGGTCCGCTCCTGGTGCCGGCCACCGGCGCACCGATTAGGCTGAACGGGACGTTCGCCTTCATCTCGCCGAGCCTGCTCGTCGTCGTGATGCCGATTCTCGCCCTGATCCCGCTGACCGCGCTGCTGCTGAGCCGGCGCTTTGCCGTGCGCCGCGCGCCGGTGTGGTATGGCGGGCGTGACCCGGATCCGGGACGAGCGGCCACGACGGCCCTGACCTTTTCCAATGCCTTGCGCACCTTTTACAGCTTCATCTATCGCCCGACCGCGGCGACCGAGCACGAGCTGGCGCATGAATCCAACGGCCAGCCATATTTCATCCGCCGGCTGGTCTTCAGCCATGATGTCGCACCGATCTTCGGGCCCTGCCTGTTCGCGCCGCTGGAAACGCTCGTCATCGCAGCGGCCGCGAGACTGCGCGTCATCCAGTCCGGGCATCTCAACTTCTATCTCGCGCTGATCGGTGCGCTGCTCGTCGTCGTCCTGCTGGTGGCGCTGCTCTGACGGATCGCTTTGGTCGGGTCGGATCATCCGGCCAATCATTCGCCGCGGCGGACGGCGGGCATGACCTCTTCGGCGAGGATGTGCATCTGCTCAAGGGCGAGGCTGTTGGGCATGCCGGGCCAATGCACCGAGGCGACGAGGTGGTTGACCCCGAACCGGCGCTCGAGGTCGATCAGCCGCTCGGCGACTTCGGCCGCCGAACCGATCAGGAAGCGGTCGGCGAGCAGCTCGGCGAAATCGTGGTCGAAATCGTCGCCCCGCGGCATGACCTTGTCCTGGCCCCATTCGCGGTAGGTCCGGTACTTGGTTTCGAGATAGGGACGGGCGAGCCGGATCGCCTCGTCCCGGTCGCGCGCAACGAAGACCTCGCGCCGCATCGGCAATTCGGCCGGGAACGGCTTGCCGTATTCGTCGAGCGCCCGGCGGTAGAGGTCCATCTGCCGCGCCAGGGTGGTCAGGGTGCTGTGCGGGTTGATGTACCAGCAATCGCCGAGCCTGGCCGCGCGGCGCACCGCGACATCGGCATTGGCCCCGATCCAGACCGGCGGCAATGGCTTTTGCAATGGCTTGACCGTGCAGCTCGCATGATCGAGCACGAAATGCGTGCCGACCATGTCGACGAAATCCTCGGTCCACAGCCGCGTGACCGCGGCGAGGCATTCTTCGAAGCGCGCCGCGGCCTCCCTCCGGGTCAGCCCGAACGCCTTGAACTCGACGTCGCGATAGCCGATGCCGCAGCCGAAGACGAGCTTGCCGCCTGACATGATGTCGAGGGTGGCGAGCTGCTCGGCGATGTCGAGCGGCTTGTGCAACGGCAATAGCACGAGCCCGCAGATCAGCCGCAGCCGTGGCGCGATGGCGGCCACCTGCGCCAGAAACGGGATCTGCTGCACCGATTGCAGCGGATGGGCGCTGTAATGCGAGCCCTTGACCAGCCCGTCGAAGCCGAGCTCGTCGGCCCGCCGCACCAGCGCCAGATCATCCTCGAGACGCGCGCGGATGTCGTCGCCGGCCGGGTGCTGGCCGCGCACGATCAGGCTCAATTGCATCAGGTTTGCTCCTGAATACCTCTATTGTCCCTGTTCCCGTCACTCTCGCCGGATCATGGCAGGCCACGGATCAGGTGGCGCAGCGGTTCCATCCGCTCATGCAGCAATCGCGCGACGATCACGCCGTCACGCCCGTCATTGAGCGGTCCGCGGAGGTAGTAGACGACGTGCACGGCAGCACCGCGACGCCGGGCGGCGATTTCGACGTGAAAGGAGAGGATGCCCGCCGCGAGATCGTCCCGCCGACGAGAGCCGGGCCGCTCCGGCGCCTCGGCGGCCATCTCGATCGCTCTCTCGATGAGTGCCGCGTACTTTTCGCGCTGCAACGGCCCGAACTGCCGCATGGTCTCTCTCAAAACATCGGCAATGTCGTCGTCTGCAGCCTCGGTCAGGCGATAGTTCACCCCTTCTCGGCATCGAACTCGGCAGCGATGTCGGCGACCGACCGCTTCGACAGATGCCCGGCGCGTGCCTGCTCGACGCCGATGCCGACCTCGCGTCGAAGGATCTGAATTTTTTCGTCATATGCCGCCTTTTCGCGGCGCAGCAGCCTCAGGCCGTCGCGCACTACTTCGCTGGCGGTCGCGTAAGCGCCGGACGCCACTTCGCCCTCGACAAAGTCAGCGAATTCTTCCGACAGGCTGACATTCATCGTCGCCATGGGCCGCTCCATACCTCCAGCCGCGATTACAGGCGTTGGCAAATTTTGTCAACAAAGGCTGTGCGCAGGCTCGTTGTTTTTGGGCTCCCGGCGATGCAAGCTCGCGCGAGCCGCCAGCCGAGGGAGGATCAAGCCATGCCGATCGAGCCGATGCTGACCGAAGAGACGCCGGCGAGCGCGCTCGTCGCCCGGGTGCTCGAAGAAGCCGGGATAGACATGGTCTTCGGCATTTCCGGCGGCCATACCGGCCGCATCGTCTCCGGGCTCAGCAAATACCAGAACTCGATCCGCACCGTCCTGGTGCGCGAGGAATTGCTCGGCGGGGTGATGGCCGAGGTCTATGGGCGGCTGACGCGGCGGCCGGGGGTGCTGCTCGGGCAAGGGCCATGGGTGCTCGGCAACGGGATGATCGGGATCATCGAGGCTCATCTGTCGAGCTCGCCGATGCTGCTCTTGACCGATTTCAGCGACGCTCCGCGTTTTGCCTTGCACGCGCCCTATCAGCAGGGGACCGGAGATTGGGGCAGCTGGGACGCGCGGCGCGCCTTTGGCGGCGTCACCAAGCAGGTCATGCAGGCGCACGACCCGGTGGCCGCGGTGCAGGCGACCCAGCTCGGCATCAAGCACGCGCTGGCCGGGCAGCCCGGGCCGGTCGCGATCCTCTACAGCCATGATTCCTTGGCCGGCACGGTCATGCCCGACTCGCAGCCGATGCTCTACCCGACCCGGCATTATCTGCCGGGGCCGCCGCCCGCCGCCGAGCAGGGGCGGGTCGAGGCCGCCGCCGCGGCGCTTCTGTCCGCCGCCAAGCCGGTGCTGATCGCCGGCAACGGCGTGCGCATCGCCCAGGCCTATGGCGAGCTGCGCCGGCTCGCCGAGATGGCCGGGCTGCCGGTGGCGACGACCGCGGCCGGCAAGGGCTGCTTTGCCGAAACCCATCCGCTGGCGTTGGGCGTATTCGGCACCTTCGGCACCGAAGCGGCGAACGCGTGCGTCGCCGAATCCGATCTCGTACTGGTCGTCGGCTCCAAGCTGTCGCCGAGCGACACGGCGTGGGAGAACCGCGCCCTGCTCGACCCGACCCGGCAGAGCTTTGTGCAGATCGACATCGAGCCGCGCAACGCGTCGTGGAACTACCCGGCCGAGGATGTGCTGCTCGGCGATGCCGCGACGATCCTCGCCCAGCTCCTGCGGGAGGTGCAGGCGCGCGGCACCGGGCGCAGTCAGGAGGCCGAGCGCCGGGTCGCGGCCCATCGCGAACGGCACGGCTATTTCGACGACCGCGCCTATTTCGCCGACGACAGGCCGATCCTGCCGCAGCGCCTGATCGGCGAGCTGCAGCGCGGGCTGCCGGAGAACGCGATCGTTACCTGCGACGCCGGCGAGAACCGCATCATGATGACGCATTTCTATCAGACGAAGCGAGCCGAGGGCTTTTTGCAGGCCGCCGGCTCGGGGCCGATGGGGTTCGCCATTCCCGCCGCCCTCGGCGCGAAGCTGGTCCATCCCGACCGGCCGGTCGTCGCGGTGTGCGGCGACGGCGGGTTCGCGATGACGATGAACGGGCTGATGACCGCGGTCGAGCGCGACATCCCGATCATCTGCGTCGTCTTCAACAACAACGCGCTCGGCTGGGTCCTGCACGGCTCCGGCCCGTTCGCGGCGGAGTTCAACGATTGGGATCACGCCGCGATCGCCCGCGCGCTCGGCTGCCGCGGCGTGCGCATCGAGGAGCCGGCGGCGATCGCTCCGGCCCTGCGCGAAGCGCTGGCGGCGCGGGCGCCGACCGTGCTCGACGTGCGCACCTCGCTCGCGGTCACCTTTGCCGACATCACCTCGCAATTGGCGAAGGACGCCTCGCCGCGGCGGCGCTGAGGAGAGGCGGATGGCATCGGTTTCCGCTATCGACGCGGTCCTGCGCCGCTCGGTCGAGGCCGGTCAGGTCCCAGGCGTCGTCGCGCTGGCGGCGACCGACCGCGGCGTTCTTTACGAGGGCGCGTTCGGCCGCCGCGACCTTGCCGCCGGCCCGGCGATGACGCTCGACACGATCTTCCGCATCGCGTCGATGACCAAGGCGGTGACCTCGGTCGCGGCGATGCAGCTGGTCGAGGCAGGAAAGCTCGCGCTCGACGAGCCGGTCGGCCGGGTCCTGCCGGAATTGGCGACGCCATACCTGCTGCAGGGGTTTGACCGGTCCGGGAAGCCGCGGTTGCGGCCGGCGAAACGGCCGATCACCTTGCGCCACCTGCTTACCCACACCGCGGGCTTCGGCTATGAAATGCTGAACAGCGAGCTGATCCGCTACATCGCCATCACCCATACCCCTTCGACCAGCACCGGCGAGCTGGCTTCTTTGCGGCTGCCGCTGCTGTTCGATCCCGGCGAGAAATGGCAATACGGCATCAATACCGACTGGGTCGGCCGGGCCGTCGAAGCCGCCGGCGGCCAGCCGCTCGACGAGTATTTCCGCGATCGCATCTTCGACCCGCTCGGCATGAGCGACAGCGGGTTTGCGCCATTGGACGAACAGAGCGAGCGGCTGGTGCGGGTGCACCGGCGCCGGGCGGACGGGTCGCTCGAACCGATCGCGTTCGACCTGCCGCCGCAGAAGCCCGAATTCTGGGCCGGTGGCGGTGGGCTCTATTCCACCGGTCCCGACTATCTGGCGTTTCTGCGGATGTTGCTCGGCGGGGGGCGGGTTGACGGCGTCCGTTTGCTGCGCCCGGAGACCGTGGCGCAGATGGGGCAGAACCAGGTCGGCGATCTCGCCGCCGGGGTGATGCGCACGGCGATGCCGGAACGGACCAACGATTTCGCGCTGTTCCCGGACGGCTCGTGCCGCTGGGGTCTCGCCTATATGATCAACACCGAGCCCGGACCCGACGGCCGCAGCGCCGGCAGCCTGAGCTGGGGCGGCATCTTCAACAGCTATTACTGGATCGACCCGACAAGGCGCGTGGCCGCGGTGATCCTGACCCAGATCCTGCCCTTTGCCGATCCCCGCGCCCTCGCCCTCTTGGCCGCCTTCGAGCGCGCCGTGTACGCCGCCCTTGAAACCGGATGACCGATGCGCAATCCGGCGTCGCGGGATTGCGTCGCGACATTGTCCGGCTCGAGGATCGCTTGATCAAATCGGGGATCGGGTTCGCGATTGTCGCGCCGATGCGGTCGGCGGCATGATCCGGGCGGCGGTGGAGGCGCTGCTGCACGCATTGCCGCATCTGTGAGCGGGTATCTGTCCGCTATATAAGACTGCGATGCTGACGCTCACCGACGTCACCTACCGCATCGACCGGCGGCGGGCATTGCTCGACCGCGCGAATGCGCAGATCCCGGAGGGGGCCAAGGTCGGGCTGGTCGGGCGCAACGGCGTCGGCAAATCGACCCTGCTCGACCTCATCCGCGGGGTTTTGCAGCCCGAGGACGGCACGATCGAGCTGCCGCGCGGGCATCGGGTGGGGTTTCTCGCCCAGGAGGCGCCGGGCGGGGCGGCAACCGCGCACGAAGCGGTGCTGGCCGCCGACCGCGAGCGTCAGCGCCTGCTCGCCGAGCGCGAAGCCGGGCCGGCGCCGTTGCGCGCCGCCGAGATCGAGACCCGGCTCGTCGAGATCGACGCCCATTCGGCGCCGAGCCGGGCGGCGCGCATCCTCGCCGGGCTCGGGTTCGACGACCTATCCCAGCGCCGGCCGCTCGACGATCTTTCCGGCGGCTGGCGGATGCGGGTGGCGCTGGCCGCGATCCTGTTTACCGAGCCCGATCTGCTGCTGCTCGACGAGCCCACCAACCACCTCGACCTCGAAGCCTCGCTGTGGCTCGAGCGTTTCCTGCGCTTCTATCGCCGCAGCTTGATCCTGGTCAGTCATGATCGCCGTGTTCTGAATGCGGTAACGACGATGACCCTGCACCTGGATCACGGCAAGCTGACGGCGTACTCCGGCGGGTTCGATGCATTTCTGCGCGCGCGCCGCGAAAATGCCCAGCGTTTGGAGGTGCTGGCGCGGCAGCAGGCCGATCAGCGCCAACGGCTGCAAGCCTTTGTCGACCGCTTCCGCGCCAAGGCCAGCAAGGCGCGCCAAGCGCAGAGCCGGCTGAAGGCGCTGGCCCGGCTGGAGCCGGTCGTGCTCGCCGCGCGCGAGCCGCCGCCGCGAATTGCCTTTCCCGAGCCGCCGCGATTGAGCCCGCCGCTGATCTCGCTGGACCGGGCGAGCGTCGGCTATGCCCCGGGCAGACCGGTGCTGTCGCGGCTCGATCTGCGGCTCGATCCGGACGACCGGATCGCGTTGCTCGGCGCCAACGGCAATGGCAAGACAACGTTCGCGCGCCTGCTCGCCGGGCGTCTCGCTCCGTTGGCCGGGCGGGTGACGCGGTCGCCCAAGCTCACCTGCGGATATTTCGCTCAGCATCAGATCGAGGAGATGCGGCCGCAGGAATCGGCCTATGACCACCTGGCCGCGCTGATGCCCGCCGCCCTGCCCGAAGCGGTGCGCGCCAGGCTCGGCGGCTTCGGCTTCGGCCAGGACAAGGCGTTTGTCGCGGTGGCCGATCTGTCGGGGGGCGAGCGGGCACGGCTCAACCTCGCTCTCGTCACCCATGACGCCCCCGCCCTCTTGGTCCTCGACGAGCCGACCAATCACCTCGACATCGAGACCCGCGAGGCGCTGGTCCAATCGATCAACGATTTTGCCGGCGCGGTGGTGGTGGTCAGCCATGATTGGCACCTGATCGAGCTTGTCGCCGATCGGCTATGGCTCGTCGCCGAGGGTACGGTTCGCCCCTTCGAGGGAGATCTCGACGATTATCGCCGCCTGGTGCTCGACCGCGGCGGGACGGCGGACAGCCAGCGTTCGACCCTGCCCGACGATCGCCGGGCGGCACGCCGGCGGGCGGCCGAAAAGCGCCACGATCTCGACCCGCTGCGCCGACGCTCGCGTCGCGCGGAGGAGGCCATCGCGCGTCTGTCGCGGGAGCGGGAATTGCTCGACCGCGGTTTCGCCGACCCGAACGGGTCGGCTATCGCCGGCGCCGCCCTCGGCCTCGCGCTGAAGCGCCGCGCCGAGATCGACCGCCTGATCGCCAGCGCGGAACGCGAATGGCTGGCCACCGAAGAGGCGATAGAGCGCGAAGCGGATGGGTGAACGATCGGCCGCGGCGGACGACCCCGCTCGAATGCTGCCGGCGAGGCCGTTCGGTTGACGCCGTAAGCCCGGGGACCGCCGTAAGCCCGGGGGACCGCGGGCGATGCGGGTGCGATGCTGCGACAGGCGATTCGGCGGCAGCGGAGCGCCGGCTTGCCTCAGGCGATCCGCATCAGGCAAGAACCGCGCCGCAGCAGCGCGGCCTATGGCCGCATACGGCGCCCACGGTCATGATCAACTTTGACAAGCGGACCTGAAGCAGTCTATCTCGGGTCTGTTGTCCGGGGTGGTTTCGATATGGGTGGGGCGCCGCAGGGGAGGCGAGAAATTCGCCCGCAGCGCGGCTCTCTCGGAGCAGAATTTGCCATGGCTGACAGTCCCGCGATCACCGATCGGAACCTCGAGGCGACGACGAACATTTCGCTGAAGCGGGAGCCGGCCTGCTTTGCTTTTCTGTCGGCGCGGTCGATCTCGTCGCCGATGCCGATCGACTCGATTAACCTTGACCTCGCTTCGGCCGATTATTTCGACGGGCGTGCATCCTTGTGGACCACGCTCGAAATGCGCTCCTCGGTCAGCAACGACCATCCGGCCGCCCTGCTGGGTTTCGACGAGGCCTTTCTGCGGCCTTTCGCGCGGGCGCTGATCGAGGCCGCGACGACCCGCGCATCCTATCGGATGACGATCCTGCCCGAGTCACGCGATTGCGAACGCTCCCGCGTCGTCGAGTACGTGACCGGCCCCGGCAAGCCGCTGCAAGAGCTGCTCCTGCAGCCGTTCGACAACGTCGTGCTGATCAGCGCGGCGATCGCCAAGGATGGCGACGAGACCCTGTTCCAGCTGCCGCGGACCGACAGCTTTCTGCGCGCCTTCGCCAAGATGGCCTACGCCGCCGATCAGGCCCTGCACGATCTGCTCGACGACATGGAGCGCCTCGCCCGCCACCGCAAGCCCGTCGCAAGTTGAGCTGACGCGATCCCGGGAAGCTCGCCGGACAGCAGGCGAGGACCCCTTAGCCGACCCGCAACCCTCCGCTTCCGCGGCTTGTGCTTCTGCACAGCGGCTGCGGGACGGGGCCCGCCACAACAAATAGAACAGCAAGGGGGGCTCCAAGCCCCCGTCGCCGGGCCTATCGCTGCGGAGTGCCGGTGCTGTAGGGCGTCAGGCCTGGTCCGCCCGTGTTCGGCCCCGGCATACCCATGCTGTTCCCTCCCTGCATCGGCGGCGGCGGGGGTGCCCCCATTGAGGGCGGCGGAGCACCAGCCCCCTGCAGGCGGGCGAGCTCGGCGCGATTGAGCTGCGCAGTCGTGTCCGAGGTGGACGTTGGACCATGCGCCATGTGGCCGCGCATCGGGTGATGCATCGCGTGCCGGTGCATTGGCGGCATTGCCGAGTTGGAGGCCGACGATGGGATATGGCCACCTGTCGACAGCTTCTTTCCTCCCACGGGCATCCGGCCCGAGGCGGCAGGAGGCATCGCCGCCGGGGCTGCGGGCATCGCCGAAGGCGAGGCCGGCGCGGCGCCGCCGCTGTACGGAGTCAGACCGGGCCCGCCCGGGTTCGGGCCGGGGGTTCCCATCGGGTTTCCGCCGCTTGGGTTCTGCGCCCACGCTGGCGCGGCGATCGCGAGCGCGGCAACGACTGCAACGCCGTTCAAGAGATGCTTCATGCCTGTCATCCTCTATAGACCCCGCAACAGGTTACGGTTGCGGTGGGATATTGCGCCCTCCTGCCGGCAAGCGCCTATGCTGGCGTGACACCGGCACCGCCGGCCTCTTGCCGCGCGCTCAGACGATCGGTCCGGTTGCCGAGCGGGTTAATGCGACTTCGGGCCGGGCAGATTTTTGGGGGATGCTTCCGAACCGGCCGGCGCTGGCGGATTGCTCATATTGCCGGACTGGATGCGGGCGAGCTCTTCGCGGTTGAGCTGCGCGGTCGTGTCCCCGGCCAATGCGGGTCCACGATGCATCCTGCCGTGCATCATGTGGTGTGACATGGCGCGGGCGTGACGGTGCATCGGGGGCATCGCCGAATTGGGCGGCGGAGGGGCCGAAGCGGATGCCGGCATCCCCGCCGGGGCCGAGGGGGGCGCGGCCGGAGCCGCTGCGGCTGGGGGATTGGGCGCGCCGCCGCTGTACGGGGTCATGCCGGGACCGCCCGGGTTCGGGCCGGGCGTCCCCATCGAGTTTCCGCCGCTTGGGTTCTGCGCCCACACGGGCGCGGCAATCGCGAGCGCGGCAGCGACCGCAACGCCGGTCAAGAGATGCTTCATGGCCTGTGATCCTCTATGGCAGTTCCGGGTTGGCCAAACGTAACGCACGTTCGTTCTGCCCCAACGGGCTTCGACCCGGGCGCGGTGTGAACGACACGGAGTGCCGATCGGTTCCGCGGACGCGCAACTTGCGGTGTCGCGTATTTTCCTGGCCGCAGACAAACAATATGTCTGCGCACGTCTTCTTTCAAGCGCTTGGGTAGCTCAATATGCAAGTGATTAACGGCAAAAGCGAGAGCCCGTGCGGTCATTTCAGCCGACCGGGCGAACGACCTATCCCATTCGTCGTCCAATACCGCACGGCACGGCACGGCGGGTCATCAAGCCCGCGTTCGAGCAACGGGATCGGCAAGACGCGGGGGTTCCGCCTTTTGCGCATCCGAGCCGCATGATTCCACCCCTTTAGGAGCGCCGCACCCGAGCACCGCTTCACCATATCAGGAAGCCGGCATATCAGGAAGCCGGCTCGGCGTGCAGCCTTTCGGCCGCCGCTCAATTGACGCAAAAAGCGCATAGGGACCCGGGATTCGCCCTTGCCGTTCTCCACGACCGAGCGGCTCCGTCTGGCGCTCAGGAAAGGTCTTCCCCCCGCCATTGCACAGCCGGCGGCTGACGGCTGGGTCTTGCCCTTGCGGCGCGATCGGCCGATTATTGCGTCCGGCTTTGCCGCACCGCGGCGCAGCGCTGTTCGATCAGGAGAACACCCGATGCTGTCACCCGAGGACAACGAACTGGTAACCCGTGTCGGGCCGGGAACGCCGATGGGCGAGGTGTTGCGCCGCTACTGGATCCCGGCACTGCATACGCATGAATTGCCCGAGCCTGATTGCGCGCCGGTCCGGGTCCAGCTGCTCGGTGAAAAGCTCGTCGGGTTTCGCGACAGCGAGGGCCGCATTGGCCTCGTCGACGAGTTCTGCCCGCACCGCCGTGCTTCCCTGTGGTTCGGGCGCAACGAGGAATCCGGGCTGCGCTGCATCTATCACGGCTGGAAGTTCGACGTCGACGGCAACTGCGTCGAGCAGATGAACGAGCCCGAGCCGTTCTGCCACAAGGTTCGGCTGACGGCGTATCCGACGGTCGAGATGGGCAGCGTGATCTGGGCCTATCTGGGGCCGCGCGACAAGATGCCCGCACCGCCGGCTTTCGAGTGGACGCAGGTGCCGGAAAGCCATCGCCACGTCTCGAAGGTATGGGAAGAGTGCAACTGGCTGCAGGCGCTCGAAGGCGGCATCGACACTTCGCACGCGCCGATCCTGCACCGCACGATCACGCCCAACACCAGCCGCCCGGGCATCCCGGTGCAGGGGCCTTTCGTCCGCGGCCGGGCGCCGCTGCTCGAGGTCGACGTGACCGATTACGGCTACCGCTATGTCGGGATTCGGCCGCTCGACGACGACAAGACCTATGTCCGCTCCTACCATTTCGTCATGCCGTTCACTCAAATCCGGCCGCAGCAGCTCGGCCGCGCGCTGGGCGGCGGCGACCGCACCAACATCGCCGGGCACATCTGGGTCCCGATCGACGACGAGAACTGCATGGTGTGGAACTGGATGTACAGCTATGGCGCGGCGGGGCTCGGCGACGACGACCGGATGGAGCGCGGCAACGGCAATGGCCCCGACTATGTCGAGACCTCGGGCGAGTTCCGCTCGTTCCGCAACAAGCGCAACAACTGGATGATCGACCGCCAGGTGCAGAAGCACGAGACCTTTACCGGCATCGACGGCATCAACACCCAGGACCGCGCAGTGCAGGAGGGGATGGGGCCGATCGTCGACCGCTCCAAGGAGCATCTGGGGCCAGCCGACCGCGCGATCATCGCCACCCGCCGCCTGCTCCTCGACGCGGTCAAGACGGTCCAGGCGGGCGGCAACCCGCCGGGGGTCGACACCAGCTACTATTCGGCGCGCGCGATCGAGAAGATCTTTCCGCGCCAGGAAACCTGGCGCCAGACCGTGCTGCCCGAGATGTACGCCGAGGAGGCTCCGGTCGCGGCAAAGTAACCCCGCTAGCGCACATACCGATCACATTGAACCGTCTTTCCCGCGAAAGCGCAGGGCTGTTCGGGGAATGGAGGAATGGGCTCGCCCGTTTCGCCTTGGCCGGGCTTGACCCGGCCTCCACGCCTGCTGATGCCGAAACGAAGACGTGGATGCGCGGATCAACTCCGCGCAAAGCGGCTTTGGAGGGTTGGATCCAGCATAAACATGCATCGCTTGCGCGGGGGCGACGAGCTGATGGTGAAGACCTGATCGGAAAATGCACTAGGTGCCGGTAGCTTAAGTCCTCGCTTACCCCGACCTGCGACAATCCCGCTCGCAGGTGTGCCGGCGAATTCCCGGCCGGCACCGCCGGAAGGGGCGAGGACATCGCGTCGGTCGATCGATCAGGACGGGTCTGCGAGCGAGCGGCGGCGCGGCCGTGGCGGGATCGGCCGGTTCCGTCCTGGCCGCTGATCGTGGCACTCCTCGCGCTCGGCCGGGCATTGGCCGAGCCGGGAGCGCTGCTGCACGACCCCGACACTTATCTCCACATCGCCGCGGGTCGCTGGATGCTGGCCCACGGCGGGCTGCCGGTCCACGACCCGTTCTCCTATACCTTCGCCGGCGCAGGCTGGGTCCCGCATGAATGGCTCGCCGAGATCGTACTGGCGGCGGTCTATCGCGCCGCCGGGTGGAGCGGGCTGGTACTGTTGACCGCCGCCTGCTTCGCCGTCGGCCTGGGCTTGCTGACCCGGTTTCTGCTGCGCTGGTGCGAGCCTTTTTCGGCCTTGATCGCGACGGCGCTCGGCGCGGCCCTGGTCGAAGGCCACCTGCTGGCCCGGCCGCACCTGCTGGCGCTGCCGCTCTTGGTGCTGTGGTCGGGCGCGCTGTTTGGCGCCCGCGATGCCGGCGCGGCGCCGCCCTTTCGGCTGCTGCCGGTGATGGTGCTGTGGGCCAACCTGCACGGCAGCTTCATGTTCGGGCTGCTGCTCGCCTGCTATCTTGGGGCGGAGGCGGTGGTGGCCGGGCCGCGCCGGCTCGAAGCCCGGCGCTGGGGCCTGTTCGCGGCGCTGACCCTCGCCGCCGCATTGGCGACGCCCAACGGCATCGCCGGCTTGGTCGAGCCGTTCCGCCTGATGGCGATGCCGGCATTGCAATCCTCGTTCATCGAATGGCGCAGCCCGGATTTCCAGGATTTTCAACCGCTCGAAATTGTGCTGCTGGGGCTGATCGCGCTCGGCTTGACGACCGGGGTAAAATTGCCGCTGCCGCGCGTGCTGCTGCTGCTGGCGCTGTGCCATATGGCGCTCGTCCACACCCGCCACACCGATCTCCTCGGGCTGGTCGGCCCGCTCGCCCTGGCGGGATCGCTGGGGCCTCAGCTCGCCGCCCGGATCCGCTCATTCCCGGTCTCGGCGGTCGGCCGCGCCGTCGTCCGCCTCGCCAAGCCCGCCGCCCGCCCGGCGGTGGCGCTGACTTTCGCCGTCGCGCTGGCGATGAGCCTGCCATTGCTGCTGCGGCCGATCGCGCGGGCCGACGATACGGCGACCCCGGCATCGGCGCTCGCCGCCGCCGCGCGCCTGGGACTGTCGGGGCGGGTCTTCAACAGCGAGGGCTTTGGCGGCTATCTCGTCTTCCGCCGCGTCCCGATTTTCATCGACGGCCGCATCGAGCTGTTCGGCAACGCGTTTCTCGCCCGCTATCTCGACGCCGCAAGCGGTGACATGCCCGCGCTCGGCAGTCTTCTCGAGCGCTGGGGTGTTCGCTGGACACTGCTGGAGCCGCGGCAAGGCGCCGCCGAGGCCCTCGATCACCTGCCTGGGTGGCGCCGCGTCTATACCGACGCGCACGCCGTCGTCCATGCGCGCGACGACACGTCGCCCGGCAAGCCGTCGCGATAACATCCAGCCCGGCCGGCTACCCGCCGCCCGCCTGTTCGCCTCCGAGGGCGTCGATTTCGGCGTCTTCCGGAAACCGCCCGAGCTGCTTTTTGGAGAACGCGAGCTTTCCGTCGACGGTGATCTCGAACACACCGGCGACGCCCTTAACCAGCTCGACCTCGGCGCCGTATTTTTCTTCAAGTCGCGCCCTCGCACGGAGGGCTCTGGGCAGGTAGTTTCAAGGCACGCAGTATTCGATCCTGACCTTCATCGCCGTGAGCCTCCCGCAAAACGTCACGCGAGGGAGTCTAACACACCCGAGACCGGATCGCCATTATCTCGCTGCGATGGTTCTCGTGTAATATAACGGGTCGAAGCAAGAGCGGGTAAAGCGATGGAAATTCCCAGCCGACCCCCATGGCCGTCCGGCGTCGAGTCGTCGCAACCTTAGAACGGCTGTCGGAAATGCCGGCACAATCTCAAGCCCCCCTTGCCCGGACTTGGTCCGGGCATCCACGTCTTGAACCCCGGTACAGCCCGGCGGAACAAAGGCGTGGATGGCCGGGACGAGCCCGATCAAGGAAAAGCAACATTGCGCCGAGCCCACTGCGTGCAGCTTCTTTTCCTCAATCGGATAGCTTTCGGCCCCGAATCGTTCTTGCCGTCGGTTGTTGAACGCCGTGCTGGGGCTGGGCACCGACGAGATCGAGGCGGTGCGGCTCAGCCTGCGGGTCGCGTTCTGGGCGATGGTGTGGAGTCTGCCCTTTGGCCTTGTCACCGCGCTGGTGCTGGCGCGCGGCCGGTTTTGGGGGAAAAGCCTGCTCGACGGCTTTGTCCACCTGCCCTTGGTGATGCCGCCGGTCGTCACCGGCTACCTGCTGCTGCTGCTGTTCGGCCGGCACGGGCCGCTCGGCCGGTTTTTCGCCGACAGCCTCGGCATCGTCTTCGCCTTTCGCTGGACCGGCGCCGCGTTGGCCGCGGCGGTGACCGCGTTCCCGCTGATGGTGCGGGCGATGCGGCTGTCGCTCGAAGCGGTCGACCGCCGGCTCGAAGAGGCTGCCGGCACCTTGGGCGCCAGGCGCATCTTCGTCTTTGTGCTGGTGACGTTGCCGCTGATGGCACCGGGGATCGTCGCCGGCATGGTGCTGTCCTTTGCCCGCAGCCTCGGCGAGTTCGGCGCCACGATCACCTTCGTGTCGAACATCCCGGGCGAGACCCGGACCCTGCCATTGGCGATCTACACCCTGACGCAAACCCCCGGCGGCGACCCCGCGGCACTGCGCCTGACGATCGTCGCGGTCAGCCTGGCGATGGTGGCGCTGCTCGCTTCCGAGATCCTGGCCCGGCAGATCGGCCGGCGCCTTGCCGGCGACTGAGCCCGTGCTCGAGGTCGACATCGAGCACCATCTCGGCGCCTTTGCGCTCGATATCCATTTTGCGAGCGGGCGCGGGCTGACCGCGCTGTTCGGCCGCTCGGGAGCCGGCAAGACCTCGGTCGTCAACGCGATCGCCGGGCTGATCCGGCCGCAGCGCGGCCATATCGCAATCGACGGCGCGGTGCTGCTCGACACCGAGCGCGGCATCCTCACCCCGGCCCACCGCCGACGGGTCGGCTATGTGTTTCAGGAGGGACGGCTCTTTCCGCATCTGACGGTGCGCCAGAACCTGCTGTTCGGGCGTTGGTTCGCGCCGCGCGCCGCTTCTGCCGCCCGGTTGGACGATGTCGTCGACCTGCTTGGGATCGGTCCGCTGATGGCCCGCCGCCCTGGCCGGCTGTCGGGCGGCGAGAAGCAGCGGGTGGCGATCGGCCGCGCGCTGTTGGCCGGCCCCCGCCTCTTGCTGATGGATGAGCCCCTGGCCTCGCTCGACGCCGCGCGCAAGGACGAGATCCTGCCCTATCTTGAACGCCTGCGCGACGAGGCCGATGTGCCGATCGTCTATGTCAGCCACGCCGCCGCCGAGGTCGCCCGGCTCGCCACGACCGTGGTGCTGATCGCCGACGGGCGGGTGCGGGCGGTCGGCCCGGTCGCCGAGGTGATGGGCCGGGCCGGGCTCTATCCGCTCGCCGGCGGCTTCGAGGCCGGCGCCGTTCTCGCCGTCACGGTGGCGGCGCATGACCTGCATTGGGGACTGACCGAGCTCGCCGGCGCCTTCGGCCGGCTGACCGTGCCGCGGCTCGAGCTCCCGCTCGGGAGTCCTCTGCGGGTGCGCATCCGCGCCCGCGACGTGATCCTGGCGCTCGCCCTGCCCCAAGGGATCAGCGCGTTGAACGTGCTGGCGGGCGAGGTCGAGGCGCTGGTTCCGATCGACGATGGGGCGCTCGACGTGCAGCTCCGCCTCGGGCCCGACCGATTGCTGGCGCGGGTGACGCGACGGTCGGGCGACGCCCTCGGCCTCGCGCCGGGGCGGCCGGTCTTCGCTGTGATCAAGACCGTGGCGATCGACCGGCGCAGCCTCGGCCGCCAGAGCGAGACTGCCGGCGTCGACGAAGCAGACGGCGAAACCTTCGACGGCTGAGGTCAGCTCGTGCGCAGCGGGATCTCTTTCAACCCGAGCGACCCGAGCGCGGTCAGCGCGGAAATCAATGTGGCCCAAAGAAAGACCTGCGCGAAGGCGGCGCGCATCGCGTCGGTCAGGCCGGCCAGCACCGACCGGCTGACCGTATCCATCTCGTCGGCGTGGAGCAGTGCTGTCCCGGGGTTGGCGCCGAGCACGTCGTGGCCCGGCACCGCCAATGCGCCGGCGTTGAGCGCGCCGACCAGCAGCGCCATCAGCAGGGCGACGCCAAAAGCGCCGCCGATCAGGCGAAAGAACATCAGCACCCCCAGCCCGATCCCGGTATCGGCCAGCTCGAGCGCGTTCTGCACCGCGACGACCACCGGCGAGAGCTGAAACCCGAAAGCAAGCCCCAACCCCCCGGTCAGCGCCGTGTCGAGCAGCGCCGAGGTTCCCAGGCCGAACACTGCGATCGCCGCACACAGCCCGGTCATCGCGGCGGCGCCGAGGATCGGATAGATGCGGTAACGCCCGGTCCGGGTGACCAATTGCCCGGCGATGAACGAGCCCAGCACCGTGCCGCCGGTCATCGGGATCAGGCGGATGCCGGCCTGGTTCGCCGCCAGCCCGGAAACCAGCTCGAAATCGAGCGGCACCAGGATGATCAGCGCGATCATCACCATCGACATCGTAAAGGCGGTCAGGCTGCCGACCGCGAAGATGCGGTTGGCGAACAGGCGCAGCGGGATCATCGGCTCGGGCGCCTCGCGCTCGCGCACCACCAGCACGCCCAGAAACACGATGCCGACGGCAATCGGCACGAGGACATCGATCCGGCCCCAGCCGCCGGCCAACTCGACCCGGCCGATCCCGATCAGGATCGGCGTCGTCGAGACGATGATCAGCGCGGCTCCGAGCCAGTCGATGATCGGCTGTCGCCGCGGCCGCGGCAGGCGCCGCAGATTGCGGTTGCACAGGACCAGCGCCAAGGCGCCGAACGGCAGGTTGATCCAGAAGATCCAGTGCCACGACAGATAGTCGGCAAAAAACCCGCCGAGCACCGGGCCCAAGAGGTTCGAGATCGCCATCACGCTCGAAAGATAGCCCTGATACCTGCCGCGCTCGCGCGGCGGGATCACGTCGGCGATCGCCGCCTGCGAGACCGAGCGCAGGCCGCCGCCGCCGATGCCCTGCAATACCCGCGCCGCGATCAGCTCAGGCATCGTCTGCGACAGCGCGCACAACACCGAGGCGAGCAGGAACAGCGCGATCGAGGTCAGCAGGATCGGCCGCCGCCCGTAGAGGTCGCTGAGCCGGCCGTAGATCGGGGTCGTCACCGTCGAGGCGACGAGATAGGCCGAGACCACCCAGGACATCAAGGACCAGCCGTTCAGATCCTGCGCCATCGTCGACAGCGAGGTCGCGACGATGGTCTGGTCGAGGCTGGCGAGAAACATCGCCAGCATCAGCCCGGACAGCACCGAGACGATCTCCGGTCGCGAGAAATGCAGCGGGGTCGATTGCGGCGGCGGGGCCATTGCGGGGTAGGGGTCGGGAGACGCCCCGTCAGTACAGGCCGAAGCGGCGGCGGGGCAACAGCGCAGCGCCGTCCGGCAGCGCCATTCGAGAGTTGCGTTCGCCCCGCATCGGCGCCGAATCCTGCCTCCTCGATTTGAGGAAGCCGGGGATGGACGAAATCGAACCGGGCGCGGCCGGCTGGCAGGACGCGCTCCACGACCTCTTGCGCCGCAGCGGGGTCACCCAATTCTGCTGTGTGCCCTCTGCCGGCCGCCGGGTTCCGATCGACCGCTCGTTGGCCGACCCGCAGGTTCGCTCGGTCGCGCTGGCCACCGAAGAGGAGGGAGTGGCATTGCTCGCCGGCGCCGATCTCGGCGGCGGGCGCGGCGTCCTGTCGATGCAGTCGAGCGGCACCGGCAACTGCGTCGACATGCTGTCCCCGATCGAGGGCGGCCGGTTTCCGTTGCTGAAGGCCGGCCGCCGGACGATTGCGCCCGCCGGCGGGCGCAATCCAACCGGGTAGACCGCGTCCGCAACTTGGATACGGGTGCTGTGGCGGCGATGCCGCGGATCGTCTATTTCTACCTCGCGGTGATGGTCGTGACCTGGGCCGGCAATTGGCCGCTGATGAAGCTGGCGCTCGGCGAGGCCCCGCCTTTGCCGTTTGTGCTGCTGCGGCTCGGCGGCAGCCTTGTCGTGATGGCACCAGCCCTTCTCGCCGCCCGCGCCCCGCTCGTACCGCTGCGGGGAGAGCGCACCGGGCTTATGTGGGTGGGGCTGCTCCAGGTCGCCGGCTTTCTGCTTTGCGGCATCATCGGCCTGGCGATGGTCCCGGCGGGCCGCGCCATCGTGCTCGCCTATACGATGCCGCTGTGGGCGATCCCGATCGGGCTGTGGCTGTGGCCCGAGCCGCTCGGGCGTTTCCAGCTCGCCGGTGCGGCGGTCGGGTTTGCCGGCCTCGTGCTGTTCATGAACCCAGGCCTGGTCGACTGGGGAAATTGGCGCGCGCTGGCGGGCAACGGGCTGCTGGTGCTTTCCGCGATCTGTTGGGCATTCGGCTCGTGCCTCTATCGCCGGCGCAGCTGGCGCTCCCCGATCTGGGCGCAGACCTTTTGGCAGCTCGCGGTCAGCACCCTTGTGGTGGCGGCGGTGGCATTGCCGAGCATGGCCGCTCAGCCGATCCGCTGGTCGCCTTCGCTGATAGCGATCCTCGCCTACAATTGGGTGGTGTCGACGCGCGCTCGGCTATTTCCTGTGGAGCAAGGTCTTGACGATGATGTCGGCGACGGTCGCCGGCCAGGTATTGGCGTTGACCCCGGTCGGCGGCTTTCTGCTGTCGACCCTGATCTTCGGCGGCGCCGTCACCCCCGACATCATCGCCAGCATCGCGCTGATCGTCGCCGGCATTATCCTGACCCTGCGCCCGTAGAGTCCGCAGCCGGATTTTTTCACCAGGTCCCCGAGGCCGTCCGCCACCGCTTCTTCGCCGAGAATCAAAATGCTGATACCGCGAACTTCGCTGCGAAGCCTCGACAGAGATGAGTAGAGCCGCAGCTGTTGACATGCGACGATTGTCACTTTACGTTCGCGCTTGATGATCCGACGCTTTCGGCATCGTGGATTGAGGCGCCTCTACGAGGATGACGATCGCCGCGAGCTGAACCCGCACCATGTCGACAAGATTGCGCGCATACTGGCCAAACTCGACGAGGCGCGGCGGCCCGAGGACGTTGATCTTCCGGGCTTCCGACTTCACCCTCTCCGGGGCGAGCTTGATGGTTTTTGGAGCATCACTGTTCGCGCCAATTGGCGGGTCATCTTTCGGTTCGCGGAAAATGAAGCCACCGATGTCGATCTGATCGACTACCATTGACCACGGAGCCGCGGCGATGCCGATGAAGAACCCTCCCCACCCCGGCCTCTCGGTTCGTCATGATTGCATCGAGCCTCTCGGGCTGACCGTCACTGACGCCGCGCAAATCCTGGGGGTGACGCGGCAAACCCTTAACAACCTGGTAAACGGCCGGAGCGGCATTTCGGCGGAGATGGCGATCCGCCTCGACAAGGCTTTTGGCGGCGGCGCCGAAACCTGGCTGCGGCTGCAAATGGGCTACGACCTCGCGCAGGCCCGCCGCCACGAAAGCGAAATCGACGTCAAGCCCGTTCCCCGCGAGAAGCTGGACGAGCCGCGACCCGCCTGATCGCCGCGTGGGATCGCCCCGGCGCTTTCGGGGCTGTAGGCAATCTCGCATCCGGGGGCTCGGCAGCTTATGTTTTCCGGTTTAACCCAGTCGGAGCCTCGTCGAGCATGGCCCGCAGATTGATCTCCGTCACCGTCGCCGAAGAGACGCTTCCCGAGATCGACGAGGCGGCCCGCCATCAGCACCAAAGCCGCTCCAGCTTGGTGCGGGAGGCGCTGCGGCTCTACCTGTCAGGCGGGCGCAGCCGGGCAATCCCGCTCGAGGACGCCGAACCCGACGAGGCCCAAGCCATCGAGCGAGGCCGGGGAGAGTTTGCCCGCGGGGAATTTGTTCGGCTTGTCGATCTCCAGCATGAGCTGGGACTTCCGATTGAGTAGGACGGCGGAAAGGGCGCTTCGTTCGCTCCCCATTCAGGATCGCCAGCCGATCAATGCCGCGCTGAACCAAATGAAGGGCGACCTTTCTCGGGGGACATCACCGCCCTCAAAGGCGAATACCGCGGATTGCTTCGACGTCGCATCGGCTCGTGGTGTCTGGTCTTGGAGAATGAACGCGGAACAGCGGGTCGTGCTGGTGCACGATATCCTGCGCCGTACCTCGACCACGTATTAGCGGGCCCGCCGCCGATCTTGCGGCCGGGGCGCCCGTGCGCGCCTCAGGCAGCCAGCCGCTGTTTCTGGATCAGCTGGAAGATTTCGGCGGCGGCGTGGGGGATGTTGGTGCCGGGGCCGTAGATCGCGCTGACGCCGGCCTTTTTAAGAAAATCGTAGTCTTTGGGCGGGATGACGCCGCCGCAGACGACCAGGATGTCGGCCGCACCCTCGCGCTGAGGGCTTCGATCAATGCCGGGACCAGGGTCTTGTGGGCGGCGGCCTGGCTGGAGACGCCGACGATGTGGACGTCGTTCTCGACCGCCTGGCGCGCGGCCTCCTCGGGGGTCTGGAACAACGGGCCGATGTCGACGTCGAAACCGATATCGGCAAAAGCCGTCGCGATGATTTTGGCGCCGCGGTCGTGGCCGTCCTGGCCGAGCTTGACCACCAGCATGCGCGGGCGGCGGCCCTCGCTGCGGGCAAAGGCTTCGATCTCGCGCTGGACCCGGCGAAAACCGTCGTCGCCCTGGTACTGGCCGCCATAGACGCCCGATACCGCGCGGATCTGCGCACGGTGGCGGGTAAACACTTTTTCCAATGCGTCGGAGATCTCGCCGACCGTAGCCCGCGCCCGGCTCGCCTCGATCGAGAGGGCCAACAGGTTGCCCTCGCCGCTCTGCGCCGCTTCGGTCAGCGCCGCCAGCGCAGCATCGCAGCGCTGCGGGATCGCGGCTATGGCGCACCTGGTCGAGCCGCGCGATCTGGGAGGCGCGCACCGCGCTGTTGTCGACATCGAGCAGGTCGATTTCGGCCGTCTCGCCCGAGCGGTATTTGTTGACGCCGACGATCGTCTCCTCGCCGCGGTCGACCCCGGCCTGATGGCGGGCCGCGGATTCCTCGATGCGCAATTTCGGCATCCCCGCCTCGACCGCCTTGGTCATGCCGCCCAGCCCCTCGACCTCGTCGATCAGCGCGATCGCCGCCGCGGCGATCGAATGGGTCAGGCTTTCGAGGTAATAGCTGCCGCCGAGCGGGTCGATCACATGCGGGATGCCGGTCTCCTCGGCGAGGATCAGCTGGGTGTTGCGCGCGATCCGCATCGAGGCCGGGGTCGGCAAGGCCAAGGCCTCGTCGAAGGAGTTGGTGTGCAACGACTGGGTCCCGCCGAGGACCGCGGCAAGCGCCTCGATCGTGGTGCGGACGATGTTGTTGTGCGGGGCCTGCTCGGTCAAGCTGACGCCCGAGGTCTGGCAATGCATGCGCAGGGCGAGGCTCGCCTCGTTCTTGGGCATGAATTGCCGCATCAGCCGCGCCCACAGCACCCGAGCGGCGCGCAGTTTCGCGATCTCCATGAAGAAATTCATGCCGATCCCGAAGAAGAACGACAGCCGCGGCGCGAACTCGTCGATCGCCAGCCCGCGCGAGAGCGCCGCGCGCACGTATTCGAGCCCATCGGCGAGCGTGAATGCCAATTCCTGAACAGACGTCGCCCCGGCTTCCTCCATGTGATAGCCGGAGATCGAGATCGAGTTGAATTTGGGCATGTGCCGCGCGGTGTATTCGATGATGTCGGCAACGATGCGCATCGACGGCCCAGGCGGGTAGATGTAGGTGTTGCGGACCATGAACTCCTTCAAAATGTCGTTCTGGATCGTGCCGGAGAGCCGGTCCTGCGCCACGCCCTGCTCCTCGGCGGCGACGATGTAGCCGGCCAAAACCGGCAGGACGGCGCCGTTCATCGTCATCGACACGCTCATGCGGTCGAGCGGGATGCCGTCGAACAGGATCTTCATGTCCTCGACACTGTCGATCGCGACCCCTGCCTTGCCGACATCGCCCGTGACCCGCGGATGGTCGCTGTCGTAGCCGCGGTGGGTCGCGAGATCGAAGGCGATCGACAGGCCCATCTGCCCGGCCTTCAGGTTTTCGCGGTAGAAATGGTTCAATTCCTCGGCGGTCGAGAAGCCGGAATATTGCCGGATCGTCCACGGCCGGTTCGCGTACATCGTCGCCCGCGGGCCGCGCAGATAGGGCGGAAACCCCGGCATCGCGTCGCGCAACGGAAAGCCGGCGGCCTCGATCGCCTCGAGGTCGGCGGCGGTATAGAGCGGCTTGACGGTGATCCCTTCCGGCGTCGTCCGCTCGAGGCTGTCGAGCGGCTTTCCCTTCAGCTCAGTCTGTGCGAGCCGGGTCCAGTCAGCCAGGGTCCTTGCCGGAAAGGCGCCGTCATCGGCCATGGTTTTCTCCCGCGCGCGACACGGGATTTATATGGCCGCGCCGATACGGCCGTCCAACGTCGGCGTTCGCCGTCTGCGGGGGAGAATGGCGATGATCGGGTTGGGCGACTGCCGCCCGCCGGCTCCGATCAGCGGACAAACCGGAGGAGCGCAAATAGGATGCCGTCCATCACGCCGACGATGCCGAGCATCATCCCGAAAAAGCGCACGGTCAGTCGGTGTTCAAGCCGTTCAATGGCTTGTTCGAGGTCGGCCTTCGTTACGAGTTCCGGCAGGACGTGCTTGATCAGCGCTTCCGCTTGCGCCTCGGCCGCTCAGCGGTCGACGCCGGCCGCTTCGAGCGCCTTGGTATACGCAAGCGTATCGATGGTCATGGCAGGCGCCGGCCACGCGGGGTGTTCCGAGGAATACTACCCTGCCGGTTCATGAATTACCGCGCAAGGTGTGGCGGAAGACGATCGCGGCGCTCAGCAGCAGCACCGCGCCGGCTTGGTGCGCGGCGGCGAGGGGGATCGGCACGACCATAAGCAGGGTCGAGATGCCGAGCGCCACCTGCGCCGCTGCGGCGGCGAGGAGTGCCCAGAGGGCGATATGGGCGGGTTTCGGCAGGCGCGCGCGCCGGCCGGCGAGCCACAGCAGCAGCACCGCGGCGGCGGTCGTCATCGCCAGCAGGCGGTGGTCGAACTGGATCGCCGCGATGTTCTCGAACCAGTTGCGGATGAAGGGATGGAGCTGGGCGTAGCCGGCCGGCACCAGCCTTCCGTCCATCAGCGGAAAGGTGTTGTAGGTGAGCCCGGCGCGGGTCCCGGCGACAAACCCGCCGGCGAGGATGGTCGCGGCGATAATAAAGATGACGGCTTCGGCCGCCCGCCGCCAGCCCGCGCCCACACCCGATCCCCGTGGCCGGGTTTGTCCCGGCCATCCACGCCTCCCCCAGGCTCGGCCATGCCGGTTTCCAAGACGTGGATGCCCGGAACAAGTCCGGGCAAGGGGTGCTTGGGATGACGCCGGCATTCCCAACGGCCGTTCTGACCTTGTGACGATCCCATAGCCCGGCAGAAGCGGGCCTAGCTCGGCCACGGGGGACTGACACGGCGGCAGGGACGGGCGGCGGAGGAGGCCGAGGGCCACCCACAGGATCGCGCCATAGATCGCCAACGCCAGAGCGAGATGGGCGACCAGCCGATATTGGCTGACCTCGACCCGGTGGGCGAGCCCGCTCTCGACCATGTACCAGCCGAGCGCCCCTTGCGCGAAACCGAGGGCGAGGATGCCGGCGAGCGCCGGCGCCAGCCGCCGCGGCAGCCTTCCGCGCAGCCAAAACCAGACCAGCGGCACGGCAAAGGCGACACCGATCGACCGGCCCAGCAGCCGGTGGGAATATTCCCAGAAATAGATGCCTTTGAACTGGGCCAGGCTCATCCCGAAATGGATCAGGCGGTATTCCGGGATTTGCTTGTAGCGGGCGAATTCGGCGGCCCATTGGGCATGGGTCAGCGGCGGGACGACGCCGATCAGCGGCTCCCACTCGGTGATCGACAGCCCCGACAGGGTCAGCCGGGTGACGCCGCCGACCACCACCATCAGAAAAATCAGCGCGCAGCAGGCAAGGAGCCATGCCGCGACCCAACCAGGCCGGTCCTTTGCCGCGGCACCTTTTGCCGCATCGAAGCGTCCGCCAGCGGTCATCAGGGACAAGGCCGGATCCGGGTGAAAAATCGGCGCTACCGGCAAGGTGAGGCCCGGCCGATACGCTCGCAAGTGCGACGAAAGCGGCTTCACCTACCGGCATTGTCGCGGCGAGGTAAAATTTTTCCGATCTATGGACCAGTCCTATCCAGCGTGATACGCTATAAGCGTCCGTCAATGGGAGGACACCATGCGCACTTTCGGAACGGCGAATCTGGCGCGGGGTCTGACGGCATTGGCGGCGAGCCTGTGCTGTTCCTGGGCGATTTCAGCCTCGGCGACTACCTTTGTCTTTGACGAGACCGGTGCAACCGTGCCCGGGTTTGTGGTCGCCGCGTCGATTTCGATCGACGGCTCGTTGGCTGATCTTCCGACGATCTCCAATATCGGCAATCCCGGCCCGTACAACTTCTTTCCGCTGCTGGCGTTCGACATCACCCTCCCCTCGCTGGCGGGTGAGGGACATTACACTTTGGCAAATTTTACGCCGCGCAGGGGATTCCCCCGTTCGATTTCCCTCAATGGTCGATCTCTCCCGGCGGGATCGATTATATCAACGCGACGGATACCTCGGATTTCTCGATCAAAGGGTTCGGCGCGCTCAGCGCGATCGAATTCGAGAGCGACGGGCCGACCAACCCCGCCGCCTGTGAGTTTACCGGCGCGTGCATCGCGAGCGGACATTGGGAGCCGGTTGCGGTCGCCGAGCCCGCCGGCGCAGGCGCGCTGCTCGCCGGGCTGCTGGGCGCCGTTTACGCGGTGCGCAGACGCGAATGGTTCTCGCGTCGCACCGGCGGTGAAGGCTTCTGAGCTGCCAACTGTCGGACCCGCGTCGCTAGGACGGCGGCGCCCCACCGGAGCGGCGCGGGCGGAGCAGGTGGTGGTGGCCGGCGGCGTAGAGCCGGCTTTCCGGTGCCGGGGCGCCGGCCAGCGCCGGGCCGACCAGGACGAGGGCGGTGCGGGTGATCCGCGCCGCCTTTACCTGGTCGCGGATGTCGCCGAGGGTGCCGCGGATCAGGCGCTGGTCGGGCCAGCTGACGCGATAGGCGACGACAGCGGGGCAATCGCCGCCGTAAGCGGGCATCAGCGCGCGCACGATGCGCGCGAGATTGGCGATCGACAGATGGATCACGAGGGTCGCGCCGGTCGCCGCGAGGCGCTCGAGGTCTTCTCCCGCGGGCATCGCCGACGATCGCGTCGCGGTGCGCGTCAGGATCACGGTCTGGGCGATTTCGGGCAGAGTCAGCTCGCAGCCGAGCGCCGCGGCTGCGGCGGCAAAGGACGGCACCCCCGGGGTCACGTCAAAGGGGATGCCAAGCGCCTCGAGCCGGCGCATCTGCTCGGCGATCGCGCCATAGAGCGACGGGTCGCCCGAATGCAGCCGGGCTACGTCGAGCCCGCGGTCGTGCGCCTCGACCAGATGGGCCAGGATCTCGTCGAGGGTCAAGGGCGCGCTGTCGATCACCCGCGCGCCGGGCGGGACGGCCGCGAGGATCTCGACCGGCACCAAGGAGCCAGCATAGAGGCAGACCGGGCAGCGCTCGATCAGCCGCAGCCCGCGCAGGGTGATCAGATCGGGTGCCCCGGGGCCGGCGCCGATGAAATGGACGGTCATCGGCACCCGATCGCGGCGGCGTCCCGATCGTCACCAACCCGGCCCCGGCAACGGCTCGAAAGAGCACGCAGGCAAAGGAAGGCGACCGAGATTATCGGTTGACGGGGCATCTGATCTGCTAGACTTGGGTCTGACAGCATAGGCATTGAGGGGGGGCCATGCGACTCCTTTCGCTCAGCGTCATTGGCTCGCTCAGCGTCATCGGCGCGACCCTTGTCGTGCTCGCTGCGGGATCGGCCCAAGGAGATAACCCGCCGCAAGCAGCCCTCGCCGCTGCCATACCGCCAGCGCCGCCGCCGCCGGCCCGTGTCGGGCGGGTCAGCCTGGCGTTGGAAAAGGTCGGGTTTCGCAGCCCGGGCGCAACCCCTTGGTCCGATGCCGAGGTCAACGATCCGGTCTCGACCGGCGTGTCCCTGCGCACCGACCCGCAGGCCCGCGCCGAGATGCGCATCGGCCCCGACACGATCGACCTCGCCGACAACACCGAGATCACGATCGCCGAGCTGAGCGAGCGCTTCGCCGAGATCGTTCTCAAGCGCGGCCGGATCGATCTCGAGGTCGCCGCTCTCGGCGCCGGCGAAAGCATTCAGATCGACTTTTCCCGCGGCGGCGTTTGGCTGCTGCAGCCCGGGCATTACGACATCGACGCCGGGGGCGGCGATCGGTCGCCGCGGGTGGCGGTGCTTGCCGGCGGCGCCCGGTTTGCCGGCGGCAGCGCCGATGTCGTGATCAAGGCGGAAGACGCGTTGGTGCTGAACGGCGTCGCCGCGGCCGCCGCCGCGATCGAGCCCGCCGCCGCGGATGAATTTACCGAATGGTCCGGTGGCCGCGCGGTCGACCAGACGCGCCTGGCGGCGCCCTATTACGTTTCCCCGACGACGACCGGCTTTTCCGAGCTCGATGACGCCGGCAGCTGGCAGGCCAGCGCCAAATTCGGCAAAGTCTGGGTGCCGACTGCGCCGCCGGCCGATTGGGCGCCCTATCGCGATGGCCGCTGGCGCTGGATGGAACCCTGGGGCTGGACCTGGATCGACGACCAGCCCTGGGGCTTTGCGCCGTCCCATTACGGCCGCTGGACCTTCGCCGACGAGCATTGGGCCTGGGTCCCCGGCGCGTTCTCGGCCCATCCCGTCTATGCGCCGGCGCTGGTCGCCTTTCTCGGAACCCCCGGGGTCGGGCTGAGCTTTGCCGAGGGATCCGGCCCGGCCGTCGCGTGGTTTGCGCTCGCGCCGGGCGAAGTCTATTGGCCGAGCTATACCAACGACGTCGACTATATCCGCAGGCTGAACGGCGGCGATATCGCCGAATTGAGCATCATCCGGGTGCGCGCCGACGGCGAGCCGCCGCCCGAGATCGCGATCGGGCATTTCGCCAACCGGCAGTTCGCGAGCGTCGTTCCGCGACCGGTTTTCGTCGACGGGCGGGCGGTCGCCGCGGCGCTGCTCTTGCTGCCGCAGCAGCGTCTCGAGGATGCGCCGGCGATCATGGGTTCACCGCGGATCGGCCCGCCGGCGGCGCACGGCGCAGCGCCGCGCGTGGCGGCGGCTGCGGGCGCCCGCGAGCACGCGCCGGCAAACCATGCCGCGGCGCATGTGTCGAGGCGCGAGGCATGGGCCGGCATCGTTCATGCCGCTATAATCCGCGCGCGGAATTACTGGAAGCCGGTCCTGGTTCGCGCGGTTCACCTGCGCGCGCCGGCCTATGCCGCGGCGCCGGGGCCGCGGCATTCGATCGTTCTGCGAATGGCGCACACCGCTCACGTCATGCCCGCGGCCGAAGCGCGAAGGAGAGAGATCAAGCGATGATCGACTTCCGCAGCGACAATACCGGGCGGGCGGCGCCGGAGATCCTCGAAGCGCTGGTACGCGCCAACCGCGACACGGCGCTCGGCTATGGCGCGGATGATTGGACGGCGGCATTGCAGCGGCGGTTTTCCGAATTGTTCGAGACTGCGGTGCGGGTCTTTCCGGTGGCCACCGGAACCGCTGCCAACGCGCTCGGCCTGGCCGCGCTCAGCCCCTCCTGGGGCATCGTCTATTGCAGCGAGGCGGCGCACATCAACACCTCCGAGGCGAATGCCGCAGGTTTCTTCGGCGGCGGCATCAAGCTCGCGGCGGTGGGCGGCGAGCACGGTCGGATCAGCGCCGATCGGCTGGCCGAAACCCTGGCGGCGATAGCGCCGGGGCAGCTGCATCGCGGCCAGCCGGCGGCGGTCAACCTGACCCAGGCGAGCGATCTCGGCACGGTCTATTCGCTCGCCGAGATCGGCGCCATCGCCGCGACGGCAAAGGCGCGCCGGCTGGGGCTGCACATGGACGGGGCACGCTTTGCCAATGCCGTGGCGCGGCTCGGCTGCAGCCCGGCCGAGGCGACCTGGCGCGCCGGCGTCGACATCATGTCGTTCGGCGCGACCAAGAACGGCGGCGCGCTGTGCGACGCGATCGTGGTGTTTGCGCCCGAACTCGCCGACGGTCTCGCGATCCAGCTGCGCCGTGCCGGCCAGGTCTGGTCGAAGATGCGCTTCGCCTCGGCCCAGCTGCTCGCCTATGTCGAAAACGGGCTGTGGCTCCGCATGGCGCGGGCCTCGAACGCGATCGCGGCGCGCATCGCCGCCGGCCTCGCCGAATTTCCCGGCACCCGTCCGCTGGCCCCGGTCGAGGCCAACGAGATCTTTCTCGAGCTGCCCGGCGCGGTCATGGACGGCCTCGAAGCCGACGGCTTCCAGTTTTATCGCCGCAGCGCGAGCCTCGCGCGGTTCGTGTGCCGGTTCGACATGGCGGAGGCCGAGGCCGACGCGCTTGTGGCGGCGCTGCGCCGGCATCTGGCGCCGGTGGCGGCGCGCGCCGCAGAATAGCCGTACGTACCGAGCCCCTCACCCCAGCCCTCTCCCCGCATGCGGGGAGAGGGACCCGCACAGCGGGAAAGCCTGCCCGGACTCGATCCGGGGGTGAGGGGCAAACCTCGGGCCAAGCGACGGTCCCCGCTACTCGGCGGCCTCGGATTGCGGGCTCAGGTCGGGCAGCATGCCGAGCGCGCGCTTGTAGACGTCGAGCAGGGTTTCCTCCTCGTCGAGATCGTCCTTGTCGCGCTTCCTGATGCGGATGATCTGCCGCATGATTTTCGGGTCGAAGCCGGTGCCCTTGGCCTCGGCGTAGACCTCCTTGATGTCCTCGCCCAACGCGCTTTTCTCCTCCTCGAGCCGCTCGATGCGCTCGATCAAGGATTTGAGCCGCTCGCCCGCAATACCCCCCACATCCGGCATAATCCCGCCTTCCCCCGAAGATGCCGCGCCCCCGCGGCGGCGCGCCGACGATAGCGGCCGGGTTGCGCCGGCGCAAGGTGGGGGCGGTAGCCGGCGATCCGCCGTCAGCGCTTCTCGGCGGCGGTGAAGGCGGCCTTCTGCTCGGCGTTGGCTTCCTTCTGGTGTTTCTTGCGCCACTCGTCATAAGGCATGCCGTAGACGATCTCGCGCGCCTGCGGGTCGGACAGCGGAACGCTGCGCTGCTCGGCCTCCTCGCGGTACCATCTCGACAGGCAATTGCGGCAGAAGCCCGCCAAATTCATCATGTCGATGTTCTGCACGTCGGTGCGCTCGCGCAAATGCTCGACCAGGCGGCGAAAGGCCGCGGCTTCGAGCTCGGTGCGGGTCTGGTCGTCCATCGGGACCTCCTGGTTGTCGCTCACCCCTATGTAGCGCCGCATGCCGCTCGACGCATCCCCGATGATAATTCGATGATCCACAAAAAATCGTTTGACAGAGCCTAGCCGCACGCCTAATTTCGATCCTCGTTGGAATATGAGAGGTTGCGATGGAGGCTAAGCAGGCGATCGCCGCGCTCGGCGCGCTGGCCCATGAAACCCGGCTCGCGGTCTACCGCCTCTTGGTGCAGAAGGGGCCCGACGGCTTGTCGGCCGGAACGATCGCGCAAGCGCTGGAGCTGTCGCCGTCCTCGCTGACCTTTCACCTGCAGCAGCTGATGCATGCCGGCCTGATCGCCCAGCGCCGGATGAGCCGGCAGCTGATCTACGCGACCGATTTTGCAGTGATGAACGCCATGATGGGCTACCTGACCGAAAATTGCTGCGGCGGCGCCGCAGCCTGCGCGCCGATCTGCCGTCCGGAAACGACCGGAGCGGCTCTACCGACCGATAGGAGGTCAGCATGAAGCGTTTGCATGTTCACGTATCCGTCGACGACCTCGCGGAGTCGATCAGGTTCTATTCGACCTTGTTCGCGGCCGAGCCGACCGTGCTCAGGAGCGATTATGCGAAGTGGATGGTCGAGGATCCGCGAGTCAACTTCGCGATCAGCACGGGTCATCATTCCGCCGGGTTCTCGCATCTGGGTATTCAGGCCGAGGATGCGGAAAAACTCGCCCAGGTCCACGACCGGCTGAGCCGCGCCGAGCGCCCGATCGTCGAGGCGAAAGACACCACCTGCTGCTATGCCAAATCCGACAAGCAGTGGATCGCGGACCCGCAGGGAGTGCCGTGGGAAATCTATTTCACCTATGGTGAAGCGACGGTCTACGGCGAAGGCTCGCTGGCGAAGCTCAAGAAGGCCGATGATCGCGCGACCTGCCGTCCCGCGACCTGCGGCCCACCCGCCGAGCTCACGCAAGCCGTGCCGACGCGTGCTGCCGTGGCGGGCAGTTGCTGCGCCGTATAGCAACGACCGCAAATCGGAGAAAGATCATGGAATCAACCGAAATCAAGGAGATGGTGCGCGCTCGCTATGGCAGCATCGCGGCCGCAGCCGGCAGTTCCGCCTGCTGCGGCCCGGCGCCGTCATCCTGTTGCGGGCCGTCGAACGCCACGCAGGATAAGGCCCTTCAGATGGGCTATTCCGAAGCGGATCTCGCGGTGGTTCCGGAGGGCGCCAATCTCGGTCTGGGCTGCGGCAATCCGCAGGCGATCGCCGCCTTGCAGCCGGGCGAGGTCGTCGTCGATTTCGGCAGCGGGGGCGGGTTCGACTGCTTTCTGGCGGCACGGCAGGTCGGTGCCGCGGGCCGGGTCATCGGCGTCGACATGACCCACGAGATGCTGGCCAAGGCGCGTGAGAACGCGGTCAAGATCGGCGCCGAAAACGTCGAGTTCCGCCTCGGCGAGCTCGAATACCTGCCGGTCGCCGACAACACGGCCGATGTCGTGATCTCGAATTGCGTGATCAACCTCGTCCCCGACAAGGCGCAGGTGTTTCGCGAAGCGTTTCGCGTGCTGAAGCCCGGCGGCCGGCTCGCGGTCTCCGACATCGTCAGCACCGCGCCGCTGCCGGCCGATCTCCAGGCCGATCCGGCGCTGATCTGCGGCTGCGTCGCCGGCGCCGCACCGGCGAACCGGATCGAGGAATGGCTCCTGGCCGCCGGCTTTGTCGATATCGGTGTCTCCGCCAAACCGGAAAGCCGCGAGCTGATAAAGAACTGGGCGTCCGGACGCGGTGTCGAGGACTACATCGTTTCGGCCGTCATCGAAGGGCGCAAACCCGCGCCCGCGCCTGCCGCCGACGCCTGCTGCGCCCGATAGCGTCGGCACATGACCGCGAAGACCTACCACGTCCTCTTTCTGTGCACCGGCAACTCGGCCAGGAGCATCCTCGCCGAAGTCCTTCTCGATCATTGGGGCAAGGGCCGGTTCAGGGGCTACAGCGCCGGCAGCTTTCCCCGGGGCGCGGTGCATCCCCTTGCCCTCGATCTCCTCCACAGCTCCCGGCTGGGCACCAGCGGGCTGCGCAGCAAGAGCTGGCACGAGTTCGCCAAAGCAGGCGCGTCACAGATGGATTTCGTGTTTACCGTCTGCGACCAGGCCGCGGGTGAAACCTGCCCGGTCTGGCCCGGCAATCCGGTGACTGGCCATTGGGGCGTGCCGGACCCGGCTGCCGCTCGAGGCACCGAGGCCGAACGGCGCCGAGCTTTCCGAGCCGCGTATCTCGTGCTCGAAAACCGCATCAAGCTGTTTGTCGCGCTGCCCCTCGACAAGCTCGACCGGCTCGCGATCAAGCGAAATGTGGACGAGATCGGCCGCCGCGCCGCAGCGACAATCGGGGAGTTGCCATGACCTCCGTTTCGGATGCCGCCCAGCCCCGTACGGCCCCCGCGCTCGGCACCTTCGAGCGCTGGCTGACCTTGTGGGTGGCGCTGTGCATCCTCGCCGGCATCGGGCTCGGCCGGCTGGCGCCGGAACCGTTCCAGATGCTGGGGCGGATGACCGTCGCCCAAGTCAACATCCCGGTCGCGGTGCTGATCTGGCTGATGATCGTGCCGATGCTGCTCAAGGTCGATTTCGGCGCCTTGCACCGGGTCGCCGAGCAATGGCGCGGCATCGCCGTGACCGTCGGGGTCAACTGGCTGGTCAAGCCGTTCAGCATGGCCTTGCTCGGGTGGCTGTTCATCGGCTGGCTGTTCCGGCCCTGGCTGCCGGCGGGTCAGATCGACAGCTACATTGCCGGGCTCATTCTGCTGGCCGCCGCACCCTGCACGGCGATGGTGTTCGTGTGGTCGAACCTGACCGACGGCGAGCCGAATTTCACCCTGACCCAGGTTGCGCTCAACGACACGATCATGATCTTTGCCTTTGCCCCGATCGTCGGGCTGTTGCTCGGCCTGTCCTCGATCACGGTGCCGTGGGCGACGTTGTTCCTGTCGGTCGCGCTCTACATCGTCGTGCCGGTGATCGCCGCGCAGCTGTGGCGGCGCAGGGTCCTGGCGCGCGCGGGCGAGAAGGGGCTGGCCCGGCTGCTGCGGGTTTTGCAGCCGGTCTCGCTGATTGCATTGCTTGCGACCCTGGTGCTGCTGTTCGGCTTCCAAGGCGAAGAGATCATCCGCCAGCCATTGGTGATCCTGCTGCTGGCGGTGCCGATCGTGATCCAGGTCTATCTGAACGCCGGCATCGCCTATGGGCTCAACCGCGCGCTCGGCGTGCCGCACAATGTCGCCTGTCCGTCGGCGTTGATCGGCGCCTCGAACTTTTTCGAGCTGGCGGTGGCGGCGGCGATCGCCTTGTTCGGGTTCCAGTCGGGCGCGGCGCTGGCCACCGTCGTCGGCGTTCTGGTCGAAGTGCCGGTGATGCTGTCCGTCGTGCATTTGAGCTTGCGCAGCCGCGCATGGTACGAGCGCCGCGAAGCGCCGCCGCGGCGCGGTTAGACCGGGTAGACGAGCGAGGTCGGGACGATCGTCGAATCGTAGACGCAGATCCGCTCGGCAAAGTGCAGCCGGGTCCCGTCGTCGACCACCCGATCGCGGTATTGGCCGCACAGGAACAGCTCGGAGGGGCGGTCGACCATCGTCTGAAGCAGTGCGAAACTCGCAGTCAGGCGAAGCCCGTCGGCGCCGATCGCGCGCAGCCGGATGTTGCCGGTCAGATGCCGGATAAACCGCGGCACATAGAGTGCGGTTTCGCGGATGGCGACCACCCGATCGACCAGCATGCCGCGGCTTTCGCAATAAATTAAGGCGATCGGCAATCCCAGCTCGAAATTCTCGCGCGGAACGATCTTGTAGACGCAATCCTCGGTGAAGAAATCGGGCCAGGATTCGAGCGCGCCCTCGTCGAGCGCATCGGCGTAGGCGCAATACAGATCAGCCAGCCGCATACGCAGCGCGACAGGCGCGTCGAGGCCCGGTGCGGCGATCATCGCCGTCAGAGGCTCATCACCCGGCGATAATGCTGGTACAAGCCGCGGATCGCGGTCTCGGTGACCATGTGCGGTTCGTCTTGGACCCCGCGGCCCCCCATTTCGGCAACGCATTCCGCTCCGTCACTGCCGGCGATTCCCGCTTGCGACAGCAGCATCGCCTCACTGTCGTCGAGCGAGACGAGGCCAGCCGGCCCCATCAGATTGGCCTGACGCAAGCGGCGTTGGCGCATGTCGGGCGCGTCGTCGGCATAGCCGAAAAAGGTCCAGGCGAGATCGAATTGTCCGGCGTCGATCGGAATGATCTGCCGCGTCGCCAGAGTATTCGACTGCTGCTGCACGATCAGGTTCGGCCACAAGGTTTGCATGACCACGGTGGCGTCGCCGGCAAATTCGCGCACCGGCTCCAACAGCCGCGGATCGCGCAACGTAAAGTTCGACTTGAACGCGCGCATTTGCCGGGTCGCCTCGTTCTCCTGCTGCTCGCCCCGGCGGCTGACCAGCACGGCATGCCGCCCGGTCGGGTCCATCTCGATGGCCGATTTCTGATCGAGGCGAAAGAGCCCGAAGGTCACCAGGAAAACGTGCAGCAGGCTGGCGTGATACGGATCCTTGATGTTCTCGAACATCAGCTTCCAATTGCTCGGGATGCGCTGGCGCAAATAGCCCAGCACGACGAGCTCGCGGCCGTCGAACACGCGGTCGAAATAACCGAGCATGTTGTCGCCGAGATATTGCTCGAACGGCTCCGTCGCCTCGGAAAAGCTGGCGAGGACGACCCCGTGGCGACGCGTTACCGCAAGGCGCTGCAGCCCGTGCTCCTCCAGGCGGAAGTCGGCCGGCATGCCGCCTTGCCCGCGAAACCCGCGGCGGAACGGCACGCCGAGTAATTTCCCGCCGAGGTCGTAGGTCCACTGGTGATAGGGGCAGACGAATTCTTTGGCCGAGCCGCGCGCGGCCGAGCAGAACTGCGCGCTGCGGTGGGCGCAACGGTTGACCAGGACCTGCACCGCGCCGGCGCCGTCGCGCACCGCGACGACCTCGACCGCACCGAGCCGGCTGCGCTTGAAGTCACCGGGCTTCGAAAGCTCGGCTTCGAGACAGACGTAGAGCCAGCTCGGGCCGGCAAAGATGCATTCCTGCTCGCGCGCAAAAATCCCGGGATCGGTATACACCCAGTTCGGGATGCGCGAGCTGCCGTCCGGCCAGCGCCGCCCCGACGATTTGTCGGGGACGGTGTCGATCGGGGGTCCGACGGCTGCATCGGCTGATGGCATGGCTCGCTCCGGCGCTGGGTTCGATCGGCTGCTATCCTACACCCCCCGCACCGTCTCTTCGATCAGCCAGTCGACGACGGCGAAAAGGGCTTCGCGGCGGGCGGCGCCGGCGGCAAGGGCGCGCTCGAAGATCGCGAGCTGGCGGTGGGCGCTGGTGCCGCGGGCGAGGATTTCGCGGGCGTGCGCGACCTCGTCGAGGCAGCCGAGATGGCGGGCGTCCGGTTCGATCAGGGTCAGGATCTCTTCGAGCAGATCGGCGTAGGGGACGATGGCGCCGCGGCCGAAATCAACGAGGCCCCGGTCGGTGCCGTAGCGCTGCGCGCGCCAGCGGTTCTCGTCGATCAGCATGCGCGCATAGATCCGCCAGCGCTGGTTCTGGCGCTTCAGCCGCCACAGCATGCGCAGGAGGCAGCGGAACAAGGCGGCGATCGACAGCGAATCATCGAGGGTGGTGCAGCTGTCGGCGATGCGCATTTCGAGGGTCGGAAAACGCTCGCTCGGGCGCAGGTCCCACCACAATTTGGTCGCGTCCTCGATCAGCCCGGCACCCTTGAGGATATCGACGTGGCGGCGGTATTCGCCCCAGCTGTCGAAGCGCTCGGGCGTGCCGGTGCGCGGCAATTCGTCGAACACCGCGAGCCGATAGGATTTGAGCCCGGTATCCTCGCCATGCCAGAACGGCGAGGAGGTCGACAATGCCAGCAGATGCGGCAGGAAATAGGAGGCCTGGTTCAACAGGTCGATGCGCAGTTCGTCGTCCGGGATGCCGATATGGACATGCAGCCCGCAGATCGCGAGCCGCCGCCCGACCCCCTGCAGATCGTCGCGCAGATCGGCATAGCGGCGGCGCTCGGTGGTCTTCTGCGCGTCCCAGCGGGCGAAGGGATGGGTGGCCGCGGCGATCGGCGCCATGCCGTGCCGCGCGGCCACGGCCGCGACCGTCGCGCGCAGCCGGCAGAGATCGGTGCGCGCCACGGCGAGGCTGGCGCAGACCCGCGTGCCCACCTCGATCTGCGAGCGCAGAAACTCCGGCCCGACCTGCCCCGCCAGCAACGCCTCGCACTCGGCCAGCATCGCCGCCGGCGGGTCCTCGACAACGCCGCGCGTCGCCCGATCGACGAGGAAATATTCCTCCTCGATGCCAAGGGTGAATTCAGGTTCGGCCGCCGCCATCGTCAGCGCTTGTCGGCGCCCGTGATCCCGGTGCGCACCGGCAACGGCGGCACGGGGCGGCGGTCGCAAACCAGGTTCCAATAGGCCCAGGATCGCGCGTCGAAAATGCCGGGCGGCGCATGCTCCAGCGCCTGGCGATACTCGTCCTTGCCGACGATCCCACGCAGCGCCCGCAGGTCTTCGACCGTGCCGAACACCATGACATGGGCGAGAAACTGCAAGGGGTCGGCCAATGCCCGCGACGGCTCCTCGAACCAGACGACGCGGCGCGCCACCCGCAGCAGTTCGGACGTGGCCGGCAGGGTCTTCATGGCGCGCTGCCCCGCTCCAGATTGCGCGCGCCGCGAGTTCGTGGATGGCCGGGACAAGCCCGGCCATGACAGTTTGAGCGGATCTTGCGTCTGAGTGAATTTGTGTCTGCGTGAATTCTGTGTCTGCGTCTGAGCACTAGCGCATGCCGAGGATCGAGCCGGTTACCGCGCGGGGGTCGCGGCGGGGCCAGCGGCCGCGCTCGACCTGGTGGAAGAACTCGGCGAGGGTACGGTTGAACAGGTCGGGCTCTTCGAGGTTGAGGGCGTGGCCGGTGTTCGGGAACACGATCAGCGCCGCGGAGGGAATTGTCCGCTTCATCAAGAGGCCGGGCTCGAGGCACGGGTCGTCCTCGTCGCCGGTCATGACCAGGGTCGGCACATCGAGATGGCGCATCCGATCGGTCAGATCCCACAGGGACGGGCGCTGCGCCTGGACGCCGCGCATGGTCAGGGCCGAGCCCCTGGTCGAATGCCCGGCGAGGTTGGCGGCGAACTCGCTCCAGCCACGCGGGTCCTTGTTCTGGAACTGTACCCGGCTCGGGCCCTGCGCGTAGGATTTGCTGGCGACGCCCATGCCCTCGCCTTCTATCAGGGCGATGGTCTTGGCGGTCTCGTCGTGGAACTGCTGGCGTTTGCCGGGCTCGGCGCCGTAGCCGCAGCCGGCGACCACCAATGACAGGGCCCGATCGGGATAGGCGAGGCCGAAATGCAGCACCGCGAACCCGCCCATCGAGATGCCGACGACATGCGCCTTGTCGATCGCGAGCGCGTCGAGCACGGCGCGGATGTCGTCCCTGGCGCGATCCTGCGAATAGCGCGCCGGGTCTTCGGGCACGTCCGAGGGCGGATAGCCGCGCGCGTTGTAGGCGATCGAGCGATAGCGCCGCCCGAAACAGCGCATCTGCCCTTCGTAGCCCCGATAATCGTCGGCGAATTCGTGAACGAGGACGATCGGCGTCCCCGACCCGGTCTCTTCGTAATAGAGCCGGACCCCGTCATCGGTCGTCAAATGCGGCATCGCCATCCCCTTCCTGAATGCGGCGATCTCACCATTTGTTGCGCAATTCGCGCAGCTTCAGGAACACGGTGCGCGGGTCGGGATTGTCGGGCAGGTCGGGGAAGGCTTCGCGCAGGCGGCGGATCACCGACGGGCTGGTCAGCCGGAAAAAGGTGTTGATCTCGCGCTCCTGCGCCAAGGTGGTGACGAGCGGCCGGTTCGTGTCCTGGTTCTCGACCCGCGGCAGCACCTCCTTGGCGCGCGCGTTGTCCGGCTCGCGGTCGAGGGTAAAGGCGAGGTTGCGCGCGATGTAGTCGTGCCCCGGATAGATCAGGGTCTCCTCCGGCAATTTGGCGAGCTGGCCGACAAAGCTGTTGTAGAGCTCGTTCGGGTGGCCGCCATTGTGGCAATTGCCGGCGCCGGCGTTGAACAGGGTATCGCCGCAGAACAATCCCGGCGCGTCGCCATGCGCCAGGATGCAGATGTGCGACATCGTGTGGCCCGGGGTGTCGAGGCATTCGAGCTCGACCGTCTTGCCGACCCGGATCACGTCGCCGGCGCGCAGGCCCTGGTCCATCTCCGCGATCTTGTCCCTGGCGTTGGCATGGGCCAGCACCTTGGCCCCGGTCGCCGCCACCATCTGCGGGTTGCCGCCGGTATGGTCGCGATGCTCGTGGGTGTTCAGGATCTGGGTGATGGTCCAGCCCCGCGCCTTGGCGGCAGCGAGGCACTTTTCGTGGTCGAGCGGGTCGACCGCCAGCGCCTCTCCGGTCTCTCCGCAGGCGATCAGATAATTGAAGTTGCGCCCGGCATTCGCGGTCCAGATCTGTTCGACGATCATTGCTCGCCCCTTCGATGTTGAGCCGATCATAATGAGGACCGGTGCACGCACCCGCCTCGGTCCGCTTCTATTGCGCGGGGCCGGGCTTGTCCATCGCCGCGCGCCGATACTCGGCCGGCGTCGGCCGGACGGGCGAGCCGGCGCCGGTCCGCGCGGGTGGTGCAAGGCTCCGCAGCCTGTGACAATTTCGCGGCTCGGGCTGTTTCATTTGCGGGGATGCGCGCCGCCGGCCATGCCGTAATCGATCTGGGCACCAGTCGGGCGCTGACGACTTTCGGACGCGGGGGTTTTAGTCTGCGGGGATGCGCCAAACTTTTCGCGCCGTAATCATCACCGGGGCTTCGAGCGGGCTCGGCGCCGCCCTGGCCGAGGCTTATGCCGGGCCGGGGACGATGCTGGGCCTGCTCGGGCGCGACCGGCAGCGGCTGGGGGCGTCCGCCGATGCCTGCGAGGCGAAGGGGGCGATGGTGCGGGTGGGGGCGATCGACGTAGCCGACGCGCCGGCGATGGCCGCGTGGCTCACCCAATTCGATCGCGACCATCCGGTCGACCTGGTGGTCGCCAATGCCGGCACCTCGGCCGGGCCGGCCCCCGACAGCCCGTCCGAGGGTATCGAGACCGCCGCACGGCAGGTTCGGGTGAACCTGCTCGGTGCGATCAACACGGTCGAGCCGCTGCTGCCGGCGATGTGCGCGCGACGCCGCGGGACCATCGCCATGGTGGCCTCGATCGCGGCCTATCGCGGGCTCCCCTACAGCCCCGGCTACTGCGCCAGCAAAGCCGGGCTGCGCGCCTATGCCGAGGCGCTGCGGCCGCGCCTCGCGCCGCGCGGCGTCGAGGTCACGATCGTGTGCCCCGGCTTTTTCGATTCGCCGATGACCGACCGGTTCGACGGGCCGACCCCGTTTCTGCGCCAGGGCGGCGATGCAGCGCGGATCGTTAAGCGCGGCATCGATCGCGGCCGGCGCCGGGTCGCCTTTCCGTGGCCGCTCGTGCTCGGCCTGCAATTCTGCGACATCGCGCCGGCCCTGATCGGCGACGCGATCCTGCGGCGCTTTCGCTTTCATATCCGGCCCGATCCCGGCGCTGGATGAGCGGGCTGCTCCAGCTTGCGCTCGGCGCGCTGCTGGCGCTGGCGGCTTGGCTGATCCCGCGCCATGTCGCCAAGGCGCGGATGGTTGGGGTGCCGGCGGTTCTGCTCGACCTCTTCCCGGTGCCGCTGGCAGGTGGTCTGCTGCTGATTGCAACCGGGCGGCCGATATTTGCCGGGCTCGTGCTGCTGTCGCTTGGCGCCGGGTTCGCGCTCGCCGACCGCACCAAGCGCGAGGTGCTGCGCGAGCCGGTGGTCTTTTCCGAGATGTCCGAATTGCCGCATGTCTTCACCCACCCGCAGCTCTATCTGCCGTTCGCCGGACCGGGTCTCGTGATCGGCGGGGCATTCGCGGCGATTGCTCTCGGGCTGGCTCTGCTGCTGCTCGAACCGCCGTTGTGGCGGCCGGATGCGGCGGCGATCGCGGCCGCGATCGCAACCGTGGCAGGGGCCGGGTGGGCGATGTCGCGCGAACCGGGGCTCGGCGCCGCGGCGGCGCTGTTGCGGCGTCTCGGTCCCACCGGCGAGCCGTTTGAAGACGCGGCGACGCTGGGCCCGTTTGCGATCCTCCTCGTTTACGGCATCATCGCCCGCGCCGAGCGCGCCCAGCGTCGCGCCCGTCACCCGCCGTTGTCGGCGCCGGCGTTGGTGCGCACCGCGGCCGCGGTGCCGGTCGTCCTGGTGCAGTGCGAGTTGTTCTTCGACGCGCGGCGGGTGTCGCCGATGGTGCCGCGCGATCTGCTGCCCGGCGTTGACGCCTGCCTCGCAGAGGGGGCGACGTTCGGCCGGCTCGAGGTTGCGGGCTGGGGCGCCAACACGATGCGGGCCGAGTTCGCGGTGCTGACCGGCATCCCCGAGAGCGATCTCGGCTACGACCGGTTCAACCCCTATCACGCGTTTGCGCGCGCGCCGGTCGCCTCGCTGGTCTGGCGCTTGCGCGGCGAAGGCTACCGCACCTTGTGCCTGCACCCGTTCGACCGCGGCTTTTTCCGCCGCGATCTGACCCTGCCCAAGCTCGGCTTCGAGACCTTTCTCGGCCGCGAAACCCTAGGCGGGTCGCGCCGGCCGCCCTATCGCTCCGACCCCGATCTTGCCGCTCAGGTGCTGAGCGCCCTTGAGGAGGCGGGGCCGCGCACCTTCATCTTCGTGATCACGATGGGCAATCACGGACCCTGGCTCGAGTTCGGGACCGCCGATCGACCCCGGGCTGCGCCGGCGCTTCGACCCGGCCGGCATACCGCAGGGCGGCCAATTGCTGCGCTATCTCGACGGGTTGGCGCGGTCGGACGAGATGCTCCGGATATTAACGCAAGCCCTGGGGCCGCGCGGTCATGACGGCGTGCTCGGCTTTTACGGCGACCACCTGCCGAGCCTGCCGCACGCGTTCGCCCATTTCGGCTTTGACGAGTGGGCGAGCGACTACGTGCTGCTCGACGGCGCCGCTCCGCGCGTGCAACGGCGCGACTTGGCGGCCGATTTGCTGCCCTGGATGATCCTCGACCGGCTGCGTCGCAGAGGTGCTGTCGAAGCACGCCGGGCGGCGGTGGTCGGCGCGGCTTGACACCGGCCGCGGACAGCGCCGAACATCCGCCGGCCGCAGGACCGGGCGCCGGCGGAGGGAAGTCAAGGATGGATCTGGAAGGGCGAACCGTCATCGTCACCGGCGGCGCCTCGGGGATCGGCCGGGCGACGGCGCTGCTCTTGGCGCGCGCCGGCGCCGAGGTCGTGATCGGCGACGTCGACGAGGCCGGTGGCCGCGCGGCGGCGGCCGAAGGTGCTGCGGACGGGCTCGCCGTCGACTATCTGCCGCTCGACCTGACCGTCGCACCCTCGGTCGACGATTTCGTCGCGGCGACGCAGCGCCGGGCCGGGCCTGTCGACGGCCTGGTCAACGCCGCCGGCTGGGACCAGATCCAGCCCTTTCTCGAAAACCCGCCGGAAATGTGGGACCGGGTCATCGCCGTCAACCTGATGGGGGCGATCCGGCTGACCCGCGGGGTCCTGCCGCCGATGGTCGAGGCGCGAGCCGGCAAGATCGTCAACATCTCGAGCGACGCCGGACGGGTCGGCAGCATGGGCGAGACCGTCTATGCCGCGGCCAAGGGCGGGCTGATCGCCTTTACCAAGTCGCTGGCCCGCGAGTTGGCGCGTTACAGCATCAACGTCAACTGCGTCTGCCCCGGCCCGACCGACACCCCGCTGTTCCAGCGCCAGCCGGAACGGATCAAGGAGGCGCTGACCCGCGCCATCCCGTTCCGCCGGATCGCCCAGCCGAGCGAAATCGCGCAAGCGGTCCTGTTTTTTCTGAGCGATCGTTCAAACTATATTACCGGCCAGGTGTTGAGCGTCAGCGGCGGGCTGACCATGGCCGATTAACCACGCAGCAGGAGAGGAACCCATGCCGCGCTATGCACCCATGATTTCAGCCCTCGGACTGATCGTCGCCGTTGCCGTTGCCGCCTCGGCGCAGCCGGCGCCGAAGGACCCGGGGGCCGCGGCGAACGTGCGCCAGAGCCAGCAGTACGAGCAGGTGCTGAACAGCAACCGCTCGTTCCGCGCCAAGCGCATGCAGCAGGAATGCGGGCCGATCACCGATCCGCAGCTGCATTCGCAATGCGTCGCCTCGTTCAACGGCGACGGCGCGCCCGCGAAATAACATCTTGACTGGAGGAGTCCCGATGCCGAGCTCTGCGCCAGGCTTCGTCAGCCATCCCGAGCACCGCGTCGACCTCGCGCCGGATCAGCGGCGCCTCAAGGTCGTGTTCGCGGGAACCACTGTTGCCGACAGCGCCGCGACCTTGCGGGTCGAGGAAACCGGCCACGGTCCGGTCCATTATTTCCCGGAAAGGGACGTTCGGCTCGACCTGATGCGCCCGACCGGGCACCACACGACTTGCCCGTTCAAGGGCGAGGCATCGTACTGGACGATCGAGGTGCCGGCCGGCGGCGAAATCCGCCGCTCGGAGAATGCGGTCTGGGGCTATCCGCGGCCCTATGACGAGGTGGCCGGGATCGCCGGCTATTATGCGTTCTATCCGAGCCGGGTCGACTTCATCGCCGTGGATTGAGCGCCCGGAGATTGTGCCTGCGGGCAAGATGCACCTGACGCAGAACTGGGAGGTCCGCAAGCCGGGCGCCTCCTCTCGGGGCGGCATCGTCGCGTCGCAAAGCCGCACTGCCGCCCAGATCGGGGTCGAGGTGCTGGCGGCGGGCGGCACCGCGGTCGATGCGGCAATCGCCACTGCGCTGGCCTTGGCCGCGGTCGAGCCGTGGAACAGCGGGCTCGGCGCGGTCGGCTTCATGGTCGTACATCGCGCCGGCGCTGACCATGCCGAGGCCGTCGATTTCGGCCCGGTCGCTCCCCGCGGCCTCGATCCGTCGGCCTACAAGCTGACCGAGGCGACCAAGACCGAGCTGTTCACCTGGCCGCAGGTCGAGGGCGACCGCAACATCCACGGCCCGCTCGCCTTTGCGGTCCCGAGCGCGGTGCGGGGCTATGCGACCGCGGTCGAACGCTTTGGCCGGGTGCCGTGGCGCGAGCTGGTGATGCCGGCGGCGGCGCTGGCCCGCGAGGGGCTGCCGGTCGACTGGTTCACCACGCTCAAAGTCGCAAATGCCGCGGTTGAGCTGCGGCTCTATGACGAGAGCCGGCGGGTGTGGCTGCCCGACGGCCTGCCGCCGGTGTGTCCGCCCGAGCGCGACGCCGCGAACCTGCCGCTCGGCCGCCTTGCCGATACCCTGGAGCACCTCGCCGCGGCCGGCCCCGATGATCTCTACGAGGGCGACATCGCGCGTTCGATCATCGCCGATGTGCGCTCCGCAGGCGGCGTGCTGTCGGCCGAGGATCTCGCGCTCTGCCGTGCGCGGGTCACGCCGGCGCTCGCCATCCCCTATCGCGGCGCCGTCTTGCAGGCGGCGCCCGGAATGACCGCCGGCCCGACCCTGGCCTTCATGCTCGAACGGCTCGCTCGTCACCGTTTCGCGGCCGCGCCCGACGCCCGCTATTTCGCTGCAATCGTCGAGGCGCTGCGCGAAGCCTACGCGTACCGGCTCGACCATGCCGGCGATGTCGAAGCCGGCGCGCCGACCTCGACGACGCACATCACCGCGATTGACCGCGAGGGCACGATCGCCGCGCTGACAGCGACCTTGCTGTCGAGCTTTGGCAGCCGCTATGTGCTGCCGGGCACCGGCATCCTGATGAACAACGGGATTATGTGGTTCGACCCGCGCCCGGGGCGGGCGAATTCGATGATGCCCGGCAAGCGCGCCTTGACCAACATGTGCCCCCTCGTTGCCATGCGCGCCGGGCGCCCATGGTTCGGAGCCGGCGCCTCGGGCGGCCGACGCATCCTCGCCGCGGTGCTGCAGATGGCGAGCTTTGTCGTCGATTTCGGGATGGACCCGGCGGCGGCGGCGCACCACCCGCGCATCGACGTGAGCGGCGGCGGCGGCATCGGCATCGACCGCCGCCTTCCCGCCGCGATCGTCGGGCACCTCTCGGCCGAGCCCGGCGCGGCATTGGTCGAGCACGGTGTTTTCCCGACGAGGTTCGCTTGCCCGAATCTTGTCCTGCGCGACGGCGACGGGTTGAACCACGGCATCTCCGACGTGATGTCGCCCTGGTCGGCCGCGATCGCCGAGTGACCGTCGTTCCGGGGCGTCGGGCAGCGCCGCGCCCGGTACCCATGCGGCTTCGACCCTGAGCGCGGTGGCGCCAGTGCGCGCGAGGTGGTACTGCGTTCAGTCGCTGGCGTAGACGACGTTGCGCAGCAGCGGATAGATGAGGCTGTTCCAGCGCTGTCCGTTGAATACGCCGTAATGGCCGACGCCGGTCTGCACGTGGTGTCGTTTCATCGATGGCCGCAACCGACTGCACAAATCCTGGGCAGCCAAGGTCTGGCCGACGGCGCAGATGTCGTCGCGCTCGCCTTCGACCGTGAACAGCGCCGTGCGCCGGATAGCCCGCGGATCGACACGCCGGCCGCGCCATTCGAGCTTGCCCAATGGCAATGCGTGCTCCTGAAACACGGTTTGCACGGTCTGCAGGTAGAACTCGGCGGGCAGATCCATCACCGCCAGGTACTCGTCGTAAAATCTGCGGATCGCCTCCGCCTTTTCCTGGTCGCCATTGGCGAGATGGCAGAACAGGTCGAACTGGGCCTTGACGTGCCGGTCGAGGTTCATGCTCATAAACGCGGCGAGCTGGGTAAATCCGGGATAGACGCGGCGCCGGGCGCCGTTGTAGCGCAATGGCACGATGTCGATCAGGTTGCGCTCGAACCAGCCGATAGACCGGCCCGTCGCCAACCGGTTGACCTCGGTCGGGTTGACGCGGGCGTCGATCGGTCCGGCCATCAGGGTCATGCTGCGCGGCTGCGCCGGATGGTCGTCTTCGGCCATGATCGCGACTGCGGCCAAAACCGCGACGCAGGGCTGGCAAACCCCGACGACATGCGCGCCGGGACCCAGCACTTCGAGAAACGTCATCACGTGATCGATAAAATCGTCGAAATCGAAATGGCCGTGCCGCAGCCCGACGTCGCGCGCGTTGTGCCAGTCGGTGATGTAGACGTCGTGCTCCGGGAGCATCGTGCGCACGGTGCCGCGCAGCAGGGTCGCAAAATGTCCGGACATCGGCGCCACCAGCAGCACGCGCGGCTGCGCTTCGACAATGTCCTTCTCGAAGCGCAGCAGGGTGCAGAACGGCGTCCGGTGAACTGCAGCCTCGCGCACTGCGACCGACCGGTTCGCCACCGCGATGCGGTCGATGCCGAAGGCCGGGCGGCGATGGCTCAGCCCGGCATGGGCGATCAGCTCGCAGACGGCGGCGGCGGCGCGCTGCAAAGCGCTGCGGGAGATTCCGGGCAGCGGGTGGCTCAACGCGGCGGCCGCCATGTTCGCCAGGCTGCGCAATGGCGCGACCGAGTCGGCATAGGCTTGAAAGTCCCGGTAGCTCATATGGCGCAACCCGCTGTTCAGCGACACCGCAGGATAGGAGATTCGATCGTGCCGCGCGAGATGGTTTGCCGCCGCCGAGATAGTTTGCAGTCGGGATCAAGGCTGTGGGACAGTGCGGGAAATTGCGGTGTGCTTGCCGGGAAAGGAGCGCGGCGATGACCGAGGCCATTCTGACCATCAGCAGCAAGAACTACTCTTCCTGGTCGCTGCGCGGCTGGCTGTTGTGCAGGATGGCAGGACTGGAATTCGCCGAGCAGGCGGTGCCGGTCGACGACCCGGCGAACCGCGCGGAACTGCTGCTGCTGTCGCCGTCGATCCTGGTGCCGTGCCTGACCCATCAGGGGGTCCGGATCTGGGACACCCTGGCGATCGCCGAGTATCTCAACGAGCTGAACCCAAAGGCCGGGCTGCTGCCGGTCGAGCGCGCCGCCCGCGCCCGCTGCCGCTCGATCTGCGGCGAAATGCATTCCGGTTTCGGCAATCTGCGTTCGGCATTGCCGATGAACCTCAAGGCCCACCACCCCGGCTTCAAGGTCTGGGCGGGGGCGCAGGCCGACATCGACCGCATTGCGGCGATCTGGCGCGAGTGCTTTGCCGAGCATGGCGGGCCCGGTCTGTTCGGAACATTGACCGTCGCCGACGCCATGTACGCGCCGGTCGTGACCCGCTTTCACACTTACGACGTCAAGCTCGACCGCGACTGTGCAGCCTATTGCGAGCGCATCATGGCATTGCCCGACATGATCGCCTGGCGCGAGGCCGCGTTGGTCGAGCCCGACGGGCTCGAAGAGCTCGACATGGAGTTCTGAGCGGCTCGGGCGGGGTCGACGGCGCGACGGCGCTGCCGATCCGCGGTCCCGGCAAATCAGTCTTCCCCTGCGGCATGTTCGGCGGTGGCGACGGGTTGCGGGTAGCTCTGTCGGCCCAGCGCCAGGCACACACCGGCGACGATCACATAGCCGAGCGCCACCGGCGCCGAGCTGCCGATGCCGAGCGCGGTGCCGTGAATGAAGCCGAAATAGGACAACACCGCGCCGGCGCCGGCGAACAGCGCCGCCCGGTCGAATTCGCGGTCGATGATAAAGACCGCGATGGCGCCGAGGATCAATCCGGCGAGGACGGCCCCGCCGCCCAGCAGCGCCATGCCGTGATAGACGATGCCGACGGCGCCGAGCTTGGCCATGCCGAGTTTTGCGGCCGAGGTGCCGGCGGCGCCGAGCGCGCCGTCGATCAGGGTCTGCGCCCAGGCGGCGATGTTCGGCAGGATCGCCAGAACGATCGCCGGCGCGTGCCGGGAGGGTGTGGTCTGAAACGCCTGCGCGCCAATCACCAGGCCGATGTAGAGCAGGATCGGCAGGATCGCGACCAGTGGAATGACCGCCAGCAGCAACGCGGTCAGGCCGAGAAAGCAGACGATGCCGATGACGATCCCGGTCGCCAGCGAATAACCGATCCGCCCGCCGACCGCCTTCCATCCGGGATGGCCGATATAGACCGCCGGCGGAAACGGGCTGCCGAGCAGGGCGCCGACGATGGCGCCGGTGCCGTCGGCCAGCAGGATCCGGCGCAGGCTGTAATCGTCGCCGGCGGCGGCGGCGCTCTCGACGTTATTCATGCCCTCGGTGAAATTGTAGATGCCGAGCGGCACGGCGGTGACGAGCAATGGCCCGATATCGCCGACCGCCTTGGCGAAGTCGAGGGACGGGTAGGGCAGATGCAGCCCGAACTGGCCGATGGCGGCGACGACCTCGCCCGGCTGCATCAGATCGTCGAGATCGAGGAGGCGGGCGAGCCAGGCCAGCGCGGTGCCGAGCACCACCGCCGCGAGGCCGCCGGGCAGCCCGAACGGCAGGCGGACACCGGCCATCCAGCTGACCAGCACGATGCTGAGCGACAGCAGAAACAGCCAGGGTTCTTCCCAGCCGAGAAATGCCGGGCGCATCGAGATGAACGCGATCGAGATGCCGGCGAGGGTCCCGAGCATCGCCGCGCGCGGCGTGTATTTGCGCACCGTCGGCCCGACAAAGGCGCCGAGCAGCACGATCGTGCCGATGACCAGGCACCAGACGAGACCGGAGCGCCAGGCGAGCAGCGCATCGTGGGTCTTCAGATAGATCGGCAGCATGATCAGAAAGACGACGATGAACATGTGCGGCACGCTCGGCCCGTACGGCATCGCCGTCACGTCGCCGCGCCCCTCGGTCTTGGCCAGCCGCCAGGCGAGATAGGCGTAATAGAGATTGCCCAACGGCAAGGCGATGCCGAGCGCCGGCAGAATGCGGCCGTAAACGATGTCGGCCGGCAGGTTGACGACGTGCAGGCACAGCCCGGTCAGCACGATGACGTTCAGCACCACATTGGTGAACAGGCCAAAAAAGCCGTTCCAATCGCCGGGGACCCACCAGCGCGGGGGGTCGCCTGCGGTGCTCATCGCCGTTCCTGCGCCGCGTCGGCGACGGGCAGCGCCGCTATGACCGCTTCACTCGAGGCGACCCAGCCGAAGATCGCGCCCTGCGCCTTGATCATCCGCAGCCCGGCCTCGTGAAACTCGGGGAAATACGAGCCGACGCAATCCTCGACGACGATGCAGTCGTAGCCGCGGTCGTTGGCCTCGCGCACCGTGGTGTTGACGCAGACTTCGGTGGTGACCCCGCAGACGATCAGCTGGGCGACGCCGCGGTTTTTGAGCATCGCATCGAGATCGGTCGCGTAAAAGGCGCCCTTGCCGGGCTTGTCGACCACCGGCTCGCCGGCCCGCGGGTAGAGCTCGGGGATGATGTCGTGCCCGGCCTCGCCGCGCACCAGGATGCGGCCCATCGGACCAGGGTCGCCGATCCCGGCGGCGAGCCGGCCGCGCGCCTTTTTCGCCGGCGGCAAATCGGCGAGGTCCGGGCGATGGCCCTCGCGCGTGTGGATCACGGTCAGCCCGGCGGCGCGGGCCCGTTCGAGCAGACGCCGCGTGGGCGCGATGGTCCGCCGCAGCAGCGAGACATCGTTGCCGAGCGCCGCGCCGAAGCCGCCGGGTTCGAGAAAATCGCGCTGCATGTCGATGATCACCAGCCCCGCCCGCGTCGGGTCGAGATCGAAGGGGTAGGGCTCCGCCTCGATCACCGCCATGCCGCCCCCTCGTGTCGAGGCCGTGCCGCCGTGGGCCGGCCGTTCGAAACCCGAGCAAGATTTCGCGCCAAAGCGCGGCCCGCGCGGTGATCGTTCAAGATCGCGAGTTGGCCGGCGCGCCGGCCGTGCTGCTAAGCTCCGCCGTCAGTGCATCTGCATGCTAGATAAGCAAGTTGTCCGGCGGGGAGCTCGCCGGGTCGTCCCAGCCGATCGAGCACCGCCGTGCCAGAAGGAGTTTCGATGTCGAGCAATCGTCCGCTGTCCGGCCTTGTCGTGATCGAGATCGGCCAGAGCGTCGCCGCCCCGTATGCCGGGATGATCCTCGGCGAGCTCGGCGCCGAGGTCATCAAGGTCGAGAACCCCCGCACCGGCGACGCCGCCCGCGGCTGGGGGCCGCCCTTTGCCGAAGGTGCTGCGACCTGCTTTCACGCGGTCAACCGGGCAAAGCGCGGGATCACGATCGATCTCACCGATCCGGCCGAAGTCGAACGGCTGAGGGCGCTGGTTCTCGACCGCGCCGATGTCTTGATCCACAACTTGAAATACGGCGCGCTCGACCGCTGGGGCCTGTCCGCCGCGGCGCTCCTCGCGCAGAAGCCGAGCCTCGTCTACTGCAATGTCGGGGCGTTCGGTGCTGTCGGGCCATTGCGCGACCGGCCGGGCTACGACCCGCTGATGCAGGCCCATGGCGGGCTGATGAGCCTGATGGGCGAGGACGGGCGCCCGCCGGTGCGCGTCGCCGTGTCGATCGTCGATCTCGCCACCGGGATGTGGTCGGTGATCGGCATTCTCGCAGCGTTGGCAGAGCGCCGCGGCAGCGGTCGCGGCGGCGTGGTCGACACCTCGCTCTACGAGACCGCGCTCGCCTGGATGACGATCCCGATCGCCGCATATCTGGTCAATGGCGAGATCCCGACGCGGCAAGGGTCGGGGGTCGACATGATCGTGCCCTATCAGGCCTTTGCCGCCGCCGACGGCGCCATCATGGTGGCGGCCGGCAACGACAATCTGTTCCGCCGTCTGTGCACGGCGATCGCCCGCCCCGACCTCGCCGAGGATCCCCGCTTCCGGACCAACAAGGACCGGGTAGTCAATCGCCAGACCCTGATCCCGGTGCTCGAGGGCATCTTCGCGGCCGAACCGATCGCGAGCTGGGTCGCCCGGCTCGATCGGGCCGGAATTCCGAACGGCCCGCTGCACTCCATCGACCAGGTGGTGGCCGATGCCCAGACGGCCGCGCTCGGCATGATCCAGCACCTCACGGTGAGCGCGGCCGGGAACCCGTTGTCCCTGGTCGGCTTGCCGCTGTCTTTTGACGGCCATCGGCCGCCCTTTGCCAAACCGGCCCCGGCACTCGGCGAGGATGACCCCGAAATCCTCGAGCCCCGCCGATGACGGCCCGCCGGCGGGTCTTTCTCGCCGCCTTCTTTGTTGCGGCGCTGACCGCCTGCGCTCCGCTCGCCCCGCCGACAGCCCCGTCAGGGTCCGCCGCCGCCAGGCCGGGCGCCGCCGGCGACGCCACCGCTGTCGTCGTCCGCGAGCACCTGTCCGGGCGGTTTGTCGCGCTGATCGGTCCGAAGGCGCAACATGCGCCGCCCTATCTCGGCACGCCGGGGACCAATTTTTACTGCCTGCGCAGTTTTATCGACCGCACGACCGGCGAGAGCGCGGACCAGCTCTATGTTTCGGACAGCTATGACGGGGCCGAACGCGATTGGGAGGCTGCGCGCGACAGCGAGGGCCGCAGCCTGGCCTTTATCCCGATCAGCCGCAACAAGATCGGTTGCGACGACGGTTGCTCCTATGCGGAAGAATTCGCCGCCGATGTGCCCGAAAGCGAATTGCGGGCGAGCCCCAAAGGGCTGGCGGTGACCTTCACCAGCCATGCGGCGGAAGAGAAGACGATCAGCGTGTCGGCCGACCAAATCGCGGCGCAGCTGGCGGCGCTCGATGCGCACCAAAAGGCTGTCGCTTCGGCCGCATCCGCCGCGCCGCCGGCAGCGGCGGCTCACCAGCCGTAATAGGAGGCCTCGGCCCGCTCGATCCCGCTCGACTCGGTCTGACATGTTTCCGGGGATGTCGCAACCTGGCCCAGCCCGGCGCAGCTCGGGTCGTGCCGCGGGATCATCGCCCCGGCGAGGGTAGCCTGATGCGGCGAGATGCCGTGCCGGGACGCCATGGCCTGAACTCCGGCGAACAGCACCACGAACACCATCGCAATCAACCAAGCCGAGGCGACGATGCGCCAGCCACCCAAAAGCCTGTCGGCGATCCGCAGCCCGGGGTCGCGTTCGATATCTTCCGGCATGCCCACACCCATTTTGACGATCGTGTTGCAGTGCAATAAATAGGCAAGCGCGGCTGACCGAACCACCCCTTGTTCGGCATGGCTGTCTTGCCATCACATTGATGTGATTGTCGACCACCGGAAGGTCGGTCATGAGCCCGGCGCCGCGCTGCGGCGGCCGCCGGCCGATCCGGGCTCAGTCGCGGCGGGCGGCGCGCACCACGTTTTCGCACAGGATCAGGGCAAAGCCGGCGAACAGCGCGATCGCGCCGAGGCGCGGCGTGCTCTGCCACCACGGCCGGGTCGCCGCGGCGATCGCGATCCAAACGACGAGCGCCGCCGTGAACCGCGCATCCTCGACGAACAGGCCGAGGATCTCGTGCCCGATTGCTCTGAGCCGCATCATCCGAAACATTCCTCAAGCCGCTGGCGCCAGCGCCGCCCGGCGGATGCGGCGGATCGCCCCGACCAAGAGCAGCGAAGCGGCCAGGAAGCCCGCGATCAGCCCGAGCACGGACAGATCGCCGCCCGGCCAGTCGACGCCGTAGCCTTCGCCGATCCAGAACGTGCCAAAGCTCGACAGCATGACCCCGACGGCGAATTTGAGCGCATTTTCCGGGACCCGCGCCAGCGGCTGGTGCAGCGCGAGGCCGATCGCCGCCACCAGCGCCGCGGCGGCGAGCGCGCCCACCGTCGCCGGGACCAGGGCGCCGCCGACCGCACCCACCGCGATGACGATGAACACGACCTCGATCCCTTCCAGGGTCACCGCCTTGAAGCTGGTCGCGACGCCGATCGGGTCCCATCCGCGACTTTCGCCGGGCGCACTCCGCAACGCCCCGGTCTCGTTCGCGTAATTGGCCGCTTCGTCGCGCAGCGCGATGACCCCGCCGGCGCGCAGCACCGCCTTGCGCAGCCAGCGCATGCCGAACAGCAGCAGCAGGATGCCGATCGCGGTCTGCAGCCATGCGAGCGGGATCAGCCCGAGCCCGGCCCCGAAGACCGCGACGAGCACGGCCAGCAGCACCCCCGCCAACCCGGCGCCGATCAACGCCGGCCGCCATCCGCGCACCGCACCCACCGCCAGCACGATCGTCAGCGCCTCGACGCATTCGACCGAGGAGGCCAGGAAAGAGGCCAGCAGGGCCGGGCCCGAATGCGCAACATTAATCATCGTCGGCGATCCTGCTGGGGGGACGACACAGAGCAAAGATAGTGTGCCGCCCCGCCTGGACAAATGAACCTGAGATGACCGGCGCGGCCGAGGGCCGGCCTTGATCGCGCATCCAAGGTCAGGACCAGGGCGCGGCGCAGCGCGGCGGCGCCGGATCGGGTCTCAATCTCGACCATTGCCGTGGATGGCGCGCCAGACGCGCTCGGGGGTCGCCGGCATCTCGATATGGGTCACCTCGAACTCGGCGAGCGCATCGACGACCGCGTTGACGACGGCGCCGAGCGCCGGGGTGGTGCCGCCTTCGCCGGCCGGGCGGATGCCGAGCGGATGGGTCGGGGTCGGCACCTCGCTCAATTCGGTCGCGAAAAAGGGCAGGGTGTCGGCGTGCGGCAATGCGTAATCCATCAGCGAGCCGGTCAACAGCTGGCCGCTCTGCGGGTCATAGACGCATTGCTCGCTGAGCGCCTGGCCGATCCCCTGGACGATACCGCCATGCACCTGGCCGTGGACGATCATCGGGTTGACCGCGCGGCCGACATCGTCGACCGCCGAGTAGCGCATCAGCTCGACAACCCCGGTCTCGGGATCGATCTCGACCTCGCAGACATGGCAGCCATAAGGGAAGGCGGCGAGATTGACGGTCTCGTCGCTCTCGGCGCTGAGCGGCCCGCCCAGCTCGTCGGGCAGATCGTTGCGCCGCAAGGCCTCGGCCGCAACCTCGAATATTCCGATCGAGCGGTCGGTGCCCTTGACCGCAAAGCGCCCGTCGGCGAATTCGAGATCGGTCGCGGCGGCCTCCAGGACGTGCCCCGCGATCCTGAGGCCGCGGGCGACGATGTCGCGCGAGGCGTTCAGCATGACGATGCTCGCCAGCCGCAGGGCGCGGCCGGAATGCGAGCCGCCGCCGACCGACACCCGGTCGGTGTCGCCGGTGACAAAGCGCACCGCGTCGAGTGGCACGCCGAGCCACTCGGTCACCAGCTGCGCAAAGCTGGTCTCATGGCCCTGGCCGTTGGAGACCGTGCCGAGGACGATTTCGACGACCCCCTCGGGCAATATCGTCATCTCGGCGCGCTCGCGCGGGGTGCCGGTCGCGGTGTCGACGTAGTTGGCGACGCCGATGCCGCGGCATCTGCCGCGCATTCCGGCCGCGGTGCGGCGCGCGGGGAAGCCGGCCCAGTCGGCAAGCTCCAGCACCCGCTCCATTACGTTATGGTATTCGCCGCTGTCGTAGATCATGCCGAACGGGTTGGTGTACGGCATCGCCGTTTCGGGCACGAGGTTGCGGCGGCGCAACTCCAGCCGGTCGAACCCGCATTGCCGGGCGGCGCGGTCGATCAGCCGTTCCATGACAAAAATGACCTCCGGGCGCCCGGCGCTGCGATAGGGGCGGGTCGGGACCGTGTTGGTCATCGCCGCGCGCGCACGGAAATGCACCTCCGGCACGTGATAGATGCTGGACATGATCTCGACGCCCTTGACCAGCGGCCCGAAGGCGATCGGGTAGGCGCCGACATTAGAGAGGTTCGAGCCGCGCATCGCCAGGAAATTGCCGCGCGCGTCGAGCGCGAGCTCGGCGGCGACCGCCAGGTCGCGCGCCTGATAATCGCACAGAAATGCTTCGTGCCGCTCGCAAATCCATTTGACCGGCCGGCCGACCCGCCGCGCCGCCCAGGCGACCAGCGCGAATTCCGGGTTGAACGCACCGCGGGTGCCGAAATTGCCGCCGACCTCGTGCATGACGACGCGGATCTTGTCCTCCGGGACGTCGAGGATCTTCGCCAACTCCTGCTTGGGCCGCACCGCGCCGCCGATCCCGGCATAGAGCGTGTACCGCCCGGTGTCGCGGTCGTAGATGCCGGTCGCCGCGCGCGGCTCCATCGGCACGCCCACGATGCGCTGCACCCAGGTGTCGAGCGCGACGATGTGAGCCGCCCCGGCAAAGGCGGCCTCGGTCGCGACGCGGTCGCCGATCTCGGCGTCGAGGCTGACGTTGGAAGGGGTATCCCCTCGTGCGCGCGGTGCATCGGGCATGACCGCCGCCGGCGCATGGGTCACCGCGGGCAGCGCCTCGTAATCGACGGCGACCAGCTCGGCCGCGTCCTTGGCCGCGGCGAGGGTCGTGGCGACCGCCATCGCGACGATCTCTCCCGCGTGGTATGCCTCGTCCGCCGTCATCGGAAAATGCGCCGGCACGACGGTCGGCGAGCCGTCGCTGTTGACGAGGGTGATGTCGGCTGGGTGCCTGGTGCCGACCGAATGCGGGATCGCCCGCAGCCCGTCGGCCAGCAGATCGCGCCCGGTCAACACCGCCAGCACCCCCGGCGCTGCTCGCGCCGTCGAGCTGTCGATCGCGCGGATCAACGCGTGCGCGTGCGGCGACCGCACCATCGCCGCATAAGCCTGGCCGGGGAAATTGAAATCGTCGCCGTAGCAGCCCTTCCCGGTCAGCAGCCGATGGTCTTCCCGCCGCCGCACCGGCCGCCCAATCCCGGTTCTGCCGAAGCCTGCCCGCATGTTCATTCATCCGCAATGGCGATCCGTTTAACAATCATGATAGCTGGACACCGGGTTGCGCAGAAAGTGCTGGCGCGCCCATATGGCTATGATCGTGTGACCATGGATGGAATTGAATGACCAATGACATTCGGCGCATTCCCGCGGCTCATTTCAAGACCAATTGTCTGAGGCTGATGGACGAGGTGTCGCAACAGCGCAAGCCGATCGTCATCACCAAAAGAGGAAAGCCGGTTGCTAAGCTGGTTGGAGACGCGGATATGACGAAGTTATTAGTCTAGAAACAGCAATCGAGAACGTTCGGGAGCTGTCGGAAGCCGATCAGGATGAGGCAGCCGAGATGCTCCTCTCGATCGCATCGAAGCGCGGTGGAGCCGTCCGACTTGACGCCGAGACCCGGGCAGCCATCCGCGAAGGCAGCGCGCAGCCAACGCGCGGCGAGTTTGCAAGCGATAAGGGGTAGCCTTATCCAACGCTCTCATTGCGCTTGCGGGCACCTCGCCGCGCTCGCTGAATCTCGGGCTCGATGGCGCCAAGATCGAGCAAGCGGCCGAATCCGGTGCGCTCAGCACACAATGACGAGCCGATAGCGATCGGTCCAGGCTACGGAACGGCCGGCAAAGAATTCGTTGCGGGTTCGAGGTCAATGTGGCGCGCGTCCTCCCGTTCGGCACGCGCCAGCGACACCCCAGCCGCTTTAAGTCACCGCGGCAAGAGGCTCGTGCCGATCAGGAATTCGTCGATGGCGCGGGCGCATTGGCGGCCTTCGCGGATGGCCCAGACGACCAGGGACTGGCCGCGGCGCATGTCGCCGGCGGCGAAGACCTTGGCGAGCGAGGTGCGGTAGTCGATCGTGCTGGCGCGGACGTTGCCGCGCGGGTCGAGGGCGACGCCCGATTGCTCGATCATGCCCGGCCTGCGCGGGCCGAGGAAACCCATCGCCAACAGCACCAGATCGGCCTTCAAGGTGAAGGTGCTGCTCGGGACCTCCTGCATTGCGAACCGCCCGTCCGGGTTTTTGGCCCATTCGACGCGGACGCATTCGAGCGCCGCGACCCGGCCGCCCTCGCCCAATGCCCGCCTGGTCAACACCGCCCAGTCGCGCTCGCAACCTTCTTCCTGCGAGGAGGAGGTGCGCAGCTTCAGCGGCCAATCGGGCCAGGTCAGCGGCTTGTCTTCGTGCTCGGGCGGTTTCGGCAGAATTTCGAGCTGGGTGACCGAGGCCGCACGCTGGCGCACAGAGGTGCCGATGCAGTCCGAGCCGGTGTCGCCGCCGCCGATCACCACGACGTGTCGGCCGTTGGCGGCGATCGTTCCATTGGGCGCGGCGCGCTCCTCGCCGTCGCCGGCGTTGCGCTTGTTCTGCTGCGGCAGGAAATCCATCGCAAAATGGATGCCGCCGAGCTCGCGCCCGGCCACTTCGAGATCGCGCGGCATCTCGGCGCCGCCGGTCATCGCCACCGCGTCGAATTCCGCGATCAGCGCCGCCATGTCGACATCGACGCCGATTTCGATTTCGGTGCGGAAGACCACGCCCTCGGCCATCATCTGCGCGGCGCGCCGGTCGATCAGCCGTTTCTCCATCTTGAAATCGGGGATGCCGTAACGCAGCAGGCCGCCGATGCGGTCGCTCTTTTCGAAGACGGTCACCGCGTGGCCGGCGCGCGCGAGCTGCTGGGCGCAGGCGAGCCCCGCCGGTCCCGAGCCGACCACGGCGACCTGCCTGCCGGTGCGCTGGGCGGGCACGACCGGCTCGATCCAGCCCTCGGCCCAGCCGCGGTCGACGATCGCGCATTCGATCGTCTTGATCGTGACCGGGTTGTCGTCGATGTTGAGGGTGCACGCCGCCTCGCACGGCGCCGGGCAGACGCGGCCGGTGAATTCCGGGAAATTATTGGTCGAGTGCAACGCCTTCAGCGCAGTCTGCCACTGATCGCGATAGACGAGGTTGTTCCAGTCCGGGATCAGATTGTTGACCGGGCATCCTTCGTGGCAGAACGGGATGCCGCAATCCATGCAGCGCGCCGCCTGCTTGCGGGTTTCGGGATCGGGCAGCGGCTTGACGAACTCGTTCCAGCTGCGGCGGCGAATGTCCGGCTTTTCATAAGGCCGCTCGCGGCGCTCGATCTCGAGAAAGCCGGTGGGCCTAGCCATCGGACGAAACTCGGCGTTGCCCTCAGCCCGACCCGACCCCCACCCATTCCCTCCCCCGCACGCGGGGGAGGGTGGGAGGGGGCTGGGTCCCTCCCTCTCCCCGCTCGCGCGGGGCGAGGGGATCGAACGGCGCGCTCCCTCGCCCCGCTTGCGGGGAGAGGGCCGGGGTGAGGGGCCGGCTACGGAAGAAGCACGTCATTCGGCGGCCTCGGTGCGGGCGGTCTGCCGCTCGGCCTGCATTTCGAGCAAGGCGCGCCGGTAATCCTTCGGCATCACCTTGACGAAACAACCGGGGGAATTGTCCCAATCGTCGAGCAGCGCGCCGGCCCGCGCGCTGCCGGTCAGCAGATGGTGGCGCTCGAGCAGGATGCGCAGCCGCGCCGCGTCGAAGCGCAACAGATCGCCCATGCCGGCATCCTCGACGTTGGGCGAGCGCTGGTGCGGCCGGTCCGGATCTTCGCCGTCGTCCGGATCGGGGGCCGCCACAGCTTCGAGACCGACCGTCGCGAGGTTGCACAGGCTAGTGAACCGCTCCTTCGGATCATAGACGTAGGCGATCCCGCCCGACATCCCGGCGGCGAAGTTGCGGCCGGTGTCGCCGAGCACGACGACCACCCCGCCGGTCATGTATTCGCAGCCATGGTCGCCGGTGCCCTCGACCACCGCCACGGCGCCCGAGTTGCGCACTGCGAAGCGCTCGCCGGCAACCCCCTCGAAATAGGCTTCGCCGGCGATCGCGCCATAGAGCACGGTGTTGCCGATAATGATGTTCTCGGTCGGCTCGCGCGCCGCCTCGGGCGGCTGGCGGACGATCAGGCGGCCGCCCGACAACCCCTTGCCGACATAGTCGTTGGCGTCGCCGTAAAGCTCGAGGGTGACGCCGCGCGCCAGGAACGCTCCGAAACTCCCTCCGGCGGTGCCGCGAAGCCTGACCCAGACCGTGTCCTGCGCCAGCCCGGCGTGCCCGTAGCGCCGCGCCACCTCGCCCGACAGCATGGCGCCGACGGTGCGGTGAACGTTGCGGATCGGGCGTTCGATGCGCACCGGCTCACGTCGGTCGAGCGCGGGTTGCGCCGCCGCGATCAGCTCGTTGTCGAGCGCCTTGTCGAGGTGGTGGTCCTGCTGCTCGCAATTGTAGACCGCCACCCCCGGCCGGGGCGCTGCGCGGTACAGCAGGCGCGAGAGGTCGATGCCCTTGGCCTTCCAGTGCTCGATCGCCCCGATCATGTCGAGCTTGTCGACCCGCCCGATCATCTCGCTGAACTTGCGGAAACCGAGCTGCGCCATCAGCTCGCGCACTTCCTCGGCGACAAAGAAGAAATAATTGATGACGTGCTCGGGCTGGCCGGTAAAGCGCGCCCGCAGCACCGGGTCCTGGGTGGCGATGCCGACCGGGCAGGTGTTCAGATGGCATTTGCGCATCATGATGCAGCCGGCGGCGATCAGGGGTGCGGTTGAAAAGCCGAATTCGTCGGCGCCGATCAAGGCTGCCACCACGACGTCACGGCCGGTGCGCAAGCCGCCGTCGACCTGCACCGCGATGCGCCCGCGCAGCCCGTTCAGCACCAAGGTCTGCTGGGTCTCGGCGAGCCCGATCTCCCAGGGCGAGCCGGCATGGGTCAGCGAGGTCAACGGGCTCGCCCCGGTGCCGCCCTCGAAGCCGGCGATCGTCACATGGTCGGCGCGCGCCTTCGAAACGCCGGCGGCGACGGTGCCGACCCCGACCTCGGAGACCAGCTTGACCGAGATCCGCGCCTTGGGGTTGGCGTTTTTCAGATCATGGATCAGCTGGGCCAGATCCTCGATCGAATAGATGTCGTGGTGCGGCGGCGGCGAGATCAGCCCGACCCCGGGGGTCGAATGACGCACTCGGGCGATCGCCTTGTCGACCTTGTGGCCGGGCAATTGGCCGCCCTCGCCGGGTTTTGCCCCCTGCGCCATCTTGATCTGCAGATCGTCGGCGTTGACCAGGTATTCGGCGGTGACGCCGAACCGGCCCGAGGCCACCTGCTTGATCGCCGAGCGCATCGAGTCGCCGTTTTCGAGCGGCTTGTACCGGCTCGCCTCCTCGCCGCCCTCGCCGGTGTTGGATTTGCCGCCGATGCGGTTCATCGCGATCGCCAGGGTGGTGTGCGCCTCGCGGCTGATCGAGCCGAAGCTCATCGCCCCGGTGGCAAAACGCTTGACGATCGCACTCGCCGGCTCGACCTCGTCGAGCGGCACCGGCCCGGCTGCGAAATCGAACGACACCAGCCCGCGGATGGTCAGCAGGCGCTCGCTCTGGTCGTTGATCGCCGCGGCAAAGGCCCGGTACTCGTCTTGCGAGTTGCCGCGCGCCGCGTGCTGCAGATTGGCCACCGATTGCGGCGTCCAGGCGTGGTCCTCGCCGCGCAGGCGAAACGCGTAATCGCCGCCGGCATCGAGCATCTCGTGGTAGATCGGGTTGTCGCCATAGGCGTGGCGGTGGCGCTCGACGGCTTCGCGGGCGATCTCGCCCAACCCGACCCCTTCGATCGTCGTCGCCGTCCCGGTGAAATATTTCTCGACAAACTCGCTGGTAAGCCCGACGGCGTCGAAGATCTGCGCGCCGCAATAGGACTGGTAGGTCGAGATGCCCATCTTGGACATGACCTTGAGGATGCCCTTGCCGACCGCCTTCAGGTAATTCTTCTGCACCGCATCGGCGGCGAGCGGCAGCCCGTTTTCGACCCGGATCTGCTCGAGGGTGGCAAACGCCAGATAGGGGTTGATCGCCTCGGCGCCGTAGCCGGCGAGCGCACAGAAATGATGGACCTCGCGGGCCTCGCCGGTCTCCACGACGATCCCGGTCAAGGTGCGCTGGCCGCGCCGGATCAGATGGTGGTGCACCGCCGAGGTCGCCAGCAACGCCGGGATCGGCACCCGCTCGGCCGCGGTCGCGCGGTCGGACAGGATCAGGATGTTGTGCCCGGCCTCGACCGCCTCGGTCGCCTCGCGGCACAGCCGGCCGAGCGCCGGCGCCATCCCGTCGGCGCCCTCCGCGGCCGGCCAGGTAGCGTCGAGGGTGTCGGTGCGGAACGCGCCGGTCAGGGTCTCGATCCCGTGAATTTTTTTCAGATCGCCGTCGGTCAGGATCGGCTGCGCGACTTCGAGCCGGTAATGCGAGCCGGCCTCATGGCCGAGCAGGTTCGGCCGCGGCCCGATCATCGACACCAAGGACATGACCAGCTCTTCGCGGATCGGGTCGATCGGCGGGTTGGTGACCTGCGCGAAATTCTGCTTGAAGTAATTGTAGAGCAGCTTGGGCCTGGTCGACAAAGCCGCGATCGGCGTATCGGTGCCCATCGAGCCGACCGGATCGTCGGCGTCGCGCGCCATCGGCTCAAGGAAGAACTGGATGTCTTCCTGGGTGTAGCCAAAGGCCTGCTGCCGATTGAGGTGCGCGCTCGGGTCGTTGGGTCGCGTCGGCGCAGCTTGCCCCGCGGTCTCCCCCGGCAGCTCCGGCAGTTCGGCGAGCTTGAACTGGGTCGCCTGCAACCAGGCGTCGTAAGGGTGCTCGGCGGCGAGCCTGCGCTTGATCTCGCCATCGTCGATGATCCGCCCCTCTTCGAGGTCGATCAGCAGCATCTTGCCAGGCTGGAGCCGCCATTTGCGGGTGATCTTTTCCTCGGGCACCGCCAGCACGCCCGCTTCGGACGCCATGATCACGTGATCGTCGTCGGTGATGACGTAGCGCGCGGGCCGCAATCCGTTGCGGTCGAGGGTGGCGCCGATCTGGCGGCCATCGGTAAAGGCGATTGCCGCCGGCCCGTCCCACGGCTCCATCAGCGCCGCGTGGTATTCGTAAAAGGCGCGCCGCTGCGGATCCATCAACGGGTCGCCGGCCCACGCCTCGGGGATCAGCATCATCATCGCATGGGCGAGCGAATAGCCGCCGCCGACGACCAGCAGCTCCAGCGCATTGTCGATGCAGGCAGTGTCGGATTGGCCGGGCAGGATCAGCGGCACCATCTTGGCCAGATCGGCGCCCAGCAGGTCCGATGTCATGGCTTGGCGGCGCGCATGCATCCAATTGACGTTGCCGCGAACGGTGTTGATCTCGCCGTTGTGGCACAGAAACCGATACGGGTGGGCGAGGCGCCACGACGGGAAGGTATTGGTCGAAAAGCGCTGGTGAACCAGCGCCAGGGCGGAGACGGTCAGCGGATTGCGCAGATCCCGGTAAAAGCTGCCGACCTGGGGGGCCAGCAGCAGGCCCTTGTAGACGACGGTGCGCGTCGAGAACGACGGCATGTAGAGCTCGCGCAGACCGGGCATGGCGCGCTCTTCGGCCAGCCCCTCGACGCTGTTCAGCGCCTGCTTGCGGATCGTCAGGATCTTGCGCTCGAATGCATCCTGGTCGGCGATGTCCGGGCCGCAGGCGACGATCGCCTGGGCGATCGCGGGCATCGTCTCGATCACCCGCGCGCCGAGCCCCGAGGTATCGATCGGCACGTCGCGCCAGCCGATCAATGATTGGCCTTCGGCTCGGATGAAGTGCTCGATATGCCGGATCGCGACCGTGCGCGGCGCCTCGTCACGCGGCAGAAAGCACATGGCGAGGGCATAGCGGCCGGGGGCCGGCAGGGAGAGATCCTGCGTGCGCGCCCAATCGCGCAGCAGCGCGTCCGGCATCTGGATCAGGCAGCCGGCGCCGTCGCCGACCAGCGGATCGGCCCCGACTGCGCCGCGATGATCGAGATTGACCAGGATCTGCAAGCCGCGCTCGATGATATCGTGCGATTTGCGGCCCCTGATGTTGGCGACGAACCCGACGCCGCACGCATCATGCTCGTTGCGCGGATCGTAAAGGCCCTGTCTTTCAGGCAATCCCATCGCGGATGCTCTTCACCTGACATTGTTTCACGAATTGCGTCGACGCGTCCGTAAGCGGCGGCGCATACGCGATAATAGGCATGTCCAGGCGTGCGAATCGAGGCTTAATGTCGGCCGCCTCGTCGATCTTTTCGGGAGAAATCCGGGCGGAAGCCGATTTTGGCAGGAATGCCGGAGAACGGGATGCGGGCGCCCGCCTCCCTCGGTCGCGGCACGCCCGGAACGGTCGTGCCGCGACCGGGGACACATTTTTGACTCACCATACAACCAGCGATTTGACCCGTATACAGGTACCAAACCTTAGCGTAAAAGGACCCCCCGTTATTTATCGACCATCGGGCTCCTCGGTGTCGGGCGCGCCCAGCGAAGGGACAGCGCACCCGGAACCGGACACTCAGAGCTAGCTGCAGACAGCGACCGAAGGACCCACCAGCGTTTTGGCGCGCATTCTCAGCGGACCGGGAGCCCCGCGACCGCGAAGGCAAGCCGCGCGCCAACGACGCGGAATCTGGTCTGAATTGGAGTAGGACAATAAAATGATACGCTGCGTTATCGTGTTCAGCATGCTTGCGACACTGCTTTGGGGCGCCCCGCCATTCGCTCTATTCCCAAAGGCCCAGGCCAGTGTCGACCCAACCCTCCACGGGCATCCGCCGCCCCCTCCTCCTACCGGTTCCCCGGTCGATACGATCACAATCTCCAACCAGAGCGGCCTCGCCATCAGCAACTACCCGCTGCAGTTCGGCCGACCGTTCGTCGACGGCGCGATCGCCGACCAGCCGCAGGTGCTGATATCGGGGAGCCCGGTCACGACCCAGGCCGATGTCAAGAACCGTTACCCGGACGGCTCGGTCGAATTCGCCGTCGTCGCAATCGTGATCCCGACCCTGCCGGCCAGCGGATACTTGACCCTGACCTTTCGCGACCAGGCCTCCGGCAACAACACCCCGCTGACCCAGGCGCAGATGCTGGACCCAGCCTACAATTTCGACGCGGCGATCACCTTTACCCCAAAATTGGGCATACCCCTGACCGTCAGCGCCCGCACCATGCTGCAGAACGGCGATTACAAGCTGTGGACCTCGGGCCCGGTGGCGCAGACCGTCATCCTCGGCGACGACACGGCAGCGCGCCGCTACGACATCGGGTTTGGCGGCGGGTTCCACCCGCTGCGCGCGCGCTTCTATGCGACTTTCTGGCCGGCGACGCACCAGGTCGCGGTGCGGGCCGTGGCCGAAAGCGGACTGACCACTGAATATGAGGACGCTGCCTACAAGGTGACGATCACCGCCGGACGGGCGGCGCCGGCGACGGTGTATTCGGCCGACCTCTCCGGGACCCAGACGACGGACCCGAAGCTCCACTGGGCCGGAAGCGCATGGACGCAGCGCTTTTGGCTGCCCAATGGCGGGACGCCGTCGGCGCAGGTCGACATCGACAACAACCTCGCCTACCTGGCCTCGACCCGGTTTGTGCCGCATTACGACACCTCGGTTGCGATCACGCCGAGTGCGGTGGCGGCCGAATACGCGCTATGGACCGGCAAGCCGCACGACCTTTATGACGGGGTGTGGGACGGCGGGCTGTGGACCAACTACATGGGCACGCCCGGCGCGCGGCAGGACATCAGCCCCTATCCGACCTGGACCGCGCTGTGGCTCTACACCGGCGACTGGCGGATGCGGCAGATGGCGCTGGGGATGGCCGATTTGGCCGCGGCGTGGCCCTATCATGCCCGCGAGACCGACCCGATCCGGAACCTGCTGCGCACCGACGCTCCCGGCGCCGGAACCGGTCTGGGCCTCCCGTTCTCGATCGTCGGCCGGCCGGGGATCGATACCTGGAACAGCAACGGCACGATCAGCGACGCTTTCACCGTTGTCGGGCCGGTCGCGACCTCGAACCCTTGGGCCTATGAAGCTTCACACGAGCCGGCGCCGTTCTATCCGCAATATCTGCTGAGCGGCGATCCGTGGTATCTCGGCGAGATGGAGTTCCTGGCCAATTGGGACGCGGGCCGCTACCCGCCGGGCAACTGCAGCTATTGCCAGCGCGGTCCGGACGGCACCTATGGCGGGATCGGCGACGAACTGCGCGGCGCCGGCTGGGTGATCCGCAGCCGCGCCGAGGCGGCCTTTGCCGCGCCCGACCGCGACCCGGAGAAGACCTATCTCCAAAGCTTGGTCGACGATGCGCTGGCGCGCTGGGAAGGTGGCTTCGGCATCGCCGGGACCATCTATGACGGCACGGTGATGAAGAATTGGGGGGCGGGCCTCGGCGACTATTATACCCTCAACAGCGGGCCGGACTCCACCAAGGTCCCGACCCTGCATTATTGGGAGAGCAACGGCAACCCCACCAACGACAATTCGCTGGTCGACAGCGACACGGCGGCCGGGTGGTTCCGGCCCGGAGCGGTCGGCTCGGTCACCGACCCGTGGATGCAGTGGTATACCCAGTACTGCCTCGGGCGCGCCGCCGAACTGGGGTTCGCCGCAGCACCGCTGGCGCAATGGTCCGGGCAATGGCTGACCGGCCTGATCAACAGCTCCGGCTTGCCGATCGGCATCACCTTTTACGAGGTTCCGGCCGAGGCCAAGGGCGGCGGCTTCCCGGCGACCTATGCAGCGTGGCTCGCCCTGTTCAACCCGGCCTACCTGACCGGCGCCGGGTGGAACCCGTCGCTCGGGGTCGACCTGCCGCAATACTTTGCGAACAACCTCTATGCGCAGGGCCGCCCGGCCTACGCGATGGCGGCGCTCGCCCTGCTGGTCGACCAGGGCGCCGCGGGCGCGGCCCAGGCGTGGATGTGGATGGACGCCAACGTGCGCCGGCCGATCGCCGCGGCGACCGCGGGGGCACCGTTCTCGCAGGACCCGTCCTGGGCGATCGTGCCGCGCACCGATACGAACGCGTTGCCGCCGCAGCCGACCGCGCCGCAATAGGTCCACCCGGTGCCGCTGCAGCTCCTCAGCCGCCTGAGAACGACGCGAAGTCTCGCCCGGGATTTCCGCGAAGCGCTGTCGCTGCAGCAAAAGGGCCACCTGCCGGAAGCGGCGAGGCTTTATCGAGACGTGCTGCAGCGCGACCCTGGCCACGTACAGGCGCTGTTCAATCTCGGGCTCGTTCGGGTCCGCCAGGGCGGGCTCGACGACGCCATCGGCCTGCTCGGCGAGGCGCTCCGCCGGCAGCCCGACTTTGCCGAGGCGCACAACGCCCTCGCCATCGCGCTGCGCTTGTCGGGCCATCACGAGGAGGCGCTGGCGCACTACGCGCAGGCCCTCGCCATCAAGCCCGACTATGCCGAAGTCGAGAACAATATCGGAATAGCGCTGCAGGGGCGGGGGCGTTCGCCGGAGGCGATCGCGCATTTCGAGAGGGCGGTTTCCCTCAAACCCGATTACGCCGAGGCGGAGAACAACCTGGGCGCCGCATTGCGGGCGGTCCACCGCTACGAGGAGGCGGCTGCGCATTACCGCAGAGCTCTGGCGGCCAACCCCGGTTCGGCCGCGGCGCACAGCAATCTCGGCTCGGCGCTTCAGCTCCTCGTCCGCCATGACCAGGCTCTGGCGCAGTTCGACCGGGCATTGGCGCTGAAGCCCGATCTGGCCGAGGCACATCACGGCCGCGGCACCGTGCTGCGCACCCTGGGCCGGCTCGACATGGCGCAGCAGGCGCTGGAACGGGCGATCGCACTGGCGCCGCGCAAGGCCGAGTTCTACCGCTCCTTGGCCGAAAGCAAGCGCTTTGCCGAGAACGACCCGCACCGCACCATGATCGAGGCGCTGGCGCGCGACATGGCGGCGCTGTCGGAGGAGGAGCAGGTGCACCTCCATTTCGCGCTGGGCAAGGTCTATGGCGATGTCGGTGAGGATCAGCGCGCGTTCGACCATCTTCTGCAAGGCAACGCGCTGAAGCGCCGGCGGATCGTCTATGACGAGGCCGCCGCACTGGCGCGGCTCGACCGCACCCGGGCCTTGTTCAGCGCCGAATTCATGCGCGAGCGGGCAGGACAGGGCGACCCGTCGCCGGTGCCGGTGTTCATCATCGGCATGCCGCGCTCGGGCACGACCTTGGTCGAGCAGATGCTGGCGAGCCACCCGCAGGTTCATGGCGCCGGCGAGCTCAGCGATTTCGCGGCCGCGGTGGCGGCGCTCGACGGCCCCGACGGTGTTCCGCCCGACATCGGCGGCGAGGAGCTGCGCCGCATCGGGGCGGATTACCTGGCGCGGGTCACGCCGGCGGCGCCGATGGCCCGGCATATCACCGACAAGATGCCGGCGAATTTCCGCTTTGCCGGGCTGATCCATCTGGCCTTGCCCAACGCGCGCATCATCCATATCAGCCGCGACCCGGTCGACACCTGCCTGTCGTGCTTTTCGATCCTGTTCGGCGGCGACCAGCCCTTTACCTACGAGCTGGGCGAGCTCGGGCGCTATTACCGCGGCTATGCGGCGCTGATGGCGCACTGGCGCCGGGTGCTGCCGCCGGGGGTCATGCTCGAAGTCCGGTACGAGGCGCTGGTCGGCGATTTCGAGCCGCAGGCGCGCCGTATCCTCGCCCATTGCGGTCTCGCCTGGGACGATGCCTGCCTCGATTTCCACAACACCGAGCGGCCGGTCCACACCGCGAGCGCGGCCCAGGTGCGCCGGCCGGTCTACCAAACCTCGGTCGGCCGCTGGCGCCCGCCGGGAGATGTGCTGCGCCCCTTGCTCGACGCGCTCGACCGGGATTAGAGGGTAACCGCGGCGCCCTGCTGAAGCAAATTGCGGAAAGGTTTCGGCGGATGTTCGGAAACCGGCCCCCGCGATCGGGCGATCCGGCGCGGCTTTTTCAGCAGGGACTGGCGCTGCACCAGGCGGGCCGCTTTACCGAAGCCGAACGGCTTTATCGAGCCGTCCTGCGGCGGAATGGCGATCATCTCGAAGCGGTTTACAATCTCGGTCTGCTGCGGTTGCTGGGAGGCGATTGCGAGGCGGCTGCAAAGCTGCTGCGCAAGGCGCTCCATCGCCGGCCGAACCTTGCCGAGGCGCACAACGCGCTCGCCGTGGCGCTGCGCACGCTCGGGCGCCCCGACGAGGCGATCGTGCATTTCGAGAAGGCGCTCGCGGTCAAGCCCGACTTTGCCGAGGCGCACAACAATCTCGGCGCCACCCTGCTGCCGCTGCGCCGCCATGACGAGGCGTTGGCGCAGTTCGACCGGGCGTTGGCGCTGAAGCCCGATCTGGCCGAGGCATATCACGGCCGCGGCACCGTGCTGCGGATACTGGGTCGGCTCGACATGGCGCAGCAGGCGCTGGAACGGGCGGTCGCGCTGGCGCCGCGCAAGGCCGAGTTCTACCGCTCCTTGGCCGAAAGCAAGCGCTTTGCCGAGGACGATCCGCACCGCGCCCAGATCGAGGCGCTGGCGCGCGACATGGCGGCGCTGCCGGAGGAGGAGCAGGTGCACCTCCATTTCGCGCTGGGCAAGGTCTATGGCGATGCCGGCGAGGATCAGCGCGCGTTCGACCACCTTCTGCAAGGAAATGCGCTGAAGCGCCGGCGGATCGTCTATGACGAGGCTGCCGCACTGGCGCGGCTCGACCGCACCCGGGCCTTGTTCAGCGCAGAGGTCGTGCGCGAGCGGGCGGGGCAGGGCGACCCGTCGCCGGTGCCGGTGTTCATCATCGGCATGCCGCGCTCGGGCACGACCTTGGTCGAGCAGATGCTGGCGAGCCACCCGCAGGTCCACGGCGCCGGCGAGCTCAGCGATTTCGCGGCCGCGGTGGCGGCGCTCGACGGCCCCGACGGTGTTCCGCCCGACATCGGCGGCGAGGAGCTGCGCCGCATCGGGGCGGATTATCTGGCGCGGGTCACGCCGGCGGCGCCGATGGCCCGGCATATCACCGACAAGATGCCGGCGAATTTCCGCTTTGCCGGGCTGATCCATCTGGCCTTGCCCAACGCGCGCATCATCCATATCAGCCGCGACCCGGTCGACACCTGCCTGTCGTGCTTTTCGATCCTGTTCGGCGGCGACCAGCCCTTTACCTACGAGCTGGGCGAGCTCGGGCGCTATTACCGCGGCTATGCGGCGCTGATGGCGCACTGGCGCCGGGTGCTGCCGCCGGGGGTCATGCTCGAAGTCCGGTACGAGGCGCTGGTCGGCGATTTCGAGCCGCAGGCGCGCCGTATCCTCGCCCATTGCGGTCTCGCCTGGGACGATGCCTGCCTCGATTTCCACAACACCGAGCGGCCGGTCCACACCGCGAGCGCGGCCCAGGTGCGCCGGCCGGTCTACCAAACCTCGGTCGGCCGCTGGCGCCCGCCGGGAGATGTGCTGCGCCCCTTGCTCGACGCGCTCGACCGGGGTTAGGGGCCGTCAACGTGCTGGGCAGGCCCTCTTGCGGCGCCGCCAAAGAAAACCAAACCCAAAAAGCGGACCCGCGAGAAGCGCCAGCGAGCGCGGCTCCGGCACCGCCGAGGGCAGCTCCTCGGCCAAAATGATCGTCACGCTGCTTGGCGAAAAGCTGGCCGGGACAGTGTTGTCGGGCGCAGGGAAGGCGCTCCCATAAGGGCCGGGAAAGCCGAGATACGAGAGGACCTGGTCGTTGATGTTGAAGGTGTTTGGCCCCGCGGTCACCGGGGTCATGAACGTGCCGGTGCTGAACTGCGTCCCGAACAGCTTTACGCCGCTGGTGAAACCGAGCGAAGCCCCGTCGACAAAGGCCTGGTAAACGTCTCCGGGGAAGACTGCCACGTTGGGGTTGGGCTCAACGGTCATCACCAACGTGCCCGTGAACGGAGCAGTAAAGGAAATCGGCCCGGGAATGCCACCGACGGCACCGAGCGGGCCGAGACCGGTGCTGCCCGCCGGAGAGGGATTGGCAGCCGAAGCCGATGTAGTGAAGGTGTGGATCGGCGTGGGAGCGGCATTGGCGCCCGCGGAAACGAGGCCGATCAGCGCCGCTCCCGGCAGAATGTAATGGTTCATCCGATGAATCCCGTTAAGGTTAAGATGCTGGGTCGCCGAGTTTGAGCCGCGACATCCAAGAGCGCCGCCGCTGATGGTCTGCTGTTCGGTTTTTCCCCGCGCAGATTTGTATCGCCTGAGCTGCGTCAAAATCGCGTCGTCAAACAGTCAGGCCGGCGTCAAATTAACCACTCGGAGCGATTCCGGCCTGATCCGAACGCGATGTGCGGGCGCCGGCAAGGCCCGGCAGCGAGGATCATTCCGGGCGAAATTGCTTGCCGTGTCCGACGAGCCGCTCGCGCGGCAGACAAACCCCCTCGCTGTCGTCGTTGACGACATGCCCGATGACCTGCGCCCGCCGGCCGTGGCGTTCCAGGATCGCCAGGATCGCGGCGGCATCCTGTTCGGCGGCGAGGACGCAAAAGCCGACGCCCATGTTGTAGACCTCGAACATCTCGGCTCTGGCGATCCCTCCGTGTTTTTCGATCAGCCGGAAAATCGGCGGCGCCGGCGGCAGATTGTCGATCGCGAACCCGACCCTGGCGGCAACCCGCGGCAGATTGAGCAGACCGTCGCCGGTGATGTTGACCAACGCCTTGACCGTCGGGACGCTTTCGATGATGTCGAGGACCTCAGGCACATAGATCAGGGTCGGGCGCAGCAGCTCTTCGCCGAGCGGGATGCCGAGCTCGGGGAAGACGTGGTCGATCCCCAGCCGGGCCTTCGCAAAAAAGATGTGGCGGGCGAGGGTGAGGCCGTTGCTGTGGATGCCGCTGCTCTCGATGCCGATGACGACGTCGCCGGGTACCAGGTCGCGGCCGGTAATGATCCGGTCGAGCGGTACCAGCCCGACCGCCATCCCGACCAGGTCGAAACCGCGGACCGAGTCCTTGAGCGGCGAGATCTCGCCGCCGGAAATCGAGACCCGGGCCTGCTTGGCGCCCTCGGCCAACCCCACCGCGATCGCGCCCAGCATCTCGGCGTCGGCCGTCTCGACGGCGATGTAGTCGACCATCGAGATCGGGCGCGCGCCGACGCAGATCACGTCGTTGACGTTCATCGCGACGCAGTCGATGCCGATCGTGTCGTATTTGTTCATCATCTGCGCCACGATCGACTTCGACCCGACCCCGTCGGTGCAGATCGCCAGACCGACGCCGCCGATATCGATCACATTGGCGAAATAGCCGATGTCGAGCTGGACCGCGCCGATGCCGCCGGCGGCCGGCCAAGTCTGCTTGATGCGGTCGATGATCTTGCGCAGGCCGCGGTCAACGGCGGCGATATCGACCCCGGCCGCCTTGTACGCGGGGTCGGTTGCGGTCATGGCGGCGCTCCGGCGACGGTCAGGCATGCCCGATTAGCCCTATCAAATTTCACCGTGCAGATCGACTATTTGGGTCGCAGACGGAGGATTGCCCATGACCGACGCATTGCAGCTACGCCCGCTCGGCGAACACCTCGGCACCGAGGCGCTCGGGATCGACTTGTCGGCGCTCGACGACGAAACCTTCGCCCGGATCGGCCGCGCCTTTGCCGAGCACCCGGTTCTGGTGTTCCGCGACCAGCATCTCGGCGCTGCCGATATCGCCGCTTTCGGCCGCCGGTTCGGGGTGCCGCGCAAGCATTCGCTGGTCGGATACCGCCACCCGGACCACCCGGAAGTCTCGTGGCTGCGCAATGTCGACGATGCCGGCAACATCGACTGGTACGGGGTCAAGCGCGCGACCGACTGGCACACCAACTCGACCTACGAGGAGGAATTGCCGCTGCTGGCGATGCTGCACGCGCTCGAAGTTCCCGCGACCAAAGGCGGGACGATGTTCGCCGATATGTGCGCCGCCTATGACGCCTTGCCGCCAGCGACGAAGCAGCGGCTCGCCGGGCTGGTGGGCCTGCACGGCCGCACCGACGGCCCTGCCGGCGCAAGGCTCTACGACCCCGAAGAGGAGATGCGCCGGACCGACAAGAAATATGTCGAGCAGCGCCGCCCGGCGGTGGTGCCGCACCCGGTCACCGGCCGCCCGATCCTGTTCGTCAATCCGATGCACACGCACGGCTTCGAGGGCATCGACCGCGACGCGGCCTGGAAGCTGATCGAGGAGTTGGCTGCGCACGCCACCCAGGAGCGCTTCACCTATTACCATTCCTGGCGGGTCGGCGATCTGCTGATCTGGGACGAGCGGGCGACGATGCATCGGGGCGCCGGCGATTACCACCCCGAGCAGCGTCGCGTGATGCTGCGCACGATCGTCTATCCGAACTAACCCGGCTTCGGGCCGGGTCGGGACTGGCTGTGTCCGACCCCGCTTACAGGGGCCTCTAGCCGGCGAGCACCGCCTTGCCGATGACCGCGCGGTCGATCAGCGCCTGCACCGCCAGGGCCGCCTGCGCCAACGGGTAGCGGCGCCAGATCCGGGGCTTGAGCTTGCCTTGCGCGGCCAATTCGACCAAGGTTTTAAGGTTGGCCGCGGCGATATCGGGATGGTTCTCGCTGAGCCCGCCGATGCGCACGCCGATCGCCTCGATCCCCTTGATCAAGAGATAGTTGGTGCGGGCCAGCGCCGGCGCGCCGCCGAGAAAGCCGAGGATCAGGATGCGCCCGCTCCAGGCGAGGCAGCGCAGGGATTCCTCGAAGGTCGGGCCGTTGACCGGGTCGTAGACGATGTCGACGCCGCGCCCCGCGGTCAGCTCCATGACCTGGTCGCGGAACCCGCCATGATAGGGGATCGCGTGGTCGGCGCCCTCGGCCAGGCACGCCGCGCGCTTCTCCTCGGTGCTGGCGGTGGCGATGATTTCGGCATCGTGGAGCTTGGCGATCTGGATCGCCGGGAGGCCGATGCCGCCGGCCGCGCCATGGATCAATACCCGGTCGCCGGGTTTGAGCCGGCCGCGCTGCAGCAGCGCGTGATAGGCGGTGTGGTAGGCGCCGCGGAACACCGCCGCCTCGTCGAGGCCGATGCCGGCCGGCACCAGGTCGCAATCCTCGGCCTTGGCGTTGCCCAATTCGGCAAGGGCGCCGAGCCGATGCCGGCTCATCACCCGATCGCCGATCTCGAACCCGTTCGCATCGGGGCCGAGCGCCACGATTTCGCCGGCCGCTTCGCTGCCGGGGATAAAGGGCGGCTCAGGCCGGAACTGGTATTTTCCGGCCAGCATCAGCACATCGACATATTGCACCCCGCGCGCCCGGATGCGCACCTGCACTTCGCCCGGACCCGGCGCCGGCGGGTCGGGCACCTCGCGCAGCGCCAGCACTTCGGGACCGCCGAACGCTTCGCACACCACTGCCTTCATCGTCTGCTCCCAGGTTCGAAATCAAGCCGAAATCTTGCCTCGACCGGGCGGTCGCGCGCCAGCATGTTGCGCCGCGGCCAAGGAGTTGAGGCATGCCGTCCCGCCTCTGATCGAAAGGGCGGCGCAGAGGCAGCGCGGAACCGTCGCGTCGCCCGGACGTTGCCGCGACTATAGCGGATGGGGCCCGAGCTGCGCGGTCGAGCGCGCCCGAGAACGGCGCCCACGGCCGTTGCGGGGCCTCGGGTTGCGAGTCCGCACCGCTGGTTCCGGACGCGCCGGCGCGCCACGGAGGAAACAACATGAAAGCCATCGTCGGGCCGCTGATCGCGGCCATGGTCCTCGGCGCCGGCATCGGCGTGGCGGCAGCGCAGTCCCATGACGGAACGACAACCCTTGCTGCCGGCCGATACGCCGCCGAGAACGTTCCGGCCCCGCCGGATACTTCCGGCGGCAATGGCGTCCTGCTGCCGCGGCAGCAGCCGCGCTCGGGTTCGAGCGCCGCGCCCGGCTCGCTGAGCCGGGAGCTCAGCCGCTCGGGCGGCGTCATCCACCCGCCGCCGACCCACGATCGGAGCGTCGTGCAGCCGCCCAACCAGGGGGCGAGCCGCACCCCGATCATCCCGCCTCCGGGCAGCCCCGGCGGGAACCCGCAGGTGCAGCCGAAATAGCCCGATAGCCGCGGCCCTGAGCCGGGATGGACCGCGGCGGCGAGATCAAACTTGGCGGGACATCGCCAGCATGCCCGCTCAAGCCTTGGCGCGGCGATGCCGTTCGGGGGCCATCCACCCCGTCAAGTTCGGCCGCGGGGAACCTCGATTTGTGCCCAGCCCCCTGCCGAGAACCGCTTTCCCTTATCGGACGGCCATCGGTCGAGCCCCGCCACGGGGGTAAGCGTCCGGCTCGAAATGAATGCCATCAGATCAGTAGCTTCCCCGTCGTCATCGTCGTTCCCGCGAAAGCGGGAATCCAGGGCGGCAAGGGCCGGAGCGCTCGACCCCTGTTTGGTCAGGCTCTAACAGGAACTATTCCGCTGCCGCCCTGGCTTCGACCGGCTCGACCTTGGCGGCGCAGAATTTGTATTCGGGGATCTTGCCGAAGGGGTCGAGCTGCGGGTTGGTCAAGACGTTCGCGGCGGCTTCGGCGTAGCAGAACGGGATGAACACCATGCCTAGCGCCACCGCGCTGTCGGCGCGCGCCTTCAATTCGATCGTGCCGCGCCTCGTGGTAACCCGGATCGGCTCCCCGGCGGCGACGCCGAGGCGGCGCAATTCGGCCGGCGCCAAGCTGGCCACGGCCTCGGGCTCGAGCTCGTCGAGCACATTCGCCCGCCGGGTCATGGCACCCGTGTGCCAGTGTTCGAGCTGGCGGCCGGTGGTCAGCACCATCGGGTATTCGAGGTCGGGCTCCTCGGCCGGCGGGATGATCGCCGCCGGCACCAGCCGGCCGCGCCCCGAAGCCGTCGGAAAGCCGTCGCCGAAAACTATGTCGTGGCCGGGCTGGTCCTCGGAATCGCACGGGTAGGTCACCGAGCCTTCGCGCTCCAGGCGCTCCCAGGTGATGCCGTTCAACGACGGCATCGCCAATTTCATCTCGGCGAACACGTCGCGCGGGTGCGGGTAGGACCAATCGAGCCCGATGCGCCGGGCGATCTCTTGGATGATCCACAGATCCTCGCGCGCGTTACCCGGCATCGGCAACGCCCGGCGGCCGAGCTGAACCTGACGGTTGGTGTTGGAGACGGTGCCGTCCTTCTCCGGCCAGGCCGAGGCCGGCAACACGACATCGGCATATTTCGCGGTTTCGGTCAGGAACAGGTCCTGGACGACCAGATGCTCGAGCTTGGCCAACGCCTCGCGCGCGTGCTGGACATCGGGGTCCGACATCGCCGGATTCTCGCCCATGATGTACATGCCCCGGATCTCGTCGCGATGGACCGCGTCCATGATCTCGACCACGGTCAGCCCGGCCTTGTCGTCGAGAGGGGTGTGCCACAAGGCCTCGAATTTCTCGCGGACCGCTGGGTCCACGACCGACTGGTAGTCGGGATAGACCATCGGAATGAGCCCGGCGTCGGACGCGCCCTGCACGTTGTTCTGGCCGCGCAGCGGGTGGAGGCCGGTCCCTGGCCGGCCGATCTGCCCGGTGACCAGCGCCAATGCGATCAGGCAGCGCGCATTGTCGGTGCCGTGGACATGCTGCGAGATGCCCATGCCCCAAAAGATGATCGCCGCCTCGGCGCGGGCATAGGTGCGCGCGATGTGGCGCAGGGTCGCCGCGTCGACGCCGCAGATCTCGGCCATCCTTTCCGGCGGGTAGGCGCGGACATGCTCGCGCAATTGCTCGAAATCGTCGGTATGGGCCTGGACGTATTGCCTGTCGTAGAGATCCTCCTCGATGATCGTGTGCAGCAACGCGTTCAGCATCGCCACGTCGCGCGCCGGCTTGAAGCGCAGCATGTGGGTCGCATAGCGCGCCATGACCTGGCCGCGCGGGTCCATCACGATCAGCTTGGCGCCGCGCTTGGCCGCCTGCTTGAAAAACGTTGCCGCCACCGGATGGTTTTCGGTCGGGCGCGCACCGATGATGATGATGACGTCGGAATCCGCCGCCGCGGTGAATGGTGCCGTGACCGCGCCCGAGCCGATCCCCTCCATCAATGCCGCGACCGACGAGGCGTGGCACAGCCGGGTGCAATGGTCGACATTGTTGCTGCCGAACCCGGTGCGCACGAGCTTCTGAAAGAGATAGGCCTCCTCGTTCGAGCCCTTGGCCGAGCCGAAGCCGGCGAGCGCGCGCTTTCCATCCCGGTCGCGGATATGCTTCAGCCTGGCGGCGGCGAGGTCGAGCGCTTCCTCCCAGCTCGCCTTGCGGAAATGGCTGTAGGGGTTGGCCGGGTCGATGTCGACATCGTGCTTCGACACCCCTTCCCTGCGGATCAGAGGCTCGGTCAGCCGGTCGGAGTGATGGACATAATCGAAGCCGAACCGGCCCTTGACGCAAAGCCGGTTGTGGTTGGCCGGGCCGTCCTTGCCCTCGACCGCGACGATATGGTCGTCCTTGATCTTGTAGGTCAGCTGGCAGCCGACGCCGCAATAAGGGCACACGCTGTCGACCTCGCGGTCGGGCATGTTGGCATAGACCCCGTTCGCATCGACCATGGTCGCCGGCATCAGCGCGCCGGTCGGGCAGGCCTGCACGCACTCGCCGCAGGCGACGCAGGTGCTGGCCCCCATCGGATCGTCGAAATCGAACACGATCTTTTCGCGGTAGCCGCGCGCCGCCATGCCGATCACGTCGTTGACCTGGACCTCGCGGCACGCGCGCACGCAAAGATTGCACTGGATGCAGGCGTCGAGCTGCACCGCCATCGCCGGATGGCTGCGGTCGGGCGCCGGCGCCGCATGCATCGCAAACCGGCTCGCGCTGACGCCGACCGTATCGGCCCATTGCCAGAACCGCGATTGCGGATCATGCGCGGCGGCGCGGTCAGGCTGGTCGCCGACCAAGAGCTCGAACACCATCCTGCGCGAGAACCGGGCGCGCTCGCTCGCGGTCTGCACCTTCATGCCCGGGGTCGGCTGGCGCACGCAGGAGGCGGCGAGCACCCGCTCGCCCTCGATCTCGACCATGCAGGCGCGGCAATTGCCGTCGGCGCGATAGCCCGGCTTCGGCAGCCAGCACAAATGCGGGATCTCGATGCCCTGGCCGTTGGCCACTTGCCAGATCGTCTCGCCAGGTGCGGCCTCGACCTCGGCGCCGTCGAGAAAAAAGCGGATCGGTTCGGTCATCGTCGACTCTCCCAGCGGTAGCGGACGTCGGGCGTCCGCTCCTCGTTATCTGCGCCCTCGGTGATGCGGATGACGCGGAAACCACGCGCCTCGTAGAAGCGGCGCGCGCGGGTATTGGCCTGAAAACACCACAGTTCGAGCGCCGCGACGTCGTTTGCCTTCGCCGCTTCGATAAGCTGCGTTCCCGCGCCCTGGCCGATGCGATCAGGCCGTGTGTAAAGCTGCCTCACTTCCTCACCCTGACGGGCGAGGAACGCGACGATGCCGGTGTCGTCCTCGGCGATCGTGACCGCGCATTCCTTCAGCATCCGCTCGGCAGCGTACCAACGATAGCTCTTAAGATCGTGGAGCATCGGCAGAAAGGTCAGCAGGCGGAACGACGCGTAATAGACATCGGCGATCAATTCCGCATCGTCTTGCGTGGCGAGACGCAACTTGAATCGAGCAGCGATCATCACTCATATCCGCTGCAGCTTTTGGATGAAGTCGTTGACCTCGGGCTGGGTCCAGGTGTCGCCGTGGTGCCAGAAATCCAGCAGAGGATCCATGTTGCGCGATACCCATTTGATCACTTGCGGCGACATCTGGCGTACGACCCGCGGGGGCAGGCGGCTAGCGACAACGCTCGGCATGTCGGCAATTGAAACGGAGAAACTGGGCTGTGATCTCCCCGGCTGAAGAAAGTATTTGACCTGCGGACCGTGCGCACCCATCGCCGTCGAGATGAAGATCGTGCCGGTTATGCCGGTCTGGGCGGTGGTCAGATTGGCCATTTCGACCAGCTCCTCGCGCGCCAGTTCTTCTGCCAGCGAGGGGTGAGCCGGAACCTGAATGACCCTTTCAATCGTCACGTCAGATCCCCTCGGAAGTGCTTGAGCACCTGGGTGACCGGGTTCATCGCGGCCTGGCCGAGGCCGCAGATCGAGGCGTCGCTCATGACCCGGGTCAATTCCTGCAGCAGTGCTTCGTCCCAATGCGGCGCGGTCATCAGCTTGACCGCCTTTTCGGTGCCGGCGCGGCACGGCGTGCATTGGCCGCAGCTCTCATCCTCGAAAAAGCGCAACAAGTTCAGCGCCACCGCCTTCATGTCGTCCTGGTCGGAGAGCACGACAACCGCACCCGAGCCGGTAAAGCAGCCCCGTGCGGTTCGAGCGTGCCGAAATCGAGCGGGAGGTCAGCCATCGCCGCCGGCAAGATGCCGCCCGAGGCGCCGCCCGGCAGATAGCCCTTGAAGGCGTGACCCTCGGCCATGCCGCCGCAGAATTCGTCGATCAGCTGGCGCGCGGTGATCCCGGCCGGAGCGAGCTTGACCCCCGGATCGCGCACCCGCCCCGACACCGAGAAGGTGCGCAGCCCTTTGCGCCCGTTGCGGCCTTGGCCGGTGAACCAGTCGGCGCCCTTTTCGACGATGTCGCGCACCCAATAGAGGGTCTCGACATTGTTGCACAGGGTCGGCCGGCCAAAGAGCCCGACCTGCGCCGGAAACGGCGGCCGCTGGCGCGGCAGGCCGCGCTTGCCCTCGATGATTTCGAGCATCGCCGATTCCTCGCCGCAGATATAGGCGCCGGCGCCGCGGCGCAGATGGATGTGCGCATGCGGCGCCAGCCCGGCGGCTTCGAGCGCCGCAATCTCGCTTTCGAGGATCGCCCGGCATTGCGGGTATTCGTCGCGCAGATAGATGTAGATGTCGGCGGCCTCGACGACCCAGGCGGCGATCAGCATGCCCTTCGAGAAAACGGTGCGGGTCGGTTTCGAGAAAATAGCGGTCCTTGAAGGTGCCGGGCTCGCCCTCGTCGCCGTTGACCGCCAGCAGCCGGGGCGCCGGCTCCTGGCGCACCAGCCGCCATTTGCGCCCGGTCGGAAACCCGGCGCCGCCGAGCCCGCGCAGACCCGGAATGTTCGAGCGCTTCGATCAACTCTGTCGCGGCCGTGCGCTCGCCCGCCAGGCAGGATTGCAGCAGGCGGTAGCCGCCCGCGGCGCGATAGGCGTCGAGGCCGACAAAGGCCGGGACCGGCGGGTGCGTCTCGCCGGCGGCGACCGCGGCGGCGACGATCGTCGAGGGTGGCGTGCTCGTGCAGCGCGTGGCCGATCGCCACGACCGGCGCGCTTGTCGCAGCCGCCCATGCACGGCGCGCGCACGACCCGCACCTCGTCGCCGAGCCGGCTCTGGAGATCGGCCAGCAGCGGCACCGCCCCGGCGAGCTCGCAGCTCAGGCTGTCGCAGACCCGCACGGTCAGCGCCGGCGGCGGCTTCTCGTCGTCCATGACGATGTCGAAATGGGCGTAGAACGAGGCGACCTCGTAGACCTCGACCAGCGCCAGCCGCATCTCGTCGGCGAGCGCGGCCAGATGGCGCGCGTGCAGGCAGCCGAAATGGTCCTGCAGCAGGTGCAGGTGCTCGATCAAGAGGTCGCGCCGCCGCTCGCGGTCGCCGAGCAATGCCTGGACCTCGTCCAACGCCGCCGGGTCGACCTGCCGGCCCTTCGGGTGATCGAGCCCGCGCCGCCGCCCCGAGCCCGGATGGATGCGGCGATCGTGCCTTGCCTGCGTGTTCAATGGTTAAAGCCTTGGGAGCGCCGGCTTCCAGCCCGCAGCGGGCGGGACGCCCGCGCTCCCACTACACCGCCCCTTCCTGGTGCATCGCCGCGATCTCGTCCCTGCCGTAGCCGAGCCACTCGAGGATCTCGTCGGTGTGCTCGCCCAAGAGCGGCGAGCGCTTCACCTCGACCGGCGAATCGGACAGGTTGATCGGCGAGCCGACCTGCACGTAGCGGCCGCGGGTCGGGTGATCGACCTCGACCAGATAGCCGCGCTCGTAGTGCGAGCGGTCCTCGTAGATGTCCTTCATCGACAGGATCGGGCCGCACGGCACGTCGACCTCGTTCAACGCCGCCATGACCTCGAACTTGGTCTTGGTCATCGTCCATTTCTCGATGATCGTGAAGCATTCGGGGATCTTGGGCAAACGCGCCTGCGGCGTCGCGTATCCCGGATCGGCGATCAGCTCTTCACGGCCGGCGAGCTTCATCAGCGGCTCCCATGAGGGCGGCTGGATGATCACATAAACCCAGTCGTTCTGGCCGCCTGGCGCGCAACGCAACGCCGCCCCGGGCTGGCCGCCGCCCGAGGCGTTGCCGGCGCGCGGCACGGCGTCGCCAAACTCCTTGTTCGGGTATTCGGGCAGCGGGCCCTTCATGATGCGCTGCTGGTCGCGCATCTTGACCCGGCAAAGGTTCAGGACCGCATCGGTCATTGCCACCTCGACGCGCTGGCCCCGGCCGGTGCGCTCGCGCTGAAAGAGCGCGGCGAGGATGCCGGCGACGACGTGCACGCCGGTGCCGCTGTCGCCGATCTGGGCGCCGGTCACGGTCGGCGGGCCGTCCTCCCAGCCGGTCGTGCTGGCCGATCCGCCCATGCATTGGGCGACGTTCTCGTAGGCCTTGCACTCGGCATAGGGGCCGGGACCAAAGCCCTTGATCGAGGCGTAGATGATCCGCGGGTTCAATTCCTGGAAACGCTCCCAGGTGAAGCCCTGGCGGTCGAGCACCCCCGGCCCGAAATTTTCGAGGATCACGTCGCAGCGATGGACCAGCTCCTCGATGATCCTTCGGCCGCCGGGTGATTTGAGGTTGAGCGTGATGCTGCGCTTGTTCGAGTTCAGCATCGTGAAATAGAGGCTGTCGGCGCCCTTCACGTCCTGCAATTGACCGCGGGTGATGTCGCCGCGCCCGGGCATCTCGATCTTGATCACGTCGGCGCCCATCCACGCCAGCAGCTGGGTCGCGGTCGGCCCCGCCTGGACATGGCCGAAATCGAGGATGCGGACACCTTCAAGCGCTTTGCTCATCGCTCGCCTCACCTGAAATTCGTCATTCCCGCGAAAGCGGGAACCCAGGGCCCGCCGCTCCGTCGCTCGGCCCTGGACCCCCGCTTTCGCGGGGGCGACGGTTTTTTGGGCCGGGCCGCCACTTCGTCGCGTGCCGTGTCGAGGAAATCGCCGTGCTGCTCGACATGGGCGGCGAGCCCCAAGGTGTGCTCGCGCGCCAGCCGCGCCGCCTCGTCGGGGTCGCGACGCTCCAGCGCCTCGATAATCGCCATGTGATCGACGATCGAGCGCGCCGCGCGATCGTCGTGGTGGATCGTCACCTTGCGGATCGCGCGCATATGGATGAACAGGTTCTCGGTCATCTCGGCGAGCAGCTTACACCCGCTCATCCGTATGATCGCTTGATGGAAGGCGATGTTGGCGTCGGAATATTCCTCCAGCCGCTCGCCGCCATCTGTTTGTCCATCGGGGCCGTCGCGAAACGCATCCATCAGCCGGCGCAGCTCGGCGATGTCGTCGTCGGGCGCGTTGAGCGCAACGAGCCGCGCCGCCATGCTTTCGAGCGCGGCCATGACCGTGATCATCTCGACGATCTCGCGCTTCGTCTTGCGCACGACAAAGATGCCGCGGCGCGGCCGGGTCCGCACAAAGCCTTCCTGTTCGAGCAAGGTCATCGCCTCGCGGATCGGCGTGCGGCTGACCCCGAGCCCCTCCGACAGCCGCCGCTCGTCGAGCCGGATCTCTTGCGTGTGGTCGTAGATGTCCATCGCCGTGATCGCCCGCTTCAGCGCGGCATAGGCGAGGTCGCGGAAGCTGGTGCCGGTGTCCAGCCGCGGCACGTCGAGAGTGGGGCTGGGGCGCGGGCTGGCTTCAGGCATCCCCTATAATATATGGTATATCAGCAGATTCCGCAACGGTTTTTGCCGCCTTAGGCGATAGCATCCTGGTACCTCGCACCGTCGGTGATTGCCAGGGTTCTCGACACAGGCGTAATTACGCCTATTTCGGCGCATATACGCTCTTTGCCACGGCCGACTCCACGATGTTCTGATCAAGGAGAAAGCCCATGCCCGGGACCAACAAAGACATCGCCGTCGCCTTCTACAAAATGGCCGTGTTCGAAGGCCGGATCGAAGATGCCTTCCGGCTTTACGCGGGTACCCCCTATCGCCAGCACAATCCGCTGATCGAAGACGGCATGGAAGGCCTGAAGAAGTTCTTTGCCTGGATCTTGTCGAATCATCCGGACGCTCGCGGCGAGATCAAGCGTGTCTTTGCCGACGGCGACCACGTTATCCTTCACAGTCATTGGCACGGCCTGTCCGATAATCCCCGCGGAGAGGCGGTGGTGGACATCTTCCGCCTGGAAGGCGGCAAGGTCTTGGAGCACTGGGACGTGATCCAGCCGATCCCGGAGACCTCGGCTAACGCCAACACGATGTTCTAAGAGCGTAGTGCGGGTGTAACGCGCCGTGCTGGCCGCCGAACCGATGGCGGGTTGCGCTGCGCTCCACCCGCCCTACGGGTTTGCCGCAACGGCGCCCCGTCAAAGCGGGTTTGGGCCGACGACTTCCCAGCGATGCCGTTCGAAGAGTTTGGTGCGTTCGCCGTCGTCGCTCGGGCGGTGCTCCGCGAGCGCCTCGACGAGGCCGCCGGCGGCGGCCGGGGTGTAGAGAAACAAGACGCTGCCGGTTTCGCGGCCGGTGTTCTTCCAGGCATGCGGGACGTCGCGCGGGAAGAACGCGCAGGTGCCGGGCCCACCGACCGTGACCTCGTCGCCGATCTTGAAGGTGAACTCGCCGGCGAGCACCCAGGCGACCTCGTCGCTGTCGCGGTGCAGATGGAAGAGGCTCGTGGTGCCGGCCGGCAGGGTTTCCTCGAACAGCATGATGCTCTCATCGGTCTCGCGGCCGAGGAGCTTCAAGGCAAAGGAGCGGCCGGGCGTCGGCGAGTCGAAATGCTTCCCGCCGCCCGCGGGTACGACAAAGCCTTTTGTTGCGGTCATGTTGCTCTCCTTCCCTGCGGCGGAATGAGGATAAGAATCGGCGGCTCGATCTACCCGCGCGTGGAACTCGGGCGCGCTCGTCCGCACCAGCGAACACTACTACAATCACGAGTCCGAGGTGGAGCGCTTGGTTCGGGCAGGAACGTAGGGCGGGTGCAGCCCGCCGTGCCGGCAACGGAACCGATGGCGGGTTGCGCGGCGCTCCACCCGCCCTACGGGCTGCGTCGCCGCTTTGGGGATTTTGCCCGAGCGATCGGCTGGGCTGCTCCTTGCAGGTTCACGTCAAGTCGGCCTACCCTTGACCCAGATCGCTCGGGTCGCCCCGGATACCGGTCGACAAATCCCGGTCGCCTCGGGAAGGCCCCTCGCAAAAGAAGGAATCCCCGATGATCTGCGATGTGCACGCGCACTACACGCCGAAGAATTTCAGCGAGTTCATGGGTGACCGGTTTGCCTCGCCGGTTCATCTGCCGGTCAAGCGCGGAATGGCGCTTCACCCGTTCTCGGATTCGCCGGAGGACATCGAGGGCCGGTTCAGGCTGATGGACGAGGCGGGGGTGGAAAAGCAGGTCTTGTCGCCGAACCATCCGCCCTATCTCCCCGACGAGGCGGAATGCGTGACCGCGGTCAAGATGCTGAACGACGGCTATGCCGAGTTCGCGAGCCGCCACCCTCGCCGCATCAGCTCCTACGTCATGCTGCCGCTGCCGCACATCGACGCGGCGCTGAAGGAGATGGAGCGCGGCTTCGACCAGCTGGGCTGCGTCGGCGTCAACATGAACATCGTCTGCCTCGGCCGCTCGATCGCCGAAACCGAGTTCGAGCCGATCTACGCCGAGATGAACCGGCGCGGCGCCGTGCTGTTCGTGCACCCGGCGGGATCGGGGATCTGCTCGCCGTTCATCGTCGATTACAACTACCGGGCGTCGGTCGGCACCTCGCTCGAGGACGCGACCTTTGTGCTGCACGTCATCGCCAAGCAGATCCCGCACCGCTATCCCAACATAAAATTCATCGTGCCGCATCTCGGCGGGCCGATCCCGATGCTGCTCAACCGCCTCGACAAGCAAGGCCAAAGCCAGAGCGGCCACCCGAACCTCGCCGAGGCGCCGAGCGTCACCGCCAAAAAATTCTATTACGACACGGTCTGCTACGGCTCCAAGCCGGCGTTCATCTGCGCCCTCGAAGCCTTTGGCGCCGACCATCTGGTGACCGGCAGCGACTATCCGGTGCTGCAGGATTACGAGGCCTATAAGGAGACCTTTGCTTACATCGAGCGGCTGGGACTGCCCAAATCCGACACCGACAAGATCCTCCACCACAATGCGCAAGCGCTGTTCGGGTTCGACCACTGAAGCTGACGATGATTTCCCCGCAACAATCAGCGGAGAGGACGCAAGTTCGCCTGTGGGAAAATGGCTTGCCGAGCAACCTGCCGCATCGGCAAGCGACGCCCTTCACCCGATGCCAGACCTGGGCCGGACCTGGCTCGGTTTCGACCTGAAGGCCGGGCGCGGCTTCGAACCGGCGGTCTGGTAGAAGCAGCGCAGCTGGCCGCCTTGCGGCGCGGTCCCGCCGTGGAAACCCCGGTCAGCCGGCGGCGGCAAGCTTGTCCTGCGTCTTCGTGTCGAAGTCGCCGGCGTCGTGGCGCTCGTGCAGCTGGCTCGAGAGCTCGCCGGAGAGGCGGTTGACCATGCGCCCGCGCGTTACGGCCGGCCGCTCGAGGAGGGCGTCGGCCCAGCGCTGGACGTTCTTGTAGTCCTGCACCGCCAGGAACTCGGCCGCCCCGTAGAGCCAGCCCTTCGCCAGCCCGCCGTACCACGGGAAGATCGCCATGTCGGCGATCGTATAGGCGCCGCCCGCGACATATTCGTTCTCGGCGAGGCGGCGGTCGAGGACATCGAGGAGGCGCTTCGCCTCCATCGCGAACCGATCGATGGCATATTCGATCTTGGTCGGGGCATAGGCGTAGAAGTGGCCGAATCCTCCGCCCAGGTAAGGCGCGCTCCCCATCTGCCAGAACAGCCACGACAGGCATTCGGCGCGCGCCCCGGCCTCAGTCGGCAGGAACGCCCCGAACTTCTCGGCCAGGTACATCAGGATCGCGGCGGTTTCGAAGACCCGGATCGGCTTGGGGCCGCTGCGGTCCATCAGCGCCGGGATCTTGGAGTTCGGGTTCACCGCCACAAAGCCGCTGCCGAACTGATCGCCGTCGCCGATCCGGATCAGCCAGGCATCGTACTCCGCGCCCTTGTGGCCGAGGGCCAGGAGCTCTTCGAGCATGATCGTGACCTTCACGCCATTCGGCGTGCCCAGCGAGTACAGCTGCAGCGGGTGGCGGCCGACCGGCAGCTCCTTCACGTGCGTGGGACCCGAGATCGGGCGGTTGATGTTGGCGAACCTGCCGCCGCTCGGCTTGTTCCAAGTCCAGACCTTGGGCGGCGTGTAATCGGGGGTGTCGGTCATTCCTGAAGCTCCCAGGCATCTGACGGGCGCACGCTGACGCAGCGTGCAATCGGCTCATCTTACACGATAGTTCGGTCGTCAGGCACGCGCCCGCACGCCTGATCGGCCAAAAGCGCCCGGTGAAGCCGAAGGACCGCTCCATCAAGGCCGATTCCGAAGGCCTGCGGAAAGCCCTTGCCGCCGCATAGAGTCATTGGCGGCGATACGGGTAGCGCAGCCGGCAATAGCGTAGATTTGGCGGATGATCGCGATGGCGCCGCGGCCGGATCTGCAGGGAAAGCCCGTTCCACGCCGCGCAATTGTCGCGGCCGACCTCGCGGCTCTCCTGGACGCACAGGACGTCCTCGACGGGCCGGCCGGCATAGGCGATGAAGGCCGACCCCTCCGCGGCGGCCGGCACCGCGAAGCGGGCATTGTAGTCGGGCACGAACTGTTGCTTGAGGTAGCGGTTCGGCGGCCTCGAGCGCCGCGTGGCGATCGCGGCGAGCCGCAGAGAATTGGCCTCTGGGAACAGCCAGGACTCGGCCCTCTTCGGCCGAGGCCGGAGACGACATCAGCCGTCCTCGTGCCAGGAGGGCCGATTGTAATTGCGCCGCTGCTGCAGCTGCTCGTGAAAATGCTTCACCGTGAAGTCGCGGTAGCGCTCCTGATAGAGGATCTGCATGCGGGTCAGCTCCGCCACCGGCGCCCGCCGCGGCGAGACCGTGCCGAGCCGGCGATCGCGCAGCCCCGCAGCCCCGTCCTCCTCATAGCGCAGCAGCAGTCGGCGGAAATGCCGCCCCGACATGCCCAGCACCTCGCCCGCCTCCTCGGCCGTCAGCCGCCGCTTGCGATAACGTTCCAGCGCCTCTTCGAATCTCAGCACGAAGACCTCCCATAACGCGCTTGCCCGCCGCATCGCCTCCTCCATGGGATGGCTCGCCGCGCAAAACAAATCGAGCTGACCGGGAGAGCTTTCGCGCCGAAAGTGTACGTACAATGGCGTCGGTTGGCTGCCGAGAAGGGCCGACTCCTTCGCAAGAGAGATGGCGCGGTTCTATGGCATCGGCTCTCTCGACGTGGCGCGCGCCTACCTGGCCCACCCCCTGCTGGGACCACGGCCCAACCTCTGCACCAGGACGACACTCGACATCGAGGGCGCATCGCTCCATGCGATTTTAGGCTCGCCCGACGATATGAAGTTCTGGTCATGCGCGACGCTGTTCTCGCTCGCGTGCTGCGCGGCGATCAGGATGCGAGGCGCGCGTCGATCTGGGTGAGAGAAATCCGGTGGAGACTCCCAAAGTTGGGGTCGGGGGTCGCTCTCGGGAAGCTCCCCTCGGCGGGAGACCGAGGGTTCGAATCCCGCTCTCTCCGCCACTTACTAGTTCGTCTTACCACTGAATAAGACCCGATATGCCTTTGCCGCGGGCGGGACGCGCATTGGGACCTTTAGGACCTGCGGTATGTCCACTGTAGGTCAGTATCGCCTTTCGGTAGGCGAGCGAAGGGCGAGCTTGCGCTAACAGCTGCCGCTGTTGGCGCCCGGCGGCCAAACGGGGTCGGTCAGCACCGGCGCGGGCGCAAGCGAATTCCGGACACATAAGAGAGCGCCCGAATCCACGCCGTAAACTATGCAGCTGTCCGGTGAACCGGCTCGATGCCGAGTTGATTGACCGCGTTCTGCCCCATCATTCGGGCAATCAGCGTCTCGGGCACCTTGGCGTTGCGCAACTGGGCCAGGGCATCCCAGGCGCTCGTCGCATCGTGATGCGGGTAGCGCGACCCCCAGACGACTTTCGCGGCAAAATCATATGGCAATTTCTGGATCAGCCTCTCCTCGGCATCAAAGCCGAGCATGACATTGCCGTGTTCCCACATCTCTTCGGGCTCGGTGCTGACCGGATAATGATGCAAGAGCGGGATCACCCGGGTCGAGGCCTCCATTTTTTCGAGGACTTCCTGCATCCACGAGGCCTTGCCATGGGCGACGACGACCTTCATCGCGGGATAGCGTTCCATGACCGTAAAGCCGATCAGGGTCGAGGCCACGAACATATGATTGTCGAGCCAAGGGGCCAGGATCGGCGCCAGCGGATGGCCAAGCGGCGTGGCGCCGGCAAAGGTGGTGGTCCCGGGCGCGCCGCTGCTGCCGCCGGCAAACGGCCCACCGCCCCCGCCGGGGAGCGCCGGCTGCACCAGCCGATCCTTGATCTTCTCGAAGAATGGGCCGTGCGATGTCCATTCCGGGTTCCACAGCCCCGGCGTCGAGTGCACTGCCGCGGTGATCCCAAGCCGTTCCAGTTCCGCCCACAGCGGGTCGTAGTAGGGATGGTTCAAATAGCGGCCTTCGAGGAACATCGGCCGGATGAAGACGGCGCGGAACGACGGCATCGACGCGACCCGCTGCAGTTCCTCCAGCGCGAAGTCCATGTTCTGCAATGGCAATATGGCAGCGGCGAAGAGGCGCCTTGGCGCCGCATTGCAGAAATCGGCGATCCAGTCGTTGTAGGCGCGGGCCAGCGCGAAGGCCACATCCGGGTCGCGCACGAGGAAAAAACCTTCGGCGAACCAGGTCGGGTATAGGAGCGTCTGGTCGACGCCCATCGCGTCCATGTCGGCGAGCCGGGCCTGCGGGTCCCACGCGCCTTCGTTCATCGGATGTCGGATGTGCGGGTCCAACTCTCCGATCGCATCCCAAGTCATGCCGGGCCGCCAAAGCGCATGGCGCGGCAGGTTGGGGTTGGTCGTGTCGCGGAAGATCTCGCCGTTGACCTTCAGATACGAGCCGGTCCGGCCTTCCTGGCGCCACAGCCCGTGCTGGCCGAGCGCCCGGTATTCCGGCTCAAGATATTTCTCCCACAGCGCGGGCGGCTCGACCACGTGCGAATCGCCGTCGAACACCGCAAAGTCTTTCGTCGTCATCCGCTCTCTCCTGCCGCGTCGTTCCGACCCGAGACGCCAATGGAAGAAATCAGACCCTTGGTACTCTGATGGTATCGCACCGCCATCAGAGGAATGCATACTTCCGACCCTAAGCTGCCGCTCGCTTTATCCCACAACAATGGCCGGTCATGCCCCCCATTGCGGTCAATGTATCGCATGGCCAGTCGCGGCGCCCCACTAAGGGGAAAGCCCTTTGGAGACGCCGCCCTCGTTGTAAACGCGAAGCGATCCGCTGGCCAACTTCGATAGCCATATATCAGCCGGAATTCATTATTCGGATGTCGGGCCTACGACACCGCGTATCACTGAGCTTCAGCTCTATCGAACGTTTCTCACAATGTTGGGCGGGACGTAGGTGTTGTCCTTGACCGATCCCTCCGGACCGTAGACGCGAAGCATTATGTTGAACGCGCCGGCCGGTATCGGCAGCCAATTGGCCATCGGCACGCCCGCTGGGAGTTGCTGGGCCATGTAAACCGAGAGCGAACCGTCGTTGTTGTATTGCAAGTGTGGTGTGTACCTGGCAACCGCGTATTTATGAGCAGGGTTAGGAACGAGTTCTATCGCCTCCGGGGTATAAGCGGTCAGAGACCAGAAGCGCGTTGCCTTGGGCTGCTTCCCTGGCGGAAACGTCAAGACATAGCCCCGCGGGTTGCTCCCGTTCAGCGGCCGGCCCTTGGCATCCTTGAATACGTGATAATATGCCGCCCCCTCGATGCCGTTGGCGTATTGGATGAATTCGGTGATCGACGATCGTTCGACGACCTGATCGCCCCAATCACCGATATTGGTGAAATCAATATCCAGTTTCTCGGGTGAGTCTCCCAGTTCGTATGCGTAAGATAGCTGTCCAAGATGAACTTGTGGGCCGCCTGAGCGCCGGCACTGAACTCGGTCCCTGTTCGCATTCTGGTTGGCGAACAAGCTGTCGAACCGGTTTGATAGCGCCTCTTCGTAGGGAGACAAGGTCGGAGTATCGTCGGATGCCACTGCCCTTTGCAGCTGCCTGAGAAATGCGATGGGGTCATGGGCGATCAGGTCGTCGGCCGTCGTCTTGAAGGGCACGGAAAGAGGATCTCTGGCACGATCTTAGCCGCGCGCCACGGAGGTCATGAGCGACCTGCGGAACGCGTCGGCTTCTTTGATCTGGTTCTCGTTAGTCGGGGAGAATTTGTCTGCCCTGAAGATAAAAGCCGGAAAGTCGAGAGGCAACATGATGCAAGTGACGCGTCTGCAAGCGTGCCGTGTAAATCCGCCGGGTCCGATGAGGGCATAGCTCCCGAAGTCTTCGGGATGTCGCGCTATCGGGGAAAGATCGCCGTACAGGTCCAGCATCGGTATCGAATACGACTTGGGCGGGAACGTGGCGTCGCGGGGATGGTCAGGATCACCGGCCCCGCGGTAAGGTCGAGGAAGGTGCTGACGTAGAGCGTATCAACGTTGATGGCCACCACATAGTGGTAGACGGGAGAAATCCGGTTAGGTCGACCAGGTGGTTGGCGCCGTGATTCGCCAACCGCGTCTGATAGTACGTGAACCATAACGGGTAGAATTGGACGACATACGCGACCGTCGTGTTAAACGGGCTTAATCGTGAGACGGCTTGTGAGTTCCCAGCGATCGCGTCAGGATCCACAACCGTTTGCGCCGCGCCTGCGGAGACGCCGGCGGTCATTGCGAGACCGGCGGTCAGCGCAGATGCCAAGCAAAGTCGACGCAGATAGCCGTAGCCCCCATTTTGTTTGCTCCTCATGGCACGTCTCCGTCGAGCTGTCAGGTTGTTCTCGGACTGCCCAGGCAGCAATCCGTGCATCGCTTGGTCGGACGCGACTACGGTAACGAAATCGGCCCGGAGACGGGTGGTCGGCACAGAAGGCCCGGTCGCCCTGCCCGGCCTGCGTCAAAAACGAGGTATGAGGCGGAACGGGAGTGCCCGCCAGCGACTCTCCGATCGGGCAGTGACAGGTCACTACCGGCACATTGTTGATGTAAGTCTGTGAGTTCGGCAGGCGAAGCTGAAGCAGTTGACCAACCGATTTCCGAGATCGCGTCTCTTCGGGCAGAAAAGCGGTGGTGCCGCGGCCTCTGGCAGGCTCGGGACCCAATTGGTGATCGCCTGCGGAATGTTCGGTCTGGGCTGATAAGTCGACCAGATGTTGGCCCCGTTCCGGCGGCTCGCAAGAACCTCGCATATTGCCTCCGGCCAAGTTGGCAATCGACGGACCGAGTATCACCGAACACTTGCAATCCGCTCCGGGGAATGTCGCAGTGCCCCCCGTTGCGGTTCTGACGGTGATCAGCCCTCCGGTCGGCTTGCAGGTCGAGGCGGCGCAAAGCGCGAAATATCCGTGGCAAATCTGGAAATCGTAACTTTCCGCCGCTCCGGCGGCTCGCGCCGTCGGCGGCGCGAATGCGATGAGCATTGCAGCCACGCCGCCGAATACGACCTTTGCGAACGGGTTGCCGTGTATCGCTCGTGGTGATCCGCCCATTTCCTCCCTCCATTTTAGGCAAACACGATGCCAAATTTTCGCTTGCTGTTAAATAGAGTATCGCAACTTACCGGTTTTCCAGCAAGCGGCGCTGCGGTCAGTAGCGGCCCCGCCCTGGGCGAACGGCCGGAATTGAAGGGTTTCGATGCGGCCCCGGCGCTAGCAATCACCTGGTACAGGGGGCCGGCGTCGGAAAGCCTCCTATGAAGGAACCCGCGGGAAAGCGGCGAGCAGTTGGCGGCGATTGCGGCGAAGGCCCGCAATCCACCCTAAGCGGACCAATGGCTTGGATACCAAGCATCTGATTAGTCATTAGCTGCGAGTGACCGCGGCCTCGGGCTGCAGCGAGGCGCGGATTTCTTCTTCGGTCGGCCACCAATCGGGGCGGTCGATTTCGGTGACGCGGTCGCGGATGATGTTGGCCGGCGCCTGCACCTTGTAGAGGCGGCGGGCGTTGCCGCCGAGGAATTTGGCCTGGTCTTCGACCGGGAGCCCGTGTTTTTGCATCGTCTCGATCGCCCGCCAGGCGTCGTCGCCGTCGTGGTGATAGACGTCGGACGACCACGCCAGGATGTCGCCATAGAACTCCGGCAGGCGCGCCGGCGGCGCCTCGTCGCCCTCGAACCCAGTCATGCAATGCTCGGCAAAGGTCTCGCTCGGCAGGCATTTCAATGGCGGCAATTGGCGCTCGTTCTTATAGAGCCGGTAGGCCTTGTCGCATTCGTCGATCAGGAAGCTGAGCCAGGTCGACGAGGCCTCGAACACCGCGGCGTTGATCTTCGGGTGCCGCTCGAAAAAGCCGGACATCAGCACCATGGTCACCCACAGCGCCGCCTCGGCCTGGAAATTCTGCACGTTCGACAGGAACGAATGCGGCAGGCCGGCGGTCGCGATCGTGCGCCGGATCAGCTCGGCGCCGGAATACTGCTCGCTGTAGCCGCTGGGCTTGAGGGTGCCGAAGGCCGGGAACGGGTGCATGCCGTAGACCATGCCGGTCTCTTCCAGAGCGTCCCAGACCGGCTCGTATTTCGGCTGCAGCGGGTAATTGCCCAGTGCATCCATCGGGCGGACGAGGGCGACCCGGCAGCCAAGGGCGGCAACTCGGCGCACCTCCGCGACCGCGTAATCCGGATGCTGCATCGGGATCAGCGCGGCGAAGAACAGCCGCTCGGGGTCGGCCAACGTGTATTCGTAGGCCCACTCGTTGTAGGCGCGGCAGAAGGCCTTGGCGCCGAGCGCGTTCTCCAGCCAGGGATAAATGTCGATCTCGGTCGGGATGATCATGACTTGATCGATGCCCTGGACGTCCATGTCCTTGAGGCGCGGCTTGGGCTCGTAGGAGCCGGCGTGGTCGAGATAGGCCACCTGCTCCTGGGTCAGCGCGGTCTTCGGGTCGAGATTGCGCACGTTGAGGGCGCGCTGAATATCGTGCTTGACCCCGGGGCCGGCATTGGTGATGACCCGCATCGTGCCGGGGATGCCGCCGCGCCGCGGTGAGCCGAGACCGACCCCGGCGCGGCCGTTGACGACCAACAGACGGCTTTCGGAGTCCCACCAGATCGTCGCCTTCATCGCGTCGAGCTCGTCGCGGGTGAGGAAATCCTTGGCGCGTTCCCAGATCAGCGGCGGCTCGGTGACATGCGCGTCGCAATCGAAGGTCGGGAACTCCTTGGTCATCGGCGCAAATCGTTGAACCGGCATGCTGTGCCTCCTCCTAGAGCTACGATACGGCTTGCGTCGGCTTACGCCGGAATCCGCACCGGCAATGACCGGATGCCGTGGATGAAATTGGAATAAACCCGTCGCGGCGGGCCCATGACTTCGATCACCGGGTACCGCGCGAGGATCTCTTCCCACAGGATGCGCAATTGCAATTCGGCGAGCCGATTGCCGACGCAGCGATGGATGCCGAAGCCGAAGGAGAGGTGCTGTCGCGGCCGCGGGCGGTCAATGATGAAATTATCCGGGTCGTCGATCGCCTCTGGATCGCGATTGCCGGAAACGTACCAGATCACCACCTTGTCGCCTTTCTTGATCGGCTTGCCGCCGAGTTCGGCGTCTTCGTGCGCGGTGCGCCGCATGTGGATCACCGGGGTCACGTAGCGAATGATCTCCGACACCATCCCCGGGATCAGCGCCGGATCGTCGCGCAGCTTCCGGTATTCGCCGGGATGCTCGCTCAAGGCGAGCAATCCGCCGGTCATCGAATTGCGCGTCGTGTCGTTGCCGCCGACGATCAGCAGCGCAAGCGTGCCCATGAACTCGCGGATTCGGCATGTCACGCGTCGCCTCGCCATGCGCCAGCATCGACAAGAGGTCGAATTTGGGCGGCTGCTGCGCTCGTTCGTTGAAGAGCGCGCCCAACGCCTCGGCCATCTTCGTCAGCTCGGCGAAGCTCTCCTCTTCCGAGTGCACCGGCGACTCGGGAGAGTTGACATTGGCGATCGCGACATCGGACCAGTAGGTGAGCTGGCGCCGGTCGTCCCACGGATAATCGAACAAGGTCGCGAGCATCATCGTGGTCAGCTCGACCGACACTCGCTCAACCCAGTCGAAGGTCTCGTTGCGCGGCAACCTGTCGAGGACCTCGGCGGTCCGCTCGCGAATCAGCCCTTCCATGTTGGCGAGGTTTGCCGGCGCGACGACCGGGCTGACCACCTTGCGCTGGTCGTCGTGGCGGGGCGGATCCATGCGGATGAAGCTCGGCCGGTCCATGTCCTTGGGCTGATCCTCGATCTGGATGCCGCCCAGTTCCGAGGCCGAGGAATAGACCTGGTGGTTGACCTCGACCTGCATGATGTCTTTGTACTTGGTCACCGCCCAATAGGGGCCGTAGCGGCTATCGCGGCAGTAATGCACCGGGTCCTCGCGCCGCAGCCGGGCGAAATAGGGGTACCAGATGTCATTCTGGTAGAGCCGCGGATCGCTGACGTCGATGGCGTCGAGCGCCACGCTGCTGGCGTCGGTATGAACCGCGGCGTCGAGGGTTGCGTTCATCGATCTGCCTCGCGTTGCTGTGGCTTCAATGTTGGCCTTCCGGCATCCGGACGATAAGCCCGTCGAGCGCCTCGCTCACGGTGATCTGGCAGGACAGGCGCGAGTTGGACTGGGCGAGCGCGGCAAAGCTCAGCATGGTGGCTTCCTGCGAGCCCGGGACTGGGACGCCGGTCGCCCCGAGCCAGCCCTCGTCGACGTATACGTGGCAGGTTGCACAGGCGCATTCGCCGCCGCAATCGGCATCGATGCCGGGGATGTCGTTGTCGACCGCGCCGCGCATGACCGAACGTCCTGGCGGCACCTCGACCCGGTGCTCGCGGCCGCCGTATTCGAAATAGGTGATTTTCGGCATGTCGGCGGGCACCCCTCTAATCTTCGAGCCAGCCCGGCGGCTCGGTCACGCAGCCATGCCGGGCGAGGATGGCGTCGACCTCCGCCATGTCGGCGGCGGAAATGGTCCAGCCGAGGGCTCCCAAGTTTTCGGTTACCTCGGCCGGCTCGCGAAAGCCGACCAGCGCCGTGCCGACGACCGGGTTGCTCAAGGTCCACCGCAGTGCGAATTGCGGCAGGGTCTTGTCGTATTTCGCCGCGAGGGGCTTGAGATCGTCGACGGCGCGGAGGTTGCGAGGTAAATGCTCGGGGCCGAACAATGTGCGGAACAGGTTGAGATTGCCGAGCATGCCGCCGCGCGAGCGCCAATCGCTCTCCTCGAACTGCATGCCGGCGCGAAACATGCCGCTCAGCATCCCGTAGGCGAGCGATCCGTAGGCCATGACCCCGATCTCCCGGGCCGCGCAGTACGGGAAGATCTCCGCCTGCATGCGCCGGTCGAACATGTTCCAGCCATATTGCACGACATCGATCGGGCGCACCCGCATGGCGGCCTCGATCTGCGCCAGTCGGAAGTTCGACACGCCGATAGTGCGCGCCTTGCCCTGCCGCACGATGTCGTCGAGGGCGCGCATCGTCTCGTCGAGCGGCGTGTCGGGGTCGGGCCAATGCACGAGATAGACGTCGACATGGTCGGTCCGCAGCCTTTGCAGGCTTTTCTCGATCGAGGCCATGACCCGCCCGCGGCTGCTGTCGCGCCGGGATGGCATTTCCTCGTAGCCCACACCGAATTTGGTGACGAGGCAAACATCCTGGCGCCGGCCGCCGAGCGCGTCCCCCAAGGCCTGCTCGGAGACCCCCATGCCGTAGGCCTCGGCGGTGTCGAAGCAGGTGATGCCGCCGTCGATCGCCCGATGAACGGCGCGCGCGAACTCGGTCTCCTCGATCCGGCCGTAAGTGCCGCCGATTTCCCAGCAGCCGAACCCGATCGCCGAGACCTTGAGGTCGGTCTTGCCGAATTGCCGGTATTCCATGCGTTCCCCCACCCGTTCTATTGCGCGGCGATGGCGGAAGGCGGCGCGAAGCGGCGCTCCATGTCGCGCCGCACGCGCACCGCCTCGGTGTCCGGGGCCGCCACGTCGGCCCAGCGCACGATCTCGCAGGCGGCGATGTCGCGCTGCAGCGGCACCTTGTGCGCGAGACCGATGGGCAAGACGCCCTCGGCCAGGCTGCGTTCCGCCGGCACGAGCCTGCCCCACACCCTATAGCCGCCTTCGCCGTCGAGGGTCTCGCCGGCGCGCAACGCCCGCTTGGCGATGGCAACGACATCGCCGCGAAAGCCGCAAGGCTGGCCGGTCGGCTCGTCGCGGAGCACGGCGGACAGTACCGACACGCCAAGCTCCAGTCCGATCAGGTGATAGGGCTTGTACATCGCGGCATACCAGCCGCTCGGGTCGGTCTTGAGGCCGTACTCCTTGAAGCAGGCGCGGGCGTAATCGTTCGGCGCCTTCAGCACCACATAGACGCCCCAGCGCAGGTCGCGGAACACCGGCCTTCCGTCGCGCTCCAGAGAGGAGACGACCTCGACCATGCCGTCCCGCTCGAGAACCCCGCCTGCCGCCGTCGCGCGCAGAACTTGCGGCAGATCGTCGACGCCGCAGGGCGGGAAAGCGAGGCCGTCGCACGGCACGCTCAAGCCGCAGGCATTCGCGATCGCCGCCATCTCGATCGCCGATTTGGTGCCGTCGAGAAAGGAGTTGAACATCTGCGGGTTCATTCCGCTGCGGCGCGCTGCCTCCGGCGTCAGGCCGTAATGCTCCCAGACATCCTCGGGCGTCACGGCATGATAGGCGGGCAGATACTTGGTTCCGTTGCCGGCGGCCACCACTTCGAAACCGCAGGCGCGTGCCCAATCGACCAGGTCGCAAGCCAGCGCCGGCTGGTCGCCATAGGCGAGCGAATAGACGACGCCCCGCGCTCGCGCCTCCGGCCAGCAGCGGCCGGGCCAGCACATCGGCTTCGACATTGACCATGACGACGTGCTTTCGAGCGGCGATCGCCGCGCGCGCATGGGCAATGCCGGTCGGCGGACTACCGGTCGCCTCGACAATGACCTCGACCCCGGGATCGGCGCAGGCCTCGGCGCCCGATGCGACGAACGCGGTCCGCGCGTGTCACCTTCCTGCACGAGCTTTATGACCGTTTCCTTGTCGAGCGTCCATAGCGGGTAGGACGTCGTCTCCTCGTCGTGGCCGGCCGACAGCACCCCGTGCTTGTGGCTCCTTGGGATCGGCATCAGCGGGCCGTTGATCGGCATCACTTCGTCCATGAACACGGCGATGTTCATCGCGCGCGGCTCCGGCATGCCGTCATCGCGCGCCCAAGCGCCGTAATCCGCCGAGCAGACGGAACGCCTCGTTGTAGGTGTGCGCGGCGAAGGCGGTGCGGGGCGCGCCAGTCTTCTCGCGCCATACCTCCCGGCGGTTGGTGGCATAGATCTGCTCGGCCTCGTCGCGCAGGGGCGCGACCTCCTTTTCCGAGAAGCAGTCGGGCAGGAACGGATAGCCCTCTTCAGCGAACTGCCGGAGCTGCTGCGAGGTAAGCCGCATTGCGATTTTCTCGCGATGAGAACGGGGACGGGTTCGCTTCCGCGAGGCGAGCAATTTTCGGCCCTTCTCCGGGTGGCCTCGTATATGCCCCAGCCCGACATGGGGGTTTTGAACCAGTCGAGGAACTGAGCGGTCGAAATCGACCTGGTCGTCGTGCCTGCGCCTGGGGAACACCGCCATCTCGTGCAGGGTATTCGGCGAGCCAGGGCGCTGCCGCGGGAGGTGGACAAAGCCGTTCTCGATCATCGCGGTCTCTCGCGTGCATCTGCATGGTCTTGTCGCCTTCGGGCTGGTAGCGGGTAACGGCATGGCACCCGTCGTCGATCAATTCCTGGATCAGCTGGGTGCCCAGCGCGAGCGGCGCCTGCCGCGACGGCGCCTATCCGATCGGCGGCGTGACGTTCGACGCGTCGGGCGCTCTCTATAGCACAACCTTCAATACCGCGCGAAAAGCGCAAGGTGCAGCGTTCAAGCTGACACCGCCCGCCGGCGCCCGCGCGCCTGGAGCGAGACCTTGATCTACAGCTTCGCCGGTAGCGATGCGTGCCAGGAGAGATAGTGCGTATTCCGGACGTCAGCGAAATTTTAACGAAACTCCGGTAACTGGACACCTGCAAGGCGTCTTGCGTTCGGTAAAGCCCGAGCTTTCCAGTGTCAAAACCTCATTGCCGATCGAAGACCATCATCCTCGGAATTTCCGTCCTGACCGACAATCGAACAGCGCCGAGGTTACCTTGGGAGGTTGCATTGCACATCGCTGCGACTATGACACGGCGTATTCTCGCAGTACTGACGCTCATGGCACTCGCTGCGCCTGCCGCGAGCGCCGCTAATGTGCCGGCCTATATGCAGGCGATCTCCGCTCCAATCACTTCTCGCCCGGCGGAAACGGCGATCGGGAACGTCCTCGCACTAAACACCGCCATGTTCGGGCTCTACGACGCCGCAGGTCGGGTCTTCCAGAAGGACATCTTGGCCCAGCACCCGGTCATCCTCGGCCTATTTTCGGGGGCCGGCGGACGGTTCATTCTCTACCGGCCGGGCATGCCTCCGCTCGAGGCGCCGGCGGTGCCAGCCGTCTACTCACTCCTCAAGTCCGTCGCCCACAGCACCATGGCGCTGGCCGTGGTGGTCGAACCCTATTTGAACAGCCCCAACGACCGGTCCTGGCGCGGCGGGATGGCGGCCTATCGCAGCCGTATGCAAACGGCCCTGGACAGCCTCGATGCGACCGGCATGCGGGGCGACTGGCGGGACAACAACCGCAGCATTCTTCAGAACAACATCGCGTTTATCGACCGGTGCCTGGCAGAGGGCATCTCGATCGATGCATTGCAGAAGTTCTCGAAGAAACAGCGGCCTCTGTTGAAAAAGAACATCGCCTGGGCGGCGCAGACCCAGGTTGCTCATTGGATGGGCGTGATCGGAGATTGGAAAGCAAAGCTGGCGGCCGACTGGGATAAGACCTACGCCGTCTCCAACAGCATCTACGTGACCCGGCAGAACAATGTCCTGTTCAGCTTGCTCGCCCAATATATGGGGCCCGAGGCGATCAACGACCGGTTGCTTCTGACGGAGACGACTTCGTTCACGACCACGTCGGCAGACCTGCTGGAGTTACTGACGCGCATAGTTTCCGACCGTTCCGTGGGCGCTACGTTCTTCGGCAACTACGCCATGATGGACTATGAGCTGATGGGCGGCGACGCACGTCAGGCGATCATCGACGAAGACACCAAGCGCAAGATCAATCCCACCTTGCCGCCGCTGGTGTCGTTTGGCTCGCATCAATTCCCGAACATTGTCACACCGGGGTCCGGTCCCAAAACCCTGGGAGACCTTCCATGAACCTGAACACGGTGATCGAGATCAAGCGCCCGGCCTCGGCGGACGAAATCACCCAGTGGCGCGTTGGTTATGCCTGGCTCGCCGGCGGAACCTGGCTGTTCTCGGAACCGCAGTGGACGACCGACACGCTGATCGATCTCGATCAGCTGCACTGGCCCACGCTCAACGCATCGCCGACCGGGCTCGAAATCGCAGCGACTTGCCGGATTGCCGAGCTGTACCGGTTCGACGGGCCGGCAGAGTGGACTGCCGCACCGCTGGTCCGCCAGTGCTGCAATTCGTTCCTGGCCTCGTTCAAGATCTGGAACGCCGGCACGGTCGGCGGCAACGTCTGCATGTCCCTGCCGGCCGGCCCGATGATTTCGCTCACCGCGGCGCTGGAGGCGACCTATACACTATGGCCGCGCGATGCGCCACCGCGCGAGGTCCCGGCGGTGGACTTCGTGACCGGCAACCACACCAACGTGCTGCGGCCGGGAGAACTGCTGCGCAGCATCAACATTCCGGCGTCCGCGCTCTCGAAGCGCTGTGCGTTTCGCTGCGCGTCACTGACCCATCTCGGCCGCTCGGCCGCGCTGCTGATCGGAACGCAGGACCGCGCCCGCGGCGATCTCCTGATCACCATTACGGCGGCAACGCCCCGGCCGGTGCAGCTTCACTTCGCACAACCGCCGTCCGCGACGGAGCTGCGCAGGGCAATCGACGCAAAGATTCCGGCCGACGGATATTTCGACGACGTGCATGGTTCGGCTCCCTACAAGCGTCACCTCACCGCCTATTTCGCCGAGCAGATACGCGCTGAGCTGACGCATCCTGGGAGCGCAACATGAACTACACGGTCGATGGCAAGTTGATTTCGGCCGAGCCGGAACCCGGGCAATGCCTGCGCACTTTCCTGCGCGAGCGCGGCTTCTTCGGCGTCAAGAAGGGCTGTGATGCCGGCGATTGCGGCGCCTGCACGGTGTGGCTCGACGGTACCCCGGTGCATTCCTGTCTGATGCCGGCCTTCCGCGCCGCCGGCCGTGCCGTCACGACCATCGAAGGGTTGGCGCCCGACCGCAAATTGCACCCGCTGCAACGGGCTTTTATCAACTCGCAGGCGTTTCAGTGCGGCTTCTGCGCCGCCGGGATGATCATGACCGCGGCCTCGCTCGACCAATATCAACGTACCGACCTGCCCCGTGCGCTCAAGGGCAACCTGTGCCGCTGCACGGGCTATCGTTCTATCGCCGATGCGCTCGGCGGTGTTGCGAGCGCCGAAGAAGACGTCGCAGGCAAGGCCTGCGGCGCAAGTCTGGCGAACCCCTTCGGCGAGGGGATCGTCACGGGGCGCGCCCGCTATACCATGGACGTCGTGGTCGACCGGGTTCTGCACCTCAAGGTGTTGCGCTCGCCGCACGCCCACGCACGCATCGTCCATATCGGGCGCGACCGAGCGCTGGCGGTAGCCGGAGTGGTCGAGGTCTTTACTTGGGAGGACGTGCCGCGCCGGCTCTACAGCACGGCGTTGCACGAGGATCACCTGGTCGATCCGGACGATACCTACGTGCTTGACAACGTTGTTCGGTTCGTCGGCCAGCGGATCGCCGCGGTCGCCGCCGAAACCGAGGCGGCCGCCGAAACGGCCTGCCGATTGCTCGACGTCAGCTATGAAATCTTGCCTGCCGTGTTCGATCCGGTCGCCGCCATGGCGCCAGAGGCGCCGGTGCTGCACGACAAGGGCGGCGCCGAGAAGGGTAACATCTATGTCGACATCCATGGCGAAATCGGCAGCGTTGCAGACGGCTTCGCGGCGGCCGACGCCGTGCACGAGAAGACCTATTCGACGTCGCGCGTGCAGCACGTTCACCTAGAGACCCACGGTTCCATCGCCTGGCGCAGCGACGACGGCAGGCTGCACGTGCGCACCAGTTCGCAGGGGCCGTTCATCGCGCAGCAGAAGCTCTGCCATATCTTTGGTCTGCGCGCGCGGGACCTGCATGTCTTCACAGAGCGCATCGGCGGCGGATTCGGCGGCAAGCAGGAAATGATTTCCGAGGATCTGTGCCTGCTCGCGACCATGAAAACCGGCCGTCCGGTGAAATGGGAGTTCACCCGCGAGGAGCAGTTCATCGGCGCCACCACCCGCCACCAGATGACCACCCGGGTCAAGCTCGGCGCCAAACTGGACGGAACGCTGACGGCGATCGAGCTACACGTGGTCTCCAACACCGGCGGTTACGGTGGCCACGCCGGCGAGACTCTCGCGGGAGCCCTCGGCAGCCCGCTCTCGTCCTATCGGTGCACCAACAAGAAGGCGATCGGATACGCGGTCTATACCAACCAAGTCCCCGGCGGCGGCTTTCGGGGTTACGGCTCCTCGCAAACGACGTTTGCGATCGAGTCGGCGATCGACGAATTGGCGCGGCTGCTGCATGTCGACCCATTCGAGATCCGGCGCAAGAACATGGTCCGACCGGGCGACTGGCTCGAAGTCCGTGTGGAAGGATCCATCCGACGTCGGCTTCGGCAGCTATGGCCTCGACCAATGCCTGGATCTTGTCGAGGACGCATTGGCCAAGGGCGGCGGTCTGCCAAAGCCCGCTGGCGATGAGTGGGCGGAGGGGAAGGGTGTTGCGCTGGCGATGCTCGAGAACGGGCCGCCGACCGAGCACCGGTCGGGGGCGGTCATGACGCTCCTGCCCGACGGCACCTATCATCTCGCTGTCGGCTCGACCGAGATGGGCAACGGCTCGGTCACGTCGCACCGCCAGATTGCGGCGGCGGTTCTCTGCGCACAGGCGGGTTCGGTCGACATCATTAATGCCGATACCGATCTCTGTCCCTTTGACAGCGGGACGTTCGGCAGCACGGGTACCGTCGTCGCCGGCCAGGCCGTGAACCTCACGGCGGAAGCCATGCGCGACAACATCCTCGACTTCGCCAGCCGCCACACCGGGGCGGAACGCTGCCGCCTGCCGCCTCGAAGCCGGAACGGTGGTCTGCGACAAACGCCGGATCGCGCTGTCGGATCTTCACGTTGCCGGCAGCAAGGCCGGCCACGGTTCGAAGCCAAGCGCAGGGCCTACCTTTCGCCGCGCACGGTCGCATTCAACGTTCACGGCATCCGGCTCGCCGTGCATCGCATGACCGGCGAAATCCGCATCCTGCACAGCGTGCACGCCGCCGACATCGGCCGGCTCATCAACCCGATGCAGTGCCGCGGCCAGATCGACGGTGCGGTCGCGATGGGGTTCGGCTGGGCGCTCACCGAGAACATGGTCTATGACGATACCGGCAAGATGGTGAACCCGGCGTTGCGCAACTACCGCATTCCCGCGTTCGCGGACGTCCCGCCCACGCAAGTGTTCTTCGCGGATACCCACGACGCGATCGGCCCGTTGGGGGCGAAGGCGCAGGGCGAGTGCGCGATCAACCCGGTTGCGCCGGCGATTGCGAATGCCCTGGCGAATGCGACCGGGGTTCGGTTTGCGCACTTGCCGTTCAGGCCGGATCGCATCTTCGACAAGCTCGGCGCGTCGTGAGCGTGACGCAAACCGCAACGCCCGGCGGCGTAACAGTCGTCACGCAGACGCGGGTTCGCGCCGGCAAGGAGAATGAATTCGCCAACTGGCAGCAAAGGATCGGCGCTGCCGCTGCCGAGTTCTCCGGCTTTATTGAGCAGACGGTCATGCCGCCGAACCCGCCGGCGCAGATCGACTGGGTTATTCTCCAGCGCTTCGCGAGTCTCAATAAGGCGACGTCGTGGCTGAATTCCAGCCAGCGGCTCGGTCTGATCGAGCACGTACTGCCAATGCTGGTGGGACAGGACGATATCCATATCTTGAAGGACGATGCGGTGGGCGTCCTGCCGTCGCCGGTGTCCGCGGTCATTGCCACGCGCCTCAAGCCGGGGACCGAAGCCGCATATCGGGCCTGGGAGCAAAAGATCGCCGCCGCTCAGTCGAAGGCGAAGGGCTTTCAGGGCTATCGGTTCGAAGCGCCGATCCCGGGCGTGCAAGAGAGCTGGCTGGCGATCGTACGGTTCGAACTCGGACACAAATCTGCAGGCTTGGATGAATTCGCCGGTGCGGCTCAATCTCCTCAAGGAAGCTGAGCCGTTCACCGAGGAGTTTCATGCCCGGATCGCGCGCACCGGTTTCGACCAGTGGTTCAAGGTTCCGGACGGGGCAGCCCCGCCCGCCGCCTGGAAGATGAACATGCTGGTTCTGCTACTGCTCTATCCAGTGGTGTTCCTGTTCGGCGCCTGGGTACAGACTCCGCTTCTGATGGGTAAGGCTGCGGTGCCGTTCTGGCTCGCCCTGTTCATCGGCAATGTGGTCAGCGTGCTGCTGCTCAGCGGGCTGGTGCCCTGGGTGAGCCGGGGCTTCGGCTGGTGGCTCGCGCCGGCGCGCGGTGCCGGGGGACGAACGAACCTCGCGGGCGCGGCGCTGATCGTGCTGCTCTACGCCGGATGGCTCTTCCTGTTCTCGAAGCACTGACGAAGCAAGGCGCGACCGTGAGTGTTCGCGTGCCAGCCGCTTTGCGCAAGCTGCTGCTGGCGACGGCACTGTTCATCGGGCCCGCCGCCTCGGCGCACGGCCAAAATCCGCCCGCCGCAGACGCGGCGAACCCGGCGATCTCGGGCAATCCCGGCGCGGTCAATATCGTGGCGGGAACGGGCGCGCTGGGGCGGCTGCTCGGGCTCGGACCGGAGAGCGGCCTCCGCTTGGGCGGCGTGCTGGTCAGCAACGGCAACTACCTGATTTCCGGAGGCAATGCTCCCGACAAAGCCAGCTTCAACAATTTGCTGGTGACGGATCTCGACGCAGATCTCGACAAGCTCGCGCAAATTCCGGGCGCGAGCTTCGGCGCGGCGCTGCTTCGCTTCGACGGACAGTCGAGCAATCAGCAAGCCGGGGTCGTCACCGGCTACAACGGCCTGACCGGCGCGCCGCCACTGGACCGAACGGAACTCTACGAACTCTGGTGGCGCCAATCCTTCTTCTCCGAGAGGCTCGTGGTGCGGATCGGAAAGACGGTTCCAACCTACGATTTCGGCAACGTCGTCCGCCCGGTACCGGTGCAGGATGTCTCACTGCAGATTCCGGCAGTGACCGGGCTCCTCTATACGCCGGTGTTCGTGAACCCGACGATCCTCGGCGCGCTCCCTGGCTATTACAATTCGGCGTACGGCGTCACCGCGACGGTCGCACCGACGGGGCGCTTCTACGTCTCACTTGGCGGCTTCGATGGCAACGGGGCGCACGGCGAGCAAACGGGCTTGCAACTCGCGCCGACGTTCAACGGCTACCGGTTCTATATCGGCGAGACCGGTACCGCCTGGCTGCTCGGGCCGAACAATCTGCCGGGCGCCTTCGGCATCGGCGCCTGGGACCAGACGGGTACGCTCACCCTGTCGGCGCCGCAAGGCACGGTGGCACAGAACGGATCCCATGGCGTCTACGCCTTCGCATCGCAGCGGCTGTGGCGCGGGAGCAAGGATGGCGACGCGCGAGGCGTATCGGGGTTCGTGCAACTGGGCGCCAACAACTCGCGGACTCTGATCGCGACCCGGTACCTCGGTGTCGGCGTCACCGCATTTGGTGTAATTCGCGGCCGACCGCGGAACTCGCTCGGCGTCGGAATTGCCTGGTCACGATTGAACCCCAGCCTGGACCTCAGGCCCGACGAAGCCCTGCTGCAGTTCTACGACCAGGTCCATGTCTTCGACGGCGTCTTTCTGCAACCCACGCTGACGCTGTCGCCCAATCCGGGCGAGAAGACCGCCCGCGCGCCTGCCATTGCTTTCACGGTGCAGTCCACGGTGCTGTTCTGATGCCGGTGACCGAAGGTTCTGGGCGGGACCCCCGCCGCTGCGATTTTGCAAGGAATGCTGCGGATTGATCGGGATAGGGGGACGCCTCGCGGCGTCGCCCCTTCCGCACCACCGGGCATACGGGTCCGTACCACGGCGGTTCGATCGGGTTAGGCTTGAGCAGGAACATAGAGGCGGGGGAGACCGAGGCCGTCGAAATACGGGTTGCGTAGGCCTGTTGGACTGCCGGATGTCCGGACATGCGCCAGAACCCGGTCGGCGAGCCGGCGGCAACCGCCGCGTGGAACTTCGGCACGCCACGGCGCCGCAGTTCCTGGAAGCGGTTGGGGCCGTTTTGCCATTGCCGCCCAAGCTACGAACGTAGCCTTCGGCGGATCCATGCCTCCGGGTTGGTGAGCACCCGTGGGGTCTGGCAGGAGCTGAAGTATCCGCGCCATCCCACAAGGTATGGCGTGAGATCTTCGATCAACCGTGTCGGGCTGATCCCCCGTGTCCGACGGGTCGTGTCCCGGATTTGCGCCTTGAACCTGTTGAGGGCGTTGGACGCGATGCGCCGCTCGCTCCCGTCATTCGCGATGCTGAACCCCAGGAATGTGCGCTCCTCCGGTCGCGCCACCGCGCTTTTCGCCTAGTTGACCTTCAGGCGCAGCTTGTTGGTCAGAAACCGGCTCACCGACGCCATCACCCGTTCTCCGGCGCGGCGGCTGCGAACATAGCTATTCGCGTCGTCCGCGTAGCGGCAGAAACGGTGACCCCGGCGGGTCAGCTCCTTGTCGAGATCGTCGAGCACGAGATTGCTAGGAGGGGCGAGAGCGGACCCCCTTGCGGGGTGCCCACATCCACCGGACTGACCAGCCATCCTTCATCACCCCGGCCCTGAGAAAGGCCCGGATGAGTTTGAGCACGACACCCGCGCGGCAACACGCGCCATCAAGCCGTCGTGATTGACTCGGCCGAAAAATTTTCGAGATCAAGGATGCTGCCGCCCGCCGACAGGCCTATCTCGGCGCCGCCCGTGCCGGCCGCGCCGCCTGCAAAGATCCGCCACCCCTGCCGCGACCGCCGGTGCCCCCAAAAATGATGCCGGCATTGCCGATGTTGCCGTGAGCCGACTGACTTATCCCGGCGCCACCAGCGCCGCCGGGGTAGTTGCCGTTGAAGGTGCCATAGCCGTCGCTGCCGTCGCCGGCAACGATCCTGCCGGTATTGGCGATCCCGCCGCCGCCCGATAGGCTGATCCCCGCGCCGCCGACACCGCCGACACCGCCGGTGGCTCCTCGACCAGGGCATCGAGCCCGGTCATATCGCCTTGACCGGTGACTCGGCGGGCGGCGCGCTCGACGTGACCGCGCTGCTCCGAGCCCGCGAGTGCGACCTGCCGATGCCGGCAGCCACGATGCCGCTCTCGCCGTGGGTAGACATGGAAATCACGGGCGAGACACTGATTTCGAATCGCGGGACAGCCGCCGGCTCGCCGAGCGTACCACGAAGGCCGGCGTGGAGGTCAGGCTGGACGTGTTCCCGGAGTTGCAACACGTCTTCCATTTTTCCGCGGGACAGGCGCCGGAAGCGGACGAGGCGATCCGTAAGCTGGCCGAGTGGGTGCGACCGAAGCTGGGCCTCGCCTGAGGCGGTCTCCGTCATGGACGGGCTTGCGTCATCACGCGCGAAGCTGCAGTTGCGTGAAGCGCCCGCACTGAGCGCGTCACCCTTTCTCGGTCGCCGGTATGGCGGCGAGCGCATCCACCCAATCCAGCGCAGAACGCCGCCAGATTTGGCGCTGCGGTGAGAAGGCCGCGCGCTGCGTGATCGTACTTACGCGCAGGGCATAACTCTGCGGATTGTCCACCGCGGAGGCATAGAGGGGCGTGCCGCAATCACCGCAGAAGGAGTGGCGGCGTTTGTTGCCGCTTTCGGCCGTCTTCATATAGCTCTTTGGCGGGCCGCTGCGGAGCACGAAGCAGCCGTCAGACCGATGAACTTCAACGCCGGGTGAAAGGTTTTCACTCGACCTTCTCGAATTTCTGCAAGGAGCGCAGGTCGGCCGGGTGCGGCTTCCCCGGGTAGATTTGTGGCCAGGCGGTCCACGAGACCTCACCGACATAGATGTCGCCGCGAGAGTCGACGGCGAGACCGTGCGGTGCCAGGAACTTGCCGAGTTCGGTGCCGGCCGGCGTTTCACCGAAGCGGCCGATTAGCTTGCCTTGATGGTCGACGATGCTGACCCGCGGCCCGAGATTGGGAATATCGCGGCTGACCGCGGCCGCCGGGCCGACTTCGCCGATGTAGCAGATCGGCTGGTGCCCGTACGGCATGTAAAGTCCGCATGGACGGTGCAGGTTCTTCCATTGCGTCTCGAACCGGCCGTTGCCGTCAAAAACCTGCACCCGGTGGTTCTCGCGGTCGGCGACATAGACCCAGCCATCGGCGTCGCAGCACACGTTGTGGACAATGTTGAATTCGCCGGGATTGGTGCCGGGCCCGCCCCACGACATCAGCAATTTGCCGTCCGCCGAATATTTGTGCACCCGGGCGTTGCCGTAGCCGTCGGAGACGTAGATCTCGCCTTTCGGCGACAGTGCCGTGTGGGTGCAGCGGTGGAACGGCTCGCCGCTCATATAGGGCGCCGGCTTGCCGGGCACGCCGATTTCGAGCAAGACCTTGCCGTCGAGCGAGCATTTGCGCACGAAATGGCCGCCATCGTCGGTCAGAAACATCGTGTCGTCGGGAGCCATGTGGACGCCGTGCGCCCGTGGGTATTCGCCCTCGCCCCACGAGCGCAGGAAATTGCCGTCGCGATCGAACATGATGACCGGGTGCTCGCCGCGGTTGAACACATAGACATTGTCGTTGCTGTCGACGCCGACCCCGCCGACCTCCTTGAAGGACCAGCCGTTGGGCAATTTTGCCCAGCCGGCATTAACGCGATATTTGAACTGGCCGCTTCCGACGATCATCGAAGCATTCCTTCTCGCACGCGCATCGCTCGACACCGGAGGATCGCGATCCGGGCCGCAAAGGCAAGGGCTGCGTCGGCATGTTCAAGTCCGGCCGTGCCAGCGTCGGCCGAATGGGGTAGAAACCTGCGGCAGCGCGCTTTGGATCAGCCGCAACATCCTGCAATGGAGCAACCATCATGCCGTACGGAGGAAACGACTGGCTGGCCCTGACCCGGGAACCGACATTGGAGCCGGAGATCCCGATCTGCGACCCCCACCATCACTTCTGGGATCTTCGATCCGAACGTATTCCCTACCAGCGGTATCTTCTACACGAGTTGGCCGCCGACGTTAATTGCGGTCATAAGGTGCGCTCCACCGTATTTATCGAGGCGAGATCCATGTACCGCCCGGATGGGCCGGTGGAACTGCGCCCTGTCGGCGAGGTTGAATTCGTCCAAGGCCTGGCTGCGGCCAGCGCCACCGGGCTCTATGGTCCGTGCCGCGCGGCTGCGGCCATCATCGGCCATGCCAACTTGAACCTGGGAGACCGGGTCGAGCCGGTGTTGGAGGCGCTTCAAGCCGCCAGTTCCAACCGGTTTCGTGGTATCCGGCACACGGTTACCTGGGACCCGCATCCGGAGGTGGAAAATCGGGAAAAGGAGGGGGTCCTGGCCACGGCCGAATTCCGCGCAGGAGCTCGGACGCTGGCGCGGATGGGTCTGTCGCTGGACACCGGGCTGTGCTTTCCGCAATTGCCCGAGCTGGCCGCCTTTGCCACCGCCGTACCCGATCTGACTATCATCCTGAACCACCTCGGTGGGCTGACGCGGGTCGGCCCTTACGGCGATCGAGACGACGAGGTGCTGGCCGCCTGGCGGAGCGGCATCGCCGCCGTGGCGAAATGCCCGAACGTCGCCCTGAAGCTGGGCGGCATCGGCATGCCCCGGCTCGGTTTCGACTGGTACAATCGGGCCAAGCCGATCGGCTCGAAAGAATTAGCCTCGTCTATCGCTCCGATCATGACCGGCTGCATCGAGCAGTTCGGCCCTAACCGGTGCATGTTCGAAAGCAACTTCCCGGTGGACAAGGTGTCTTTTTCTCACCACGTGCTGTTCAACGCCTTCAAACAATTTTCCAAGAGCTACTCGGCCTCCGAGCGGGCGGCCTTGTTCCACGACACGGCGGCTCGGGCATATCGGATCAGCGATGCCTGACGGCGCGACGACCTGACGGGCCTCTGATCTGCCCGCTCGGCGGCGCCAGATGCAAGCTTGCTGAGAAAGGGCCGGTTGCGCCGGGGGCCCACGGCGGTCACGTTCCGGCGGCAGCAAATCGCCAGTGATCGCCCATTCTTCGTCCGTCAGGTCGCCACGCACACACCAGTCTCCGCAAAGACCAGCGTTAAATCGCGAACCTTGCATTTTCGGAAGACTTTTTGTCAACAGGACCTAATGACCGGCTTGCGAACGCGCCGCCGCCGTTACAGCGCCCGAGCCTTGGTGGCTCTGCTCTAGCGGCCGGCGCTGAGCGGGCGGCGCTCGACCGCGGGCGAGGCCGATCCGCTGCACGAGAGTGTAGAAGGCCGGCGTGAAGATCAGGCCGAAGCCGGTGACGCCCAGCATGCCGGCAAAAACGGCGGTGCCCAGGGATTGCCGCATCTCAGCCCCGGCACCGGTCGCGACCACCAGCGGCGCGACGCCGAGAATGAAGGCAAGCGACGTCATCAGGATCGGCCGCAGCCGCCGCCGGGCCGCACTGACCGCCGCCGCTGCGGGCGCGCTGCCCGCGTCCTGCGCCTGGCGTGCGAACTCGACGATCAGGATCGCATTCTTCGCCGCCAGCCCGACGAGAACCACGAAGCCGATCTGCGCGAGGATGTCGATGGGCATGCCGCGGAACATCAGCCCCGTAAGGGAGGCGAGCAGACACATCGGCACGATCAGCACCACCGAGAGCGGCAGCTTCCAGCTCTCGTAGTTCGCCGCCAGCACCAAGAAGACGAACAGCGCGGCGGCGCCGAACACCAGCATCGTCGGCGTGCCCTTCTGCTCCTGTTGATAGGCGATCTCGGTCCATTCGTAGCCGATGCCCGGCGGCAGGACCTGCGCTGCCAGCTCCTCCATCCGGTGCAGCGCCGTGCCGGTGGCCACACCCGGCGCGGCGACACCCTGCACCTCGGCAGCCGGGTAGAGATTGTAACGCGGCACGCGGTAGGGGATCGTCGTGTCCCGCAGTTGCGCGACCGTCCCTATCGGCACCATCTCGCCGCTGGCATTGCGCGCCTTCAGGCCCATCAGATCCTGCCGGTCGCGCCGGAAGCCGCCGTCCGCCTGGGCGATCACCTCGTAGGTCCGGCCGAGGAAGTTGAAGTCGTTCACGTATTGCGAGCCGAGATAGAGCTGCAGTGTATCGAACACGTCGGTCGGCGTGAGCCCGACCTTCTCGGCCTTGAGGCGGTCGATATCGGCATAGACCGAGGGCGATCCCGCGTTGAGCAGCGTGAACACGCCGGCGAAGCTCGGGTCCCGATTGGCGGCGGCCACCAGCGCGTTGGCCGCGTTCACGAGGGCCTGCGTGCCGAGTCCCGCGCGATCCTCCAGCATCATCTTGAACCCGCCGGAATTGCCGATGCCCTGCACCGGCGGCGGCGGGATCGTCAGCACATAGGCGTCCTCGATCACCGAGAGGCGCTTGCGCAGATCGGCCAGCACCGAGTTCGCCGTGATCCCCGGAATGTCGTGGTTGTAGAGCGACGGCAGGCCGGAGAAGATCGTGCCCGCATTGGACGCGACCGTGAACGTCGTCGCATCCAGCCCCGCGAACGGCGCGACGTGCTCGATGCCCGGCGTCTTGAGGATGATGTCGATCGCCCGCTTTATCACCCGCTCGGTGCGCTGCAGGCTGGCGCCGGCCGGTAGCTGCAGGACGGTGATGAGGTAGCCCTGGTCCTGCTCCGGGATGAAGCCGGTCGGCTCGCGGGCGAATTCGAAGCCGGCGGTGCCGATCAGGGCGATGTAGATCACGACGACGACCGCGAGGCCGCGCACCAGTCGCCGGGTCAGCTTGCCGTAGGCGTCCGACATCTGCTCGAACCCGCGGTTGAACCGCGCGAAGGCGGCGCGCAATAGCCGTCCCGCCGGATTGCTGCGGGCGGCCTGGTGCGGGTCGTGCGCGTCCAGCAGCAGGGCGCAGAGCGCCGGACTGAGGGTGAGCGAGACGAAGCAGGAGATCACCGTCGAGGCCGCGATGGTCACGGCGAACTGGCGGAAGAACTGGCCGGAGATGCCGGACAGGAAGGCCGAGGGGACGAACACCGCGCACAAGGTGAGTGCGATGGAGACGAGCGCGCCGCCCACTTCGTCCATCGTCCGATGGGCGGCCTCCTTTGGCGTCATGCCGGCGGCGATGTTGCGCTCGACGTTCTCGACGACGACGATTGCATCGTCGACGACGATGCCGACCGCGAGCACCAGGCCGAACAGCGAGAGGTTGTTCAGCGATATTCCGAGCGCGAACAGGATTGTGAAGGTGCCGACGAGCGAGACCGGAATGGCGATCACCGGGATCAGCGAGGCGCGCCAAGTCTGCAGGAATAGGAACACCACGCCGACGACCAGCAGGATCGCGACGAAGATCGTCCTCACCACGTCGCGCACGGATTTCGCGACGAAGATCGTCGGATCGTAGATGATGATGTCGCTGACGCCGGTCGGAAAATCCTTTTTCAGGTCCTGCATCGTCGCGAGGACCTCGTGCTCGACCGCCAGCGAGTTCGCGCCGGGCTGTGCGAAGATCAGCAGCGGCAGGCCCTCGGCGCGGTCCATGAAGGCGGTGGAGCCGTAATCGGCCGCGCCGACCTCGACGCGGCCCACGTCGCGGATGCGGGTCGGGCGTGCCTGCGCATCGGTCTTGAGGATGATGTCGGCAAACTGCTCGGGCGTGGTCAGGCGGCCGAGCGTCTGGACGTTGAGCTGGTACGCCGCATTCCCCGACACTGGCGGCTGATTCAGGATGCCGGCCGAGACCTGCACGTTCTGCGCGCGGAGTGCCGCGAGCACCTCGCTGGCGTCGAGCTTGTAGGCGGCCACTTTGTCGGGATCGAGCCAGATGCGCATCGCGTAATCGCGCGCGCCGAACAACTGCACGTCGCCGACACCGGGAAGCCGCGCCAGCGCATCCTTGACGTGCAGGGTGGCGTAGTTTGAGAGGTAGAGATTGTCGCGCGAGCCGTCCGGCGAGTACAGATGCACTGCGAGCAGGATGTTCGGCGTCGCCTTGCGCACCTGCACGCCCAAACGCTGTACGTCCTCCGGCAGGCGGGGCAGCGCATCCTGCACCCGATTCTGGGTGAGCATCTGCGCCACATTGAGATCGGTGCCGATGCGGAAGGTGACGGTGATGGTGAGCTTGCCGTCGCCGGTGGACTGGCTGCTCATGTAGAGCATGTCCTCGACGCCGTTGATCTCCTGTTCGAGCGGCGTCGCGACGGTCCGGCTGACGACCTCGGCGGACGCGCCGGGATAACTCGTGGTCACCTGCACCGTCGGCGGCACGATCTCCGGATATTGCGCGACCGGCAGCACAACCAGCGCGCCGAGCCCGATGAGGGTGAGAAAGACGCTGATCACCGTCGCCAGGATGGGGCGGTCGATGAAGCGGTGCGTAAAGCGCATCGCGCCCTCCCTAGCTGGCATCGCCGGCGCGATCGGGCGCGATCGTGCCCGCGACCGGTGTGACCTTGATCCCGCGGCGGACGCGCACGAGACCGTCGATGACGACGCGGTCGTTTGGCGCGAGGCCGCTGCGGATGACGCGCAGGCCCTGATAGAGATCGCCGGCCTCGACCACCTTCGGAACGACCCTCCCGTCGGGCTTGACCGTCATCACGATCTGCCGCGACTGATCCGGCACCACCGCGGCGGCGGGAACCAGCAGCGCCGGCGCGGGGTGGCCGAGCGCCAGGCGAAGCCGCGCGAACTGGCCGGGCGTGATGGTGAGGTCCGGATTGGGCACCGTCGCGCGCGCGTGGATCGTCCCGCTGCCCCGGTTCACCGCGTTGTCGATGAAGTCGAGCGTGCCGTGGTGGTCGAAATGCCCGTCGCCGTCGAGGCTGACGGCGACATCGTCGTCCGGCGCGCCGCCGTGATGGGTTTCCCGCCAGTCTCGGTAATCGGACTCGCTCATGTCGAAATCCAGGTAGATCGGGTCGAGCGAGACGATCGTCGCCAGCAGCGTCGTCGGGCTCGTGCCGCCCCGGCTGCCGCTGACCAGGCTGCCGACGGAGACGAGATGCGCGCCGATGCGCCCGGAGAACGGCGCGGTGACGCGCGAGAATTCAAGGTCGAGCCGGGCGTCCACGATCGCCGCCTTGGCGGTCTCGATGGCGGCCTGCGCGCCGCGCTGATCGGCGGCGCGCTCATCGACGGTCTCGGCGGTGCCGAAATCGGTCCGCTTGAGCTGCTGCGCCCGCCAGAGCTCCGCCTCGGCCAGCGTCTCCTTGGCCTGCGCGGTCTGCAACTGCGCCATGCCTTGATCGAGCCTGATCTGGAACGGCCGAGGGTCGATGGTGAAGAGCAGATCGCCCTTGTGCACGATTTGCCCGTCCCGGAAGTCGATCGCGGTGAGGATGCCGCCGACCTGCGCGCGCAGCTCCACGCTATCCACCGCCGAGAACTGGCCGAGGAAGCGGCCGGTGGCCTGCACCATCCGTTGCAGCGGCAGGCTCACGGTCACCTGCGGCGGCGGCGGGGCGGCGGCGGGCCTGCCTGCCTGCCAGGCGCGGTCTCCGGCTACCGCGACGAGCGCCGCCACGACGCCCGCGAGGGCGAGTGCGAGGGCCGGCCACCGTCTCCGGTGGCGGGCGGGCGAGCGGCGGTCGCCGGCGACGCGGGTGCGTTCAGCGGCGTCCTGGTCGGTCAGAGAAAGGTTGTCCACGTCTTGCCCTTCGAGCGACCCGGTTCGCAATCGGCGAAGGCCAAGTCGCCTCATCCAACTGTGGTGGTGGTTTCTCGGTTCGCTACGCGGGGCGAAGCGAACCGGCTACATCCCGCTGCCGCCAGTGACGACCAGCGACTTGTCCGTGGTTGCGATGCGCTTCGCGACACCCGCCCCGATGCCTTTGGAGGCGCCGGTCACCACCGCAACTCTGTCGGCGAACCTCGCCATATTGCCGCTGTCCTATCACAGAAAATTGGAGCGGACGCTCCGATAATTTCCCAGGTAGGGCTGCCCAGACCGGCGTTCAAGAGTTTTTTGGAGCGATGGCAACAATTATTAGGCGGGTTACTCTGCCGGGGCGCGGCCAGCCCATCGTCACGACCGACGAGGCTGCCGCCTTGTCTGATTCAGCCGCGCTTTCCTGAACAACGCCCGCGGCTGCCGCGAGTCTTGTCGCGCGTGCTCTTCGGGGCAGGCGGCCAGGCTCGCATTCCGACCGCGACGATCTCCAGCAGACGCTCGCGGGATGCCCCGTCGCGCGCCTGGACCGCCATGCCGCGCAACAACGCGCTGTAGAACGCGGCCATTGCGTCGACGTTCGTGTCTTTCGGCACATCGCCTTCGTCGATGCCCCTCCGGATGCGATCAGCCATCGCCGCCTGCCCCGCTCGACGATACCCCGCCATCATGTCGCGCAGGGAGGTGAGCGCCGGGGGAACATGCGTGCCGGCCAGCGAGATCATGCAGCCCGTGGGCAGGTCGTCCTGGGTCAATTCCCGCGCGGCCGCGTTCAGCAGCTGGTGGAAGGCGGTCTTCGCATCCGTGCTGGCCCCGAGCTCTCCGGCGAACCACTCGCCCGCGTGTGCCATGTAGGCCTCCGTGGCCTCCTGGTACAGGCGCTCCTTGCTGCCGAACGAGTTGTAGAAGCTCGACGGGCTGATGCCCATGGCCGCGATCAGATCATCGAACGAGGTGCCTTCGTATCCGCGCTCCCAGAACAGCTTCATCGCCTGATGCAGAGCAACCGAGCGGTCGAACTGCTTGGGCCGCCCACGGGCGCGCTTCAGGCCCCCGCCTTTTTCTGTTGCCATCGCTCCAAAAATCCTTGGCCGCCGGTCCGGGCGGGCCCAACTGCGCAATATAGGAGCTTACGCTCCAAATTAAAAGCCTGCCCACCCGAACAGGGGCGTGGGTCCGCTGCAATCTCCACGGAAGGAGCCGAGCCATGCGTGCGACCCAAATCTCCTCGTTCGGCAAGGTTTCCAGGGTCCTATAGCGGGCTCGCTGGACCGCCCATTCATCGTTCTGCTCGAGCAGGATGGCGCCGATGAGGCGGGTGATGGCCGCCTCATTAGGGAAGATGCCGACCACCTCGGTGCGGCGCTTGATCTCGCCGTTGAGCCGTTCCAAGGGGTTGGTCGAGTGGATCTTGAGGCGATGGTCCCCCGCTTTCGCGAGGGCAGGCTCTTGGGAAAGCTCATGAAGGCGAGGACGTCGGTTTCGGCCTCGTCCATCAGCCCGGCGAGCTTGGGCACCTTGGGGCCGCAGCTGGTCGGCCACCTGGCGCCACTGGGCGCGGGCGGCCTCGGCGTCCTCCTGGGCGAAGGCGGTGCCGACGAAGGCGGCGACGACGCGGCGGCCCTGCTTGCCGGCATGGGCCAAGAGGTTGCGCATGAAGTGCACCCGGCAGCGCTGCCAGGAGGCGTGCAGGACCTTGGCGACGGCTGCCTTCAAGCCCTCATGCGCGTCCGAGATGACCAGCTTGACGCCGCGCAGACCGCGCGGGCCAGCTTGCGCAAGAACTCGGTCCAGAAGGTTTCGGCCTCGGACGGGCCGATATCCATTCCCAGCATCTCGCCCCACGGGTCATGCCCGTGGGCTGAAGGCCCACGGCCGTCGCTATTGACGGCAATCGCGAGGATCACCGCGGTCGAGAGCACGCGCCCGCCGCTGCGGCCTTTGACGTAAGTGGCATCGAGCCACAGATAGGGCCAATCGCCTTCGAGCGGCCGATTGAGGAAGGCCTCGATCTTATCGTCGATCTCGGCGCACAGCCGGGAGACCCCCGCCTTCGCAGGGGCAGGCCCTGGCTCTTTGAGATGCCGGTCATTCCCATCGCCCGCACCAGTTCGTCGACCGATCGGGTCGAGACGCCGTGGAAATAGGCTTCCTGGACGACCGCGGTCAGCGCCTTCTCGGCCATCCGCCGCGGCTCCAGGAAAGCCGGGAAGTAGCTTCCTCTTCTGAGCTTGGGGATGCGCAGCTCGACCGTGCCGGCGCGCGTCTCCCAGTCGCGCTCGCGATAGCCGTTGCGCTGGGTGATCCGATCGGGGCTGCGCTCGCCGTGCCCGGCGCCGGTCAGCCCTTCGACTTCCAGCTCCATCAGCCGGTGCGCGGCAAAGCCGATCATCTCGCGCGGCAGGTCGGTGTCAGGGCTCTTCTCCACGAGTGCGCGAAGGGCGATCATCTCATCGGTCATCCCCGGATCGAGTCCGGGGACCGGGTTCTCCGTCAGGTTGATCGGTTTGGCGACCAAACCCTACCGGAGAGATCCGCGGTGACCACCACCCCAAGGGACACGACCCGCACATAGACTTTGGGAGTTGCGCCGGGCCGATCGAATAGTCCCGAACAATCGTCGGATTATAAATCTCATCCGGGCGAACCAAGAGCTTCTTAATGCGGAACAAACAAAAGCTTTTGCCGAATTCGTGGCGCACGCCGAGGCCTTCGAGGAACATGTCTACGAACGTCTCGACTTTTATCCGCTGTTCCCGCAATCATTCAGCGAGGCTTTCGGACAATGAGCGGTAACGGTCAAAATGATTGGGGTGTCAGCTACAGCAGGATCACGTTCCTGGAAAGGATCCTCGGTTCTCACACCAATGTCGGCGTGCTCGCCCGTCACGACGACATCGCCTTCGAAATCCGACAAATCCGCCAACAGGACCAGCTAACTGTCGTCTGCGTAGACCCCTATACCGCCTCTCTTGAACTCGTGATGCGGATCGTGCACGCGTTCCCCACGGTAAACATCATCTTCGTAGGGGGTAAAGTGGGCCGGATACACTCACGAGGCATTCGACTTCTGCAACGAACGCAGAATTGGAATTTATAATGCCGGGGAATTATCAGGCGGGCTACATAAAGACGCCTATTGGACCTATGAAAAGTTCGACGACGAAGGCAATTCAACAAAAAGCATCCACGCTTGAGGCGATTTGCGCGGTCTACGGCATGGGTTCCTTTTTTCGTGGCAAAACGTTCAACGACCTGGACTTGGTCGCGGTCCTTGATTGCAACCGAGACGAATTGGCCGGCCACGCCAAACGGGTACACAGCGCGTTTCGCGATCTGGGCCATCGAGCTAGGCTTTCCTATCGATTTGACTATCTTCACACCAAGTGAGTTTGCGGGCGATCCACTCCGGGACATGTCAACGCTAGTGGAGCTATATCGCAGGCGTCCTGTCAGCACAGCGGATTGGTGACCCGCACTGCTCGGAGCGGAGGCAGCTGGGGTTAGCGCAGGCGCGGGCCGGGGTCCATCCCGAGATAGACCCGGCCGCCGATCGGGTACCATTCGGGCGCGATCGTGACCGTCTGGCCGACGACGTGCAGGTCGCGCCAGCATTCGGCGAGGCGGCTTTCGCGCTTGAACGAGGTGCTGCCGCCGTGCCGGTACACCAGATCCATCGCCTCGCGCGCGCTGTCGGCGGCGTAGATCGCGGCGAGCCGGCAGCGCGCCCGCTGCTCGAGGGTGGTCTCGTTGCCGGACGCGACCGTCGCCCACAGCTCGGCGATCATCGCGCTGCGATAGGCGCGCCCGGCGTTCAATATCGCATCGGCCCGGCCGACCGCGTCCTGCACCTGCGGGTTGTCGCACAACAGCGCGCCGGTGCGGCCACGCGGCGTCTTGCCGCCGGCGAGCTCGATCAGCGCGTCGATGCCGGCCCGCGCGATGCCGGTGATCACGGCGCTGTGGTGCGGCCCGACCCAGCACTGGACCGGCAACGCATACATCACCCCCGGCCAGCGCGCCCATTGGTTTTCCAGCGGGATGCCGATTTGCGGCATCGTCCGCCGCTCCGGCAGGAACACGTCCGCGACCGTCCAGTCGAAGCTGCCGGTGCCGCGCAGCCCGGCCACGTCCCAGCTCCCCGGCACGATCTCCGCTTCGGAGCGTGCAAACACGCCGCGCCAGTAGAGCGAGCCGCCATCCGGGCGGCGGCGCGGCTCGCCGTCATCGCCAATCACCTGGAAGCTCCCCAGCATCCAGGAGGCCTCCTGACAGCCGCTGCCGAACTGCCAGCGGCCGGTGACGCGGTAGCCGCCCGCAACCGGCACCGCCTGTCCGCCGCCCGGCACCGCGGTGCCGGCGATGATCGTGTCGGCCCGCTTCCCGTAGATCTCCTCAACCCCCGCGTCCGGCAACCCGAGCGTCACCAGCTGGCCGACGCCGCCATTGCCGAGGTTCCAGCCGACCGAGCCGGCGCCCTCGGCCAAGAGCTCGACGACGCGCAGGTAGGTCAGCGGGTCGGCTTGCAGCCCACCCAATGCGCGCGGGATCACCATGCGGTATAAGCCGGCAGCGCGCAATTGCTCGACCAAGGCCGGCGGCAGGCGCTGCTCGCGCTCGATCTCCTCACGATAATGGCGGAGCACCGGCCTCAGGGCGGCGGCCGCCTGCACCACGGGTTGCGCGTCGATATCGACCGGCAGGCGCGTCTCTTCGGCCATCGTGCACACTGGCTCCCCTTGCCCTCGTTCCGCTCGGCAAGCCTGAGCGAAGTCTGCGCCGCAGGTCAAGGATGTCCGCGAAGGCGGGTTTCGATCATCGGGCGGCGCCCCGACAAGTCCGCTTGCGCGCGCCGCCGGCATCTGCGAGCTCGACCCAGGTGGGCGCGTGGTCGCTGGCCTTTTCCCAGCCCCGGACCTCCCGATCGACATCCGCCGCCCGCAGGCGGCCGGCGATCGACGGACTGAGCAGCAGATGGTCGATGCGCAAGCCGGCGTTGCGCGCCCAGGCGTTGCGGAAATAATCCCAGAACGTATAGATGCGCTCGCCGGGATGGAGCACGCGAAGGGCGTCGGTCCACCCTTGCCCGGTCAGCCGATGAAACGCATCCCGCACCTCGGGACGGAACAGCGCATCGTCGAGCCAGCGCTCCGGGTTATAGACGTCCAGGTCGGTCGGCATGACGTTGTAGTCGCCGGCCAGCACCACCGGCAACTCGGAATTCATCAGCGCCGCGGCGTAGGAAATCAACCGTTCGAACCAGCGCAGCTTGTAGTCGAACTTCGGACCCGGCGCCGGGTTGCCGTTGGGGAGGTAGAGGCAGCCGACCACCAGCCCGTTGACCGCCGCCTCGATATAGCGGCTGTGGCTGTCTTCGGGATCGCCGGGAAGGCCGCGCCGGGTCTCGATCGGCTCGGCGCCGCGGGCGAGAATGGCGACGCCGTTCCAGCTTTTCTGGCCGTGCCAGACGGCACCGTAGCCAGCTCCCTGAACGGCGTCCTCGGGAAATTTTTCCTGGGGCGCCTTCAGCTCCTGGAGGCAGACGATGTCCGGCCGGGATTCGGCGAGCCAACGCAGCAGAACAGGCAAGCGGCCATTCACGCCGTTTACGTTGAAGGTCGCGATCTTCATCGCGCTGCAGCGATCTTGCGCATCGCGTCGCCCGGGGCACAGCAAGCCGGAGCCGGAAAGGCGTTGAAATCGGGGTCGAGATCGAGCATCTCCTTTCCCACATAAGGCGACCCGACACCAGTTCCCACGAGAATGAACCTGATCGCCGCCCAACCCGATCTGTTTGGTGAACCAGGCGTTGCCGGGCTGTCCCAGGCCGGCGCCATCGTCACGCCGGGCGAGGAGCAGATGCTGATAACGTCGATCGACGCGACGCAGCTCTCGCCGTTCCGGTTCCACGGATGGCTGGGCAAGCGGCTGACCGCCTCCTATGGCTGGCGCTACGATTTCGACGATGCCAGCTTCGCCCCGGCCGAGGCGATCCCCGATTGGCTGTTGCCGCTGCGAGCGAAGGCGGCGCGGTTCGCCGGCCTGCAACCGGAAGAATTCGTCCAGGCCCTGTTGATCCGGTACGATCCGGGCGCCGGGATCGGCTGGCACCGCGACCGGCCGGTGTTCGCGCAAATCGTCGGCATCTCGCTCGGGGCCCCGGCGACGATGCGCTTCCGGCGACGCCGGCCCGGCGGGTTCGACCGGGCGTCGGCGTTCCTCGCGCCGCGCTCGATCTATCATCTGACCGGCGAGGCGCGGGACGAATGGGAGCACAGCATCGCCGCCATCGAGGTGACGCGCTGGTCGATCACCTTCCGCAGCCTGTCGCAGAAGGGCCGGCCCCCACCCTTCCCTCCCCCGCCTGCGGAGAAGGGTCAGGGAGGGGGCTGCCGTCAGTAGCTCGGCTTGCTCGCGAACGGCGTCAGCTGCAGCTCGTGGGTCCAGCACGACCGGTCCTGGGTGTGCAGGTACCAGAACGCCTCGGCGATCTTGACCGGATTGATGATGAGATCTCGGCGGTTCTGGTTCCGCGGCAATGCCCGGCTGCCGGGCGAGTCGATGCTGCCGTCGATCACGATGTTGGCGACGTGCACGCCGTGCTCGGAATACTCCTCGGTCAGCACCTGAGCCAAGGTGCGCATCATGACCCTGGGATAGTAAAGCGATTGTCCGGTCATGCGCTTCTTGCCGCGCAAGGAGCTTGAATTGTTGGAGAAGAAGAACGACCCCGCGCCTTTCTTGCGCATCGCCGGCAACACTTCCTTGGCGACGAGAAAGGGCCCGCGGCAGGCGATGTGCTGCGTGGTGTCGAACATCTCCACCGGGATGTATTCGAGCAGCTCCTTGTCGGGCGGAAGATCGCGGCCTTCCAGATAACCCGCATTGTAGACCAGAACGTCAGGATCGCCGGCGTCGCGACGGATCGTCGTGAACGCCGCCGCGATCGAGTTCCTGCGAGACGAGATCCAATTCGACGATCATGCAGTCGCCGCCCTGCTCGCGGATCGCCGCCGCCAGTCTCGCAGCATTGGCCTCCTTGCGGGTGGTCAGCACGGTGAAGAAACCCTCCTGCGCGAATTTCTGCGCGATCGCGCCCCCCACACCCCAGCGCACGCCGACCGGCAACTCGCTGTCGTCCACCGTCCGCCCGTGCGCCAACAAGGTATTGCGGCCGTCCGACTGCCACTTGGAGGTGGCGCCGATCACCACGGCGACCTGCTTGCCCCTGGTGTTGGTGTTCATTCGACAATTTCCTTTTCTGTGTGCAGCGTTCAGGTTTGCGGTCCAGGATACATTCAGCTCCATCCCGTGGGCCTTCAGCCCACGGACTTGATCCGTGGGCCTTTCAGCCCACAGACTTGATCCGAGGGCCTTTCAGCCCATGGACTTGATCCGTGGGCATCCACGGCTTGCTCGGCCCGCAGCGGTCGCCAAGACGTGGATGCCCGGGTCGAGCCGGAACAGGTCCGGGCGAGGGGGTGCAAAAATACTCCGTTCGACTTCCCCCGCCATGACATACGCCGGTGACGGCGCGGGCTGCACGGTGCCGGCGCCACCGCCCAGACCGCTCAGAAAAACGGCTTTGATCGGGGCGGCGGGCAGCTCTGGACCAAGCTTGGTGCGACTGGGGACGTCCCATGCGGACCGTCAACATCCATGCGGCAAAAACCCACCTCTCGCGGCTCGTCGACGATGCCGCGCAAGGCGAGGAGATCGTCATCGCCAAAGCCGGCAAGCCGGTCGCCCGGCTGGTGCCGCTCGCCGACACGCGGCCAAAGCGGGGCCTCGGGGGATTGGCAGGCAAGGTGCGGATCCCCGAGGATTTCGACGCGCCCCTGCCGGACGACATTCTCAACGCGTTCGAAGGCCGCTGGTGCGGATACTAGCGATGCCGACTATCGCTGCATGATGCCGGCCGCACCGCCGGGGTCGTAGCCGACGGCGACCCGGACATCGACGACGCAGACCTTGCCGGCGCGGACCGCGGCGACCGCCTCGGTCATCGCCGCGACCAGCTGTTTCGGGTCCTCGACCGGGCCGATGCCGACGCAGCCCTGGCCGCGCGCCAGCGTCGCGAGGTCGATGTCGGGCTCGCGGATCGACTGGCCGATCCAGCGGTTCTCAGTGGGCCGGCCGCGGTCGCGCGCCACCCGCTCCTGGTGCAATTCGTCGTTGAAGAACGAGCGGTTGTTGGCGATCACGACCAACAGCGGAATGCTGTTGCGCACCGCGGTCCACAACGCGGTGACCCCCATCAGGAAATCGCCGTCGCCGAGCACCGCCACCGGCAGCCGCTCGCCGTCGCGCAACGCCAGTGCGGCGCCGACCGCCATCCCCGGCCCCGAGCCGATGCCGCCGCCGCCGTCGGCGCCGAGAAAATCGAGCGGGTGGCGGAAATCCCACAGCTGCTCGCCCCAGGAGAGCGGCAACCGGATCATGCAGATCGGCGCGCCGGCCAATGCCTCCTTCAGCGCCGTCGCCAGCAACGGCACCTCGATGATCGCGGCCTCGTCGAGCGCCGACAGCGATGGCGGCGAACGCGGTGCGCGCGCCGGCGGCAAGGGAGGTGCCGTCGCACGCAAGGCTTTGACCGCGCCGAGCAATGCCGGCACCGTCGCGTCGGGCTCGGCCAAGAGGTGGACATCGGCCGGCGGCAGGCCCTGGTAGTCCATGCTCCAGCCGTTGTGCACATACTGGTCGACCGAGACCTGGATCACCTTGGCCGAGGTCGGCCGGCCATGGCATGCCGCCTTCAACGTGCCGGCGAGGTCGATCCAGTCGAGGCTGAGGATCACATCGGCCGCGGCGACGAACTCGGCGCCGGCCGGCGACAACGAGCCGGCCGGGCCGGCGGCATGCAACGGATGGTCGGTCGGAAACACCGCCCCGGCCTTGCGGTCGGTCATGACCCGCGCCCCGGTCGCCTCGGCAAGCTCGACCCGCCGCCGCCACGCCTGGGGATCGCGCGAGGCCCGCCCCATCAGGATCACCGGCCGCTCGGCCCGCGCCAATAGTTCGGCGGCCTGGCGCACCAAGGTGCCGCCGGGCTCGGGCGAGGCCGGCGGCGCAAAACGCGCGATGTCCGGCATCGGCGGCACGGAAGCGATCTCGTCCTCCTGCAGCGCCAGGTCGAAATTGAGGTAGACCGGCCCGTGCGGGGCGGTCTGGGCGATCATGTTGGCGCGCAATACCGCCTCCTGCGCGGCGCCGACCGAGGCGGGCTGGTCGTCCCATTTGATGAAGTTGCGGATCAGGGCACCCTGGTCGCGCGCGGTGTGGATCCATTCGATCCACGGCCGCCGGCGCACGGCATCGAGCGCCCCGGTGGCGCCGAGCACGATCACCGGCACCCGGTCGCACCAGGCGTTGAAGATCGCCATCGTCGCATGCATCAGCCCGACATTGGCGTGGACGATGACCAGCAGCGGCCGGCCGGTGACCTTGGCCCAGCCATGCGCCAATGCGACCGCGCTCTCCTCGTGCAGGCACAGCAACATGCGCGGGCGGGTGTTGCCGAGATAATTGACCAGGCTGTCGTGCAGGCCGCGATAGCTCGATCCGGGGTTCAGCGCGACATAGGGAATGTCGAGCGCGCGCACCGCCGCGGCGATCGCGTCGCTGCCGAAGACCCGGCTCGACGGCATGCCCGGCAGCGGCCGGTCGATCTCGTTGCCGGCTGCCTCGATCGGCCTGTCAGACGGATTATCCACGATCTCCTCCCTCGCGACCCCGCTCCCGCGCCGGATTACGCCCCATTCCGCGGAGTCCGGCAAGACCGCCCGCGGCCGATCGCCATCCAGGCCGCGTTGACGCCGCCAACTCGCCAAAAATCTACGAAGCCGGGATCATCAGCAGGGCCTCAGAAGCGGCCGGCCTCGGTGCGCGCCAAGCCCGGACCGCCGCCGACCGCGTCGTCGGAACCCCGAATTGCCCGACACGTTTTAATGACTTGCGCCAACCGGCCACCCGGGGCGCTTGCGTTGCAAGATCTTGGTCCCGGCGCCGATGTCCGGCAAGCTCAGCCGGCCGCAACAAAATCCGGTTGACAAGCCGCGCTGCGCCGGACCGATGTTTCCCCCGCAGGCTGATCGATCCTATCGAGGAATTTCCGATGGACAGACGCCGTTTTCTCGCCGGCGCCGCGACGGTGCCGGTCATCGCCGCCGGCCGGCTTGCCCCGGCCCGCGCCGCCGAGGAGCCGGCCGCGAGCTGGCGGCGCTTCGAGGTGACGAGCGAGGTCGACTTGTCCGCGGCACCGGCATCCTTATGGCTGCCGATCGCGCAAACGGCGCGGTCCTATCAGCGCGCGCTGTCGCTCGATTGGCGCGGAAATGCCGATCAGGCCGAGCTGGTCGACGATCCGGTTTACGGCGCGCAGGTGCTGCGCTTGACCTGGAAATCCGGCGCGGGCGCGCAACAGGTGCGCGTCGTCCAGACCGTCGAGACGCGAGACCGCGGCGGCCAGCCCGACCCGGCCTCGCCGAGCGAGCAGCGGCTGTTTCTGCAGCCGACGGCAAACATGCCGACCGACGGCATCGTGCGCCGGACGGCCGACAAGATCGTCGCCGGGAAAGAGGCGCCGCGCGAGCGCGCGCGGGCGATTTATGATTGGGTGGTCGACAACACGTTCCGCGATTCCGCGACCCGCGGCTGCGGGCTCGGCAATATCGCGGGCATGCTCCGCACCGGCTATCTTGGCGGCAAATGCGCGGACATCAGCAGCCTGATGGTCGGGCTGTGCCGTGCCGCCGGCATCCCCGCGCGCGAGGTCTACGGCATCCGGGTCGCCAATTCACAGCTGTTTCGTTGCCTCGGCCATGCCGGCGACGTGACCAAGGCGCAGCACTGCCGCGCCGAAATCTATCTCGATCCACAGGGCTGGATGCCGGTCGACCCGGCCGATGTGCGCAAGGTCGTGCTCGAACAACAGCTCGCGCTCGATGCGGCGCCGGTGCGGGCGTTGCGCGAGCGGCTGTTCGGCAATTGGGAGATGAACTGGATCGGCTACAACAATGCCCGCGACTTCACCCCCGAGGGCGCGCCGCACCCGCTCGATTTCCTGATGTACCCCTACGCCGCCACCGCCGATGGCGAGCCGGACTGGCTCGAACCCGGTTCATTCCGCTACCGGATTACCTCACGCCAGGTACATTAACAAGGTGATTTGCTTGCAGCCTAGTTTTTTGTCTGAAAGGTATAATTGCAGCTTGGAGATACGATGTACGCGGTAAGATTATTTCCTTGAATGCGCCCGGTCATTTGCACAAATCCCCTTCGCAAGCGGGCGGAGGCCTTGAACATCCCATTTTCACCAACCTTGCCGCTTAATGTGGTGACGAAACGCGGGACATATACAAACCGAACCTCGCCCCTGGATATCGTCAGAGGGTAAAGCGCCCCCGGAGGCGGCTGGGTGCAGTCATTGGTCACTACCTTCGTGAGGGTAAGCTCTCCCATGTACTGGCCATCGAACTTAGCCGGGCCCTGCGCCCATGCGACGCCCCCAAGCCCCGCACCGAGCAGGAGGCCCAGTCCCAGCCATCGCGGCATTCCGTTCTTCCCGTTCCGGTTTCGCTTGGAGTTCTTAGTCAAAGAGCAAAGCCCCGTAGCGACTGGCGCCGATGTTTCAGGCATGGCACGCCCTCGTTACATCCCGCGTGAACCGTCCGCAAGCAGGTTGAGAACGCGCTCCGACCCGCTCGTATGGAAGACCGCAACAGACGGAAAGCGGACGGCGGCAGCGGCGCCGATGTGGAATCGGCGCGCCGGCGGCAAGGGCTGACGGCCTTCAGCGGACGGCTTGCCGCTGCGGCTTGAGGACCGGGGGGGAGGAAGCCTCCACGCTGTGGTCGAACCGCTCGCGAGCCGCGAGCACACGCGCGCGGTTCTCCATGGCCCATTCGCCCAACGCCCTTACCGGGATTGCCAACTCTCGCCCGAGCTCCGTCAGCCGGTACTCCACTTTTGGCGGAATGGTCGGGTAGACGGTCCGCGTGATGAAGCCGTCGCGTTCCAGACCGCGCAACGATGTCGTCAGCATTTTCTGGGAGATCCCGTGCAGGGTCCTGCGCAGCTCGCTGAAGCGCCTGGTCCCGCCGTGCAGCTCCATCACCAGCATGACCGACCATTTGTCGCCGATGCGGGAGAGGATCTCGGCGACTGGGCGGCAGTCGGTTCCGTGCAGGTGACCGGGTTTCAACAAAGTGCCTTCTTCACAGGGCGCACGTGGTCTCTAAATTAGCGCAGGTCGCTTTTGTAGACCACTAGATAAGGAACTCGTCATGACCAAGCCACGCGTCGGCATCGTAATCTCGACCACCCGCGAGGGCCGCTTCGGCGACAAGCCCGCCATGTGGATCAGCGACCTCGCTGCCGCCCGTGACGATCTGGAGGTCGAGCTGATCGACCTTCGCGACTATCCGATGCCGTTCTTCGCCGAGCCTGCCTCGCCTCTGTATATGCCGCCGAAGGACGAGGCTGCCCGCCGCTGGGGGCGGAAGGTTGCCGAGCTCGACGGCTTCATCTTCGTCACCGCGGAGTACAACCGCGGCCCGCCCGCGGTGCTCAAAAACGCGCTCGATTACGCCTACAAGGAATTCAACCGCAAGCCGGCCGCCTTTGTCGGCTACGGCGGGGTTGGCGGCGCGCGCGCGGTCGAGCAGTTGCGGCTGACCAGCATCGAGCTGCAGATGGCGCCGACGCGATCGGGCGTGCATATCGGCGGGGCCGACTTCATCGGCATGCTGATGCACGGCAAGACCTTCGCGGACATGCCTCACCTGGACCCCACCGCCATCGCCATGCTGGACGAGCTCGCCTGGTGGGCGCACGCCCTGAAGGCCGCCCGCGAGGGGGCCTCGGCAAAGGCCGCGTGACGCGCTTCCGGATCAATCGCCGACGGGCCCGGAAAGAACCTCCGCTCCAATCACGCAATTGCCATAGTCGCATTGTATGTTCGCGGGATGAAGCCCATGAGCGGTGCGGCATTGTCGTTGACGGAGGTGCGCATGCCTGATCTCGATCCTGATAAAGCAGGTGGAACAGGAGGTGCGTAACCGGCGCGGGCGAATTGCCGGCGGCCGGTTCGGCGACCCTGGCCGGTGGGCCGAGCGGCTGGCGCGGCCACGCCGCGACGCCGCAGGCCGGCTCTGCGATCGTCGGCGCGACGAGGGCAACCCGATAAGGTCGAGCCGGTTGCGATGCGGGAAATGCGCGCTAGGATCGCCCTGGAAACAGCCGGGAGAAGAATGATGGGCAACAGGATCGCGGTCATCGGCGTCGGCGCGGTCGGCGGCTATACCGGGGCGCACATGGCGCGGGCCGGCGAGGATGTGACCTTCATCGACATGTGGCCGGCGCATGTCGACGAGATGAAAGCGCACGGGCTGCGCATCACGCACCACGAGGGTGAGGAGCCGTTCACGGTCAAGGTGCGCGCCCTGCACCTGACCGAGGCGCAGCATCTGGCCAAGGAAGCGCCGATCGACATCGCCTTTGTCTGCACCAAATCCTACGACACCCAATGGGCGGCGTTGTTGATCCGCCAGTATCTGGCGCCCGGCGGCTTTATCGTCTCGTTGCAGAACTGCATGAACGAGGAGACCATCGCCGGGGTTGTCGGCTGGGGCAAGACCATGGGCTGCATCGCCAGCAACATCAGCGTCGGCCTGGTCGAGCCGGGCCATGTCCATCGCGGCGGGGTCAAGGGCGGTGCCGCGCACACCGTCTACCGCACCGGCGAGGTCCACGGCGCGATCACCGCACGCGCGCAAGAAATCTGCCGGCTGGTCTCCTTTGCCGACAGCGCCAAGGTCACCGACAATCTGTGGGGCGAGCGGTGGTCGAAGCTGGTCGCCAACACGATGGCGAACGGGGTCTCGGCCTGCACCGGGCTCTCGGGCGCGCAGATCGCGCAGAACGAGTCGATCCGCCATTTCCAGGCGCGGCTCGGCAGCGAGGCGATCCGCATCGGCCAGGCGCGCGGCTACCAGCTCGAGGAGATCGACCATTTGCCGCCCGAGACCATCGCCCGCGCCGGCGAAGGCGATGCCGCTTCGCTCCAGGCCTATGACCGGCGGCGGCTGTCGCGGGTCGGGCGCGGCTCGCCCGATCAGCGCCCATCGATGGGCCAGGACATGGCCAAAGGGCGGCGCACCGAGATCGAGTTCCTGAACGGCTTTGTCGTGCGCGAGGGCCGGCAGGCCGGCATTGAGGCCCGCGCCAACGAGCGCCTCGTCGACATCGTCAAAAAGGTCGAGCGCGGCGAACTGAAGCAGGACCCCCGCCACATCACCGATCTCCGGTTGAATTGACCCGATTCTGCGCCGGCATCTCCCCCCGCCAGTCGCAGGGTTGTCCGGGGAAGAGATTCCGGTCGGTAAGATCGACTAAAAGATGCCCTTTCGTCGTCATGGCCGGGCTTGACCTGGCCATCCACGCCCTTTCTGCGCAGCTCGCAAGACATGGATACCCGGCGCAAGGCCGGGCATGACGACATTCGATTGCGTACCAGCCTCATCAGCATGCATCCGTCGTGCAGCAAGTTCCCCCGGCATCTCCGCGGACAACCCTGCGGCCAGCGGGGAAGAAGCTTATCCGAGCGGAAACACCGGGCTTAGAACGCGTCCCACAGGGCGCGGATCTGCCGGCGCTGACTGGGTTCGGGGAGACGGCCGAACCCGGCGGCGAGATTGTCCGCCATATGCTCGGGCGCGCGCGTCGCCGGGATCACGCAGGTCACCGCCGGCTCGGCCAGGAGGTATTTCAGCAGCAGCTGGGCCCAGCTCGCGCAGTCGAATTCGCCGGCCCACTCGGGCAATGCCCGCCCCCGCACCCGGCGCAGCAGGCGGCCTTGTCCCAGCGGCTGGTTGACGATCACGGCAACCCCGCGCGCTGCGGCAACCGGCAGCAAGTCGCGCTCGGCGGCCCGCGCCGCCAGGGAATAGCCGCATTGGACGAAGTCGATGCCGGGTTCGCCGTCGAGAATGCCCGCCAGATCGGAGAGCGCCCGGTCGGTGTAATGGGTGATGCCGATATAGCGGATGGTCCCCTCGTCCTTCATCGCCCGCAACGTCGCCAGATGCGTGCGCCAGTCGACGAGGTTGTGGATCTGCATCAGGTCGATCACCCCGCAGCGCAGCAGGCTGGCCGAGCGCCGCATCTGCTCGATGCCGCTGCCGCGCCCCGTCGTCCACACCTTGGTCGCAAGGAACGCCTGCGGCCGCGCCTGCAAATCGGTCAGCAGATCGCCGGTCACGGCCTCGGCCCGGCCGTACATCGGCGAGCTGTCGACGATCCGCCCGCCGCCGTCGAGCAGCAGGCGCACGACCTCGCGCAACGGCCGCCGCGCCGCCGCGTCGGCGCCGACATCGAACACCGGCCAGGTGCCGAGGCCGATGACCGGCAGCATCTCGCCGGTCGACGGGATCGGGCGCGACAGCATCGGCGGATTGGGCATCGTGACATCCTCCTCGGATCGTGCGGTGCCGAACTCTTGCCGGTTTCGGGCCGGTTCAGCACTATCTAATCCGCAGCACCCGGAAGCCGACCGGGCCGAACGGCACCGGCTCCAGGGGCAATTCCAGGAGGCAACGTGACCCGACCCCGCGCCGCCGACGATTTCACGACGATCCGCGAGCGCATCAAAGAGCTGCGCCGCGAAACAGCCGCCGCCGCGCCGGCAGAGCCAAACCATCCACGAAGGGTCAATACGCCGCCGACTGACCAAGAACGCCGGCTGAAGGATCGGCGAGAGGGCCTCCCTCCGCCCTGGGTCCCGACGATCTTCCTTAAGAGGCCCGCCAACGTCGAAAGCGCCGCCGCCTGTGGCACACCCGCACGGGGTCGCCGGCTCTTTTTCGACCAATTTGCATGACGGTTCGCTCGGATGGCTGAGCCCGCATTCAAACGCATGAGCGTCAATGAGTTCATCCGATGGGAGGACGGGACCGACACGCGCTACGAGCTGGTCGAAGGCATACCGGTGGCGATGGCGCCGCCGATGCCCGGGCACGGCATGCTGGCCGTAGCGCTCGGTGGCGAACTGCGGTCGGCGCTGCGGCCCCGCCGACCCTGCATCGTGCAAGCCGAAGCCGGCATCGCCAGGCCGGAACGGGACGACACCTGCTACATCGCCGATCTCGCGGTAACTTGCGATCCGCCGCGCCCGGGGGACCGACTGATCCGCGATCCAATCTTGGTCGTCGAGATATTGTCGCCGAGCACCAGTGTTTTCGATCGCCAGAGCAAGGTGCCGGATTACCGCCGCATCCCGAGCGTGCAGGAGATCCTGCTGATCAACTCCGAATCCGTCTTCGCCGAATTCTGCGCCGAAGCGGCGAGCAGTGGATCACCGAAATCGTGCGCGGTCCCGACGCGACTTTATCGCTCGCGTCGATCCCGCTCGTTCTGCCGATCTCGGAACTTTACGAAGGGCATTTCTTGCTCGAACCATCCGCGCAATTGGGAGCGGAACTCAGCTAGACGATGCTGGGAATCATCGAATATGCGACGATCCGGAAACGCTGAGGGTGCAGCGCGGCTGCCTGTGGACGATCCTGGGGACCACAGCGTGCGCCTTGTTGTTGACAATGTTTGGGCAAGAGAAGCGGCGGAAAGCGTCAGTCGAAACCCGCCGCACATCGACAGGAAAATCGAGGCCGCAGCCGCCGGATGATTCGCCAGGGAGGCTACGACTGTCCGTTAATGGTGATGTCGGCCCCGCTCGGGTTCAGCGACGGCTACGATGTTTGGTGTCCCGGTGGCCGGCCTGGAATCTATGAGTTCCAGATCGAAAACCATGGCGGTCTTTGAAAGGTCATCGCGCCATAGCGGAGCCGCTGAGGCGCCTCGCCGATCGGCCTTGCGCAAGCCGTTATTCGGAGCCGAGCCGGGCCCGCGAAAGCACCGTCTATTGCCGCGCCGCCGCGCGGATCGCGCGCCACAGGCGCTCGGGGGTGGCGGGCATTTCGAGGTGGCGGATGCCGAGCGGGGAGAGGGCGTCGATGAGGGCGTTGCCGACTGCGGGGAGCGCGCCGACGTTTCCGGCTTCGCCGGCGCCTTTGACCCCGAGCGGGTTGGTCTTGGTCGGCACCGGGTTGCTGTCGCATTCGATCGCCGACAGGTCGCCGGCGCGCGGCATCGCGTAATCCATGAACGAGCCGGTCAGCAGCTGGCCCGAGCCAGGGTCGAAGCGGATGTCCTCCATCAGCACCTGGCCGACCCCCTGGGCGATGCCGCCGCAGATCTGGCCTTCGAGCAGGAGCGGGTTCATGACCGTGCCGACATCGTCGACGACGCTGTAGCGCAGGAGCGCGACCTCGCCGGTATCCGGGTCGATCTCGAGCTCGCAGATGTGCACGCCGTTCGGGAAATTCTGCTGCTTCGAGGTAAAGGTGGCGCCGGCGATCAGCCCGGGCTCCATGTCGTCGGGCAGGTTCGGCGGGTTGAACGACTCGGTCGCGATCTCGCCGATCGTCAATGCCCGGTTGGAGCGCGGTGCGGTAAAGAGGCCGTCGGCGAAAGCGACCTCCCCGGCTTCGGCGCCGAGCAGGTGGGCGGCGATTGCCTTGGCCTTCACCACGATCTTCTCGGTGGCGAGATAAACCGCCGACCCGCCGAGTGCCGCCGAGCGCGAACCGCCGGTGCCTTCGCCATTCGCTACCTTCTCGGTGTCGCCCTGGACGTAATGCACCTGATCGGGGTGGATGCTCAGGCGATCGCAGAGGAGCTGCTTGTAGACCGTTTCGTGGCCTTGCCCTTGGGTGATCGAGCCCGAGACCAGGGTCACGGTGCCGCCGCGGTCGAAGCGGACCTCGGCCGCCTCAAACCCGCCCGCTGCGGCGCGCTCGATCGTGTTGGAGAGGCCGAGCCCGCGCAGTCGGCCGCGAGCCTGCGCCGCCGCGCGGCGCTGCTCGAAACCGGCCGCGTCGGCGAGTTTCAGCGCCAGGTCGAGGTTCTTTTCAAACTCGCCGCAATCATAGGTGAAGGTCAGCCCGGATTTGAACGGCATCGCCTCGGGCGGGATCATGTTGCGCCGGCGCAATTCGGTCCCGTCGATGCCGAGCTCGGCGGCGGCCTCGTCGACCATGCGCTCGATGACATAGGCAGCCTCGGGCCGGCCATTGCCGCGATAGGCCCGCACCGGGTTGGTGTTGGTGTAGACCGCGGTCACCTCGGCGCGCACCGCGGGCGTGCGGTAGACCCCGGCCAAGGTGCCGAGATTGGCGACAAAGGCGTTGGAGCCGGCCTGCGGATAGGCGCCGACCGCGGCGATCGTGCGCACCCTCAGCGCGAGAAACCTGCCGTCATGGTCGAGCGCCAGCTCGGCCTCGGTGACGTTGTCGCGGGCCTGGGCGTCGCCCATGAAGGCTTCGGAGCGGGTGCTGGTCCATTTGACCGGGCGTCCGACCGTCTTCGAGCCGAGCAATACCAGCGCCACCTCGTTGTAGATCGCCGATTTCATGCCAAAGCTGCCGCCGATGTCGCCGGCGACGACGCGCACCCGGCTCTCCGGGACCTTCAGCACCTGCCGCGCCAACTCGGCGCGATAGCCGTGAGTGCGCTGCAAGGTCGTATATATCGTCCAGCGATCCTCGGCGGGGTTGTAGTCGCCGATCGCGCCCCGCGGCTCCATGCTGGCCGCGGTCACCCGGTTGATCACAAAGCGGCGTCGGACGATGTGCGCGGCGCCGGCAAAGGCGGCCTCGGTCGCCGCCGCGTCGCCCTCGGTGTGGAAGAAGGCGACATTGCCGGGGCATTCGTCCCAGACGCAGGGAGCGCCGGGCTCGACCGCGCCGGCGGTCGAGACGATCGCCGGCAAGGGCTCGTAATCGACCGCGATCAGCTCGGCTGCGTCCTCGGCCTGGTGCCGGGTCAGTGCTACGACAAAGGCGACGTAATCGCCGACCCAGCGCACCCGATCCTTGACCAAGGCCGGGAAGCGCGGGCGGAACGACGGCGTGCCGTCGCGCAATCTGAGCCCGCTCGGCGTCGGCAGGTCGCCCCAGCCCGAGGCCTCCCAATCCGCCCCGGTCAGCACCGCCAGCACCCCCGGCGCCGCGCGCGCTGCGGTTACGTCGATCGAGCGGATCCGCGCATGTGCATAAGGCGAGCGCAGCACATGGCCGAAAACCATGCGCGGCAGCACCATGTCGTCGACATAGCGGCCGCCGCCGCGCAACAGCCGCGGATCCTCGAACCGCGGGACCGGCTGACCCAACGCGAAATCACCCATGCTGTGCCTCCTGAACCGTTATCGACGCGCTCGCTCTGAGGTGCTCATGAGCTGCGTTCGTGGATATCCTCGCGAGGCAACCGGTCGGACGTCCGGAAGGAGGTTATGCGTTCGCGGAGCGCTCGTTCCTGCCGCTTCAGCCGCTCCGCCTCGCCTTCGCCCGAACCCAGTTCGGGCAGGAAGCGCCAGGACCGAGACCGAGGTGTCCTGCTGGGTCGCGACCATGCGCACGCGGCGATAGGTTTCATCGTCGAGCGAGACCGTGATGGTTTTCATGCTTTCACATGTTACGAACTTGACGAGGTGGTCAAGAGACGGGATCGTTTGGCGCCCGGCCCGTGCCGCTCAGTAGCCGAGATCCTGGAAGCTCCGCGGGGCGGGGCTGACGACGATGTTTCCTTGGGGCTCGACCTCGAGCACGGCGAGGCCGCGCTGGACCAGCCCCTGCGGGGTGAATCGGAACAGCCCGTCGACGCCGGTGAACCCGTTCGGGTTCAGGATTGTCTCGCGCGAGAAGGGCGGGCCGCCCTGGCCGCGCGCCAACGCGGCGGCGAGTGCTGCGGCGTCGTAGCCTAGCGAGGCAAGCCGCGGCGGGTCGCGCCCGTAGGTCGCCCGGTAGCGTCGCTCGAAATCGCGCCGCGCGTCCGGGGGCGACGTGGCGAACCAGCCGCCGTCGAGCGCTGGATCGCTGGCGGTGTCGGGCACGTCCCACAGCCCGCTGCCGAGCAGCCGCACAGCCCGGGTGTCGAGCCCGGCCGCGGTGAGCCTGCCGACGATCTGCCTCAGCTGGTCGCCGCCTTCGGGCAGCAGCAACGCGTCGAACCCCGGCACGGCAGGGGGTGGGGGAATCGCCTGGTCGGGTGCGGTGGGGCCGGCGGCCGACGGGGGCGCACCGCGCGGCAGCAACCGCCCGATCGCGGCCGAGGGGTCGCCGGCACGGGGATCATAGAACTCGATGCCGGTGACCGTGGCGCCGGTCGACGACGCCGCCTCGCGCAGTGCGTCCGCCATCAGATGCCCGTAGGCGGTATCGGGGGCGAGCGCCGCAAACCGGCCGATCGCGCGCTCGCGCGCAAAGGCGACCTCGCGGACCACCTCCGGGCGCGGCAGAAAGCCCATCAAAAAGGTGTTGCCGCCGGCCAGGTCGGTGACCGTCGAAAAGGCGATGACGTTGACGTGGGCATCGCGGGCGATCGGCCTGACCGCTTCCACCTCGCTGGCGAGCAACGGGCCGAGGATCAGGGCCACCCCCTCGCCGACCGCGGCATGAGCAGCATCGGCCGCACCCGTCGACGTGCCCTTGGTGTCGCGCGGCACCAGGGTCAGCTGATTGCCGTTGCTCTCGAACAGGGCCAGCTGCGCCGCGTCGAGGATGGCCTGCCCGAGCCCGGCATTGGGTCCCGACAACGGCACCAGCAAGGCGACCTTGGCCGGCCCGGCCGGGGTTGCCGGTGCGGGCGGCGGGGCCGGCGGCGGCTGGCCATAGGGCAGTTGCGCGGCGGAGAGCGGGGCCGGTACGATCGGCGGCGGCGCGCAGGAGGCGAGCGCGGCGGCGACGAGGACGACAACGGGTGAGGCGAACCGGGGGAGACACCAGCGCGGCAAAGGCGACCTCGGGCGACGGGGGCGAGTGGCGCGAGCCTAGCCGCGGTCCAACCCCGAGTAAACCCGACTTGGCCGAGCCCGCAGCCGCCGGTGCCGCTGCCGCTTCCCTGCCGCCGGCACCCGGTCTTCATCTCGTCGCGACGCCGATCGGCAATCTCGGCGATGTCAGCCTGCGTGCGCTGGCGGTATTGCGCGGCGCCGACCGCATCTGGTGCGAGGACACCAGGGTCACCGCCCGGCTGCTCGCCCGTCACGGCGTCAGGGCGCCGCTCGAGACGTATCACGACCACAATGCCGACGCGGTGCGGCCGGCAGTTCTGGCGGCGCTGCGCCGCGGCGAGCGGGTGGCGCTGGTCAGCGATGCGGGAACCCCGCTGGTCTCCGATCCCGGCTACAAGCTCGTCCGTGCGGCGATCGCCGAGAACCTGCCGGTGACCGCGACGCCCGGCGCCTCGGCGGCGCTGACCGCGCTGATCCTCTCCGGCCTGCCGCCGGAGCCGTTTCTGTTCGCCGGCTTCCTGCCCAGGCAGCACGCGGCGCGGCGCCGGGCGCTGGCGCGCTGGACCGGGCTCGGGGCGACCCTTATTTTCTATGAGGCGCCGCCGCGGCTCGCCGCTTCTCTGGCCGATATGGTCGAAACCCTCGGCCCCCGGCAGGCCGCGGTTGCGCGCGAGCTGACCAAGCTGCACGAGGAAGTCCGCCGCGGTCTTCTGGCCGATCTGGCCGGCCACTACCGCGACCACGGGCCGCCGCGCGGCGAGACCGTGGTCGTCGTCGGGCCGCCCGAGCCGGCTGTGCCGGATCCCGAGGAGGTCGACCGGCGGCTGCGCGCGGCGCTGGCCGAGGTCGGGGTCCGCGATGCCGCGGCACAGCTCGCCGACGAGACCGGCCTGCCGCGCAGCGAGCTCTATCGCCGCGCGCTGGCGATGCGGGATGGAACAGGATGAGACGCACCCGGAACCGCACAACGACAAGCCGCCGGCGCGCCGAGCGCCGTGGCCGCCTGGCCGAATGGCTGTGCCTGTGGCATCTGCGGCTGCGCGGCTGGCGCATTCTCGCCCGCGGCTGGCGCTGCCCGGCCGGCGAGATCGACATACTGGCGCGACGCGGCAATATCCTCGCAATCATCGAGGTCAAATCGCGCGGCGCGGTCGCCGTGGCCGCGGCGGCGCTCCCGGCGCGCCAACGCCGCCGCATCGCCCGCGCCGCCGAAGCCTTTCTGATGGCCCGTCCCGACCTCGCCGGTCTCGACCTGCAATTCGACCTGATGCTGGTGGCGCCGCGGCGGTTGCCGCGTCATTGGCGCGGCGCCTGGCGCGTCGACGGGTAGCCGCGCGCGGCCGGGACCATGTCTTGGCCGGTACCGACAACTCATTGGAATATCGCAAGATTCCGCCGGGCTGTCGGAGTTTCCGCCGGTTGGCGAAGGGGCGCGGCGCTGCCGCCGCAGACAGCGGTGCAGGCCTCGCGATTGGAAACGGCGCCGGTTTATCTCAGAATCCGCTCGGACATCTTTGTGCCGGGGGGTGATCGGTGTCGAATTTGCGCCTCGTCTTGCGGCTCGTGCTGAGTGTCGGAGCAGCCACCGGGCTCGGCGGATGCGCGGCAGCCATCGTCGGGGGGATCGTGGCGGCCGGCGGGGCGGGTTATGCCGCCAATCAGGAACGCGGCGTCAACGGCACCGCCAACGATTTCGCGATCAAGACGAATGTTCAGACCGCCTGGGCCAACGCCGGCCCGGAATTTCCGGCGGATTTCAATGTGACCGTCTACGAGGGCCGCACCTTGCTGACCGGCGCCGCCCCGACCCCGCAGATCAAGGCCGAGGCGGCGGAAATCGCCAGCCGGGTCCCCGGGGTGCGGGCGGTCTATGACGAGATCGAGGTGGCCCCCGGCGAAACCGCCTGGGATTCGGCGAAGGACGCCTGGATCACCGCGCAGGTGCGCTCTGACCTGGTGTTCAGCAACATCCGCTCGGTCAACTACAACGTCGAGACCGTCGACCATTCGGTCTACCTGATCGGCTCGGCCCGCAGCGCGATCGAGCTCGATCACGCCACCGACCTCGCGCGCAACGTCGCCGGCGTGAAACGGGTCGTCTCCTATGTCGAGATCCGGCCCGGCGCGCCGCCCGGCTCGCAGCCGCCGGGACCGCCCCCGCCGGGAGCGTACCCGCCGGCCGCGACCATGCCGGGTCCGGATCAGCCGGCCGCCGCCCCCACCACCCCGGTCGAGGTCCAAAAGCTGTAGCAGCCCGACCCGGCTGAGAATGGCCGAGGAGATGTGCGGGTTGCCGGGATACGACGTCGACTGAGCAGGACTCCGGTGATGCGGACACACATGCCCTCTCCGCCCTTCAAGGGGGAGAGGGGGCGAACCCGCCGCGCTGCGACGGGGAGGGTGAGGTGGGTGGCCGCCCCACGCGGCTCGTCGGCCCCCCTCACCTGCCCCCGGATCGGGTCCGGGGCAGGCTCTCCCCCTCCGCCGGCGGGAGAAGAGGAAAAAATTTGATCGCAGGGCTCGACATGTGATGAGCGCGCAACGCTGCTCACGCTCGGCGCTGGCGCGCGTGCTCTTGATCTTCGGCGGCGTTGAGGATGCGGCGGGCATCGTCGAACAGGGACTGCGCCTTGTCCCGATGTCCGAGCGCCTGCTCGGCATGGGCGAGGTCGAGCTCGATATAGGCCAGGATCGGGGTTCCGCGCCCGACCCCGCGATTGAGCAGATCGATCGCGGTTCCGAACGCCTCCGCCGCGTCGGCGGCGCGGCCGGTCGCAACATAGATCGAGCCGAGATCATCAAAATCCTCGGCGATCAGCGGGTGGGTGGCGCCCAACCGGTCCTGGTCGATCGAGGTCGCCTGCTCGATCAGCGGCAGCGCCTCGGCAAAACGCTTTTGCCGCAGATAGGCTTTGCCGAGCTGCGCCAGGCTGCGCGCCGCGGCGAGTGGGTCGCCGCTCGCGCGGTCGAGGGCGAGGGCCCGACGCAGAACCCGCTCGCCGTCGTCAAACCGCTCTTCGGCCGTCAGCACGGCGCCGAGCACGCGCAGCCGCTCGCTCCCCGGCGCCCCGTAGTTTTTGTCATCGACCGTGACCGCCTGCTCGGCCCATTTTCGGGCATCGTCCCGGTCGCCCTGGGCGAGCGCAATTCGCGCTCGGTCCGCCAGCACCGGCGCGAGCGACGGATCCTCGGCCCCGAGCCGTGCCGCGAGCACGTTGCCGGCGGCGATCGCCAACGGCTCGGCATCGAGGTATCGCCGCCGCTGGATGTCGAGATGGGCGAGCGCCGCCATCGCCTCGGCCGCCGGCACCGACACGGCGCCATAGGCCGCGAGCGCGATTTCGAGCGACCGGCGTCGCAGTGCCGTCGCTTCGCCGATATCGGCGTCCTCGAAGCGCAATTGCGCGAGCGAGGCGAGGATCGGCAAGAGGTTCGGGTCCGTTGGCCCCAGCCGCTGCTCGGCCGCCGTCAAGGATCGCGCCAGCACGGCGCCGGCAGGCTCGCGAGCCGGCGAGCCAGCCCCGGCAGGCAAGGTCAGCAGCCATAAAGCAGACCCCGCGGCCGGCAGCAAACGCGAGGCGTTGAAAACTCTGCGCAGACCGAACACCGATCCCGATCCACACCCTGCGTCGAGGCGGCGCCGGACCCTCGCCGACCCCCACCAGCCTAGGCGATCCTCGCCGGGATCACGGTCGCCGGCGCGGGCGCCAGCCGGTCACGCAGATCGGCGAGCAACGGCATGATTTCGGCCAGGCCGGCGCCGATCGCAGCGCCGGCGGTCGGGGTCAGCGAAACGGCCTTGTGCTTCTTTATGGTCTCCTCGGCAAAAAAACCCCAGCGGATCAGATTGCCGACGCGCTCCTTGATCGCGAGATGCCCGAGCTTCAGCCGGTCCCACATCTTGCTGATGATCTCGTCGACGACCAGCGCCGAGGGACCCCCTCGGTCGCTGCCGAAGGGGCCTGCCGACCACAGCAGCATCACGATTGCCCAGTACTGGTAGGTGACCAGATGATCCATCGCATCGTCGAGATAGGCTGGGGTCAGCCCCTTTTTTCGGACGACGTGCTCGCTGGTTTCGCGCCATTTCTGGTCGCACGCGCCAAAAAAGCGGTAGATTTCGGAGATCGCGGCCTCGTCGCATGCCGCGGCAGTCGCGGGCGGGCATGCCCGATCACCGGCGACGGCGCAGATCTCGTCGATGGTCTCCCGGCAATGTCCGTCGAAGCTTTTGCTGAGCTTGTCGGTGGGGCCGACCAGGCATCCGGCCGATGCCGCGCATTCCCGGTTCGAGGCATCGAAAATCTTGATGAAGCCCTCGGCTTCGCAGTCCTTGATCCGCTCGATGCAGGTGCGGATGTCGGTGCCGTAAGACCCGTATAGGGTACGATGGATCGCGCGGCTCGAAACGCCCCGCTCATCCCCGGATTTTGTCATGAACATGACATGCCAATGCGCGCGCTTGTTCAGGCCCGGAAAGTATTTTTCCCAGATGTTGTAGTATTCGAGGAGGAATCGAGCGACCAAACGGTCCGGGGATTTGGTCTCGCTATAGAGGGGGTGCATCGCCTCACCGTGCCGATGGACAGCGCTGCAGGCAAATTAACCGATTTTCGGCGCACGGCAACAGGGAACGTGGCGGGAACTTGCGGAAACCCGGCATCGGCGGCCTGCCGCAATCGGGGCGCGGCGTGGTCGTGACCCTCGGCTGCCGGGTTGACGACGAAGGCCGATCATAGGAGGGTTGACGTTCCCGGTCCCGACAACCCTGCGCGAGCGCTTCCGATGAACGCGGCGGAACAAGCCCAGCTGGCCGAGCACTTCCGCAACCTGCATCGCGGGCCTTCGCTGCTGCTGCTGCCGAATGCCTGGGACGCGATCAGCGCCCGCATCTTTGCCGCGGCCGGCTTTCCGGCGGTCGCGACGACGAGCGGCGGCGTGTCGTGGGCGCTCGGCTATGCCGACGGCGAAGAGGCGCCCTGGGCCGAGGTCGTCGCGGCGACGGCGCGCATCGTGCGCGCGGCGGCGGTGCCGGTGACCGCCGACATCGAAGCCGGCTTCGGCGATACCCCGGAAGCCGTCGCCAACTCGGTCGCCGAAATCATCCGCGCCGGCGCGGTCGGGGTCAATCTCGAGGACGGCACGCCGCGCGGGGCGGCGCCGATCCGCACCGTGGCCGACGCCGGCGAGCGCATCCGGGCTGCGCGCGAGGCCGCGCGAACCGCCGCGGTGCCGATCGTGATCAACGCCCGCACCGACCTCTATCTGCGCAACATCGGCGACCCGGCGACGCGGTTCGAGGAGAGCGTCGAGCGCGGCAGGGCCTATCTCACCGCCGGCGCCGATTGCTTCTATCCGATCACCTTGCGCGATCCGGAGACGATAGGTCGGCTGGTCAAGGCGCTGGCGGCCCCGATCAACATCAATGTGCGCGCTGGCCTGCCGAGCGTCGCCGAGCTCGAAGCCCTGGGCGTCGCCCGCGCCAGCACCGCCAGCGCCATTGCGCTGATGGCGGCGGCAACCACCCGACAGATTGCCGAGGAGCTGAAGGCGAGTGGCCGGTTCGACGCATTAAACCCGGCGATGAGTCAGGCCGACGCGCAGCGCCTGTTCGCCCGCGACTGATCCCGGTGCCGCACAGGCCGACTCGGAATGCGGCGGTCATCGCCTCCTTAGAATGACCATGTGGCGGCCCTCGGGCGTCAATGGTGCGGTCAGGCAGAAATCATTGTACCAACCGATGAATTCGAAGCGGCCGCTCAATTCGATCAGGCACAGGAACTCCTGCGGAAAAAAAATCTTGGCCGGGACCCGGCCTTCAATCGTCAGCTTTCGGCCGTGGTCGTCGACGGTAAAGGTCAGGGTCTCGTTGTAGGTCTGCGCGATCGGGTCGAGCGGCTCGGCGCGATAGCGGGTATGCACGGCGACGCCGCCGCTGCGTCTGGTCCAGCTCCGGCGGTAGTCGTGAAGAATGCGAAACCACACGACGCTGTCGAGCAGGTAGAGCGCACCGGGCATCAAGAGATCGGCCAGCCGGGCGAGATGGTCGAGGAACTCGCGGTTCGAGCGCATATAGAGCGAGCCCAGCATTACATAAGCGAGGTCGAACGGGCCGAGGGCGCGGTCGAGGTCGCGCATGTCGCCGAGCACAAAGGCGGCGTCGATACCCTTCCGCGCCGCCCTTTCGCGGGCAAAATCGAGCATTGCCGGGCTCAGATCGAGGCCGCAATAGGCGTAGCCCCGCCGGTGCCATTCTTCGAGATAGGGTGCGGTGCCGGCACCGAGCTCGAATACCCGCCGGACCTTGGCGCCCGAGAACTTATCGATCGCGGCTTCGAAGAAATCGAGCTCGCGGGCGACATCGCCGGGAGCCAACGCGATTTCGTAATAATGCGGATATCGGTACGCCTCCATTGCGGTCGATCAGGGAGGCAGAATCCGGTCGATCAGCGAATTGTTTGCGGGTGCGAACGGGTTCGTGATCGTCAGGCTGCGCAGTGATCTCCCGTCTTGGAGATCTTCAGTGAGCAGATAGCGTGCCCCTGCCCGTGTTGCTGTCGCGCACAGCAAGGCATCCCAGAACTGAAATCCGTGGTCGCGAAGAATCTGGAGGGCGGCGACGACATCTTCTTGGGCGGCTGCATGTACCGGCATAGCGTTGCACCAGGCTTGCACCCTGCGGCGCACGTCATCGGCGTCCATGCCCAGCTTGCAAGTCGCGACACTGCTGAACTCGGCGAGGGCCTGCAATAGGACAAAATGAGTTCCGTTGCGCATGCTGCGAATGACCAGGTCCCGAGAGCGTGCCCTTCTCGGGTCCGTCGCCGAACCGACGGTATAAACGAAGATGTTGGCGTCGAGAGCGCAGGTCATGAGCGCTCGTGCATCTCGTCGCGGGAAAAGCCCCGGAATTCCCCTTTCAGAGCGACCGGTTCATCCATGATTGCGATCGCGCGCTCGATGGCAGCTTGCCGTTCGGGGGTGAGCGCGGGCGCGCGATAAGGAGACATGACGGCCACGGGCCGGCCTCGTTTGGTGATGGTGACTTCCTCGCCGGTTTCGACGGCGGACAAAATCTCGGAAAAGCGCTGGTTGGCGTCGCGTGCCGTCACCTGCCTCATCGCAGTCTTCCTCGTACTACCGTACTACATAAATCGACGAATTGGCGAGCCGTCAAGCGCGGATCATGCGCCATCGCGGCGAGCACCAGTTGTGAACGATCCTATGCCGCCGCTGGATAGGGCCACCCCGTCACGAAGCGTCGCTGCCGAAAGGCCGGACGGCCGCGAGGCGGCCCTAGCCGGCTTCGGCCGCGGCGGTGCGGGCCTGGGCGACGGCGCGGATGTGCTCGCGCAGCGCGGGCTCGGTCTCGAACAGGCGGTTTAGGTCGCGCGCCGCGAGGCTGAGCAATTGGCAATAGCCGAGCGACACGACGTCGGCGTTGCGCCGGTCGGCGACCAGCAGCGCCAGCTCGCCAAAGAATTCGCCGCTGCCGAGGCGCACCGGCTGCGGCGAGATGCGCACTTCAACCGCCCCCGAGGAGATGAAGTACATCGCGTCGCCGCGCTCGCCGCGGCGCACGACGACCTCGCCCGGCACGGCCAGGCGCGGCCGCATCATCCGGGCGACCGAACGCCTGGTCTTGTCGTCGAGTGAGGCGAACATCGGCACGCGGCCGACGAGGCCGTCGCGCTTCAGACCGAGATCGAGGACCGTGCGCATCTCGACGACGCGCCGGCGGCGCCGCAGCTGACGCAGCAGATCCTCGAAGACATCCTGGTTGACGATCAACTCGGCGCGCAGGCGGCGATACCGCGCCTCCTCGAAGCGCGCGGCGGTGCGCGCCAGAAACTGAGTTTCGAGCCGGCGAACATAGAGCGGATATTGCAGGGTCAGAGCCGAAATCGCCCGATCGATTTCGCTCAGGCGCAGCTCGATCTGCCGGGCCATCATCGTGCTCGGTCCGCTGCCGAACAGGCGGCCGATCTGCTCGCCATTGAACGCCGCCAGGTTTTCCAGCACAAAGCGGGCCGCCAGCTGCACCTCGAACCGGTCGGCGATCTGCCGGGCCAGCGGGCCGGCGATGCCGAGCCGCCGGTGGGCCGCCAGAGCCAGGCGAAAGGTCGGGCCGAACGCGCGCAGCCGCGCCGCCGCTTTTTGATAACCCTCAAGGCCTTGACTGCGCGCCCCGTCGCGCAGGCGCGCCGCATGGGCGAGCAGGTTGGCGGCGACGCGACGCGACACCGTCCGCCCCTCGAAATATTCGAGGCAGAATTCCTGCTCGCGGTCGGCCAGCACGGCCAACGCCGCGCCCACTCTGAGCTCCCCCGGCAGCTGGGCGTTCTCCTCGGCGACATCGGCCGGGTCGCGGCGGTACGCATCGTAGGCGGTGGTGATCTCGCCGACGATTTCCGGCGCGATCTGGTGCTCGCGCCCGACGGTCTCGATCTCCTCCCGGATCGAGGCCAAGGACAGCCCGATGACCCGTTCGCGCAGCGCCGCCTCGGCCGGCGGCGCGTCGCTGAGCTTGAGCAGCCGCATCAGCGGGCGCATCGTCGGCGCCGTCACCAAGAGGGTGAACAGCACGAAGCCGGTGGCGAGGATACCGACGAACTGGCGGATTTCGAGCGGCAGCGAGGTATCCTCGGTCACCGCCAAGGCCAGCGCCAACGAGACCGCGCCGCGCATCCCGCCCCACAACATGAAGAGTTTGTAGTTGGCGTCGATCGGCTGGGCGATGCGGGCGAAGCTCAAAACCGGGATCAGCCCGTACAAGGTCAATGCCCGAGCGACCAGCGCCGCCGCGATCAGCGCGCCGAGCAATGCGAAATCGCGCCAGCCCGCATGCACCAGCAGCTCCGGGGTATGCATCGCGGCGAACAGAAAGATCAGCGAGCTCGCCCAGAACGCGAGCTGCTCCCAGGTGGCGACAAGGCTGTCGAAATTCGACGGCGCCAGGCGGCGGCGGCCCTCGGCGCTGACCGCGAGCGCCGCCGCGGCCACCGCTACAACCCCCGAAACGCCGAGGTAATGGTCGCAGATGATGTAGATTGCATAGGCAAAGCCGATCGTCATCGTCGCTTCGGCGAGCCGGCTCGAGCGCAGCACCGGCATGAACAGGGCGGCGCCCCATCCGGCGAGATACCCGACCGCGAGACCGCCGCCGAATTGGCGGGCAAAGGTCAGGACGCCGCCCCACGGGCTGGCCGGCCGGTCGCCGCTCAGCATGGCGACGGCGAGCGAATAGATCGCGATCGCCGCGGCGTCGTTGAACAGGCTCTCCCCCTGGACCAGGGTCGACAGGCGGCGCGGCGCCCCGATGTCGCGGAAGATGGCGACGACCGCGACCGGATCGGTCGTCGCGATGATGGCGCCGAGAATGACGCAGGCGAGAACGCCGACCGGCGCCAGCGGCCACAGCGCGAACCCGACGACGAGGGTGCAGACGGCGACCCCGATGACCGCGAGCAAGAGGACGGGCGCCATCTCGTCGCCCAATTGCCGGACGTCGACGTTGAGCGCGGCCTCGAACAGCAGCGCCGGCAGAAAGATGTAGAGCAGCGATTCGGCGCTGAGCCCGAAATCGCGCAAGGTCGCGATGATGTCGCGCAGCGCACCCCCGTGCAGATAAGCCACCGGGATGTTGGTGGCCCCGCCGATCGCGATCCCGACGAGGGCGAGCAGCACCGTGTAGGGGATCGAAAACCGCTCGGCCAGCGGCAGCAGCAGGCTGACGAGCCCGAGCAGCGCCGTGACGGCAAAAACGGTCAGAACGGTTTCGTGCATGATCGATCAGCCGCGCGAACCTAGCGGCGCCGGGCCGGGCTCACAAGCGCCCGGCCGTAAAATTCCTTTCAGCCGAAGCCGCGAAATCGCCACTGGCCACTGACCCGGCCAAACAGACCATAATCGGGCTCGAACAGCCGAAGGATTGTCTCGCATGTGCACGCGTCGCGCGGTTTTGCTGATCGTGGTTCTGCTCGCGACCGCGCTGCCCGGCCATGCGGCCGAGCCGCAGCTTCAGCAGTTTGCGACCGCAGACCTGATCATCGTCAGCGCCGGCGGGCCTCACCGCTTCACCGTCGAGCTCGCCGCGACGCCGGCGCAGATGGAGCAAGGGCTGATGTTCCGACAGGCCTTGGCCCCGGACGCCGGCATGCTGTTCGACTTCAAGCGGCCGACCCTGGCGACGATGTGGATGCGCAATACCCTGATCCCGCTCGACATGCTGTTCGTCGACGGACACGGCCGGATCGTCAACATTCGCGACCGGGCGGTGCCCCGATCGGACGACGTGATCGCTGCCGCAGCGCCGGTGCGCGCGGTGATCGAGCTGAACGGCGGCGCCGCCGAGCGGCTCGGCATCAAGCCCGGCGACCGGGTGCTGTACCCGATCTTCGGCAACGCGCCGTGAGCAGCATTTGCGCGCGAGGGTCGAGCCGGCGCCGACCGGCTCGTCAGGTTCAGCGCTCGGCGGGGCATGGTCTGGTCCGGGATCATGGCCGCCCGATTGCGGCGCTACCGGAACACGCCGGCGCCGCGGCCGTTAACCCCACGAACGGGCACGGAGACGCGATCATGCCGGCCGCCGCCCGGCCTTACTGGACCGGGTTTCTCAAGCTCTCTCTGGTGACCGTCGCGGTGCGCCTTTACGCGGCGGCGACCGAGAAGGACCGGATCCATTTCCATATGATCCACGAGCCTTCGGGCGAGCGGGTGCGGACCCAGACCGTGGTGCCGGGGCTGGGGCCGGTCGAGCGCGACGAGATCGTCAAGGGATACGAATACGAAAAGGGCCGCTACGTCACGGTCGCGCCGCAGGATCTCGAAAAGCTGCGGCTCGAAACGACGGACACGATCGACATAACCGAGTTCGTCGATGCCGACGGGCTCGACCCGGTCTATGTTGCCGATCCCTATTACCTCGTTCCCGACGGCAGCCTCGCCGAGACCGGGTATCGCGTGTTGCGCGAGGCGCTGCGCCAGACCCGGAAGCTCGCAGTCGGTCAGGTCGTGATCAACCAGCGCGAGCGCGTCGTCGCGATCCGCCCGCGCGGCAGCGGCCTCCTCGTCAACACCCTCCGGTTCGAGGACGAGGTCCGCGCCGCCGAGCCGTTTTTCGCAGGGATCGGCGAGGACGCGGCCGATCCTGACGAGCTGGCGATCATGGAGCAGATCATCTCCCGCCGCAGCCGCCGGTTCGAGCCTGGCGGGTTCGTCGACCATTACCAGGCGGCGCTGAAGGAGCTCATCGAGCAGAAGCTCGCCGGCAAATTGCCCGAGCGGCGGCCGGAACGCAGACCGGCGCAGGTCATCAATCTGATGGACGCGCTGAAGCGCAGCCTCGCCGAGGAGGGCGCTCGACCCGAGCGCGCGGTGCAGCACGGCGCCGGCGGAAGGGCGCGCTCGACGAAGCCGGCGCGGCGAGCCAAGCCGTCGCGCGCCCAGCCGAGCCTGCTGCTGCCGGTCGAAGGCGGCCGGGCCAAGGCGCCCCGACCGGCCCGGGACGAGCCGGCGGTCTCGGCGAAACGCCGGAAGAAAGCATGAGCTCGGCCCGATCCCACCAATTCGTGACACACTTTTACGCGTGAATGGCCGATCAGCCATTGACGTCGCGCGGATCATTTCGGGTCCGACACCGATGCACCGGTCACCCGGCATGCTGATTTTTCAGGCGGGCTCCTTGGCGCGTTCGCGCAGCAGGAATTTCTGGATCTTGCCGGTCGAGGTTTTGGGCAGGGGGCCGAAGATCACGGTGCGGGGCGCCTTGAAGCGGGCGAGGTGCTGGCGGCAGAAGAGGATGATGTCGTCTGCGGTGGCGGCGGCTTCGGGCTTGAGGGCGACGAAGGCGCACGGGGTCTCGCCCCACATCGGGTCCGGGCGGGCGACGACCGCGGCTTCGAGCACGCAAGGGTGGCGGTAGAGCACGCTTTCGACCTCGACCGTCGAGATGTTCTCGCCGCCGGAGATGATGATGTCTTTCGAGCGGTCCTTCAGTTCGATATAGCCGTCGGGATGGACGACGCCGAGGTCACCGGTATGAAACCAGCCGCCGGCAAAGGCCTCCTCGGTCGCCTGCGGGTTCTTCAGATAGCCCTTCATGACGATGTTGCCGCGCATGAAGATTTCCCCCATCGCGGCGCCGTCGGCCGGGACAGGCATCAGGCTTTCCGGGTCGGCCACCATCAGCCCGTCGAGCACCGGGTAGTTGACCCCTTGGCGCGCCTTCAGCCGCGAGCGCTCCTCGGTCGGCAACGCGTCCCACTCGCCGTGCCAGGCGCACACCGTGGCCGGCCCGTAGACTTCGGTCAGGCCGTAGACGTGGGTGATGTGAAAGCCGATCCGTTCCATCCCCTCGATCACCGCCGCCGGCGGCGACGCCCCGGCGGTCATCATCTCGATCCGCCGGTCGAGCGAGCGGGCCAGCCCCGGCCCGGCGTTCAGCAGCATGTTCATGACCACAGGCGCGCCGCACAGATGGGTCACGCCGTCGCGCGCGATGGTCTCGTAGATCGCCGCGGGCTCGACCCGGCGCAGACAGACATGGGTTCCGGCGAGAGCGGTGATCGTCCACGGAAAGCACCAGCCGTTGCAGTGGAACATCGGCAGGGTCCACAGATAGACCGGGTGCTGGCGCAGGCCCCAGACCAGGATGTTGCCGAGCGCGTTCAGATAAGCGCCGCGATGGTGGTAGACGACGCCTTTGGGGTTGCCGGTGGTGCCCGAGGTGTAATTGAGCGCGATCGCGTCCCATTCGTCCTCGGGCGCGAGTTCGGCGAACTCCGGGTCGCCTTCGGCGACGAAGGCCTCGTAATCGATGCCGCCGAGGCGCGCGCCGCCGGGCCCGGCCGGGTCGAGGATGTCGACGACCAGGGGCTTGCGCTCCAGCCGGGCCAGCGCCTCGGCAACGACCGGAGCGAATTCAGTGTCGGCGAGCAGCACCTTGGCCTCGCCGTGGCGCAGGATGAACGCGATCGTTTCCGCATCGAGCCGGTAGTTCAGCGCGTTCAGCACCGCCCCCGCCATCGGCACTCCGAAATGCACCTCGAACATCTCGGGGATGTTTGGCGCCAGCACCGCCACGGTGTCGCCGCGCCCGACGCCGCGGGCCGCCAATGCGGCGGCGAGCCGGCGGCAGCGCTCCAATGCCTCGCGCCAGCCGTAGCGGCGCTCCCCATAGACGACCGCCGGCCGGTCGGGATAGACCGCCGCGCTGCGCTGCAGAAAGCCGATCGGGCTCAGCGGCACGAAATTGGCCGGGTTCTTGTCGAGCCCGACCTCATAGGGATTGGTTTCGATTTCTCTCGTCATGCGGGTTCCTCCCGAGGGCTCATTTTTGACTTGCCTCGCCATGGTGTCGAGCGGCTTCGCGGCATGGCGGCCTCCTGGAGTCTGGCTGCCGCGGTTTCGCCCCGGTTCTTGACGGGTTTGACCGGGGCGGCGTAGAAGACGCTCCCGCGCGGCGGTGAGCCCGCGCCAGTGTTGAGCAGCTTGCGTTCAGTCGAGGTGAGGTCATGGCGCGGAGATGCGCGGTCACCGGCAAGGGCGTCCAGGTCGGGCATAATGTCAGCCATGCCAACAACAAGACCAAGCGCCGCTTCCTGCCCAATCTGCAGCAGGTCTCGGTGCTGTCCGACATGCTCGGCCCGATCCGGATGCGGATAACCGCGGCGGGGCTGCGCACGATCGAGCACAAGGGCGGCATCGACGCCTTGCTGCGCACCACACCCAACCGCAAGCTGGCGCCGGAGATCCGCCGGCTCAAACGCCGGGTCGCGGCGGCGGCGGCGCGCCTGAGCGAATAAGCGCGGCGCGTCGGGGCGCCGCGGTGGGGCGCCGCGGTGGGGTTTTCGCCCGGAGACGGATGCTGCGCCGGCGAGTTTTGCCGGTGGTGGCGTTGCTCGCGGCGTTGCTGCCGGCCGAGATCGGCCGCGCCGACCTCCGTTACCGAACCGAGATCACCGGCGCCAGCGACGGCGACCTCGCCGATCTGCTCGACAAGGTGTCCGAGCTGAAGACCCTAGAGGACCGGCTCCCGGCTTCCGAGGAAGCGCTGCGGCGGCGTGCCGACCGCGACCTCGGGCGGCTCGCCGACGCCGCGCACAGTCTCGGCTACTGGGATGCGCAATTCGCCTATGACGTCGACACCGCCGCCGACCCGGAAAAGGTCACTGTCACGGTCACGCCGGGGCCGCTCTACCGGGTCGCCGCGGTCGCGGTGGTGGAACCCGACGGCAAGCCGCTGCCGATCCCGCCCGGCCAAGCGCCGCTGCCGCTGAAACCGGGAGACCCGGCCCGCACCGCCCCGGTGGTGGCGACCGCGAACGCATTGCTGGCGGGGCTTGGCGAGCGCGGCCACCCCTTCGCCACAGCCGAGAACCCTGAGGTCGTGATCGACCACGCCGTGCATACCATGACGGTGACCTACAGGATCGCCCCCGGGCCGGCGATGCGCTTTGGCGGGGTGACGATCGCGGGGCTCAAACGACTCGATCCCGGCTATGTCGAACGCCGGCTGCGCTGGCGCCGTGGCGAGACCTACGATGCGGCCCGGGTCGAGGATACGCGCCAGGCGCTGATCGAAAGCGGCCTGTTCAGCACGGTGCGGATCACGCCCAGCCCCGAGCCGGGCGAGCCGGGAAACGCGCTGATGACGGTCGATGCGACCGAGCGCCCGCACCGCACGATCGGCGCCGGGGTCGGCTACAACACCAGCCAGGGTGCGGCCGCCCGCGTCTTCTGGGAAAACCGTAACCTGTTCGGCAACGCCGAATATCTGAGGCTCGCCGCCACCGCCGGCCAGCAGGTCTTCGGCGTCAACGCGAATTTCCGCCGCCCCGATTTTCTGGCCACCGACCAGGATTTCCTGGCGACCGCCGAGATCGCCGACGACACCCCGGTCGCCTATCACAGCCGCCGGGCACTGGCCACCGCCGGGTTCGAACGCCGTTTCGGCCGGCTCGTGACCGGCGGGGCGGCGCTCGAAATCGAACAGGCCGATGTCCAGCAGCTCGCCGACGTCTCGACCAACACCTCGGCGCAGCGCACCCAGCATTACGAGCTGTTCGGCATCCCGGCCTATCTGAAGCTCGACCAGACCGACAATCTGTTGAGCCCGACGCGCGGTTGGCGGGCCCAGCTTTCGGTCACCCCGGCCCACATCTTTTCGAGCCCGAGCCTGACTTTCGTCACCAACGTGTTGTCGGCCAGCACCTATTGGAAAGTCGACCCGGAGGCGCGCGCCATTCTCGCCGGCAAGGTGGCGCTGGCCTCGCTCGACGGCGCGCCGCTGGCGCCGATCCCGGCCGACCAGCGGATTTATGCCGGCGGCGGCGGGTCGATCAGGCCTTACGGCTACCAGATGGCCGGACCGCTCGCGTCCAACGACGATCCGATCGGCGGCCGATCGAGCCTCGTGCTGAACCTGGAGGCGCGGGTCAAGGTCACCGACACGATCGGTCTGGTGCCGTTCGTCGACGCCGGCAGCTATTACGAGACCACTGTGCCGCAGCTCGGCCATCGCCTGTTCTATGGGGCTGGCCTCGGGTTGCGCTATTATACCGGGTTCGGGCCGCTGCGGCTCGATCTGGCGACCCCGTTCTACAAGCGCCGCGCCAATTCGTGGGTCCAGGTCTATATCAGCCTCGGCGAGGCGTTCTGATGCGTGCCGCGGCGAGATGGCTCGGCATCGCCGTCGCCGTCCCGGTTTTTCTGGTGCTGGCGGCTTTCGGCGTGCTGCAGACGCGACCGGGGCAGGATTGGCTCTCCGGCTTCATTGCCCGGGCGGCTAGCAGCCCCGGCTTCTCGGTCGCCATCGAAGGGCTTGGCGGCTTTGTGCCGTTCCGCACCAAGGTCGCTCGCATCGACATCGCCGACCGCGACGGCACCTATCTGACCGTGCGCGATGTCGGCCTCGATCTCGCGGCCGGCGACCTGCTCGCCGGGAAGGTGCACATCCGGTCCTTGAAAATCAGCGAAATCGATATGGCGCGGGGGTCATCGTCGGGGTCGTCGGCGCCGCTCGCCGACTATCTTCGCGTGCCGCACCTCCCGGTCGCCGTCGCTCTCGACCGGCTCGCCATCACGCGGCTCTCCTTGGCGCCCGCGGTTTTGGGCGAGAGCATCGACGCCACGATCGCGGGGAATGCCGAAATCGCCGGCGGAGCCGCGCGCGCCGCCCTCGACCTCCGCCGCACCGACGGCTTTCCCGGGGATATCGCGCTGCGGATGGCGCTGACCGGGGTCAACCCCTCGCTCAGCCTGAGCCTCCGAGCGAGCGAGCCGACCGGGGTCCTGCTCAACAATTGGCTCAGGCGGACGGACCGGCTGCCCCTCAGCTTGTCGCTCGACGGCAAGGGGCCATTGGCGGACTGGCACGGCCGGCTGACCGCTTCGGCTGGATCGCAGGCGCGCCTCGACGCCGAGATTGCCCTCCGCGCCGTATCCGAGACCACCCTCGGGCTGTCCGGAACCGTGGCAATGGCGCCGCTGCTGCCGCCCGAGATCGCATCGGTCGTCGGCGACCGGGCGAGCTTTTCGCTGCACGCAGAGCTTGGGCAGCGGATCGCGTTCAACCGGCTGACGATCGGGATCGCCGCCGGCACCATCGCCGGCGACTCCTCCTTTAGCGGGCCTGGTGGGGCGATTGCGGCGCATCTGCGCGCCGACATACCCGAGCTCGCCCGGCTGTCGGGCATCCTCGGCGCGCCGCTTCACGGGGCGGCAACCTTGAAGGTCGGCGCGACCGGGAGTGAAAGCCGCCCGGTGGTGACGGCGGATCTGTCGGGCGCCGGGATCGGCGTTTCCGGCTCCGGGGCGGAGCGCATCGAGGCCCATGTCCGGGCGACCCCGAATGGTCCGCTCGACGACGCGACGACCCACATCGCGGTTGCGGCAAAGGGCCGGATCGAGGGGCTCGCGATCCCCGCGGCCGAGACCCTGGCACAGCGCCTCGGCGGCGGCGTCGACTGGTCGTTCGCCGCGACGACCGACCGCGATGCCAGCACGATTGAGGTCACCCGGTTCCAGGCGCGGGGCGGCGGTCTCGATCTGACCGGCTCGGGTCATCTCGCCACCGGCGGGCGGACCCTCGCCGGCGCAATCGATTTTGCCGGTTCGGCGGTCGGGCTGCGCACCGGGATCGCGGCCGCCGACGCGCTGATCGGCGGCAACGCCGGGTTCTCCGGTGCGGTTCGCCGCGACCAGGCGGGCATCGTCGCCGTCGACCAACTTACCCTGAACGGCGCCGCCGTCAAGCTTTCCGGCGACGCGCGTTTCGACCCGGGGACGCGTCGTCTGAGCGCGGCGCTGGCCCTAGCCATTCCGCAGCTGAAGCCGCTCGGCGCCGTACTCGGCACCGAGATTGCCGGCTCGGCCGCGGCGCGGATCACCGCGGCGGGGCCGCTCGACCGGCTGCGGCTCGACGGCACGATCGAGGGCAGCGGCATCGCCGCCGCCGGTGCAAAGATCGATCGTCTGCGGCTTTCGGCGCAAGTCGCCGACCTGTCCCGGCCGCAGGCGCTGATCGACGGCGGGTTTCGCGCGTACGGGCTCGACGCCAAGCTGGCGCTCACGGCCGAGCCGAGCGGGAATTCCGAGCTGGTGCTTCCGCGCCTGCGGCTGACTGCGGCGGACAGCGCGATCGACGGCAATCTGCGGATCGCCCTCGCCACCGGCCTGGTCCAGGGTTCGCTGACCGCGCATCTGCCCGATCTGTCGCGCTGGTCGGGGCTGGCCGGCATGCCGCTCGGCGGCAGTCTCGATTTGACCGCCAGGCTCGCGGCACCGGGCGGCAGTCAGGGACTCGACCTCGCGGCGAATGGAGCCCGGCTCGCCGCCGACGCCGCCGGGTCGCGCATCACGATCGGCCGGCTCGGCCTCTCGGCGCGGCTCGCCGACATCCGGCGGACGCCGACCGGGAACGGGGCGGCTGTCGCTGAGGGCGGCGCGTTTCGGCAGCAGCGAGATCACCGCCGCGACCGCGACCGTCGACAGCCCGCGACCGGGCCGGTTCGCGTTCCGGGGCGACGCCGCCGGCCATCCGCTGACGTTGGCCTTTGCTGGCGAGGCCGGGCTCGAACCAAGCGGTGCCGCACTGCGCCTGAGCCAGCTCAGCGGCTCGCTCGGCAGCGATCGCATCGTGCTGGAACAGCCGCTGAGCCTGTCGCGGCGCGGCGCCGATCTCGCCGTCTCCGGCCTGGCGGCGCGGCTGGGCGCGGGGCGCATCAGCGGCGGCGGCAGCCTCAAGGGCGAGGCGCTGTCGCTCGGGCTCGAGCTCGCCGATCTGCCGGTTGCGACCGCGGCCCGGCTGGTCGGGTATCGAGGCGTGCACGGCACCGTGTCGCTCGCCGCGAATTTGAGCGGAACACTGCGCATGCCGCGGGGGCACCTCGCTCTGACTGCACGCGAGCTGTCCTTGGCCGTGTCGCGGCACGCGCGGGGCCCTCGGCTGGGGCTGACCGTCGAGGGCGACTGGAACGGCCGGGCCGCCGCTGTGCAAGGCCAGGTCACCGGGCTCGCCGAAGACCATGTCAGCTTCAGCGGCTCGCTGCCGCTGCTGCTGACCCGCGCGCCGCTCGGGATCTCGGTGCCGCGGCAGGACCGGCTCGTCTTGCAGGCCACGGGCAGCGGCGAGCTAGGCCATCTCACCGACCTGCTGCCGCTCGGCGAGGATCGGCTGAGCGGCCGTTTCGCTGCCGATGTCACGGTCGACGGCACGGTCGCGGCGCCGGCGGCGAGCGGGCGGCTGCAGCTGACCGGCGGCCGTTACGAGAATTTCGCCACCGGAGCGGTGCTGACCGACTTCACCGCCGATCTGGTCGGCGATCGCGATCGCTTCCGCTTGGCCTCGCTGTCGGCCGGCGACGGCGCCGGCGGGAAGCTGACGGCGCAGGGCAGCCTGGTGCTGGGCGGCGCCGCCGGCCCGACCGCCGAATTGTCGGCGACGCTCGCCAAATTCCGCGTGGCCGCGCGCGACGAAGCGCTGGCGACGGCGAGCGGCACGGTTTCGATCGCCGGCCCGCTGGCGGCGCCCAAGATCACGGCGCCGCTGACCGTCGATCGCGCCGAGATCAATCTGCCGACCAGCCTGCCGCCGACCGTGGTCGTGCTGCACGTCACCGACATCGGCGGCAACGCCGGCAAACCGCCGGCGGCGGCGGCGGCCAGCGCGCCGGCGGCGTTCGCGGCAGTGCTCGACATCACCGTCAACCTTCCGGGGCAGGTGTTTGTGCGCGGCCATGGCCTCGACAGCGACTGGCACGGCCGGCTCAAGATCACCGGAACCAGCACCGCGCCGCAGATCGCCGGCACCCTGATCGCGAGCCGCGGCAGCGTCGCTCTGTTGGGCAAGAGCTTCGTGCTGACCCGCGGCGCGATCACCTTCGACGGCAGCGCCAAGCTCGACCCGGCGCTCGACATCGTCGCCGAGGCGAGCGCCGCCGACATCAGCGCGCAGGTGATCATCACCGGCTTTGCTTCGTCGCCGAAGATCACCCTGGCCTCGACCCCGCCGGTGCCTCAGGACGAGGTCCTGTCGCGGGTGTTGTTCGGCCGCGGGGTCGGTCAGATCACTGCCGGCGAGGGTTTGCAGCTCGCCCAGGCCGCGGCCACCCTGGCGGGCGGCGGTCCGGGCGTGCTCGACCGGCTGCGCGGCAAGCTCGGCCTCGACTGGCTCGGGTTCGGCCAGGGCCCGGGCGGCGCGGCGAGCCCGATCCTGAACCCGAGCACCGTCGCCTCGTCGCCGTCGAGCGCGACCGCGGTCAGCGCCGGAAAATACGTCGCACCAGGGGTGTCGGTCGGGGTGACCCAGGGCGTCTCGCCGCCGACCAGCAAGGTGACCGTCGAGATCGACGTCGGCCACCACGTGACCGTCGACACCGAAGCCGGCCAGAACGGCGGCACTGGCATCGGCCTCAACTACAAATACGATTACTGAGTTATCATCGACCGATCACATCGCCGCGACCGCAAGCGTAGGGCGGATGCAATTCGCCCTCTCGTGTCGAGTGCCAATTGCGTGCAGCAAAGACCATCCTATCTATGGCACAACCTGAAGCAGTGGAGTGCACAATAGATGTTCCCGATGCCACCAATCCGGAGGAATCGCAATTACGTCGCAGGGTGGATCGAGAGCCAAACGGTATCCTTCTTATATTATGAGGCCGGAGACCTTCTCGTCTTTATCGATGACACTGGTGACGAAAAGCGATCAACGGGGCAGCCTGTTTTTGGGCTTGGAGGTTGCGCACTTCTTGGTGCTACCTATGAGATGCTTAAACCGGCGTGGATGACGCTCCGGCGGAAGGTCTTCGAGTTGACCGACGACGCGGTTTTCCATGCGGCGGACGCATTGCCGCTCCGCGATAAACGCCGCCGCGGTCAGCTGGTCGTGCCGACGCTGCGGCCCCTCGCCAAAGAATTCGCCGCTTTCGGAATAGGGGTAGCCCGGCACTTTGAGGTTCGGCAAGACGATGTGGTCGGTCAAGGTCAGGTAGTCGTAGCCCAAGGCCTCACCTTCTTGCGCGATCCGGGTCGCGATCCCCGGCTCCGACAACGGGCCGCTGATCGGCAGGTTGAAGCCAATCTGCATGCTCTTCCTCCTGACGGGCTTGTGGGTGCACAATAGCGGGGATCGGCGCCGCGGTGCTGTTCGCGGCAAACAGCGACGAGCACGGGGACCATCCGATGCAGCTGGGATTTGTCGGCACCGGCACGATGGGGACGCCGATCGCGGGCTGCCTGATCGACGCCGGCCATCGCCTGACGGTCTGCGATGTCCGTCCCGAGGCGACCCACGCCCTGGCCGGACGCGGCGCCCTCGTCGCCGATAGCCCGCGCGCAGTGGCCGAGCAGAGCGAAATCGTGTTCACCTCGCTGCCCGGCCCGGACGAGATGGAGCCGGCGGTGCTCGACCCCACGGCCGGGATCCTGGCGGGGTTGCGCGCCGGCGGCGGCTACATCGATCTGACCACGAACGCCCCGGCGGTGGCGCGGCGGGTGGCCGAGGCGTGCCATGCCCGCGGGGTCGCCATGCTCGACGCGCCGGTCAGCGGGCGCCCACCGGGGATGACGGTCATGGTCGGCGGGCCTGAGGCGGTGTTTAGCAAATACCGCGCGCTGTTCGAGGCCATCGCGCGCAACATCTTCTATGTCGGCGAGGCGGGTGCCGGCTGCATCGCCAAGCTGGTCACCCAGTATCTCGGCTACACGAACTTCGTCGCGGCGCTCGAGGGGCTCTTGATCGGCGCCAAGGCCGGGGTCGATCCTGGTGTCTTGGCGCGGATCGTGCCGTTCAGCGCCGGGGCCAGCCGCACCTTCGACAACATCCCGCGCTCGGTATTGAGCGGCGCCTTTACCGCCGGCGGCACTCTCGACATCGTCGCCAAAGACATGCACCTCGCCTGCGATCTCGCCCGCGAGGTCGCCGCGCCGGCAAATCTCGGCCTGCTCGCCCACGACGTATTGCACCGCGCCCAGGCCCAAGGCTGGGGCAAGGATGGGTTCCCGGTCGCCGCCCGGATATTGGAGGCGATGGCCGGCTGCGAGCTGCGTTCGCGATGCGCCGAGACTGCGGTAAGCTACCAGCCGGAAGATCCACGACGAGCTCACTCCCGTGATTCCCAGGAAAGCGGGAACCCAGGGGAGATGGTTCCCGACCCCGGGGCCCCTGGACCCCCCGCGCACGCATGGCGCACGCGGGGGTGACGGCTAAGTCTAGGAGGTGAAGGATAATGACGACCGCGCGTGCATCGGGCTATCGGACCGGCCTCGTCGATGTGATGGCGGGCGAGATCAGCCGCGACATCTTCGTCGACGAGGAGATCTATCGCCAGGAGCAGGAGCGAGTCTTCGCCCGTTCGTGGCTGTTTGTCGGCCACGAGAGCCAGATCCCGAACCCGGGCGATTTCTTCGTCTCCGGCATGGGCGAGGAATCGGTCATTCTCTGTCGCGACCGCGCGGGCAAGATCCATGTGTTCCTGAATTCGTGCCGGCACCGCGGCATGAAGGTGTGCCGCTACGACGAGGGTACGACGGCGGTCTTCACCTGCCCTTATCACGGCTGGAGCTACGGCACCGACGGCAGGCTCGTCGGCGTCCCCTATTTCCGCGAGGCCTATCATTCGCAGCTCGACCGCTCGCAATGGGGCCTCGTCGAGGTGGCGCAGCTATACAACCACAAAGGCTCGGTGTGGGCGACCTGGGACCCGAAGGCCCCGGCTTTCACCGAATATCTCGGCGGCTTTACGCGCTATCTCGATCTGATCCTCGACGGCCTGGACGGGCGCGAGGGCCAGGCCGAGGTGCTGGGCGGCGTGCAGAAATGGCTGATCCCGTGCAATTGGAAATTTCCGGCGGAGAATTTCAGCGGCGACAGCTATCACAACATCAGCCACCGCTCGGTCGATCTCGCCGGCATCGGCCCCTCGGGCGCCGGCCGCCGCGATATGTCCGAGCTGTTGGCCGGCCGCAAATTGCATGTGTGCATGCCCGACCGCGGGCACCAGACGATCGTCTATGCGTTGCCTAAGGATCGGCCGCCGCCCGCGACGTACCAGCATTCGCCGCTCGTCTCCGAATATTTCCGGCATTGCGAGGAGGAGCGGCGCCATACCCGCCGCGACGAGGGAAGGCTGATCGGCGCTCCGGGCGAAATTTTTCCCAACACCGCGCTGTTGCCGCGACAGCCTCGGACGATCGCGGTGTGGCACCCGCGCAGCGCGCACCAGACCGAGGTGTGGCGCTGGTTCCTGGTCGACAAGGAGGCGCCGTCGGAGGTCAAGGACTTCCTGCGCGACTATTACATCCGCTATTCGGGCCCGGCCGGGATGACCGAGCAGGACGACATGGAAAACTGGAACTACGCCCATTCGGCGAGCCGCGGCACGATCGCGCGCCGCCACCCCTATTGCTACGGGATGGGGCTCGGCGCCGCTGTCGAGAATTTCGAATGGGACGGTCTGCGTATCCCGGGCCGGGTCATCGACATCACCCAGGCGCAGTCGAGCGAGGAGCCGATGCGCAACCTCTACCGCCGTTGGGCCGAATTCATGGAAGCCGACAGCTGGGCCGAGCTCGCCACCTGGCGCCGCCCGCCCGGCGGTATCGCACAAGCCGCGGAATGACCATGGCGCCCGATCTCCGTCGGTAGTTTTCACGCCGGTTGCGGCGGTCGACGACCCGATCCTGAGGACAGAGTCCGTTCTCAATTCCTTGGGATCGCTGGACAAGGTCGCTCGGCCTGAGTCACTCTCGACCGATGGACAAGACAGCGTTCAGCGTGCGCGCGATCCTGGCCGGCCGGGCGCCGCAGGACCTGCCGGTCACGGTCAAAGGGTGGGTGCGAACCCGGCGGGATTCGAAGGCGGGCATTTCGTTCGTGCACTTGTCGGACGGATCGTCGTTCCATCCGCTGCAGGTGGTCGTACCGAACGCTCTGCCCAATTACCCCGGCGAGGTTCTGCGGTTGACGGCCGGCTGCGCGGTCGAGGCGACGGGGATGATCGTGCCGTCGCCGGCGAAGGGGCAGCCCTTCGAGATGCAGGCGAGCGCCGTCGAGGTGATCGGCTGGGTCGACGACCCGGAGACCTACCCGATCCAGCCGAAGCCGCACACCTTGGAGTTCCTGCGTGAGGTGGCGCATCTGCGGCCGCGCACCAACGTAATCGGCGCGGCGACACGGGTGCGGCACACCTTGGCGCGGGCGATCCATCGCTTCTTCGACGAGAACGGTTTTTTGTGGGTCAACACGCCGATCATCACCGCCTCCGACGCGGAGGGGGCCGGCGCATTGTTCCGGGTGTCGAGCCTGGACCTCGCCAATTTGCCGCGCACACCAGACGGCAAGGTCGATTTCGCGCAGGATTTCTTCGGCCGCGAGGCGTTCCTGACGGTCTCTGGGCAGCTCAACGTCGAGGCGTACTGCCTGGCATTGACCAAGGTCTACACCTTCGGGCCGACCTTCCGCGCCGAGAACTCGAACACCAGCCGCCACCTCGCCGAGTTCTGGATGATCGAGCCGGAGATCGCGTTCGCCGATCTCGCGGACAATGCGAGCTTGGCGGAAGCGCTGCTGAAATACACCTTCCAGGCGTTGCTCAACGAACGGCAGGAAGATCTCGCCTTCTTCGACCAGCGCATCGAGAAGGGGCTGGTGGCGAAGCTCGAAGGGATCGTCGGCTCGGAATTCGTGCATATGGATTACGGCGAGGCGATCGAAGTGCTCGAGCGGGCGAACCAGAAGTTCGAATTCCCGGTCAACTGGGGCATCGACCTGCAATCCGAGCACGAGCGCTACCTGACCGAGAGCCACGCGAAGAAGCCGGTCATCGTGATGAACTACCCGAAGGACATCAAGGCGTTCTACATGCGGGTCAACGACGACGGCCGGACGGTCGCGGCGATGGACGTGCTCGCCCCCGGTATCGGCGAGATCATCGGCGGCAGCCAGCGCGAGGAGCGCCTCGACATGCTCGACCGCCGCATGGCCGAACGCGGCATCGACCGCGAGCACTACGCCTGGTACCGCGACCTGCGCCGCTACGGCACGGTGCCGCACGCCGGCTTCGGCCTCGGCTTCGAGCGCACGATCGCCTATGTCACCGGCCTCGCCAACGTGCGCGACGCCATCCCGTTCCCGAGAACCCCCGGCAACGCCCGGTACTGACACTTCCGCCGTCGGTCGATGCCCGACCCATCTCCGAAGCTCCTCCTGGCGGCAACCAGCGAAGGTATTTCCGCGCCGGCTTTTAGGGGGCGGCGCCATACCATCCTCTTGCGTCGCCCAATCTTGAATTGAGCGGTCATTTTCAATTCACGCAAAATATAGCGAATCTAAAGCAAAATCCGCGTCCGAGTTGAATCGCCTGCTTAAGCCCGGGCGCCGCGCCGTTGGCGGGCATTTCGCTGCCGACGAGATCGGAAAACCCGAGCGAACATTGGCGAATTCCTGACCATTACCGAGCCATCTCCCGCTTGCCGATACGACGCAAGAATACACTACGAGTTTGGCGATTATGAGGTAGCCCAAACCCACGACCCTCGGGGTCGTGTCTCATTGACCGCCGCGTGACAAAATATGGACAATCATCCGAGCGGGGTTAGGCTGGTTTCGGTGCAGTCGCGCGAGGCTGAATGACCTATAGTCGTCCAACAGTCAGCACGTTGCCGAGAGGCTATGAGCGTCGCCCTCCTGCAAGCTTACGCGCAACGAATCCGGGAGCTTCGTAGGGCTAATCCGGATGTTCCGGAGACGGCGCTTGCCCCGGCCTTCCAGCAGCTGCTGGAGGGGTTGCTTTCTCTCCTGCCTGTCGCGTCGAGACTCAACGTTGCGCCCGAGTATCGAACTCCCGGCGTGGGGCGTCCGGACATTGCGTTGGTAAGACAAGGCGCACCTCCTCGCGCTTTCGTCGAGCTCAAGGCGCCGACCAAATCAGCGGATCCAACGCTCTGGCGGGGTCAAGACCAGCGCCAGTACGAGCGGTTCAAGGAATTGACCTGCTGGGCGACATGCAATTTCGCCGAGTTTCGTCTGTTCATTCGCGGAGAGGATCACGACCCGGCCGCGGTGGTGCCAGCGCACACCCTTCGCCCGGACCGCGATGATTCGCGGGCCGCCCGAGCGATTGCCGAACATGACGCCGCACCCTTGTTGCGTCTGGTCGAGAGGCTCGGGGCAGCGGCAGGGCAGGAGCCGAGCGCGCGTGATGCCGAGCACCTCGCGACGTTGATGGCGCATTCCGCCCGCCTCGTCCGTGGGATCGTGCGGGACCGTTTGGCCGAGCTTCATGCCGAGGCAATCCGGGATCACTCGCTGTTGCAGGTGAGGCAGGAATTCCGAGACGTCCTCTACGCCCACCCGGAGGCGGCTGGTTACAGCGCTGCCGATTTCGATGCCCTGTTTTCCGCCGCCTTCGCGCAGACGCTCGCCTTCGGTCTGCTGCTGGTGCGCGAAGGAACAGGCTACCCGGCGGGCTCAAATTCCTGGCGACACATGCCGCCGGAACACCCGCTGATGCGAACGGCGCTGCGCGTGCTCAGCCTCGATGAAGTCGTGCAAGATGCCGGTATCGGCTTTACTGTCATGTGCGACACGGTCAACAGCTTCGCTCCGGAAATTCTCGCTGTCGGGGAGGACGGACGCGATCCGATCCTTTATTTCTACGAATATTTCCTGGCAACCTTCGATCCCGACGCTAGGGAGAAATACGGCGTCTATTACACGCCGGTAGAGGTCGTGCGTTATATCGTGGGCGCGCTTGATCGGGCCTTGCGCGATAACCTCCATACGCAGGGCCTACGCGATCCGCGCGTTACGATCCTCGACCCCGCCACCGGCACCGGCACCTTCCTCCTCGGAATAGCAGAGCAAGTCTGGGCTCAGGAGGCCGAGGCAGGCGAAGGCATGGCGGCGCTAGCGTTACAGAATTTGGCACGCCGCATGTTCGGCTTCGAGTTGCTGGTCGGTCCTTACGCCGTCGCTCATTACCGGCTGCACCACGCACTGCGCCGGCCTCGCGGAGCGGGCGAGGGGCCGGAGAACCCGCTGGAACTGCCGCGCCTCGGCGTCTATCTGGCCGACACGCTGGCGGAGCCCGGTGCCGCTGCGCCCACCGGCCCGCTCGGCTTCGTGGCAGACGGTATCGCCGACGAGCGGCACGAAGCGAGCCGGATCAAGACCGAACAGCCGATCCTTGCGATCACCGGCAACCCACCCTATCGCAGGTTGGAAGAAGGCGAAGACCGGACCCGCCGCGCCAGCTCGATCAGAGTTGCCGTCAGGAGGTGGCCAAGCCCATGCCTTTTCCAGTGGCTGCGCACCGCAATGGCGAATTCGGCAGCGCAGCTGTCGGGGTCAGCCGAAAACCGCGCCACACCGAGCACCTCCTCGGCCCCCTCGGCGAATGCGAGCACCGTCATATCGCGGTCATAATCGATGTGCGACAGGCGGGCGGCGAGCTGATGGCTCGATCCTCGCATCGCCGCGAAGCAGCGAAGCCTCGGGGCTCATATGCGCGGCGAGGTCCTGCAGCAGCGCCTCGTCCTCGGGTCGGATCAAGCGCAGCCTGATCGCGGTACCATCGGGCAACTTCTCCGCTGATCCGAGCTGCTTTGCCGGTGAGGACATCGCTATTCCAGCGCTTCGGCGCCGTTGTTGGTGGTTAGCTCAAACTGAAGCTGCACCGCAGCGATTGCCGCCAGTTCTGTGGCCCCCACTCTATCCCTTCCCCGGTCGCGGGCGGAGGAGGTGTGTGGGCGAACCGCAGCTTTGCTCGCGTCAGGCGTTGAGGCGGATCCGTCAGGGTGTTCACGCAGAGCACGCCGGTAAAGCGGTAGCCGCGGCCGAATTCGGTGTGGATCGCCTCGCGGTCCGCGCCGAGCGCCTTGCGCAGCGCCGAGACCTGGACTTTGAGGTTTTCTTCCGAGACCACGATGCCCGGCCACACCCGGCTGAGAAGCTCCTCTTTTGGGACGAGCAAGCCGTCAGCCTCCAGGAGGACCAGAAGGAGATCGAAGGCGCGGGTGCCGAGCTCGACCGGAACACCATCGGCGAGCAGCCGCCGCTGGCGCAACAGCACGCGGCAATGGCCGAATTCGAGAGCCGCGTCAGCTTTTGAGAAGCTCGACAGGCGTGCGTCGAGCGGCAGCGGGTTTTTGCCCCATAGGGCGAGCTCTGGATCAATATCCGTGTTCATTGCAGCGCATCGCCTCGGGTAGTGGCGCCTTGCGATTTGGCGCGGATTCCTGCGTTCGTTGCGTCGTTGCATGAGAGCCTTCCACTAGAAGGGTCGGAGTGCCGCTGTCGAAATTAAGGGGGTGGTGAAGACCGTGCCATTGCATCTGCGGATGAATGTATGCCGCTTCAGAATCGCTCATATTAAACTTTGGTTTAAGACCGCGGTGGAAGACGGTCGCCCGCAGCTAAAATGGGCGGTGTCGGCGGTGTCGCGCCGCGCCAGAGTGAAACCCTGTCGTCAACGCAAGCGGCCACGGGACAGTTGGATCGGCGGTGTCGATACGCTGCCTAACAGCTCTGAGACTTTTCCCCGGTGAGGTTCAGCCTGTCGGCCATCCTGGCCAAGTCAGGCAAAGACGCCGCCCGCATCTTTCGCATGACCTGGCCACGATGGACTTTAACGGTGATTTCGCTGACGCCGATATCATAGGCGATCTGCTTGTTGAGACGGCCGGTCGCTACCAAGGCCATGACCTCGCGCTCGCGGGGGGTGAGGGTTTCGAAGCACGCCCGCAGCGCGGCCACAGCTTTCTCGCTCTCCAGCCAGGCGCGGTCGCGTGCCAGGCCGAGCTGGATCGCATCGAGCAAATCCTGGTCGCGGAACGGCTTGGTCAGGAACTCGATCGCGCCGCCCTTCATCGCCCTGACCGACATCGGGATGTCGCCGTACCCGGTGATGAAGATGGTCGGGAGGTGGATGTTCGCGCCGGCGAGCTCTCGCTGGAAATCGAGGCCGCTTCGTCCGGGCAGCCGGACATCGAGCACCAGACAGGCGGGCTCCGCCGGCCGGCCAGCCTTGAGGAATTCATCGACCGAAGCGAGCAGCTTCGCCTGAAGCCCGACAGATCGGAGCAGGCCGCCGATCAACTCCCGGATCGCGGGATCGTCGTCGATCACGATGACAGTTGTTCTCGCTTCGGCCATTGTCAACGCTCGCCGGGACGGTCGCGATGCTGCCGACGCGGCCTTCCCGCGCCGGGCAAGGCGAAGCATGGCAGAGTGCGACCCGGAGGATAGCGATGGCGCGGCACCGGTGCGGTCCTTAAGAGGTTGCCTCGCGAACGGCTACGAATTCCTTTAGCATAGCAGCTCGCCTGCGCGACAAGGCACATTTGTGAGCCGATCGAGCCGCGACACGCCCAAGCGGCGCCGAGGCCTCGTTGCCTGACATAAAAGTCGGGAGCCGCCATGTTGAGCTGGAGACAGCGTACCGATCGAGCCGGAGCCAAGATGCCGCACCAAGCACGCTCATGGCGGAGCGTCACCTCCGCGCCGCTCCCGATCGCGACCGCCGCGCTCGCGGCTGGGGTGTTCGTTGCCGAAGCGCTCACGCCGATGAAACTCGCGGTCGCGGTATTTTACGTCGTCGTGGTGCTGCTGGGGGCCCGTTTCAGCAGCGCGCGAGGCATCGTGCTGATCGGTGCCGGGTGCGCGGGTCTCACACTGTTGGCCTTCTTCTTGCCGGGTTTCAGCGAGACGGAGGGTGGCGGCATCGGCGTCAAGGCATCGATCGGTGTCGCTGTAATCGGGCTGGCGACCTTTCTCATCACCGAGCGCAAGCGCGCCATGGAAACACTGCGAGAAAGCGAGAAGCAGTGGAGAGAAGTGTTCGAACACAACCCGGTCATGTATTTCATGGTGAGCCCAACCGGGGAAGTGCTGTCGGTGAACGCTTTCGGCGCCGCTCAACTCGGCTATACGGCTACCGAGTTGATTGGACAATCGGTGCTGACCGTTTTTTCCGACGAAGATGGAGAGCTCGTTAAGAGCCATGTGGCATCCTGTCTAGGAGAGCTCGGCTGTTCGCATAGCTGGGAGATCCGCAAAATTCGCAAGGACGGCACGGTGATCTGGGTGCGCGAGAATGCCAAGGCCGTGCGGCGGTCGGGAAGTGATGCGGTTATCTTGATTGCAGGCGAAGACATCAGCGAGCGCAGGCGGGCTGAGCAGCGGCGCAACGCTCTATATGCCGTCACCCGCCTGCTGGCCGAGGCCGATAACCTCGCCGCCGCCGCTCCACATATGCTTCGGGCGATTGGCGAAAACCTGGAATGGGACTGGGGCGCTCTTTGGAGCTTCGATCGGGAGCGGGAACAGGCGGGCGCCCCGCTCGGGTGCGATTGCCTGTGGCACTCTCCGGATATCGAGACCGCGGAGTTCGACGCGGCGAGCCGAGAACGTAGCTTCACGGCCGGCGAAGGTCGGCTCGATCAGGTTTGGCGCACCACAAAACCAATCTGGATGGTCGATGCGACGACCGAAGCCGAGTTCTTGCGCGCCTCGGCAGCGGTGCAAGCGGGGCTGCGTGGTGGCGTCATTTTCCCGATCCTGCTCGACACCGAAGCGCTCGGGGTCGTCGAGTTCTTCAGCCGTGCGGCTCGGGGCCCCGATCCAGAGGAGCTTGCCACATTGTCGGCGATCGGCAGCCAGATCGGCCAGTTCATCAAGCGCCGGCGCGCCGAGGCGGCGTTGCGCGCCAGCGAAGAGCGCTGGCGCAAGCTGTTCGAGACATCGGCCGCGGGCATGGCTTTGACCCGGCTCGACGGCGTCTTTACCGCGGCGAACCCGGCGTTGGAGCGAATGCTCGGCCGTGCCCAGGAAGAGATCGTCGGGCACAGCGTCCTCGAGCTCAACCCGGAGGAAGAACGTGCGGCAACCGCGGATGCTTTCGTCAGATACAGGAGCGGGTCGCTGCAGGAGCGCCAAGTTGAAAAGAAATACCTGAGAAAGGATGGCAGCCCAGTGTGGCTGAACATTACGACGACGTTGGTGCCGGCAACCGCGAACGCCGCTCCCTTTTTGCAGTCGGTTTACATGGACATCACCGAGCGCGTGCGGTTCGAAGTGGCTTTGCGCGCGAGCGAGGAGCGCTGGCGAGCGATGTTCGAGACGTCCGCGGTCGGCATCATAACCTTCGGCCCCGAGCACAGAAGATACGCGACAGCGAATAAGAGTTTCCAGCTGATGACCGGCTATACCGAGGACGAGCTGCGAAATCTGACGCCGCTGGATATTACTCACGAGGAGGATCGAACGGCGTTGCAAAAACATGTCGATCAGATCGTCACGGGTCCGCAGCGCAGCTATCGGATTGAAAAGCGTTACCGTCGCAAGGACGGCGAGATCGTTTGGGCCGACATCAATTCCTTTGTCGTTCGGGCGACCGACAGCACCCCGGCTTTTCTCGCCGTAATGGCTGTCGACATCACCGATCGCAAACGGGCGGAGGAGGCTTTGCAGCAAGCCCAGGCCGATCTCGCGCGTCTCAATCGGGTTATGCTGCTGGGCGAGATGACGGCCTCGATCGCGCACGAGGTCAACCAGCCGATTGCTGCGGTCATCACCAACGCCAATGCCGGCTTGCGTTGGCTCGGCGCACAACAACCGGATCTGGACGAAGTCCGAGAGGCGCTCGGTCGTATCGTCCGCGACGGCGCTCGAGCCGGCGAGGTGATCGGCGGCATTCGTGCGCTCGTCAAGAAAGTGCCACCCCGCCGAGAACCCTTGGACATCAACCGGGCTATTCGCGAAGTCATCGCTCTGACCCAGACGGAGACGCAGCGCAATGCCGTGAGGTTGCAGAGCCGGCTCGCGGACGACCTGCCGCTCGTCTCGGCAGATCAGGTCCAGCTGCAGCAGGTAATCATCAATCTGATCGTCAACGCCATCGAAGCGATGGCTGGTGCCGGCGGTGGGCCGCGCGAGCTTACGATCGTCTCCGGCATCGGCGATGCGAACAACGCGTCCGTCGAAGTGCAGGACACCGGTCCGGGGGTCGATCCGGAGCAGCTCGACCGATTGTTCCAGTCCTTTTACACGACCAAGCCCGATGGGATTGGCATGGGCCTCGCGATCAGCCGCTCGATCGCCGAGGCCCATGGCGGGCGCCTGTCGGCAGCGCCAAATCACCCTCGCGGCGCGGTCTTTCGCTTGACCTTGCCGATCGAAGATATGCTCTCCGGGCGACTGCGCTTCTAGCCGGCGCGGCGTGGCGCGGACCTGCTGCCTTGGGAGGACCGTCCGAAGGTGTATTCGGCCTATACTGAAGTATAATCGCGATAAGCCGTTTCGCGGGCCGATCTTTCCTTCCAGCAGCCCAGAACCGGCGCTAATGCTATGGTCGAAGGCGATGCGACACATTACTTTCTGGTTCGGAGTTAGGGAGCGAAATTGGCAACGCCAGCGGTCATAGCTATCGTCGACGACGATCACTCGGTGCGAGAGGCTCTGACGAGCCTCGTCAGGTCGCTGGGCTATGTCGCAATGGCGTTCGAATGCGCCGGGGATGTTCTGAAATCCAGGCGCCGCCGCGGCGTGTCATGCGTGATCGCCGATGTGCAAATGCCGGGGATGACCGGGCTCGAGCTGCATCGGCGCCTGTCGGCTTCCGGAAAGCCCATTCCAACCATTTTGATCACGGCGTATCCTGACGACAGCGTTCGCGAGCGCGCGCTGGCTGCCGGGGTGATCGGTTACCTGAGCAAGCCCTTCGAGGAGGATGATCTGCTCGCTTGCATCCGCTCGGCGCTGACACAAGCGCGTGGCGGTGGGAGGTGAAATATGGAAACGAACGGCGGTTCCGTGAAGTGTGCCGGCGGCATCCTCGGCCAGCACCGCCATATTTGCGCTTTCTTCAACAACCTTGACGAGCAGCATAGGGTGCTTCGCTCGTTCATCAAAGAGGGTTTCGACCGGGGAGACAAGGCCTTCCACATTGTGGATCCTGAGCTGCAGGGAGAACATCTGAAGCGGCTCGCCGAAGCCGGCATCGACGTAAAGCAGGCGATGGGCACTGGCCAGCTCGAGCTGCGGCGCTGGCAAGACGCTTACCTGCGGGACGATCGCTTTGATCAGGACGCGATGCTGGGCTTGCTCGAAGAGGTGCTCCAATCGGGGTCGGCGGCCGGTTATCCGCTCACCCGGTTCGTGTCGCGTGTGGAAGCGGCGCTGGTCGACAAAGCAGGGGTAGATAATTGGCTGGAATACGAGACACGCGTCAATTACGTGGTTCCCAAATACAACGATCCGGTTATCTGCACCTATGATCTGTCGAAGTTCAGTGCCGGCGTGGTGATGGACATGATGCGGACGCACCCGGTCGTGATCATCGGAGAGGTGCTCCAGGAGAATCCGTTCTTCGTTCCTCCTGATCAGTTCCTGCTCGAAATCCGGGAGCGACGCCGGTCCGCAAGAGTGCGCTGATCACCAGCAATGCCGACGGGTCCCGAGGCTGACGCCCTGCGGCTGCGCACAGCCGTCAGGGACCTCGTGGCACTGTCAACCATCCCGGCGGCGTGGGTCGGACGAGAGCCGGCTGCCATTGTCACCGGGCTCGCCGACGTGCTGGTCAATTCATTGTACCTCGACTTCGCTTTTGTGCGTTTATGCGACCCCAACGGGGGCGCCGCGGTCGAAATCGCACGAGGAAGCGCATGGCACGCATTCCCCGAATGGCTGCAGCATTATCTCGTCAACGGCCGGTTGTCGCATCGGGAAATCGTTCGCGACATCGGCAGTGGCGCGCAGCGCTGTTGCGGTATCGTGATCCCAGTCGGCGTCGCTGCCGAAGGCGGTCTGGTTGCGGCGGCATGCGGCCACAACGACTTTCCTACCGAGATTGATCAGCTGCTGCTCTCGGTGGCCGCAGAATCATGCCGCAACCGCGTTTCGAATGGCACGCATCCTCGACGATCACCGGCGTGCCGAGGAAGCGCTACGCCTAAGCGAGCAACAGCTTCGTAAAGCCCGCGACGAACTCGAGACGAAGGTGGCGGAACGGACGAAGGAGTTGCAGCGCAGCGAGGCCTATTTGACTGAAGCGCAGAGGCTGAGCCACACCGGCAGTTGGGCGTCTATCCCGGCGACCGGCGAACATACCTATTGGTCCGAGGAAGCGTTCCGCGTTCTGGGTTTCGATCCCGCGGGGGGGCCGCCGCGATTTGAAGAACTCCGGCGGCGCTTCCATCCCGATGACCGGGCCAGAGCTACAGAACACTTCAAGACAGCAATCCGCGAAAAGGTAGATTTCGACACGGGCTATCGAATTGTGCATCCGGGCGGCGAGATCAGAGAGATCCAATCCATCGGCCACCCTGTTTTCGGCGCATCCGGCGATGTGGTCGAATTCGTGGGTACGGTGATGGATGTGACCGAACGAAGGCGGGCGGAGCAAGAGCGACAGGCGCTCGCGCACGCCAATCGCATCACAACCATGGGGCACCTGACGGCCTCGATCGCGCATGAGGTCAATCAGCCAATCGCGGCGGTTATCGCGAACGCCAATGCCGGCTTACGTTGGCTCGGCGCACAACAACCGGATCTGGACGAAGTCCGACAGGCGCTCGGTCGTATCGTCCGCGACGGCACTCGCGCCGGCGGGGTCATCGGCCGCATTCGCGCGCTCGTAAAGAAAAGGCCGCCGCGCCGTGACCTCTTGGACATCAATCAGGCAATCCGCGACGTCATCGCTCTGACCCAGACCGAAATGCACCGCAACAGCGTCAGCTTGCAGAGCCGGCTTGCGGACAACCTGCCCCTCTTCTCGGCAGATCGGGTCCAGCTGCAGCAGGTACTCATCAATCTCATCGTCAATGCCATCGAGGCGATGGGCGGTGTCAGCGGCCGACCGCGCGAGCTTACGATCGTCTCCGGCATGGATACGAACGATCTGTTCGTCGAAGTGCAGGATACCGGTCCGGGGCTCGATCCGCGCCAATTCGACCGATTGTTCCAGTCCTTCTACACGACCAAGCCCGATGGGATCGGCATGGGGCTGGCGATCAGCCGCTCGATCGCCGAGGCCCATGGCGGACGGCTGTGGGCAGCGCCCAATGAGCCTCGCGGCGCCGTCTTTCGCTTCACCCTGCCGGTCGAAGAGCCAGTCTCGACGGGCCCGGGACGATCGCGCCGCTAGCCGACCGCACAGAAGCGTAAGATCTCTGTCGAGGACGTCGCCTACAGCATCTTCCCCGAACGACTCTGGCAAATTGCGGGCCGCAACCGCGCTCGGCTATTCGAACTCTATAAGGGCGTGTATCCGCGCTATGTCGCGATGAACCGTCGCGCAAACGGGCGTGGCCTGTATTTTGAGCGCCTAACGATGTTCGGTGACAACGTGCCGTGCGACGGCAATCAACTGGAATGGATGCTGTCTCAGTACAATTCGCGATCAGGGATTCGGGATTCGATGTTCCAAGCGGCGGTGTTCGATCCCGCGCGCGATCACATCAAAAATGCCCATGCGTCGCGACGGGTTTGCCCCGCGACTACCGCCCCTTGCAGTATCCGGACAAGCGATCCGTGGTCTTCCAGAACGCCGACGAGACGGGCCGCGGTGGTCTTGTCGCGGATGGCGTTCGGTCCCTGTTGATAGATGTCCGGCAGAGAGATGCACGGCTCGCCCCAGACGCCAATCAGCCAGTCGAGAAGCCTTTGGGCAAGCCGCAGGTCTGCCCCGATCCGCACCGACCCGAACAGCCGAAGCGCCTCGGCGGCATAGTGCTTGGCGAGCGCTATCCCTGCGTCCATGCTCGCGGCGTCGATCTCCCCAGCATCCAAATCCTCGATCAACGTCAGCACCCCGGCTAAGCGCGCGGCGTGCTCCCACCAGTTTGTTGGCGAGGCCACGGACTGGCTCCAATTCGCCGCCCGGCGCGACCTGTTTCGCCAGATTTTGCCGTCGCGATTTTTCAGCCGCGCGCGATGTGTACGAAGCGACTGCTTCACGCAATTCCGCCAGCGCCGTCACCGGCCGCCCGAAGGAGCGCGAGGCCATGATGCTTTTGCGGTCGGGGACGTCGCGCTCGAGATCGAGGGACGCCACGCCGCGCAGCTCGAGGAGATCTGCATGATCCTCAGGCGCGTGCCAAACCCCTGTTCAGACGTTCCTTAGCGTGGCCTGCAAGCGTCCACGGACGAGACTACCAGTACGGCACGCGCTCGACGTTCGTTCGCCAAGTCCGACAGATCACTGACCGCGGCGACCGCATCGTTCCTATTCGAAGTCTCAATTTGGTGTTCCTGATCGCATTTGGTCCCCACTTCGCCGCAACAGCGAAATTCACCGGTGACGCGTACTGGATGGCGGAGGGGCCAGTCACGAGCGAACCCGTCTCTACCTTGAAAATAGGCGGTGGTTTCCGGCGGATTCTGGGCCGTAGCGGGGCTATTAAACGCCGTTCGAGAGCCGAATTACCCGATACTAGGCCCTTTCTATGATCGACCGGCTCCAGCTATCCGCCCCCTAACTTCCGGCAGTCATGCGTTTTTTCGGCATCTCGGCCGGACGGCCCGTTCAATTTACCGTCTATAAAAAAGGAGGCAACGACCCAGCCGCTCTCGCTCCGGGCCAGAAATCCACGGTTGTTCAGCAGCTTAAGGGTGCCGATTTGCTTACCCGAATGTACCGCGATAGTGGACAGCATCTCCAGCACAAGCAATTGCGGCATTTCGTCGCTCACATACTGGATCTAGTATGGCTCCCGCATAAATGATTTCGGGAGGCTTAAGGGGAGGGTCGAGTCTCCGATGACCAATTCGGCTGACCGGAAGATCTGGTGGAATCTCGCGGAAGCCCTGATGTGGATCTGCACGCGTAGCTACGAACGGGTAGCGGCGCTGTGGAACACGTCCGAAGAGTGGGCGCTAGCCGATGTCACGTTCGGCTTCAGGGAGCAACGGCGGCTGCCGGCGGCGCAATTCATGACGGCGGCCGACGCCGATCCTGCGGGCGCAGAAGCGGCGGCAATCAATCCTGGTACATATTCGGGGGCGCCGACGAGTGATGAGAACATCCCGGACGCAGATCAGCCGATCATCATGCCGCCGGAAAAAGCCCTGGAAGATCCGAAGAGGAAGGTACAGAGCGGTCGCATCCCGATGACGGCGACCAGATGCGGTGAAAACACCGCCAGGCCGGTTCCCGAGGTTGAGCTGAGCGATCTGGAATTCCGGTTCATCCCGGGTCATCGGATCGCGCCGTTGGGGTTCTGGTCGCGCTTCCGCAATGCGCTCGCTTGGACGTCACCGCTGTTCTTGAGCGCGGACGTCATTCGCAATTGGCCGGCCGCCTGTGCTACGGCCTCGAGCTCAACCCCGCCTACGTCGATGTGGTCGTGCAGCGCTGGCAAGCATTCACCGGACGAACCGCCAGACATGAGGCGTCGGACCAATCCTTCGACGAGCGCGCGGCAAGCCAGAGCCACGATCCATCCAGGAGCTGACCATGGCCAGAAAAGCGTTTGTCGTGCATGACGCGATGCGCGAGAAAGTCCGATGCCTGGCCGGTATGGGTGTGTCGCAGGAGGATATCGCCAAGATCATCGGCTGCGCCCCGAAGACGCTGCGCAAGCGCTTTCGTGTCGAGCTCAACCGGGGCGTAGCCGAAGCAAACGCGACAATCGCCGGTTACCTGTTCGCCGCGGCGAAGAGCGGCAACATCGCAGCGATCATCTTCTGGCTGAAGACAAGGGCGCATTGGCGCGAGAGGACGGCGCCGGATGAGCCAATCCCGGACCCCGACGCTGCGCCGAGTTCAGGGGTGCTCGTCATCCTTCCCGACAACGGCCGTGATCCTGAACTGACGAAAGTACTGGAACAGGCCCAACAGAAGGCACAAGACAAATACAACGCGAGGGAACGACGAAAGTTGAACCGGGTTCCAGGCTGGTAGATCACGACTGGGTGGCAGAGAAAGAGGATTCGAACCCTCGGTCCCTGGGGAAATGCCGAAACGGGCAAACGTGCCTGGCTCGAAAACCGGCGATTCTCTCGGGAGGGACCGGCGGTTCGAATCCCGCTCCCTCCGCCAGCGAGTTTGCCGGAATTTGAAATCCAGGATCATCACCAGCTCCCCCAGTCGGATCACCGCCCCGCCCCTCCTGCCGATCGGGAAGGAGCATCGGATCATCGGCGATCAACCCGCCGCCGGCCTTCCGGGGGCGCGCCCCGGAAGGCCCGGCGTCACTCCTGGGGAAAATTCAAACGGCGCTTTTGGGGAGGGGACCGAGGGTTCGAATCCCTCTCCCTCCCAGGATGCCATCGACCTGCTCGCATCGAATCCCGAGGCGATCGTGATCGCCGGCGGGCAAAGCCTGATGCCGCTTCTCGCACTCCGGCTGGCAGCGCCGACCATGCTGGTGGATCTTCGCCGGGTTCCCGGGCTCGGCAATATTGCCATTGATGACAGCGGCGTGCGTCTCGGCGCCCGGGTGCGCTGGCGTGACATTGAGGACGATCCGCGGCTGGAGACTGCACACCCGCTGTTGTGCGAGGCGATCGCCCACGTCGCGCATTATCAGATCCGCAACCGCGGCACCGTCGGCGGCAGCCTTGCCCATGCCGACCCGGCCGCGGAACTGCCGGGGGTCGCCGTGACCTGCGACGCCGAGATCACCCTCGTCGGCGCCGCCGGAGCACGGGCGATACGTGCCCGCGAGTTCTTCACCGGACCGCTGTCGACGGCGCGCCAACCGGACGAGATCATTACGGAGCTGCACCTGCCTTTTTGGCCCAAGGATCGATGCTGGGCCTTCCGAGAATTCGCTCAGCGGCAGGGCGATTTTGCGCTCGCCGGTACTGCCCTCTTCTATGACGAGGATCAGCGAGGCCGGGTACGCAACGCCCATGTCGGTGTCATCGGCGCCTGCAACCGGCCGCAGCGGCTGACGGAGGTGGAGACATTGCTGAACGGCCATGCTGTCGACGAAGGATTGATCCGGCAGGCGGCGGCGACCGCGGCACAATCAGTCGATCCGCCGGAGGATTTGCATGCCGGCGCCGCCTACCGCCGTGCCCTTGTCGAAACTCTCGTCGAGCGCGGTCTGCGCGCCGCGGCCCGGCCTCGGGGCGCGTGATGCGGGTGAATCTCCGGCTTAACGGCGAGCCCGTCGAGGTCGATGTCGAGCCGCGAATGCATCTCGCCGATTGCCTGCGAGACGAGTTGCGGCAGACGGGAACGCATCTCGGATGCGAGCATGGCGTGTGCGGCGCGTGCACCGTTATTGTCGATGGGGCCGCGGTCCGTTCCTGCCTGATGCTGGCGGTTCAGGCCGAAGGCAGCACCGTCGTCACCGTCGAGGGTCTCTCGACCGAAGAGGCGTTGACCCCGTTGCAGACCGCCTTCCGCAAGCATCACGCGTTGCAGTGTGGCTTCTGCACGCCCGGCATGTTGACCACTGCACATGCCCTCTTGACCGAAGAACCGGATGCAGATGCCGACCGCATCCGCTAGGCGTTGTCGGGCAATTTGTGCCGATGTACCGGGTATATCGGCATACGGTAGGAAATGAAAATCCCATGATCGAGAACCTGACTCGGGCCGAGTACGACACCCTGCTGCGGCAGGATTTCGGCGCCTTCGTGGCGCGTTGTTTCCATGACCTCAACCCGCAGGCCGAGCTGGCGATGAGCTGGCACCTCGAGGTCATCGCAGCCAAGCTGGCCGCGGTGCGGGAACGCAAGATCCGGCGGCTGATCATCAACCTGCCGCCACGCCATGTGAAATCCTTGATGGCCTCGATCGCCTTTCCGGCCTGGTGTCTTGGGCACGACCCCTCGGCCCAAATCCTCACTGCCAGTTACGCCCAGGACCTCGCCGACAAGCTCGCCCGCGATTGCCGCAGCATCATGACCAGCGCCTGGTATCGGGCGGTCGCGGGGATGCGCGCGATCGCTGCCGAAGCGGTCGATGTGGCACGCTTCCATCCTCCCCTCCTGGTTCTCGATAAGGCTTGGGGCAGAGGCCGATAGCTTGGGCGCCTTTGCGCCGCCGGCTGCGGCGGGTGGCCGGAGCGGGATCGTCCCCCGGCTATTGCTTGTAGGACGGGTCGATGCGGTCGAGCTTGCGTAAGAGAGCCGGCCATTCGAACCTGGCCGGATCATTGCGGCCGCCAACGGTAAGGCGAATCCTGGCATTGTCATAGGCGGCGCTGACGACCTCGTCGCCGATCGGGTGGAACTCGGCGCCCGATTGCTGGAAGGCGAGCTGCATCGCGCATGCCCGCTCCATGCGATAGGTCGCGACAAAGGCCGCGGCGATGCTCGTCCCGACGATCAACAGACCGTGATTGCGCAGAACCATGATGTGACGATCACCGAGATCGGCGAGGAAGCGCGCGCGTTCCTCGGGGTTTCGCGCCGTGCCCTCGTAGTCGTGATAGGCGATATCGCCGATCACCTGCAGCGCATGCTGGTTGAGCGGCAGCAGCCCATTCTTTTGCATCGACACGGCGCAGCCGGCGATCGTGTGGCTGTGGAGCACGCAAACCAGTTCCGGCCGGGCCCTATGCACCGCGCTGGGTATCGCGAAGCCGCCGCTGTTGACCGCGCATTCCGAGGGCTCGACCTTGTTGCCCTCGGCATCGATCTTGACCAGCGACGACGCGGTAACCTCGTCGAACAGGAGACCATAGGGGTTGATCAGGAAATGGTCGTGCCGCCCCGGCACGCGCGCCGTGATGCGGGTGTTGATCAGGTCTGACCATCCGAACAGATCGACGAGGCGGTAGCAGGCCGCGAGGTCGCACCGGGTCTGCCATTCCTCGGCGGATATCTGCGCGGGCATTGCCGTTACCGTTGACGCCATGGCTTCCTCCAGTGCGAGGGGGTACGCCGGAAATCAGCGCATGCGCCTCGATCCGATGTCAAGCCGCCCAATACCCCGAAAGCGAGGCATCCTCTTTGCATCATCAGAGCCTTCCCTGCTCGACTTGGTGTTCCAATCCTCTCTTGCCACCCGCTTACGGGCCGTCATGCCGGACTTGCAAGGATCCTCACGCACCGGCCTGGCCGGGCGCCAGGGCGTCGAATTAGGGCCGGCTAAACTTGGAGCTGTCTCCACCTCGAAAGGCCGAATTCGTAGTAGCGAATGTCGCCTCTCTAGCGGGCATCTGCGTCATCGTCTTCCCGCTGTGGCACGGCACGATGCCGGCCCTTCTTAGTTGACCACGGTGCTGATCCGGACCAATCTTCGCCACCCCGGGACGGCGCGACCCTCGTCCATCGACCGACGGCGACGGGACGCAAGCGAGCCCGCCCGGACGCACAGGGGGAAGCAGCCATGCTGGAAATCGGTGTCTTTCACAACGGCGCGTCCAGCCTGCCGGTCATCACCACCAAAGACGGCGTCACGCTCAACGACGGGTCGTTGACGGAGGTCCACCGGGTGGCCCAGGAGACGCTGGTGAACCAAGTACGCCAAGGCATCCTGGCCGAAAAGCTGGGCTATCAGTCGTTCTGGCTCACCGAGCACCATTTCCAGCCCGAAGGTGCCGAGATGAGCCCCAATCCGCTGATGGTGCAGATGAGCGTCGCGGCGCACACCAAGCGCATCCGGCTCGGCCAGGCCGCCAACATCATCGTCTGGCACCACCCGGTGCGGCTCGCCGAGCAGATCGCCACCTTGGACGTGATCAGCGGCGGGCGGGTCGATTGCGGGATCGGCCGCGGCTATCAACCGCGCGAGAACGAGACGCTCGGCCGGCCCTACGGCTCGACGATCCAGGATCAAGAGCGCAACCGCAAGGCGTTCGAAGAAGCGATCGCCATCATGAAGAAATGCTGGACCGAACCCTCGTTTTCGCACCACGGCGAGAACTTCTCGGTGCCGCCGACCTATACGAAGTGGAACCACAAGCAGACCATCGCCTATTTCCAGCAGGACAAGGCGGGACGCCGGCTCGAAGAGGTGATGCAGCTCGGCGATCCCGACATGTACTCGGCCGGCAACCCGGTGCAGGCGACGACGACCACACTCAAGGAATTGCAGGTCTTCCCGCAGCCGATCCAAAAGCCGCACCCGCAGCTGTGGGAGCCGCTGACCAGCGCCCGCTCGCTCAAATTCGCGGCCGAGCACGGGATCAACGGGGTGATGATTGCCGAGCCGAACGACCGGCTGCGCCGCAACATCGAGATCTATTACGAGGCGGCCGAGCGCGCGAACTTCCCCGACATGCACGGCCGCGGCCGCTTCAAATTCGGTTGGGATGCGGGAAAGCGGCGCGGGATCATGACCAGCCGCTATCTCCATATCACCCGCCCTGGCAAGGAGAAGGAGGCGCTCGAGCGGGCCGCGCGCGCCATCGAGCTGCAGTTCGACTATTACGGACCGTTCGGCTTCGGCGCCGTGGTGGCGCGCCTCGACGAGCCGATGTTCGATCTCAACAAGAAAGTTACCGCGCAGATGCTGCGCGAGCGCGAGATCGCGATCCACGGCTCGAAGCAGTTCGTCATCGACAAGATCATGAAGATGCGAGCCGAGTGCGGCTACGACGATTTCTGTTTCCTCGGCTGGTTCGAGCTCGGCGGGTTCGAGGCCCCTGAAATCGAGGAGCAGATGCAGATCTTCGCCGAAGAGGTGATGCCGGTGATCGCCAGCGAGTGCGGCGGGAAGGTAGAGTTGCCGGCGCGAGGGCCCAATTTCGTCGTCTGAGCCGAGCCGCGTCGCGCGCAGACCGCACGGGCTGTCGGCGGAGGGGGAAACGATGGCGAGCCAGGAATCCGAGGCACTGAAGACGCTTTATCGCGGCTGGGCGGCAGCACTCGCTGTCCGTCCGGACATGCCGCTCGACGAGCTCCGGCTCATGTTCGAGCACTGGGGCGGTGCGACGGCGGAGCCCGACGGCGTCGATTACCTCGAGACTGACGCAGGCGGTGTGCCGGCGTTGTGGGCAGTTCCAAAAGGATGTGCCGACGACCGGGTCGTGCTGTGCATGCACGGCGGCGGCTATGTCGCGGCGTCGATGTACACGCACCGCAAGGTCTATGGTCATCTGGCCAAGGCGATCGGGTGCCGAGCCCTCATTCCGCACTACCGCCGCGCCCCGGAGCACGTTCATCCTGCACCCGTCGATGACGCCGTCCCACCCGCACGCTTGTCGCGGGTGACGAGAAAAAGAAGGAGGAACGCATCGATGCGAACGACGCACCGCCGATATTGGGTCTTTTTCCTACTGTTTCTGTTCAGCGCCATTGCCTATCTCGATCGCGTCAACATGTCGGTTGCGGGCAAGCCGATAGCGCACGAATTCGGGCTGTCGCCGATTGCGCTCGGTTATCTGTTCTCCTCGTTCCTGTGGGCCTATGTGCTGATGATGCTGCCCGGCGGGCGGCTGATCGACCGCTGGGGCCCGCATGTCGTCGCCTCGGTCGCGACCGCAGTATGGTCGACGGCGCAGATGGCTACCGGAATGGTCGGCAGCTTCGCGGCGATGTTGATGGTGCGGCTCGGTCTGGGGATCGGCGAGGCGCCGTTCGCTCCGATTTCCTATAGTAGCGTCCGGATATGGTCGCCCTATACCGAGCGCGGCACCGCGATTGCCGCGATCTCTTGCGGGTCCACCCTCGGGCTTGCGCTCGGCGCACCGGCCGTCGCCTGGCTGATCGAGACATTGTCGTGGCGCTGGTCCTTCATCATTACCGGCGCGGTCGGATTTGTCTGGGTAGCGGTCTGGGCGGCACTGGTCTCGACACCCGAAAAGACCGGGTGGCTGCCCCCAGCCGAGCGCGACCACATCTTCGCAGGGCGCGACGCCGGCATCCCGCCGCCGAGCCACAGCGGCGTCGGCTATCTCGGGCTGATCCGCTGCCCGGCCATGTGGGGCTTGTTCATCTCGCAGGGCTGCCTCGTCTATACCGGCTATCTCTATATTTCCTGGCTGCCGAATTACCTGCAAACCGCACGGCATCTGTCGATCTTGAACTCCGGCATCTACACCGCGATACCGTTCCTGATCTCCACAGTTGTCGGGGTCGTCGCCAATTGGGCCGGCGACAGGGTGCTCACCGCCGAAGCGGTGCACGGCGGCAGCCGCCGCTATCTGGTGGCGCTCAGTCTGTTGTTTATGGCGGCGGGCCTAGGGATCCCGTTTGTCCAGTCACTCGCCGCAGTCATCACTCTGATCACGATTGCGGTATCGGCCGCCCATGTCGGGCCGGCCGCCAACGGCGCCCTGGTTGCCGATTTGCTGCGCTCGCCCGGCGATGCCGGGCGGGCTACGGCCTTTCTGGTCCTGGGCGGCAATACCTTCGGCCTCCTGGCGCCGATCGTGACCGGCTATGTCGTTGCCGCAACTGGCAGTTTCAACGCCGCCTTCGTCGTCGCCGGCGCGCTGGCGCTGGTCGGGGCAGTGGCGGCTCTGGCGCTGGTGCGCGGCACACTCGGCGAGCACGTACGGCCGTCTCGTGTGAGTCCACGTCTCGTCAGTTGAGGTTCGCGGCGATACACAACAGGAGCCGACCGAATCCGCAGCCCTGCGCCATGATTTCATGACCCGCTGTGACTTTCGACCATATCTTACGCAATCGTAACCCATTGACAGGCAGCCGGGAGCCAATCGGCGCCATCTTTTCAATACCATGCGGCCACGTCGAGCACCTTTAAGGTAACGGGCTCGATTGGCCGCACGGCCCATAAGTCCGCCCGCATCTGCTCCGCGTACCCTTGCTCGACCGGCAGTCAGGGCAACCGCCGGGGGTATGCGGCGCTGAACCCATCGGCGTGCGGTAGCTGGCGTGACAACCGACAGCGCCGTGCGGGCGGCGTCGATGGCGCCGATGGCAAGCGAGGCGCAATTCTGTTCCGGTGCGAAACAGGTGTCAGTGGCGGAGTGATTCTCCCCAGAAGCGCCGTTTGAATTTTCCCCAGGAGTGACGCCGGGCCTTCCGGGGCGCGCCCCCGGAAGGCCGGCGGCGGGTTGATCGCCGATGATCCGATGCTCCTTCCCGATCGGCAGGAGGGGCGGGGCGGTGATCCGACTGGGGGAGCTGGTGATGATCCTGGATTTCAAATTCCCGTCGAGAGACCGACTGGCTGGCGGAGAGGGAGGGATTCGAACCCTCGGTCCCTCCGGCTAAGCCGCGACGAGCGCGCCCGGCAAAGACGAGATCGACCGCGTCCATCTTATGGGGGACCGAGGGTTCGAATCCCTCCTCCACCGGAGAGTCTTCCTCACCAGTGAATTTCGCTGTTGCGGCGAAGTGGGGACCAAATGCGATCAGGAACACCAAATTGAGACTTCGAATAGGAACGATGCGGTCGCCGCGGTCAGTAATCTGTCGGACTTGGTGAACGAACGTCGAGCGCGTGCCGAGCAGCCTTTCTGCGAGCAGAAACTGTACAGCACCGTCTCGATCCAGGGCCGCTGTGCTTCGGCGTCAACTCAAAGGCGACGCCCGCTCCATGGGCGCCGCCGTAAGCAGTTGTGCCGTAGAGGTTACCCACCTTGTCGATGATCAGGCCGCCGAAGGCGGGGCCGGAGCCGTCGCGGCAGCCGCTCCGCGAGCAGAAACTATAAAGCACGGTTTCGGTCCGGCCGCCGCTCAAGCTCGGCGTGAACTCGAACACGACGCCCTTGCCGTCGGCGCCGCCGGCGAAAGTCGTGCCATAAAGGTTCCCCGCCTGGTCCATGATCAGGCCGGCCAACGGTCTTGCGCCGGCGACGCAATTCTGCTGGCAGAAATAGCGAAGCTCCGCATAGGATCCTGCCCGGACCCAACCCTGTCGCCGGACCCTGAACGCCGGTCGCCCTGGTGTTCAAACCACCGCGGCCAAATCCGCAGGCGCCTCGGCGCCTGCGGGTACGGGACCTTCGAATCGGATACCTTCTGATCGCCCTCGGCCTAACCGCCGCGGCGTCGGAAATTCGCACCGCTGGGGAGAAACGAAAACATCGAGCCGAAGGCGAGCCGCCGCGCGGTAGGCCTCCTCGCTACAGCCGCGGAACTCTCTGCTGAGACAGAACTCTCTGGCGAGGGAGATGGATTCGAACCCTCGGTCCCCCTTAGGGGGGCTTGCGCACCATCGTATACCCTCCATATACCATCCGTGGGGATGTCAATTGGATGGTTTTGACAAATGCCAACCAACGTCCGGGAGCTTCGCCGGCCCGCTGACAGTGAAAAGATCACCATCAATCTCGGCTACGTTGATCTTGGTCAGATCGACCTGATGGTGAAGGACGGTTTCTATTCAAACAGGACGGACTTCATCCGGACTGCCATCCGCAACCAGCTCGATCGCCACGCCGACGTGGTCCGCCAATCGGTGGGCCGCAAAGCGCTTGAGCTTGGGCTCAGACACTATAGTCGCCCCGAGCTTGAGGCGGCACGGACGAGTGGCGAGTTGCTGCATATCAATGTCCTGGGCCTCGCCAGTATTGCTCACGACGTTACCGCCGAATTGGCGCGTGCATCCATCGCCTCGGTCACCGTGCTGGGCGCCTTGCACGCAAGTGCTGAGGTCAAAGCGGCGCTGGCCGATCGAACACACTGACCTGCCTCGCAGCACCAGGTGGCCGCCACACCCGATCCAAGGTGGCAGCGGAATTACGCTGATCTATCGACGACGGAAGCCGATCCGGTTCCGAACCGGGATGCCAATCAGGGTCCCACACAGAAGGCCATGACCATGAACTTCCCCCTTTCTGCCGAACTGCTAGAAGCGACGCGCCTCACCAAAGCTGGACAGCTAACGGAAGCGACAGCGGCATTGCAGCGTATGCTGGGGGTCGGGCTGCCGCCGAACAGCCTGGCCGTGCAAGGGCGACACGGTCCCCTGAACATCGATGGCATGGCCGATGGCTCGGAAATGGTCCAGCCCGGGCTCGCGCATCCGCGTAACAGGACGTTCAGCCACGGCGTCCAAGCCTCGGCATTTCGAATTCAAAACAAAGTGACTAATCCGGCGGTCGCCCATTCGTTTCCTGGCTTTATCGACCAGATAGGCCATCGCGGGTTCCGGTTGCCCGGCGGCTTGGGCCACAGGGCGCCCCCTCCAACCCCCGCCGATTTGCCGAACGGCGCAGAATTCCTAGCCGGCACATTCAGCAATCAGGCCGGCAGCCGGCCCTACAAGCTCTACGTGCCCAGCGGCTACCATGGCCAGTCTGTGCCCTTGATCGTTATGCTGCACGGCTGCACCCAGTCTCCGGACGACTTTGCGGCCGGCACGCGCATGAACCTGGCGGCCGAGGAACATACCTGCCTCGTCGCCTACCCCGGGCAGACCACCTCGGCCAACATGCAGAAATGCTGGAACTGGTTCAGCGCGGCCGATCAGCAGCGCGATGCTGGCGAGCCCTCGCTGATCGCGGGAATTACGCGCGAAGTGATGCGCGACTACGCCATCGACCCGCGGCGCGTCTACATTGCGGGGCTTTCGGCAGGAGGCGCCGCGGCCGCCATCATGGGCGATGCCTACTCCGATCTGTACGCCGCGATCGGCGTACATTCTGGCCTTGCTTGTGGTGCGGCGCGCGACCTGCCTTCGGCATTCGCGGCAATGCAGGGCAATGGTGGTCCGGCGCCAAGAAACGGACGCACGTCGCCTGCAGGATCGAAGCCGCGAGTTGTCCCGGCGATCGTCTTCCATGGCGACAAGGACACCACGGTCAACCCCAGGAACGCCGATTTAGTCGTGGCGCAGTCGGGCCAGGGCACGTCGCTCAGAAGGCGGGTCGAAAAAGGGCAGGTTGCGGGTGGGCTCGCGTACAGCCGCATTCTACATGCCGACGCCAGCGGCGAGACGGTGGTAGAACAGTGGGTCATTCATGGAGCCGGCCACGCTTGGTCGGGTGGCAGCCCCGCCGGTTCCTGCACCCTTCCGGAGGGACCCGATGCCACCGGCGAGATGGTTCGGTTCTTCCTGGAGCACCCGCTTCCGCCAGGCATGCACCACAAATGATCGCCAGGGCCGCCCTGGGTGTCGTTGTCACGGACGTTGTTCACAGGCATCAGGCATCGGTCCCTCCTGTGTGAGATGACCACAGGAGGGACCGCCGCGAGGACGCTGCGCGCCGGCGGCGCCGGTCGCCTTCGGCGATCCTTGCCCCGTCCCGCCGCCAATCGGATCGTCGCGTGGCAAACAACTCAGGTCTGCGCTGGTCCGATCGTATCGGCCATTTTTGCCCCGCGCGCACCGAGCGGCTTGGACGGACCAGAGGTGCTTTGGCGGGCGGTCTGATGCTCGATCTCGGCATTGTGTCAATCGGCACCGAAAAGGGACCCCGGATCGGCATCCAAAAGGGACCCCCTCCGGGAGTGGGGACAGGCTTATCCCGGTAGCGAACGGGAGGGCCCCGCGCGCGTCGCGTAGTGCCCGCACGAGCGAGGAAGCGGCGCGCGGGGGAGGGGCCTGTTTGCCCACCGGGGTAAGCCGGGGTGGTACGGCGGCTCAGGCGCGGTTCTTGAAGCGCCAGCTCTGGTTGCCGGTTTCGATGATTTCGCAGTGATGGGTGAGGCGGTCGAGCAGCGCCGTGGTCATTTTGGCGTCGCCGAAGACGCTCGGCCATTCGCCGAAGGCGAGATTGGTGGTGACGATGATCGAGGTGCGCTCGTAGAGCCGGCTGATCAGATGAAAGAGGAGCGGGCCGCCGGTTTGAGCGAAGGGCAGATAGCCGAGCTCGTCGAGCACGACGAAGTCCCTGCGGGTGAGATCTTCGGCGAGCCGGCCTTGGCGGTTGGCACGGGCTTCGTTTTCCAGCCGGTTGACGAGGTCGACGACGGTGTAGAAGCGGCCGCCGGCGCCGCCGCGGATGCAGGCGCGGGCGATGGCGATGGCAAGATGCGATTTGCCGGTGCCGGTTCCCCCGACCAGCACGGCGTTGCCCTGCTCGGCGCGGAAGGCGCCGGTCGCGAGATCGCGGACCAGGCTCTCGTTGATCGGTGTGCCGGCGAAGGTGAAGCCGTCGAGATCCTTGGCCAGCGGCAATTTGGCGATCGTCAGCTGATACTTGATCGAGCGCGCCTGCTTTTCGGCGATCTCGGCGGCGAGCAGATCGCCGACGATGCGCGGCGGCTCATGCCGGCGCTTGATGCCGGTGGTCATCACCTCGTCGTAAGCGGCGCGCATGCCGTAGAGCTTGAGCTGGGTCATCAGCTCGAGGACGTCGGTGCGCTCCATCAGCTTGCCCTGCGCAAGCTGTCGTAGCGCGTGCCATCGGCGATCGGCGCCTGCCGAAGGCGCAGCGCCTCGGGCGCCAGGATCGTCGCCGCCGGGCCGGGATCGCGGCGGCGCGCCAGGATGTCGAGGACGACATCGGCGGAATGGACGCCGCCGGCGAGGGCCTCGGCGCAGGCCGCCTCGACGGCGAGGAGACCATCGGTCAGCACCGCCGACAGGATTTTGACCATCTGGCGGTCGCCGTCATCCGAGCCCTTCAGCCGGCGCCGCACGCGCTCCAGATGAGCCGGCAGCGGCCAATCCTTGAAGGGCGCGCCGTTTCTGAGTGCGCCGGGCTTGCGGGCCAGCACCGGCACGGAATGCCAGGGGTCGTAGATCGCCTGATTGCGGCCGAAACGGCGCGCATGCTCGGCAACGACCGCGCCATCCTGGCGGATGACGATGCGCTCGGCGTAGGCCTGGACCTCGACCGGCCGGCCGACGGCGCGGGCGCTGACCGAATACTTGTTGTTGTCGAAGCGCACCAGGCAGGTCTTCGATACCGAGACCTGCGTTGCGCGGAACCCGTCGAACCGGCTGCTGATTGGCACGAGCTGCGGGCGCTCCGCCTCGAAGCCTTGCCAAATCGTCCGATCGTTCTCTTCGGGGTGCCTGTTCGCCTTGGCGTAAGCGACGCACTGGTCGAGCAGCCAGGCGTTCAGCTCATCATAGCTCGCCACTCGCAGGCGCGGTGCGAACAGCCGCTCGCGGATGTTGCCGACCTGGTTCTCGACCTGCCCCTTCTCCCAGCCCGAGGCCGGCGTGCACGCGACGGGCTCGACCAGGTAATGCCCGCACATCTGCAGAAAGCGGCGGTCGAACCGGCGGTCCCTGCCGAGGAACACCGTCTCGACCGCCGTCTTCATGTGGTCGTGGATGCCGCGCGTGCAGGCCCCTTTGAAGAACGCGAACGCGCGAGCATGCGCGTCGAACACCATCTCTTGGCCCTCGCGCGGATAGGCCCGCACGAACGCCATCCGGCTGTGGCACAGCCGCACGTGCGCCACCTTGACCTTGGTCGTCACCCCGCCGAGCACGACGATCTCGTGCGACCAGTCGAACTGGTAGGCCTCGCCCGGCGCAAAGCTCAGCGGCACAAAGGCTTCCGCCGTCGCCGCCCCGCGCGCGACCCGCCAGGTCCGCGCGTAGCGGCGGAGCGCGTCGTAGCTGCCCTCGTAACCGAGACCGCGCAATTCTTCGAAGGTCCGAATCAGCGTCAGCCGCTCGCGCGCCGGCCGCGCTTCGTTCGCCAGCAACAGCGCGTCGAGTTGCTCCCGCCACGGGTCGATCCGCGGCAGCGGCTGCCGGCCCCGCTCATAACGGAATTCTGTCGCCTGCGAGCGGATCACCTTGCGCACGACTTGGCGCGACAGATGAAACTCGCGGCAGATCGCCTTGATCGACTTCTTCTGCAGGAAATAGGCCCGACGTACCTTTGCAACCGTCTCCACGATCAGCATCCCCCTCTCGGCTCCCCAGGTCCCCCGCGGGAAGCCACTGTGAACCCACCGTTAGGGGGTCCCTTTTGGATGCCGATCTCCCCCTAACCGGGGTCCTTTTTGCATGCCGATTCACATTCACGCTTTCCGGGTCGGCCGTGTACCTGGAGTGATAGGCGAGCGCGACGAGCGGTTTGACGGCGGTCGAGGCGCGCGGCGAGGTGACGTCCTCGCCATCATCGAGGACCGTGCCGCCGGTGGACACGAGGCAGGTCTCGAACCCTTCGGCCGGGCCGCCGAGGGAAATCAGGCCGTCGGTAATCTCTTTGGCGAGCGCGCGGGCCTTGGGGCCTTGGCCTGCCATGTAGACTGGCACGTCGATCGGACGGTCGGGCAACCAGCCGTCGGACGCGAGGATCTGGGCGAGACCGCCGTCGATGTCGGCAACATCGCCGCGCAGCAATGCCCTGACCTGCGCGATATGCGTGCGCATGCTCGCGAGGCTCAAGGGCTTCTTGCCCATCCCCGCACGGCCGGTAAAGCCGGTGCCGAACCCGACCATCAGGCGTCCCGGCGCGATCTGCTCGAGCGTCGCGATGGCCGAGGCCTGCGCCATCGGATGGCGATAGCTCGGGATCAGCACGGAGGGGCCAAATTTGATGCGCTTCGTCTTTTCGGCGATGCGGGCGAGAGTGACCCATATGTCGTGGCCGAAGGCGGGAATCTCGGGACACCAGACGGCACGAAAGCCTAGGTCTTCGGCAAGAAGCGCGTACTCGACGGTTCGGGGGCCGGGCGGCAGGCGGAAGTCATAGGTCAGCACGGGGC
>CAVPFW010000024.1:0-76052 GCA_963703855.1 uncultured Alphaproteobacteria bacterium
AGCACGCTGTTGGTGTAGAGGATGATGTCGAGCCGGCCGTGGCTTTGTTCCTTGATCTCCTTCATCGCTTCGCGCACGCGGATCGCCATCGGATGGCCGTCGGGGAGCGCGCTGCCGCATTTGAAATTGAACTCTGCGGCATTGGCGGGCCAGCGTAGGATCGTGGCCGCAGCAATGCCGGCGCCAGCGCGAGTGAGCAGCCGTCTGCGCGACAACGTCATTGGTATCTCCCCCTATGGATCGCCGCTTCGGCTCTGCGGCCCGCGTGCGTTTTGGGCAAGTTGCCGGTCTTCGCGCAGCCGGTCAAGCCGCACCCTTGCTCTGCCGTCGCTGGCCGAGCCCTTCCGGGGGAACGCTGATACGGATGCGAACCGGGAGGCGGCGCTCGGCTGCTGTGATCATGTCCCGTGCGTTGCGGGGCATCAGATGTTCCATATCCGTTCCACGGCACGATCGCATGCTCGCCCCACAGTGTCCAGCCGCTTGGGCTTCCACCCCGGCACCGCCATATGCTTGACCATGTGTGGCCGCGCCCGTCTTTCCTCCGAGGTCGGCGAGATCAAGCTCGTCTTCTCGGCCTATGCTATCACGCGTCCGCGCTGTAGAAAGGGTGCGTTCGAGCAGATGATCGGGCAATGGTGATCGCCGATGCCGGTACTCCGTAATCCGCGACATGAGCGGTTCGCGCACGAGCTAGCCGACGGGAAAACCATGATCGAGGCCCACCGGTCGGCTGGCTATCGCCCTGACCGAGGCAATGCGACACGACTACAGCGGAAAGACAGCATTAGACAGCGCATCGCCGAAATCCTCGCGGAACGCGAAGCGGTTCACGGTCAGGCGACAGCGCGCGCCATCGAGCGTGCCGGTTTGAGCAAGGAGTGGGTCATCGATCGGTTGCGCGAGAATGCTGAGCGCGCGATGCAAGCGCAGCCTGTCCTGGACCGTGCCGGAAACCCGATCGGCTCGTACGTCCTCCAACGGTGCCGCCGCGAACCGAGCCCTGGAGCTCCTCGGAAAAGAGCTGGGAATGTTCGTCGACCGTCGCGAAACGAAGAACGTTGACGAGTTCGACCAGATGTCGGAGCAGGAGCTCGAGCAGTGGCCGGCCGAGCATGCGAAGCAGGACGCGGCGCGGGCCCCCCGAGTCGAAATCGGAGCGTCAGCGCGATTGGGGCGGGCACGAAGCAAGCCTCACTAAGCCAATCTGGGCACGGATCGGTTCGCTTGGCCAATTGCTTTATAGCGGCGCGGCATGCCCACTCGGGCGCGACGGTCAGACGATCCAGGCACGTCGAGCGCCCCGGCGATATTGCGGAGAAGCGCCAGCGTAACGCTTGCGACCGACACGGGTCACATTGGTCTTAGCCGCCAGGCGAGCGCCCGCTCAACAAGCTCGACAACAGCATCAGCAACCGCATCGTCGTCACCGCGATCGGCCGCAGGGCGCCAGCCCAAGCGGTGAAGATCGGCAACCGCATTCGGCAGGATTTCGAGGCTCAGGACGATAGCGATTGCGCCCGACTATCGGCAGGGTCGCCTCCTCCCTTGTGAAGCAACGCGCGCGTTGCGGGAAGGCCGTTCTTGATGTCGGCCAGTCAGCGCACCGCGGACGATGGCGTGGAGCGCCCAGCTTGCACGCCCGCATGGAACGCGCGTCGGCAGGATGGCCGGCAGAACTGTTGCGCCTGGCCGCCGCTTTGCCGGGCCGGAATGGCCGGTCGCACCAATGAGCAGTGACAACGCGTCGTTCATCGCAGGCTCAGCAATGCCGCCTAATCAGTTCGCGGGCCATGGCGATGGTGCGGACCCGCGACAGATCAGCCATTGCCGAGATAGCAGGCGGGTTGGTGACCGGATCATCCGCCCTTGCTCCCAGCTGTTTACGCGCCCCCGGGCGATGCCGGCGAGGTGGTGCTGCCCGATCGCCTCCTTTCGGGATCGAGCAAACTCGTCGCCTCGGACACGAAAATGGTTCACGTCCGTTACGGTGAGCACCGGCTCGATAGCTTGGCCGCCCTCTCTCTGCCTGATCTTGACGCGAGGCGCGGGAAGCGAGGGCGGCGGCTTGGTGGCGGATTCGGCGACGCGCTGCAACTCATTCAAGACCTTGGCCTCCACCGAGATGTTGGCACGTACAGAATGTTTCGGACAATATAAGGCGAAGCCTGACCTCGCCGAAGAGAGACTGGCTATACGGTTCAGCTGTGCTGCTCGACCGGGAGCTAGACAGAGGAGAGGGGAGGGTGTTTTGTTATATTGGGTCCGGCTCCCGTATCCTTTTAACAAATGGGTCACTTATCCGAACCCTTCGCAGCGGCCGGGACGAACCTGAACAGACGCGGATCGCCCGTCCCCTGGCCGCCTTCGTGAACGACCAGCAGCAGGCCGATCTCGACGAGCACACGGGCCGCATTTCACGCCAGGGACTGTTTTTCCCAATTTTCTGGCCGTGGGCTCGGGTGGTCAAGGATCGATGTCGCGCTCTGGCTCAATCCGACAACCGGCAAACCGCAATACAGGTTCAGGCCACCGACGCTTGTTAACGCACTTTGGTTCGAGGTGGGGCAAGCCCTCACGAGTGACGCCCAACTGCGTGAATGCGCGCACTGCGGCGGATGGTTTGAGGCCGGTCCCGGTACCGGGCGGCGCGCCGACGCAAAGTTCTGCTGCGACGCGCATCGCATTGCCTTCAATAGCCACAGGCGCACCAACGGGAGACGCCAACATGCGTAGAACGGGCCACATCCGCGAGCGCTCGCCGGGCGCGTTTGAAATCCGTTACGCGCTCGACACCGACCCCGCGACGGGCAAGCGCAAGATCGCGAGATGGCCACCCTGACCGCCGAGCAATCGCAAGGACTGCTCGCCGCAATCCGTCATACACGGGTCTAGTGGCCAGCGTTTATCGCGCTCGCCACCGGCATGCGACGTGGCGAGGTTCTCGCGCTGCGCTGGCGCAACGTCGATCTCGATCGCGGCAGCCTTCGGGTGGTTGGGAGTTTGGAACAGACCAAAGCTGGGCTTCGCGCAAAGGCGCCGAAAGCGACAAGACGCGGGCGATCACGCTCCCTGTCTTCGCGATCGACGAGCTTCGTCGCCTCAAGCGGGATCAGGCCGAGGAACTGTTGCGGCTCGGCGTGCGACAAACCGCCGACACACTCATTTGCGCCTGCGCCGATGGCCAGCCGATGCAGCCGCGCAGCTTGACGCACGAATTCGCCCGCCTGATCCGCCGGGTAAAGGAGCTGCCGCGTGTTCGGTTCCACGATCTGCGCCACAGTCACGCAACCCTGCTCTGGCTCGCCGGGGTGCATCCGAAGGTCGCGCAGGAACGCCTCGGGCATTCGACGATCAGCGTGACGCTCGACCTCTATAGCCACGTCACGGCGACCATGCAGGAAGACGCAGCAACGCGCATCGATGCCGCCTTTCGGGGTGCTATAACCGGCCGTGAAAGAGGTCGCTGAGGGCTTTCGTAGCAATTTCGGTAGCAAATGCGATTTGCGATCGGAACGTGGGAGATAAGAGGAGATATAAATCAAAGCGATGGATGGGTGGCCGAGCGGTTTAAGGCACCGGTCTTGAAAACCGGCGTGGGCGCAAGCTCACCGTGGGTTCGAATCCCACCCCATCCGCCATTCCCCCATTTCTAGTTGTCTCAGCCTGTCGCGCATTCCCTTTGAAAGCCGCAGTTTCCGGACATTTTGTGTTTCCCCTTGTCTTCCGCCATATCCTACTATTTCAATCACAATGGAGGAACGAAATGGGGAAGGCGGGAACGGTCCCCCACCCTCCCCCGGATACCGGAAGCGGGGATCGGCGATGGCGCGGACCGGCAAACTCTCGGCGGTGGAAGTGGCGAAGGCGAAGGGGCCGGCGGTGCTGCATGACGGCGGCGGGCTTTACTTTCGCGTCTCGGCCAGCGGCGCCAAATCATGGGTCTTCAGGTTCCAGCTCGACAGCAAGCGCCGCGACATGGGGCTTGGACCCTACCCCGATATTTCGCTCGCGGAAGCACGCGGAAGGGCTACTGAGCGCCGCAAGCAACGCCACGATGGGATAGACCCGCTCGACGCCAAGGAAGCCCAGCGGCTCGCCGCCGCGAAGGGCCGCACCTTCCGCGAGTGCGCCGCCGAGTTCATCGAAAAGAACCGGGCGGGCTGGCGCAACGCAAAGCACCGGCAGCAATGGGAGAACACCCTCGCCACCTATGTCTACCCCACTCTGGGGGAATTGCCTGTGTCGGCGATCGATGCCGGGCTGGTCGTGCAAGTGCTCGATCCGATATGGGCCGAGAAGACGGAAACGGCGAGCCGGGTGCGCGGCCGGATCGAGGCGGTGCTCGATGCCGCGACCGTGCGCGGCTTTCGGCAGGGACCGAACCCGGCGCAATGGAAAGGGAAACTCGCGCATATCCTCCCGGCCCGCGCCAAGTGCGGGTTTCGCCGCGATCGCGGCGTGGCAGAATTCGCAGGAACTCAAGGGCCGGCGGCGACACGAACCGCCGCAGCTGCGGCACCCAGCTCCCGGAAGAGGACGCCGCGGGCACGGTCATTCACCCGCCCGCCGCGACGGCGGCGAATTGCGGCTCGTCGAGGCCCTCGATGACGATGTTGTCGAGGTCCGGCGCCGCCTCGACGATCGCCGCCTCGATTTCCGCCCGCAGGGCTGCGGGATCGACAGACCCGTTGGCGCCGGCGGTGGCGAACAGCCGCGCGGTGCCGCCCGCGGCCTCGCGAAGCCGCACCCCGATGCCGCGCAATGCCCAATCCGGACGCAGCCGGTCGAGCGCGGCGCGGATGCGGGTTTCGGCCTCCTGCGGATGCAGCCCGTGCAACAGCAGGATCGCCCGCACCTGCGGGTCTTCGACGAGACGGTCGAGCAGCGCCGCCCCGCCCGGCTCGGCGCCGGCGACCATCGCGGTGATCCGCGCCAAGCCCAAGGTGTGCAATTCGAGCACCAGCTCGAGCAGCTCGCGGGCGGGCTCGCGCACCGCCGGGTCCGGGATCCGACCGAGCGCCGCGATCAGCGCCTCGACCCGGCGCAACGATCCTTCGAGCTCCGACGTGTCGCCCTCGTCCATGGGCTAGCCCCGGCGATCGTGCAACGGCACGCACTTTTTCATGAACTCGATGTACCGCATCAGCCGGACCAGATAGTCGGTGAACACTGCACCGACGGCACCGTGCCGACCCCGCCCGGATAGAGGGTCGAGGGATGGACATGGCGCCCCTCCATCAGGCAGAACATCTCGCGCGTCATGCGGCTGACGAGCAGGGTCTCGAGGTAGAACTCGCCGGTAATTGTCGATCTCGCCGCGCACCGCCTGATGTCAGGGCTTCAGAAATTCCTCGCCGGTTTCGTAGGCGAGCACCGGATTGTGCAGGTGAACCTTGGGCAGGCCGGGGATCGCGCCGAGGATCACCTCCGCGATGCTCGGTTCGCTCGCCGCGGTGATAGAAACCGAACCCCCGTCGCAGCCGAGCCCGGCGGTCAGCCACAGAATGTGCACTTCCTTGAGCCTGGGCTCGTGTTGAGACCATCGGCCGTACGGAACCGCGCCGGCATCGGGCATAGCGTTCCGCCTTTGTAGGCCGCCTTGCGCTCGGCCGCCGACAGTCCGCCCCGTCTGGGATGCCGAGCGGCGATTGATGCCCCCGGCTGATCGTGCAACGGCCGGGTAACGGATGGTTCCGCCGCCGCGTTGGTATCGGCGCAAGCACGCAATCGCCTTCAGTCGAATCGGATTTGCGGATGTCGAGCGGACGCGACCCTGACGCCGGGCGGACCGTTGATCGCGACGGCGAGCCGCCGCGCGGCGGGGTCAGCGAGCACGAGGCCGAGGACATCGAGGACCGCGCGCGCCTGCGCACCCCGGTCATCTATGAAATCGTGCGCCGCGAGGGTGAAACGGAGATGAACCGCCCGATCACCTCGCTGTGGTGGTCGGGGGTCGCCGCCGGCCTGTCGATCAGCTTTTCGCTGCTCGCGCAAGCCGTCCTGTGGGCGCGTTTGCCGGATGCGCCGTGGCGGCCGCTGGTCACCGGGTTCGGCTATTCGGTCGGGTTTGTGATGGTCGTGCTGGCGCGTCAGCAGCTGTTCACCGAAAACACGGTCACCGTCGTGCTCCCGGTCATCGCCGAATTCACCGTCGCGAACCTGCGGCGATTGGTGCGCATGTGGAGCGTCGTCTTTGTCGCCAACATGACCGGGACACTGTTCGCGGCGCTGTTCTGCACCTTCACGCCGGTGCTGACCCCGGAGCTGCGCCACGGAATGCTGGAGATCAGCGGACAGATGATCGCGCTCGGCTGGACCGAGATGTTTTTCCGAGCCATCGGCGCGGGATTTCTGATCGCGGCGATGGTCTGGCTGATCCCCAGCGCCGAGGCGGCGCAGTTCCAGGTGGTGACGATGGTGACCTATCTGATCGCGATCGCCGGCTTCACCCACATCGTTGCCGGCAGCGTCGAAGGCTTCCTGCTCGTCGTGAACGGCCAGCTGCCCCCCTGGCACATGGTCACCCACTTCATCCTTCCGGTGCTGCTCGGCAACATCGTCGGCGGCACCGCCCTGTTCGCGGTGATCTCCTATGCGCAGATCATGAAGGAGATGTAATGCCCGCCGGCCGAACCGGCCGCTCGGTTGCCGCCGGCGCAGCAGAGGCGCTCGGGCCGGTATTGTTTTCGGCGCGGCGCCGCCCTATTCCACAGGTCCGAAAACCGGGCGGCGGAAGGGATGGGCGAGGTGAACGATCCGATCGAGCAGGCGCTCTCCGCGATCAGGTTCGACCGCGACGGCCTGGTCCCGGCCGTCGCCCAGCAGCACGACACCGGCGAGATCTTGATGCTGGCGTGGATGAACCGCGACGCGGTGCGCGCCAGCCTGAGCGAGGGGCGCGCCTGCTATTGGTCGCGGTCGCGCGCCGCGCTGTGGCGCAAGGGCGAAACCTCCGGGCAGGTTCAGCTGCTGCGCGAGCTGCGCCTGGATTGCGACGGGGACGCGGTGCTGCTGCTGGTCGATCAGCACGGCGTCGCCTGCCATACCGGCCGGCGCAGCTGCTTTTTCCGCGCCTGGCGCGGCGCCGGCTGGGAGATCGTCGCCGAGCCGCAGGTTGCGCCCGAGACGCTCTATCCGGCCCACCGCGCCGGCTCAGTCTCCGGCTGTTCTATTGCAGCGGCGGGCACGACAGATGCGCTTGGATCTGGGCCGTCATGACCGAGTTGAACAGGCGATTGGCGCAGTGCCCGTTGTAATCGTTGACCAGCGCGTTGTAGCGGGACGTCGCCTGATCGGCATCGGCCACGACCGGGCCGACCGATTGCCGATAAGCGGCGTCGCGCTGTTCGAGCAGCGCCTTGTAGCGGCCGACCGAATTGGGGTTGTTGACATCGACATTGGGGCGGGCGCGCGCGAGCTGGGAATCGAGATCGGCGAGGTGCTGGCGGATCGCGGCAAGCGCCTGGGTCTTGGCCGACATGTCCGACGACAACGCCGCGACCCCTTGCTGCTGGCACAGGCAAGCGGTGATCTCGGCCGGCGCGGCGGGCACCGGCACCTGCGCCCGCGCCGCGTTCGCACCCGCCGCAGTGAGCACACCGGCCGCCAAAAGCGCGGCGCAGCGGACGCGGATCGAAGCTGCCGTCATTCCCTGCCTCATGGTCGGTTTGAACAAAGATCGGGAGGCTGCCCTCAGCCGCGCCTCGGCGAGGAGGTCGGGCCGTCGGCCAAGCTGCGCACGCCGTCGGCTGCGCGGTGGCCCAGCTCCTCGGCCTTTTCCCACAGGTCCTCGCGCGCGACGGCGACGAGCTCCTGCTCGCGCCGGGTCGATGGCAGCAGCATCGAAAGTGCCGCGCCGGCGACCAGCCCGACCACGCCGAACATCACCGGATTGGCTTCCAGGCTCTCGACCAGGCGCCCGCCGGCGCGCCGGGCACTCTCGCCCGAGGGGACCGCTTCGCCGACATAGTCGCCGGCGCGTCCGAGCGCGGCGCCGCTGCCCGCATAAATCGACTTCAGCGCATCCTGCGCGGCACCTATCGCGCGGTTTACCCAGCCATCGCCGCGCCAGCTGCTGCGATCATCGCCGGCCTCGCCGCGGCGGTCGGCGATCCGCTGCGCCGGCCCGGCGTCCCTGCCCTCCCCGGCGCTTCGCCCCGACGGCGCGATGCCGTCGATCAGGCCGAAATTCTCGGCCACCAGCCAGGCGACGCCGAGACCGATCAGCGCCAGCGGAACCGGGTCCGTGCGGACCGCCCCGCCGAGACCGATGCCGCCGGACCGGTTCGCGCTCAGAAAGCCTGTGATCATATCGACACCCTGCTCGACGAGATGACGGGGGGCGAGCTCGACGGCCAGCGCATCGAGCGTCAGACCGAGCTCGGCTCGCGTCCGGGCGATCTGCCCTTCGATCTCGGCCATCGACCGTTCCGGCTTGGTCGTCTTCAAGGCACACGCTCTCTGGTCCACGCCTCGTCCTCGCGGAGCGAGTTCAAGGTGCGCCGCGGGACCAGCAATCGGGTGTCGAGCCAGCGCTTGCCGAGATAAAGCAGCAAGGCGGCGACCGCCAGCGAGGCGATCCCGACGATCAGCGCGGCGAGCCAGGGCCGGACGACCGTGGCGAGGGCCAGCACCGCAGCCGCCAGCAGCGCCATCCAGCCGCTGAAGGCGAGAATGCCGCCGGCCGCCAGCGCCGCGACGCCGCGCCCGATCCGCTGCAGCTTTTCCGCGAGCTCGGCTCTGAACAGCGCGACCTCGAGCCGGAAGAGCGCGCGTATCTCGTTGGCGAGATCGGCCAGCAGCGAGGCGATCGAGCGCTCGGGCCGCGGCCGGTAAGCCGCCTCCTCCGGTCCGGGCGCGAACCCGTCGGGGCTGGTCACCGCGTCTCTCGCAGCGCGGGACCCTCGGGCGTCAAGCCCGAGACCCCGCCGTTGCCGCTGGCGCTCGACACCGCTGCCGTCACGGCTTCGGTCGGCCGCACGGTGCCCTCGGGCCGACGGGCATGGTCCGGGTAGGTCTTGACCGACAGCAACCGCCCGGCGAGAAAGCCTGCGGCCACGGCCCCGGCGATGAACAATGCCGGCTGCCGGCGCGCAACCCCCTCGATCTCGCCGATCAGCTCGCCCCAGCGCCGCTCGCGCAACGCCCGCGACAGCTCCTCGATCTGCTCGGCGGCCCGATCGGCATAGCGCGCGACGGCCGGGCTCTGCGAGCCTTCGAGCGAGCGAGCCGCAGAGCGCACGGCCTCGGCGACGCCGCCGACCTGCTGGGCCGCGCGCTGCTTCTGCTCGTTTGCCAGCGACAGAACGACCGCCTGGGTGGCGCACGCGAACTCGCCGACGATGGCCTGAGCGCGCTCCAGGCCCGGCTGCGACCCGCCGAAGCCCGCTGTCGAATTGGTCCGCTCAGCCATGACTGTCGCTCCCGCAGTTGCCGCCGCCGCGCGCCGTGATCGACAGAAAATCGGACCGGCGCGCTTCACCCCCGATCGCCCGAGAACAACAGCCTGCGTCCAGAGGTTCCCTCGGCGCCATCAGCGGCCGACCAGCGGCGAACCGCGGCCGCGGTTTTTCGGATAATGGCAGCGAACGGGCTTCGGGGGTAGTGTGCCGGCCGAGAATTGCGGGGCGGGGGTGACTGACAGCGCGATGAGATCCGCCGCCGGCGCGGCGCCGGTCGGCGCGGCTATGCCCGGCACCGGCGCGTCCGGCGCCGGGGCGGCCGGCACCGGGGGGTCCGGCACCGGGGCGGGCGATGCCTGATCCGAGGCTGCGCGCCGATCCGGCCGACCGCCCCGCAGCGGCGCGCGAGCGCCGGCGGCCGAGCCCGGCGCGTCGGCCCGGTCCGCGGCGGGCGGGTGCGCTCAGGCTCGCGATCCTGCTGCTGCTGTGGGCGACGATCCTCGGCGGCGGGGTCCTCGGCTATTTCGCCCTGACCCTGCCCGCCACCGGTGAGTTGACCGTATCGCAGCGGCGCCCGAGCGTCACCGTCCTCGCCGCGGACGGCAGCCTCTTGACCACCTACGGCGACCTTTTCGGCCAGCCGCTGACCCTGAAGGAGATGTCGCCCTATCTGCCCGAGGCGGTGATCGCAACCGAGGATCGCCGCTTCTACAGCCATTTCGGCATCGATCCGGTCGGCCTCGTGCGCGCCGCGATCGCCGACCTCGCCGCCGGCCATGTCGTCGAGGGCGGCAGCACGATCACCCAGCAGCTCGCCAAGAACCTGTTCCTCACCCCGCAGCGGAGCCTCGCGCGCAAGATCCGCGAGACCTTGCTGGCGCTGTGGCTCGAGCACCGTTTCACCAAGGACCAGATCCTCGAGATCTATCTGAACCGGGTCTATTTCGGCGCCGGAACCTATGGCGTCGATGCCGCGGCGCGGCGCTATTTCGGGGTGTCGGCGCGGCGGACCGATCTGTACCGGAGCGCGCTGATCGCCGGCCTCCTAAAGGCCCCGACGCGGCTCAGCCCGGTGCGCGACCGCGACAAGGCGGCGGCGCGAACCGCGCAGGTGCTCGGGAACATGGTCGAGGCCGGGTTCATCACCGGGAGCGAGGCCGCTGCCGCGAGCCGAGAGGGCGGCGCGCTCGCCGCCGGCGGCGCGGCCCGGCCGGGGAGCCGGTATTTCGCCGACTGGGTCGCCGAGCAGCTGGCGGAGTTTACCGGCGCCGCCGGCCGCGATCTGACCGTCGTCACGACGCTCGACCCGCGGCTGCAGGCCGCGGCCGAAACCGCGATCGCCGCCACCATCGGGCGCGACGGCGCCAAGGCCGCGGTCAGCCAGGGCGCGCTGGTGGCGATGTCGCCCGACGGGGCAGTGCGCGCGATGGTCGGCGGGCGCAGTTACGACGCCAGCCAGTTCAATCGCGCCACCCAGGCGCAGCGCCAGCCGGGCTCCGCCTTCAAGCCGTTCGTCTATGTCGCCGGGCTCGAAGCGGGGTTGCGCCCGACCGACCATTTTGTCGACGGGCCGATCCGGATCGGCACCTGGCGGCCGCGCGATTACACCAATCGCTATCAGGGCGACATGACCATGGCCGAGGCGCTGGCGCAATCGGTCAACACGATCGCGGTCCAGGTGGCGCTGCGCGCCGGCGTCGACAACATCGTCGCGGTCGCGCACCGCCTCGGCATCGCCTCGCCCTTGACCCGGGATGCGAGCATCGCCCTCGGCACCGACGAGGTGAACCTCTTGGAGCTGGTTTCGGCCTATGCGCCCTTTGCCAATGGCGGGACCGGGGTGTGGCCCTATGGCATCGCCGAGATCCGCGACAGCGGCGGCAATGTCGTGTTCCACCGCGCCGGCTCCGGCCCCGGCCGCGTGGTCGGTCCCGAAATCGAAGCCGCGATCAACGAGATGCTGAGCGGGGTGGTCGAGCACGGCACCGGCCGCGCCGCCGCCTTGCCGCGGCCGGCCGCGGGCAAGACCGGCACGACCCAGGACTACCGCGACGCCTGGTTTATCGGCTATACCGCCGACCTCGTTGCCGGGGTCTGGCTCGGCAACGACGACGACAGCCCGATGAACAAGGTGACCGGCGGCTCATTGCCGGCATCGATCTGGCGCAGCTTCATGCTGGCGGCGACCCGGTCGACGCCGATCAGGCCGTTGCCGGGCGCACCCGCGCCGCAAGCCGCGGCGGTGGCGTCGCGGTCCGGCCCCGGCCTGTTCGATCATTTCTTTGGGTTGTTCGGCCCGAGCCCCGCGCCGTCGGTGCCGCGCTATCCTGATCAGTAATACCGCCGAGGCGCGCCGCTCACCCCGCCCTCTCCCCGCGAGCGGGGAGAGGAAGCCATCGAGGGATGGACGAGGGCAGCGCGATCAGCGCAGCGGCGAGAACGAGGCCGGGACCACCAGCATGTTCTCCTGCTGGACGAACATGCCGCGGGTGGCGGGCGGCCAGTTGCCGTCTTTGCGCGATTCCTCGCGGATGCGGAAGCGCTCGGCCGCGTCCTTGTAGGCCCAGATATGGATCCACTGGTTCAGCGGGCCGAGCTCGGTGTGGCCGGCGGCGGCCAGCGGCGACAGCTTGACCCGCCCCTCGATCCGCTCGGCCCAGCGCGCGACCACCGTCGGCGCCGACCCCGGCAGCATCGTGTAGGTGCGGATCTCGTAGAGATTGCCGTGCTGCCGCGGCGTGAAGGCCGGGCAGAACGGCGCCGCGACGACGATCTTGCTCTCCATCTCGACGATGAATTCCTGGATCTTCGGCGGCCAGTTGGGGATCGACTGCGAGCGCACCCGGGTGCGGTGCTGCAGATCGTCATAAGGCCAGATGTGGATGATCCGGTTCAGCGGCCCGACTTCGGTGTGAAAGAACGCGCCGAGCGGCGACACTTTGACCCGTTCGGTCAGGGCCTCGCCGAACCGCTTCTCGACCTCCGGCACGGAGCCCGGCTGCAACCGATAGGTGCGCATCTCAAAGATCATCGACCTGCTCCCGTCGTCATGAGTTCAGCGCCGCGCATTCTAGAGCCGCAAGGGGTCCTGTCAAACGCGGCGCCGCACCCCTCAGCCTGCGTTGCGGCGGCGGCGGCCGAGGACGCCCATCCCGAGCAGGCCGCCGGCGAGCAGCAGCAGCGATGCCGGCTCGGGCGTGGCCGCCACCGGGTTGGCCAGGAGCCCGATCGTGCTGTCGTTATTATTCACATAAAAGCCGACGAGCTGGTTCTTGTCGTTGATGCCGTTGAGGGTCGTCGTGCCGAGCCCGAACGGGTCGTCGACGTTCTGGAAGGTGTCGGTAGCGATATCGAACAGCAGGCCATGCTGAACGCCGGTCGAGTTGGTGTAGACGCCGACCGCGAGTCCGTTGTCGTTCAACCCGAACAGCTGCGTCCCTTTCGAGCCGGTCGGATCGATCGTCGAGAAGGCGCCGCCGACGTCGAGAAAGCCGTGAAAGACGCCGCCGGCATCGGTATAGAACCCGGCGATCACGCCCGCATTGTTGATCGCGGCCGCGGTGGTGTTGCCCACGGCCAACGGATCGTTGATGTCGGTGGAGAAGGTCTTGGCCCCGATGTCGTAGGTATAACCGTGGGTAACGTTCGCGGCGTCGGTATAAAAGCCGACAGCGATATTGCTGTTGTTGACCCCGAGCAGCTGGTTGAACACTGGGGGGTTGGGCGATGTATTCGGGTTGTTGACGTTGGTAAAACCGCCGCCCTGGTCGACAAAGCCGAAATTGCTGTCGTTCGGCGCCCCATTGTTGGTGTTGGACCAGAACCCGACGGTCACCCCGCCGTCGTTGAGCCCGGTAACCTGGGTCTGGACCGAGCCCGGGAAGTTCTCGCTGGTGAAGTTGGCCTGCCCATAGGGGGCGACCACGGTATAGCCCTGATTGGGATGGCCCGCGGCCCCGCTGCCGAAATAGCCGGCGATCTCGCCGGCATTGTTTATCCCCAACTCCTGATTGAAGGTCGGATCGGCATTATTGATGATGTCTTGAAATGAATAAGCCGCATGCGCCGTTTGAACGCCCCCCGCGAGCGCGATTGCGGTCAGCGCGCCGATCGTCGCTGCGCGGCGGCCGGAGCGCGCGCAATCGCCTTGCCATGCCAGCAATTTCATAACCGTCCCCGTGTGTCACGTTACGTCCGTTAATCGTTACGCAAAATACGCGCCAAATGCTCGATCACGGAGATCCGCCAACATCGTCAGGCGGGTAGGAGCTCGACTGGGGTGAGGTGGATGAGAGATCGTCGGAAATCTTTACACAAATCATCCATCGAAGTGCCGGCTGGTTCCGGTCTCGTTGGGAAGGAAGTTTTAAATCAAAGGCTTAGACAGCTCACCCGCGAACCGGGTTGCATGTCAAGAATTCCGACAATCACCAGGAGACGGCGGTCGCCGGCAGGCCCCGACGCGGCGCGCCGAAGCGCGATCCCGGTGAAATCAAAATGTTGGCCTTCGCTCGGCAAGTCGACCGCTGGTGTCAGCAATCCCGACAGTCGACCGATCGCGACTGATGCCCGCGGCGCGGGCTTCGTCAACCGAGTCCGATGGGTGAACCGGCCGATAACGGTGCGACAGGGGATCGAGACCGGCCGGCGCTGGCCCCGCGCTTCAGGGCAGCAGCGCCAGCCTGGCGGTCAACAGGGCGTAAAAGCCATCGGCGTCGACCGTTGTCATGAACCGGGCATTCGCCCTGCGCCCGGTGACGCCCCACCAGTCGACGACGGTCATGCCAAGGGTCAGCGGGCTCCCCGTCTCGACCGCGACGTTGACTTCGCGGCCGGCGAACAGCGCCGGGCATAGCAGATAGGCGACGACGCACGGGTCGTGCAATGCCCTGCCGCGGGCCCCGAAGGTTCCGCTGCGGGCTTCGTCGAAATCCGCCAGCAGCCCGGCGACCGCCGGCCCGCAGCGGTTGCCGAGCGCGTTCAGCGCCGCGAGGCGCGGCGGCGTGCTCAGCACCTGATGGGTGGCGTCGAGCGGGATCATCGCGATCGGGATGCCGCTGTCGAGCACGATCGCGGCGGCGTGCGGGTCGGCGTGGATGTTGAATTCGGCCGCCGGGGTGACGTTGCCGATTTCGAACCCGGCCCCGCCCATGACCACCAGTTCGCCGATCCTGGGCGCGATGTCGGGGGCCTTGACCAAGGCCATGGCGATGTCGGTCAGCGGCCCCAAGGCGCACAGGGTCACCGTGCCCGCCTCGTCCGCGCGCAGGGTGTCGATCAGAAAATCGACGCCGTGCTGTGCTTTGAGCGGCATCGCCGGCTCGGGCAGATGCAGGCGGTCGCCCAAGCTGTCGCGGTGAATATGCGCCGCCGTCGCCGGCGGGCGGACCAGCGGCCGCGCGCAGCCGGCATGGACGGCGAGGTCGGGGCGTCCCGCCAGCTCGCACACCTGCCGGGCATTGCGCTCGGTCTGCGCCAGCGGCAGGTTGCCGGCGACCGCGACGATGCCGAGCACCGCCAATTCCTCGGGTGCGGCCAAGGCCAGCAGGATCGCGACGGCGTCGTCGATCCCGGGATCGGTATCGATGATGATCCGGCGCGGCATCAGCCGCCTCAATGCGGTGCGAACGGATTGAACACCTCGACCTCGAGCGGATCGAAATGGCGGCGGTTCAGAGTGACCACCACCAGCTCGCGCGCCTTGGCGATCGCCGCGATCGCGACATCGGCGAAACCCGGATGCCGGCCGGCGGCTTGCGCGGCATCGCCGAGCGCGCCGGCAATCCGCGCCGCCGCAATATCGAAGGGCAGGATACGCTCGGCATAGACGTCCACGACGCGGTCGAACCATTGGCGCAGATTGTCGGCCCGCGGCCCGGAGCCCATCCGACGCAATCTGGCGATGCCCGCCTCCACCTCGGCCGCGGTGACGGTCGAAAAATAGAGCGCGTCGGTCCGATCTTGGAACCACGCGGCCTGTTCCGGGGCCAAAGGGCGCTTGCCGGGGCCGGTTGCGCTCAAAATATTCGTGTCGAGCAGCCAGCCCCTCACAGCTCGGCCTCGCGGAGGGGTGATTGGTCGCGTTCGATCTCGATATCCTCGGGAATGCCGAGGAGAAGGTCGGCAAAGCTCGGGCGTTCGGTCGGATAGAGCCGCCGGGCATGCTCGACCGGCACCACGACGGCCGCGGTCCGCCCGTGCTTGGTGATCGCCGTGGCTTCGCCGCGCTCGGCCGCCGCGACGACGGCGGAGAGAGAAGCCTTGGCATCGCGCAGACGCAGCGTCCTCACCCTCGCCTCCCTGGTGACCACAAGTAGTCACTTGTAGCGCCGCCATGAGATCCCCGCAAGGGCTCGGGGCCGATTACTCCTCCGGCGCCCCGCCTTGCGCAAACCGACGATCAGCTCTTTGATCCCGGCGATGACCCCGGCCGGGAGCGGTGTTGACGCCGATCCTGATCCTGCGCGGCACCTTGAGGGAGCCGTGCTGATTGCGGTCCTGACCAAAACCAACCATATATAGTCAGAAATGGATGGGAGCGGCAAATGCCGGTTTGGCAGATCCAGCACGCCAAGGCGCGATTGAGCGAAGTAATCGAACGGGCGCGGAGCGAGGGTCCCCAGACGATCACGCGCCACGGCGCCGAGCGTGCGGTCGTGCTGTCGATCGAGGACTATCGTGCCCTCGTTGCGCAAAAGCCCGATTTCAAGGCGTATCTGCTCGGCGGCCCGAAAGTCGATGACTTTACCATCGAGCGCGACCTCGACACGGGCCGCCCCGTCGATTTGTGATCATGGCGTCGCGCTACCTTCTCGACACGAACATCGTTTCGGAAACCCGCAAAACGTTGGCCGCTCCCGGTGTAGCCGCTTTCATCCGAGCGGCTCAATCGACGGCTTTGTTCATCAGCGTGCTGACTTTGGGCGAGTTGCGCAAAGGCGTCGCGGCGCGCAGGCGAACCGATGCGATCTCGGCCGGGCGACTCGGAATTTGGGTGGACGGCATCGAAACGACATTTGCCGATCGCGTGCTGCCGGTGGATGCGGCCGTCGCGCGGATCTGGGGCGAGCTTTCCGCCGGCCGCAGCTTGCCGGTGATCGACACCCTGATCGCCGCCACCGCGATGGCCGGCGGCCTGACCCTCGTCACTCGAAACACCCGCGACTTTACCGCGATCGGCGTGCCGCTGCTCGATCCCTGGCAGGGCTGAGCGCCGGGAGCAGAGTCAGCGCTAGGGCGGGTTACGCTTCCGCGCAACCCGCCATCGGTTGCATGCGGCACGGCGGGTTACACCCGCCCTACACACTGGCAGGGCTGAGCGCCGGGAGCAGGGTTAGCGGCGCAATACCATCAGCTTTTTGATCTCGGCGATGGCCTTGGCCGGGTTCAGGCCCTTGGGGCAGGTCCGGGTGCAGTTCATGATGGTGTGGCAACGGTAGAGCCGGAATGGGTCTTCGAGCGCGTCGAGCCGCTCGCCGGCCGCCTCGTCGCGGCTGTCGGCGATCCAGCGATAGGCCTGCAGCAAGACCGCCGGCCCCAGATAGCGCTCGCCGCTCCACCAATAGCTCGGGCAGGCGGTGGTGCAGCAGAAGCACAGGATGCATTCCCACAAGCCGTCGAGCTGGTCGCGCTCCTCGACCGATTGCGGGCGCTCGCGGTCGGGAGAGGCGGCGCTCGCGGTCTGCAGCCAGGGTTCTATCGACTGATACTGAGCGGCGATGTGGGTCAGGTCGGGGACCAGGTCCTTGATCACCGGCAGGTGCGGCAACGGGTAGATCCGCACCGTGCCGCGGATGTCCGCGATCGCCTTGATGCAGGCCAGGGTGTTGACCCCGTCGATGTTCATCGCGCACGAGCCGCACACCCCTTCCCGGCACGAGCGGCGAAAGGTCAGGGTCGTGTCGATCTCGTTCTTGATCTTGATCAGCGCGTCGAGAACCATCGGGCCGCATTGGTCGAGATCGACGGCAAAGCTGTCGATGACCGGGTTGTTGCCGTCGTCGGGGTTCCAGCGGTAGATCTTGAACTCGCGCACCCGTGCTGCCCCCGGCGGCGCCCCGACCCGCTTGCCGGGACCCGGTCTCGATTTCGCCGGCAGGGTGAATTCAGCCATCGCGGCGATCCGCGGCTGCGGCGCTCAATAGACGCGCGCCTTGGGCGGGAAGGCCTGCACCTCGTTCGACAAGGTGTAGAGGTGGACCGGGCGGTAGCCGATCCTGACCACGCCGTCGCGGTCGAGCCGGACGACCGTGTGCCTGAGCCATTTGGCGTCGTCGCGCTCGGGGTAGTCCTCGCGGGCGTGCGCCCCGCGGCTCTCGGTGCGGTTCTCGGCCGAGTGCAGGGTCACCACCGCCTGTTGCAGTAGATTTTCGAGCTCGAGCGCTTCGGCGAGGTCGCTGTTCCAAATCATCGAGCGGTCAGTGATGCCGAGATCGGTAAAGCTCATAGCCACCCGGTCGATCCTTTCCACCCCCTCCTTGAGCACCTCGGCGGTGCGGAAGACGGCGCAGTTGCTCTGCATGACGCGCTGCATGTCGAGCCGGATCTCACTGGTCTTGCGCGGGCCGTGCGAATGGCGCACCGCGTCGAGCCGCGCGACCGCCTCGTCGCCGGCAGATTTTGCCAGCGGCTGGTGCGGCGTCCCCGGGCGGATCAGCTCGGCGGCGCGGTGGGCGGCGGCGCGGCCGAACACTACGATGTCGAGCAAGGAATTGCAGCCGAGCCGGTTGGCGCCGTGCACCGAGACGCAGGCCGCCTCGCCGATTGCCATCAGCCCCGGCACGACGCGCTCGGGGTCGTCGGCGGTCGGGCTCAGCACCTCGCCGTGATAGTTGGTCGGAATGCCGCCCATGTTGTAGTGCGCCGTCGGCAACACCGGGATCGGCTCGCGCGTAACCTCGACGCCGGCAAAGATCTTCGCCGTCTCCGAGATGCCCGGCAGGCGCTGGTGCAGCACCTGCGGCGCCAGATGCTCGAGGTGCAGCAGAATGTGGTCTTTCGCCGGGCCGCAGCCGCGTCCTTCGCGGATCTCGACGGTCATCGCCCGGCTGACGACGTCGCGCGAGGCCAGATCCTTGGCGTGCGGCGCATAACGCTCCATGAAGCGCTCGCCCTCGGAGTTGGTCAGATAGCCGCCTTCGCCGCGCGCGCCCTCGGTGATCAGGCAGCCCGCGCCATAGATGCCGGTCGGATGGAACTGGATGAACTCCATGTCCTGCAACGGCAGGCCCGCCCGCAGCACCATCGCGTTGCCGTCGCCGGTGCAGGTATGGGCCGAGGTGCAGGAGAAATAGGTGCGGCCGTAACCGCCGGTGGCGAGGAGCACGAGATGGGCATGAAAGCGGTGCAGAGTGCCGTCTTCGAGGTTCCAGGCCATGACCCCGCGGCAGGCGCCCTCGTCGTCGGTGATCAGGTCGAGCACGAAATATTCGACAAAGAACTGCGCGTTGCGCTTCAGGCACTGCTGGTAGAGCGTGTGAATGATCGCGTGCCCGGTGCGGTCGGCGGCGGCGCAGGCGCGCTTGGCCATGTCGCCCTCGCCGTAATCGACGAGATGCCCGCCGAACGGCCGCTGATAGATCAGCCCATCTTCGGTGCGCGAGAACGGCACGCCGAAATGCTCGAGCTCGATGACCGCCGGGATCGCGTTCCTGCACATGTATTCGATCGCGTCCTGGTCGCCGAGCCAGTCCGAGCCCTTGACCGTGTCGTACATGTGCCAGCGCCAGTCGTCCTCGCCCATGTTGGCCAGCGCAGCGCTGATCCCGCCCTGCGCCGCGACGGTATGGCTGCGGGTCGGGAAGACCTTGCTGATGCAGGCGGTCTCGAGCCCTTCGGCGGTACAGCCGAGGGTCGCGCGCAGCCCGGCGCCGCCGGCGCCGACGACGACCACGTCATAAGCGTGATCGGTAATCTGGTAGGCGGGCGGCATCGTGCGGCTCCCGATCAGCTAGCTCGCGGCTCCGAGCGCCAGGGTCAGCACGGCGACGATGCCGGCGACGGCCAGGGCGATGCAGGCCAGGCGGACGATCACCACCAGGCCGAGCCTGGCGAGGTCGGCGTGGACGTAATCTTCGATCACGACCTGGAGCCCGAGGGAGGCGTGGTAGAAGGTCGCGATCAGCAGCAGCACCAGCAGGATCGCCGGCAGCGGCCGGCCGGCCCAGTCCTGCATGGTGTCGAGATCGGCCCCCACGAGGCGGATCAGCGCGATCACGAACCACAGGCCCAGCGGCACCAGCGCCACCGCGGTGACGCGCTGAAGCCACCAATGCTCGACCCCTTCCTTCGCCGAGCCGAGACCGATCGCCCGGCCGAGCGGCGAACGCATCCGCGAGGCCGCCATCTCAATAAACCCAGCGCGAGATCCCGGCGACCCAGGCGATCACGGTCAGCGTCATCGCCGCGGCGATGACGATCCAGCCCCCTATATAGGTGGATTTGAGGTCGAGCGCATGGCCGGTGTCCCAGACGAGATGCCGGACACCATTGCACAAATGGTAGAACAGCGCCGCGGTCCACCCCAGCAGCAGGACGATCCCAAGCCAGGAGCCGAGAAAATCGGCGACCTCGGCGTAGGCGTCCGGGCCCGAAGCCGCTGCGACCAGCCACCACACCAGCAGGATCCCGCCGATGCTCAGCGCCACGCCGGTGGCGCGGTGCAGGATCGACAGGACCGAGGTGAGTTGCCAGCGATAGATCTGAAGGTGCGGCGAAAGCGGCCGGTCGGCGGATCTCATCTAAAACAGTCCCGGCATCGACTTCCTCTTGCCACCGTCGCGACAGCGCGGCAACGGCGTGCGGCGCGGGTGTGACTTAGACCCCGCTCCCGGAGGTGTCAACGCAGGCAAGCGCAATGCCGCACTGACCCGGGAGCGGCGATCCGCTCGATCGCCTCGGCGACCGCCACCAGCCGCCGCGCATTCTCGACATGCAGATTTTCGACGAGCCTGCCGTCGACCAGGACGACGCCCCTGCCGGAGGCAGCGGCCTCGGAATGGGCGGCGATGACCCGCCGCGACCATGCGACCTCCTCGGCGCTCGGACCGAAGGCGAGGTTGGCGCCTTCGATCTGCTTCGGATGGATCAGGGTCTTGCCGTCGAAGCCGAGCTCGCGTCCCTGACGGCAGGCCTGCGCGAAGCCCTCGTCATCGGCGAGATCGAGATGGACGCCGTCGAGGGCCGCGAGGCCGCGGGCGCGCGCCGCGAGCAGGACGAGGCCGAGCGCCGTCAGCAAGGGCAGGCGGTCGCCGGTGTGGAGCGCGCGCAGGTCCTTGGTCAGATCCGAAGTGCCGAGCACCAGGGTCGCCAGGCGCGGGCTCGCGGCCGCGATCTCGCGCGCATCGAGGACGCCGAGCGGGGTCTCCAGCATGCACCACAGCGCCAGCTGCGGCGCCGCCCCGAACGCGTCGAGCAGCGCCGCCGCGAGCCGCACCCGGTCGGCGTTCTCGATCTTGGGCAGCAGCACGGCGTCGAGCGGCATCGTCGCCGCGGCAGCGAGATCGGCCTGGCCCCAGGGCGTGTCGAGAGCGTTGACCCGCAGCACCCGCTCGCGCGCGCCATAGCCTCCGGCGGCGAGCGCCGCCGCGACCGCCGCCCGCGCCTCCTCCTTCGCCGCCGGCGCAACGGCATCTTCGAGATCGAAGATCAGCCCGTCGGCCGGCAAGGCGCGCGCCTTCTCCAACGCCCGCGGATTGGAGCCCGGCATGAACAGCAGGCTGCGGCGCGGACGGAGCATGGTCGCCACCGAGGATCGCATAATGCGATTATAGCAGGAACGAGCGTCGGACCGCATCCCGCAATGCCAGCGTGCACGCGGCGTTGCCAAACAGCCTGATCGAGGCAATATTGGGGCAAATTTGCCGGCGTCGGGGAGACGAATGGCTCGCTCCTCCCCTTCCGAAGGTCGGCTCGCGGCTCGGGCGCAGATCTGCCTGGGCTGCACGCAGGCGGTCGGGAAAGGACGAGGAAATGGGCGGCGTTCTCGGGCGGTTTCTCGGACTGGCCCTACTCGACTTGGCGGCGCTGTCGGGCGGCGCGTCGGCCGGGACCTATACCGCGACCTTTGCCGACGTGACCTTCATCGACAATGCGGGCAGAACCTCATCGGTCAGCGGCTCGTTCGACTACGACGATTTGCGTTTTCAGATCGTGCTGCGCGGCTCCGGCACGTTCGCGGCTGCGTGGGACGGCTTCACGTCGCCGATCTCTGTTCCCTACCAGTATCCTTTTATCGATCAGGTATACATGGATAATGGGTGCAGCTACCCTTGCAAGGCGGATGCTCAAGTTTGGCTGAACACTTCAAGCCGTGTATTGCCGACCATCCCGGGCGTTTACGAGATTAACGGCGGCAACGTTTATTTCTTTGGCCCGAGCGACACGACGGTCCACACCGCCCGCCTGAATTCCGGCCGGTTTTCGATCACCTACTCGGCGGGAGCAAAGAATTCTCGGCATCCCGCCTTGCCCCAATTGCACGATTGGCAACCCGATCAATGCGGCGACGGGCAACAAGCTTCAGTCCGAGGCGGATTTTGCCGGGGCACCGGTTACCGGTCTGGCGTTGACCCGGTACTACAACAGCCAGGACACCACGAGCTCGGGGTTCGGGACCGGCTGGCACAGCACCTGGCACCGGTCGCTCGATCCGATCTCGGCCATCGAGGTCAATGTCACGCGCGCCGACGGGCGTCAGGATATTTTTGCGTTGACCGGGAACGTCTGGCAGGCCGGCCCCGACGTCACCAGCCGGCTGACGGCGGTGCTGAATGCCGGCAGGCAAGTCGGCTGGCGATTGGTGAGCGACGACGACACCGCCGAGACCTATGCGCTCGACGGCAAGCTCACCGCGATCACCACCCGCGCCGGCCTCGTCACCGCGCTCGCCTACACCGCCGGCGGCCGGCTGACGAGTGTGACCGGGCCGTTCGGCGACCGGTTGAGCTTTGCCGATGACGCGAGCGGCCGGGTCAGCAGGATGACCGCGCCGGACGGCGGCGTCTACGCCTACGCTTATGACGCCAACGACAACCTCGTCTCGGTGACCCATCCGGACGGCACGGTACGCAAATATATCTACGGCGACGCGTCGTTTCCGCACGCCCTGACCGGGATCGTCGACGAGGACGGCAACCGGTACGCCATCTGGGCGTATGACGCGCAAGGGCGGGCGGTTTCGTCCGAGCATGCCGGCGGGGCCGATCTGACCACGGTCGCCTACAATGCCGACGGCAGCTCGTCGGTGACCGACGCCGACAAGAACACGCACACCTACGCCCTGCTGACCCAGTTCGACCTGGTCAAGCCGTCGGCGCTGAGCGGGGCGATCTACCCGGCGGCCGGCGGCCGGGCCTTTACCTATGACGGCAACGGCTTTGTCGCGAGCCTGACCGATTACGACGGCAACGTCACGACCTATGCCCACGATTTGCGCGGCGACGAGACCTCACGCACCGAGGCCGCCGGCACCGCGCTGGCGCGCACCGTCGCGACGACGTGGCTGCCAAATTTCCACCTGCCGGCGGCAATTATCGAGCCGGGCCGGACCACGACTTTCAGCTACGACGCGAGAGGCAATCTGCTGAAGCAGACGATCGCCGCCGGGTCGCTGATCCGCAGCTGGGCCTATACCTACAACGGCGACGGCCAGGTGCTGACCGCCACGGACCCGCGCGGGGCGGTGACCCGCTACACCTACCACCGCTTCGGCGACCTTGCGACGATGACCGACGCGCTCGGCCATGTCACCACGTTTACCGGCTACGACCTCGACGGGCGGCTGTTGAGCATGACCGACCCGAACGGGCTGGTCACCAGGCTCAGCTATAATTTCCGCGGCGAGGTCACCGCGCGCAACCTCGGCGGCGAGGTCACGAGCTATGGCTACGACCCCGTCGGGCAGCTGGTCAGGATGACCCGGCCGGACGGGTCTTTCCTGGCCTACACCTATGACGCGGCGCACCGCCTGACCGGGATCAAGGACGCGGTCGGCGACCGTATCGCCTTTACCTTCGATCTCGCCGGCAACCTGGCCAAGGTTCAGGTGTACGACCCGCACGGCGCTCTGGCGCGGACCCGCAGCTACACCTATGACGCGGCGAACCGCGTCGCCCGAGCGGTCGGCGCGCTCGGCCAGACCACCCGCTACGCCTATGATCCCAACAGCAATGTGACCAAGATCACCGACCCGCTGAGCCACGCTGCCAGCTTTGCCTACGACGCGCTGAACCGGCGCGTGAAAGCGGTCGATCCCAGCGGCGGCGTCGCCTCCGAGACCTATGACGCGCTCGACCATCTGATCGCGGTTGCCGACCCGCGCAATCTGACGACGAGCTATGCCTGGAACGGTCTCGACCAGCAGACCGCAGTCGCGAGCCCGGACAGCGGCGCGACGACGCGGAGCTTCGATGCCGGCGGCAACGTCGCCAGCTCGACCGATGCAAGGGGCTCGAAGACCACCTACCAGTACGACGCGCTCGACCGGCCGACCCAGGCGACTTACGCCGACGGCAAGGTGGTCAGCTGGCAGTACGATCAGGGCGTCAACGGCATCGGCCATCTGACTACGATGACCGACCGCAGCGGCCGGACCAACTGGACCTACGACCAGCACGGGCGGGTGCTGAAGAAGTCCCAGACCACCGCCGGCAAGATCTTCATCACCGCGATGAGCTATGATTCGGCGGGCCGGGTCGCGGCCATGACCTATCCCTCCGGCGCCGCGATCAAGCTGTCCTACGACGCCGCCGGCCGGGTCAGCGGGCTGAAATCGGGCGCTGCGGCGCTGGTCGGCAGTGTGACGTACCAGCCGTTTGGGCCGCCCGAGGGGTGGACGCAGGGCAGCGACGCGGTCTACAGCCGCAGTTTCGATCAGGATGGGCGCATCGCCAGGATCGGGCTCGGCGGCAGCACGATGGCGCCTGGCCTACGACCTCGCCAGCCGGATCACCGGGATCACCGAGACCGGGTTCCCGGCCAAGAGCTTCGGCTACGACGCGCTCGACCGCCTGATCAGCTACACCAGCGGCGCCGCCGCCCTGACCTACGGCTACGACCCCGACGGCAACCGCACCAGGCTCGGCGGCAGCGCCAAGATTTCCTACGGCATCGCCGCCGCCAGCAACCGGCTGCTCGACAGCAACGGCGGCGGCGACCCGCAGCCTCGGCTACGACGCGGCCGGCAACACGATCGTCGACAACCGGGCGGTGACCATCTTCGACTACACCTATGACGCCAGCGGCCGGCTGACGACGGCCAAGACCGGCGCGTTCACGACCGCCTACACCAATGACGGCCTCGGCGAGCGGGTCAGCCGCAGCGGCTATGGCGCGGCGGCATTCCCCGGCGGCAAGGAGGCGTTCGTCTACGATCAGGCCGGCCATCTGCTCGGCGAGTACGACGGCAACGGCAAGGCGATCGAGGAAACCGTGTGGCTCGGCGGTCTTCCTGTGGCGGTGCTGATCCCCGGCAAGACGCCCTATTACATCGCCCCCGACCAGCTCGGCGCGCCGCACCAGATCGCCAGCGCAACCCGCAACCCGGTCTGGCACTGGGACCACGATCCGTTCGGCAACGGCGCCCCCTCCGGCACCCTCGCCTACAATCTGCGCTTCCCCGGCCAGTACTACGACCAGGAAACCGGCCTCCACTACAATGGCTCCCGCGACTACGACCCCTCGACCGGCCGCTACACCCAAAGCGACCCGATCGGCCTCGGGGGCGGGGTGAATACGTACGCGTATGTCGGGGGCAATCCGGTCGGCGGCATCGATCGATCAGGCCGCGGTTATTTCATTAGCCAGGGCGGGGCGCCATTGGAACTCTTGACCGGCTATGGACATCTTGCTTACGTCACCGACGACGGCACAATAATTCAAATGACCGCGGCGGGTCTCCAGAAAAATCGTGGCGCTCCACCCGATACGGGATGGCTGGACCCGGTCAATGTCCATATCCCGTACACGAACATTGATATAAACATCAATCCTGCGCACAAGATTGACCCGACCCGTTATGATGACAAAATAGTTACGAAAATTTATGAACAGCTGACAAAAGAACGCGGTCTCAACAAAGGGTTTCCACCGGGATCGTATCCCTTGAACAATTGCATAAACGTCGCGTTGGAAGCGCGAAATCGAGCCCAAGCGTTGATCGACGGGCCATCGGAGACGACAGGAGGCGATCAGCTGCCGGGAGTTCCGCTCGGGGACGGCCTCTACGGCGATCCGCTGACCTTCGATCCGTCCAGTGTCTTCGGGGGGAACTGACCCCGGCCGATGCCGCCGCGTCATATCGGGTTGCGATCGGCGCCGGCCGGTGCGCATTGTCGAGCCTGGGAGCGGCTGGCGGAGGGCAAGGCATGGCCGAGACGAGCCGGAGGGCGGAGCCGGCGTTCTGGTCGTGGCTCGGCTTTTGGGTCCAGCTGATCGTCCTCGGCCTCTGCGTCGTGATCGGGGCCTTTGCCGCCAGCGAATGCCGCGGGCCCGGCGATTACGTCACCGGCGTGCTGCTGATCCTCGCGGCGCCGGCGCTGGCTTTTCTGCGGCTCAAGCACCGCTTCGACGGCGGCCCCTCGGGCTGGGGCGAGGTTCTGCTCGTCGACGAGATGGCGAGCCTGGCGGTGGCGATCCCGCTGTTCGCCGTGATCGGGCTGAGCGGCCTGTTCCTCGCCCATGCCTGGCCCGACGGCAGCCTGCACGATGCCGGGCTCGGGCTGTTCGTGGTCAGCGGCGTCATCATCTTTCTCGACATCAAGCACGTCTTCGACCGCAGCAATTCGCGCCCGCGCTGAACATGGCCACGGTCCTCTCGGTCCAATCCTGGGTCGCTTGCGGCAATGTCGGCAACTGCGCCGCTTTGTTTCCGCTGCAGCGCCTCGGGGTCGAGACCTGGTCGCTCAACACCGTCGCCTTTTCGAACCATACCGGCTACGGCAAATGGCGCGGCGGCGCGGTGCCGGCGCGCGAGATCGCGTCGTTGTTCGAGGGCATCGCCGAGCTGGGCGTGCTGGGACATTGCGACGCGGTGCTGTCGGGCTATCTCGGCGAACCGGAAGCGGGCCCGGTGCTGCTCGACATCGTCGCCAGGGTCAAGCAGGCCAACCCGCGGGCGCTCTATTGCTGCGACCCGGTCATGGGCGATTTCGGGGTGGGCTGGTATGTCGGCGCCGGCGTCGCGGAATTCTATCGCGACCGCGCTTTGGCCATGGCCGACATCGCCACACCCAACCGCTTCGAGCTCGAATGGCTGACCGGCAGCCAGGTCGGCACCGTCGCCGAAGCGAGAGAGGCGGCCGAGGCGCTGCGCCGACGGGGACCCGGCATCGTCCTCGTCACCAGCCTCGCGCCCGCGGCCGACCGGCTCGCGGTCGTCGCCGCCGGACCCGAGGGGGCATGGGCGGTCGAAACCCCGCGCCTGCCGATCGAGGCCACCGGCTGCGGCGATGCGGTCGCGGCCCTCTTTCTCGGCTGGCTGCTCAAAGGGAAAGCGGTGCCCGAGGCGCTCGCCGTGACGGTCGCGGCGATCTGGGGCGTGGTCGAAGCAACGGTGCGCGCCGGCGGCGGCGAATTGGCGCTGATCGCGGCGCAGGACGAGTTGGTCGCCCCGAGCCGAGCGGTCCAGCCACAAAAACTGTAACACCGAAAGGGAAGAGCCATGGAAACGCCGGGCAGGATAGCCGTCGTCACCGGGGCCGGCAGCGGCATCGGCCGCGCCTCGGCGCTGGCATTGGTCGAGGCCGGGTTCGCGGTCGTGTTGGCCGGCCGCCGCCGCGACATGCTCGAACAGACCGCAGCGCTCGCCGAGCCGGCCCGAGGCGGGCTGCGCGGTGCCGAGGAGGCGCCGCCGCGAACCCTGGTGGTCCCGACCGACGTCTCCGACCCGGCGGCGATCGCGGCACTGTTCGACGCGGTCAAGAGCACCTATCGGCGCATCGACCTGCTGTTCAACAACGCCGGCGTCAGCACCCGCGGCATCGCGTTCGAGGATCTGACTTTCGAGCAGTGGTCGAACGTCGTCGCGGTCAACCTGACCGGCTCGTTCCTGTGCGCGCAGCACGCCTTTCGGATGATGAAGAGCCAGGACCCGCAGGGCGGGCGGATCATCAACAACGGCTCGGTCTCGGCCCATGTGCCGCGCCGCAACTCCACCCCCTACGTCGCGACCAAGCACGCGCTGACCGGGCTGACCCGCTCGCTGTCGCTCGACGGCCGCCAATACAATATCGCCTGCGGCCAGATCGACATCGGCAACGCTGCGACGACCCGCAACGAGGACACCGCGCAGGGGCGGCTGCAGGCCACCGGCAGGGTGGAGGCCGAGCCGCGGATGGATGTCGAGCACGTGGCGAGAGGCGTCGTCTACATGGCCACCTTGCCGCTCGAAGCCAACGTCCAGTTCATGACCGTAATGGCGACCAAGATGCCCTATATCGGCCGCGGCTGAACCCCCAGACACCGGTCCGCCCGGTGCAGACGAGGTTGTGGCGGCCGGCCGCCGGCGGTGTCCATCGACTTGATCGGCGGAATGGTGTATTTTAAGATCAATTGAAGTATAATGTAGAACAGCGAGCGCGTACCCGCGGCATCCGAGACTGCCTCAGAAGGTGCTCAAATGGCCGAGCAGATCGCGTTCCTGGGCCGCCTTCAGCCATGGGATCCTCGATGGCGGCCGGACGTTCAGATCAAGCTGATCGACACGGCCGCGCGGCAGGACATCGGCAAACCCGGCGTCGTTGATCCCTCGGGGTATTTCTCTTTAGCTCTCCCGGCATCGGCGGAGCTCGAAAAGCTGCTGCTGGCGGGGGCGATTGCGGTGGCGGCGTATACCCGCGGCGACGCAATCGTCGGGCTCAAGTCGGTAAGGCCGGCCAAGATCGCCCCGGTGATCGCCATCCGGCTGCCGGTGTTCCTGCTTCCACCCCCGCGGAAGGCTACCGCGATCGTGCCGTCGGCTGCCGTCCATCGCCTGGCCCTGCAGGTGGCGAGCCTGCAGCGCGTGGAAGTACACAAGGCCAGGGCGCCGAAGCCGGTCATGAACGCCATTCGGCAACTCAACCAGAGCACGCACCTGGCGGCTCAGGTCGCATCAGGGCAGCACGACGCTATGGAGAAATTTCGTGCGCTGCTCGACGCGAACGCCGTCAACAGCCCCGGCGGAGCCGTAGGCGGTTTCGGGATCACCGACACCGGCGTCGGCCTCGATTTCGGCGACGCCGGTGGCTTGGCGCTTCCCTCGCGGCCTTGCGCCGCGACGATCGACCCGGTGATCAGCGTCATAGACGCCGGCTTCAGCATCGACCTGGCCGCGGGCATCACCAACGGCTATTACGTCAACCAGGCCGGCGCCCTTTTGCAAAGCGGACTCGACACAGTTGCCTCCTATGCGCGCTCGGTGGCGAGCGACCTCGCTCATGGACCGGTCGCGATCCCGGTCGGCGAGGGCGACGGGTTGACCGAGCCGATCATGTCCGGCGGGTTGCCGCCCGGCGGAGCCCCTCTGGTGGGCGATGGCTTTCCCGGCGGCCCGGGGCCGGTGGGCGGCGTCGGTCCCATCGACGGCGAAGGCCTTCCCGGGCTCGACTTCTGCCAGCAATTGATCAGCCTATGCATGGGCATCTATCAGACCAACGCCGCCGGCTCGGAGGGCGACACGCTGCTCGACCTGATCGGCGCCGTTGCGCCGAACTGCCTGTGCAGCAGCCAGTTCGATCCCAACCAGGTGTACACGGCAACCCCAGCCGACGGCCGCGATTTCAGCGTTGCCATCACGCCGGCGACGGCGAACGCTCCGGCGGCGCTGCGGCCCGATGTCAACCTGTGGTATGGCAGTCAGCGGATTGTGCCGGTCAGCGTCAGCCCGCGGCAAATCCGGTTCCAGCTACAGAATGCCCAGGATTTTCACACCTATTTTGTCTACCTGCGCCGGATCGCGGCGTCGCCTCCGGGGTTCAACCAGCGGGTGATCGACGCCTGCGGTCATGTGCTGCCGGCAATTCCCGCGAACATCCCGTTCGACCCCTCGCCGAAGGCAGTTCTGAGTGTAATTTATCCGCCGGTAATCGATTCCTTTATCGCATCCTTCAATGGGAATTCGGGCGCATCGATCAACGCGGAAGGCTGCCGGGACGTCGTCTTGCGCTGGCATGCGAGCCTGCTCGATCAGGACAACCCCTACGCGCTGCTGCCCCCCTGCGCCAAGATCGACGCGGTTCTGGTCGAAGACGCGACCGGGCGGGCGGTGCCGTTCGCCGCCTGCCCGGACGGCAGCGGCGACGACTGCGCCACGGTAAATCAGCCCGACGATCGGACCTACACGCTGACCGTCACCAGCCGCGGCGACACCGTCTGCGGCACTGCTTCGGCGCAGGTCACGGTGACGCGCACGAACTACCTCGCCTTGCAATACGACGCCCCGCAAGGGCAAATGGATCCAAGCGGGCAGCCGATCAACGCCGGCACCAACGGCACCTTCGATCTGGTGTTTTCCTGTCCGGCGACGCAGGATTTTCAAGTGAACCTGGTGTCGAGCGACGCCAACACGCTGCAGGTGCCGTCTCCGGTAGCGGTTCGCGCCGGCAGTCAGCGCGTCCAGGTGCCGTTTCAGACGGCGGCCGGCGCCTGTGCGGGGGTAACCGTGAGCGCTCCCGCACCCGCCAACAACAGGCCTTACGCGCCAAAGGGTCCGCTCGCTTACGACGTCTACAGCCCGCCTGTCCTCCGCTGGGCACCGGGGTCGCCGCCGGCCGAGATATTCGAGGGCGTGCCGTTCACCGCGGAAGTCGACACGGTGTGCGTTCCCTCCGACCCGCAGTTCGGCGTAAACTGGTCGCTGACAGACCCGAACGGCATGGTGCAGGCCCTGCCGGCGAATGCTGTGACTGCGACAGGCGCCAATCGCTTCCAATTCGCCTTCCCCGGCCTCTCGCCAGCCAATGCGGCAGTGCCGTGGCAACTCAATCTCGCGATCCGAGGTCGCAGTAACGTCACTTCACTGCAGTCGTTGCAATTGTTCGTGCTGGCGGGACCCACGTTTCGAATTCAGGTGAATCCAACGGCCCAGTCGATCCAATGGGGCAACTCGGTCGATTTCGACGTCACGGTGACCCCGCTAGGGCCGTTCGACGGCGCGGTAACGCTCGCTCCGCCGCTAGAGCTGACCGCCGCGGGCGCGTCCCCGCAATACCAGACGCCGGCCGGAAGACCGCTGTCCAACAACATCGTGAACCTGACACCCGCCGCGGGCGGCGGCCCCGGTCCGGCACAACACGCAACCTTGAGGGTGACCACCTCAGAGGGCTCGACCAAGCTGGGCCTGACCAGCTTCACGGTCATCGGCACCGGCCGGTCGGCCGGGCTCCCGCCCCCAGCATTCAGAACCACCGCCCAAGCAGCGCTGACCGTCACCCGGTCGACCGGCGCTTTCGCCCATGTCTATGTGCTCCCCAATGCGACCGCCAACAGCCTGGGCGCAGTCGGCTCCGCGCCGTTTACGTCGGTCTGCACCACGGGCACGACGAGTCCCGTCAGTGCACGATACGAGATCAATCCGTCGAACCAGGTCACTTTTTTCACCGGTCCCGATCCGACCATCGGCAGACCAATCGGCAACCCAATTCCCGCGCTCTGGTATCTTTGTTCGCGAAAGTGCCGGGTGGGTGTCGTCTTTGCCGGGCTGCCTCCGCAGACGCTGCAATGGTACAACCTTCTCTTCCCCACTTGGCCTGGGGTGGGAGTTGCACCGGGGAATCAGATTAGGAATTTGGGGGGCGGCAATTGGCAGCAGGTCTGGTTCAGTGGCGACGATAGCCTTCTGCTCGTCTTCTCCCTGGTGCAGATGGGCAGCACTTCGGGCGCGGCCACCTTCCAGGCCGGCCTTTTCAACACTCTGACGGGCGACCTGATTTACAGCCAGAATTTCGACGCTCTGACCGTCTATCCCCGGATGGTGCTGGAGAGGGCGCACGCGCCTAATATTATCCTTAACCCGAACCAGAGCTCGACGTTGGACCCGTTTGGCCGCGATCCGACCGACCCCAACAATCCCGATCCGATGCCCGGCATAGCGGCACCGACCATTCCAGATGTGTACACTGCCGTGCTCAATCCCGCGGGCACCCCGGTGACGGTGACATACCGGCGCTACGTGCCGTCAGGGGATGCCTCGATTTCGCAAGGCCAAGCGGATACGCAAAACGACCTCAACAACGGCACCGGCAACTTTCGGGCTTTTACCCTGGGGGTACCATGAGCAGGCGCAGTCTAGGTTTTCACACGACCTGGTCAAATTACCGGCTCATCGAGCAGCTGTATTAATGCCCCGAGGACGCACCGCGCGCGGGCGGCTGCAGGCCACCGGTAGGGTGGAGGCCGAGCCGCGCATCGATGTCGGGCATGTCGCCAAGGGCGTCGTCTACATGGCCACCTTGCCGCTCGAAGCCAACGTCCAGTTCATGACCGTAATGGCGACCAAGATGCCCTATATCGGCCGCGGCTGACCGCGGGCCGGGGATGATGCACGAGCACATCCTCGATCAATTCGGCGCCGACCCAAGCACAACAACCGACAGCTCCGGCGAGTTGGTCAGGCAAGATCGCACATTCGGCGGTTTTGTGCATCGTCGGCGGTGAAAAATTGCCCGGCTGCCTAATAAATAGCCAGTCGTCGCGGTCCCCGGGATGTCCGTTGACATGGCTGATGCTGCGAGAGCAAAAGGTGATCTTGCGGTTTGCCGCGCAACCAGTCAGTTCGCGGCGCTGGGCATGGGTTTCGTGTCGGGTTGGTATGGCGCTTGCGTCTTCGCAACCCGGGGAAAGGGGGCCGTGATTGCTGGTCAGCCCGCCGAAATCGCGCGCGCCCGCCCGCAGTGGAACGATCATTCGAAAGGCTCTCTCCCGATGAAGAATATCAAGAAAAGCACGATCTCGGGCGCCGCCTTCGCCGTGGCCTTGCTCGGCGTCGGCTCAGCAGGCGCAGCGGCTGACGAACTCGCCCAGCAGCCGCCCGCGCCGCCCCCAGCCATGGCGCCGCCGCCCGCGCCGCCCCCGCCTGCGGCGGCTCCCCCGCCGGGGGCGCCGCCGGCGCCCGGGCCAGCGGCGGCCGCAGCGCCGGCAGCGCCGACCTCGCCGCTGATCGCGCCGACGATCACCGGTCCGCTGACGATCCAGTTGCCGCCGACCAAATACACCTTGGGTCCGCTCGGCGACATCTATGTGGACGGCATCGGCAGCGGCCTCGGGCAATGGCAGAACAACCCGTTCCCCGGCAACCGCTCGTGGGAGCCGGACCTGTCGAACGGCCAGGTCTTCGTCCAGAAAACCGACGGCATCTTCCAGTTCTACGCGCAGGCCGGCGCCTATTCGATTTCGTCGCTGGGAGCCCCGTACGTCTCCGCCGCCCAGGCGACCTTCGGCTACCAGTCGCCGGCGGGGAATTTGTGGGGCTGGTTCCCCCAGGGCTTCGCCAAGATCGCGCCGACCGACAACTTCTCGATCGAGGGCGGCAAGCTGCCCACCCTGATCGGCGCCGAATACACGTTTTCGTTTGAGAACATCAATATCGAGCGCGGGCTGTTGTGGAACCAGGAGCCGGCGGTCAGCAAAGGCGGCCAGGCCAACTACTCGATCGGGCCGGTCGCCTTGTCGCTGTCGTTTACCGACGGCTTTGATTCCGGCGTCTACAATTGGGTGACCGGCTCCGCCACCTATACTTTGAACCCCGCCAACTCCTTCGAGTTCGCCGCCGGCGGCAATGTCGGGAAGACCACGGTTGTCAACCTTCGCACCCCGCTCGCCCAAAACAATTCGCAGATTTTCAACCTGATCTACACCTACAATTCCGACCCGTGGATCATTCAGCCCTATTTCCAGGCGACCCACGTGCCGGCCAACGCCAGTCTGGGTTTTGGCGCGAGTGCGTCGACGTTCGGCGGCGCTGTTCTGGTCAATTACGATGTCGGCTCGGGGTTCAACCTGGGGGGCCGCGCCGAGTACATCGGATCGACCGGCAGCCTCGCGAACGGATCGCCGAGCCTGCTCTACGGTCCGGGGAGCGGCGCGTTTTCGCTGACCTTCACGCCGACCTACCAATGGAGCTACTTCTTCGGCCGCGCCGAATTTTCCTGGGTCAAGGCGAACGGGGTTATTGCCGGGTTTGGCCTGGGCCCGAACTTCAACGGCAATTCGCAGACCCGGGTCATGGTCGAAACCGGCATCCTGTTCTGACCGGGACCCGGGTTCGAGGCTGAGCGGCCGCGGCGGCCCGCCGACGGGATGCCGAGCCCACGGCGGTCGCCTTTCCGGCCGGCGGATCGCGCCTATATGACCGGGCGGAGTGTGAACCAGATCACACTCGATCCGGCGCCGACGTGGCATCTCGAAAGTCTGTCGCGGCCGGCGACGCCACGGAAAGGCCCCCGGTGCCCGATCTCGTCATCTTCGATTGCGACGGCGTCCTCGTCGACAGCGAGGTCATTTTTGCCCGCATTCTGGCCGAGTGCCTGACCGCCGCCGATCTGCCGGCGACGGCGGACGAAGCCCTGCTGCTCGGCTTCGGCAAGAATCGCGACACCTTGACCGCCGCGGTCGAGACCCGGTTCGGGCGAACACTGCCGGACCGGTTTTTCGAAACGATGCGTGCGCGGACCGCTCTCGCCCTCGAACGCGAGCTCGTACCGATGCCGGGGATCGAGGCGCTGCTGACGGCGCTGCCGGTGGCGCGCTGCGTCGCCTCGAACGGCCATCTCGGCCGGGTGCGCGAGCGGCTGGCGTTGACCGGGCTGTTGCGCTTCTTCGACCCGCATGTGTTCAGCGCCTCGCAGGTCGCGTTTGGCAAGCCGGCGCCCGATCTCTTTCTGTTGGCCGCGCGGCAGCTCGGTGCGCACCCCGCTTCCTGCACCGTCGTCGAGGACAGCGTCATCGGCGTCGTTGCCGCGATCGCCGCCGGCATGCCGGTTCTCGGGTTTTGCGGCGGCAGCCACTGCCCCGGCGATCATGCCGATCAGCTCCATGCCGCCGGATGCTCGCGGGTGTTCGCGCGGATGGCCGATCTCGCGGCGCATTTATGCGAGGGGCGATGCGGATAGTTCAGATCACCGACACGCATTTGAGCCGGGAGAAGGCGCATTTCGCCGACAATTGGGCGCCGCTGGCGCGCTGGATCGCGGCCCAACAGCCCGACCTGGTGATCCACACCGGCGACGTCACGGTCGACGGCGCCGCGGTCGAGGACGATTTTGCCTATGCCGCCGAGCTTCTGCGGGGGCTGGGGGTGCGCTTTCGGGCGATTCCGGGCAACCACGATGTTGGCGAATCCGGCCACCCCCGCCAGCCGGTGAATGACGAGCGGCTCACGCGTTGGCGCACCCATTTCGGGCCCGACTGGTGGGTCGAGGACATCGAGGGCTGGCGCCTGATCGGGCTCGACGCGCTCATTCTCGGCAGCGGCTCGAGCGAGGAGGCCGCCCAGGCGGCGTGGCTCGAGGCGTCGATGGCGCAGGCCGACGGCCGGCGGATTGCCTGGTTTCTCCACAAGCCGTTGTTTCTCGACAGCCCCGAGGAGACCGATACCGGATACTGGTCGGTGAAGCCCGAGCTTCGCGCCCGGCTGATGGCGCTGCTGCGGCGTTATCGAGTGGGCCTGGTCGCCAGCGGTCATCTGCACAAGGCGCATGATTTCCGGCGCGAGGACACCCGTTACCTGTGGGCGCCCGCTTCGAGCTTTCTGGTTGGTGAATTCCAACGCCCGATGCCGGGCGAGAAGCGGCTCGGCGCCGTCCTCTACGAGCTCGATGGCGCGCGGCTCTCGGCCGAGATCGCCGAGGTCCCGGGCCTCTCGGAGCACTGGCTCGACGACGTGATCGCCGAGGTCTACCCGCCGCCGCCCGCCGGATCAGGCTGATAAGTCATCTGTCGTTGACCAGCCGTGTCTTGGCGATCGATGACCTCGCCGCCCACCATCAGCGCTTCCGAGTTCAAGGCTAAGTGCCTCGAGCTGCTGGGCCGGCTGGCAGCCCGCAAGCTCACGCGTCTGTGCATCACCAAGCGTGGGCGGATCGTCGCTGTCGTCGATGCCATTATCCCCGGCTGATCGGTTGCTGATTGCCACGGCGAGACATCTTGGCATGCCGATACTGACCCGGGACCGCCAAATCGTCGCTTACTCCCGGTCGGGCTACATTCAGGTGATCGGTGCTGACGCGCGCAGAGGAGATTTCCCTCACTTGTCTGCGCGATGGCTCGGAACAGGAAGCTCTGCGATCGCGCCGTCACGGAGGCGAAAGATGCGATCCTGCGGCACCGGCAGGCTCAATGCGAGCCCGCGCGGCAGACCGGCATAAAGACCGCGCAGCACGCGGGTGACCAGCCCGTGCGCGACGACGACGAGACGCGGCGCCCCGGCCCAATCGCGCAGCCACTCGGATAGGCGCGCGACGAAGGCCTCGTAGCTTTCGCCGTCGGCAGAGCGGAAATACCATTCGTAACGCCCGTCGCCGTCGAATATGCCGGGTGAGCGCGTTGCGACGTCGGCATAGGTCAGTCCGTCCCACGACCCGAGCGACAGCTCGCGCAGCCGATCATCGACGCGCAGCTCGTCCGCAGCGCCGAGCTGCTCGCGGATGATCTCGGCGGTGCGCCGCGCCCGGCCTTGCGGGCTGGCGACGATCGGCGCCGAGGCGGCATCCGGCAATGTCCTGAGCAGCCGCCCGGTCGCGCGGGCCTGGGCCACGCCGCGTTCCGTCAGCGGCGAGTTGAAGCGGCCCTGATACCGCCGCTCGAGGTTCCATTCGGTCTCGCCGTGGCGGACGAGCAGGATCGTCACGGCATAGCGCAGGGATTGCGCAGGCGATAGAGGACACACCGCTTCAGCGGGCCCTCCGCGACGTTGGGGTGGTCGAAATCGTCTTCCGGCTTGCGGGTCATGCCGAGCCGCTCCATGACGGCGCGCGAGCGCCGATTGGCCGGAACCGTCACCGCGACGATCTCGGCGAGGTCGAGCGTTGCGAAACCGTAATCGAGCGCGGCGCGCGCGGCTTCGCCGGCATAGCCGCAACCCCAATGGGCAGGATCGAGCCGCCAGGCAATTTCGACCGCCGGGGTGAAATGCGCCTCGTAGGAAACCGTGCTGAGCCCGATGACCCCGATAAAGCTCGCCTCGCCGGGGATTTCGACGACCCATTGCCCGAACCCGTACTGCTGCCAATGCGCGCGCGCCCGAGTGACCCAGGCTTCGGATGCCCCGGGCTCGCTCAGCGGCCGCAGAAACTCCATGACGACGGGGTCAGCGGAAAGCTCGGCAAAGGCAGGGAGATCCGCGTCGCGCCACGGGCGCAGCAGCAGGCGCTCGGTGCACAGAGAAATCGTCACGGCTATTTCTTCCGGCCGGGGCCGCCAGCCATCTGCGCCATGAACATCTGCTGCAACTGCTCGAAGCCTTTGAGCGTCGCCGGCAGCCAGGTCTCGATCAGCGCCTTGGCGTCCATCGCCTTGATATTAGTGCTGATCCGCTCCTGCACTTCCTTCATCAGCGCCTGCTGCAAGGGCTGAATATCGGGCAGCCCGAAAAATTCGCGCATCTCCTCGGGGGTGCAGTCGATGTCCAAGCTGATCTTCATCGCGACCCCTCCATCTCCCCCACCCCGAATTGTGGCCGGCTCGCCCAACCAATGCGTTCAAAAATCGTCATGGCCGGATTTGTTCCATTGCTGTCCGGTTCCCGTGGCCGGGCTTGTCCCGTAGGCCTTCAGCCCACGGACTTGATCCGCGGGCATCCACGCCTTCCCTTGACTCGGCCCGGCGAGCTTCCAAGGCGTGGATGCCCGGAACAAGTCCGGGCAAGGGGTGCTTTGGGTCGTGCTGGCATTCACGATCACTGCCGTCGCGTTGTGACGATTTCTAAACCGGACAGCCGTGTGGTCAAGCCCGGTGATGACGGGTTGAAGGGCGTTTCCGGATACCCTATCCCTTGATCAGCTGCGGGTCACGCTTGCGCAAATCGCGACAGGCAACGGCATCTCGTGTAATCTCCAGACTATGACCATCGAGATCCCGTTTCGCCGCGAATTTTCGTTCGAATACGGCCGGCTCGAGAGGGTGGCGCCGGGGATACGGCGCATCGTCGCGCCCAATCCGAGCCCGTTCACGTTCCGGGGCACCGGGACCTATGTCGTCGGCGAGGGCGAGGTCGCGGTGATCGATCCCGGTCCCGATCTCGACGAGCACGTCGCGGCATTGCTGGCCGAACTCGCCGGCGAGCAGGTGACCCACATCCTGATCACCCATACCCATCGCGACCATTCGCCGGCGGCAGCGCCGCTGAAAGCGGCGACCGCGGCCCCGACCTACGGCTTCGGCCCGCACGCGGGCGGCCGGCGCGGCGACCCCGCGGTCGAGGAGGGCGGCGACTGGGACTTCTCGCCTGATGTGGTGGTGCGCGACGGCGACGCGATCGCCGGCGCGGGCTGGCGTTTCGAGGCGGTCCACACTCCAGGCCACACCTCGAACCATCTGTGCTTCGCGCTGCCCGACCGGGGCGTCCTGTTCAGCGGCGACCACGTCATGGGCTGGTCGACCAGCGTAATCGCCCCGCCCGACGGCGACATGACCGCCTACATGGCCTCGCTCGACAGATTGCTCGGCCGCCACGACGCGGTCTATTGGCCGACCCACGGCCCGGCGATCACCGAGCCGCAGGCCCATGTCCGCGCCTTTATCGCCCACCGCCGCGAGCGCGAGGCCGGCATCCTCGAATGCCTTGCCGCCGGCATCGAGCGGATCGACGCGATCGTCGACCGCCTCTATGTCGATCTTCAGCCGGGGCTGCGCCGCGCCGCCGGGCGATCGGTCCACGCCCACCTGTTGGATCTCGCCGGGCGCGGCCTCGTCGCCAGCGACGGGCCGCCGACGATCGGCGCCAGCTATCGCCCTGCCCGCTCGTGACCTCGTCGTTGGGCCGGGCGCCCTGAAGGCCGCTACTGACTTTCACTAAGCCGCGTGCCGCCGGTGCAGATAGCCAAGCGCCTCGGCGATTACATCGGCATCCCGGCTCGCATGCTGGATGTCATAGCCGAGGGGCTCGCCGTCGGCCCCCAGATCGAGAACTACATCGTCACCGAGGATCCGGTTGTCCACCAATTCCCCCGGCCGCAGCTTGATGTAAAGGCTGTCCGGTGGCCGGATCATAGTCGAGATCCCCGTTCATCCGGCGAAACCGCCGTCCTTGAATGCGTTGTGCGACGTTTCCCCATCCGCGAGTGTCACAACCCGAATATATGTTCAGAGGCGGGGGAGGTAAGCCCAATACCGCACGCGACCGTCACGCTGCCGTTCCTTTTGGCGGGTGCCGACAGAGGCGCTGAATGCCCGCAGGATCTATCCACCGATGATCGGCCTTCGCCACTACGACCATCGCAGAATTCCGCGTGCGCCAGAAAGGGGTGGCGGAAGGCGGTCGGGATCTGCCACCTCCTAACCACCCGGCGCCGGGAACAACGGCGCGCGGGTCTGGGCGAATTCCTCGACCGCGGCGACGAGCTGGTCGGCGTCGCGGTCGTCGAGGGCGATCGACAATGCGAACATGCCGCGCTTGGCAAACCAGATCCCTGACGCGACGAGGTCGAACCAGAACAGGTCGCGTAGCGCGCCATTGCCGCGCGCCGCATCCTCCTCCGAGCGGATCGGCCGGTCGGTCATGTGGACCGACATCATCGAGCCCATGCCAGTGAACTGCATCTTTAGCCCGTGCCGGCGCACCACGGCGTCGAGCCGCTGGCGCAGATGGTCGCCCCATTCGTTCAGGGCGCGGGCGCGCTCGGGGGTATAGATCTCGGTCAGCCCGACGAGGCCGGCATTCATCGTCAGCACATTGTTGTTGAACGTGCCGGCGTGCTGGAACGCGTCCGGCCGGCGCGGATCGAAGCGCTCCATCAGGTCGGCGCGTCCGCCAAAGGCGCCAAAGCTCATGCCGCCGCCGAGATATTTCCCCAATGTCGTCAGGTCGGGGAGGATGCCGTGCAGCTCCTGCAATCCGCCCGGCGCCAGCCGCGAGGTCATGACCTCGTCGAAGATCAGCAATGCCCCGGTGTCGCTCGCCAGCGCGCGCAGGCCGGCGAGAAATCCGCGCTCGGCCGGGATGCAGCCGGTGGTGCCCTGCATCGGCTCTATGAGGATCGCGGCAAGCTCGGCGCGGTGCGGGCTGACTAGGGCCTCGACCGCCTCGAGATCGTTGTAGCGGCCGAGCAGAAACTCGAACGGCGCGTTCAATGGGCTGCCGTGGCCGCGGAAATAAAAGACGCCGCCGTGATATCCACCGCTGAAAACCAGGATCTTGGGCCGGCCGGTGATCGCGCGCGCCGCGCCAACCGCCATCAGATTGGCCTCGGTGCCGGAATTCGTAAAACGCACCAGCTCCACCGACGGAAACCGCGCGCAGACTGCCGCGGCAAAGCGCGCCTCGATTTCGGTGTGGGCGCCGAAATTGAGGCCGCCTTCGAGCGCGTCCACGATTGCCCGGCGGATCGCCGGGTGCGAATGCCCATAGATCCCGGCGGTGAACTCGTTGAGGAAATCGACGTATTCGTGCCCGTCGAGGTCCCGCAGCCGCGCCCCATGCCCACGCGCGATGGTCAATGGGAACGGGTCGACATGGATCGAGGCGCGGGTATTGCCGCCCGGCATCGCCGCGCAGGCCTCGCGGTGCTGGGCGAGGCTCTTCGGGTTGTCGGCGCGGTAGCGCTCTTCGGCCTCGGCGAGCGCGGCCGAGAGGTCGATATTCGCGGCACGGATCGTCGTCATCTCCCCTCCTCGTACGCGCAGCGGGCCAGGCAGTCGAACATTACCCCGAGATTGCTTCGTCGCCGGGCTCCCGGCAACGGCGGCGGCGCCATCGGCCGGCATTACGGGTTCATATGTGCCAGCGCATCGCGCATCGCCGCGCTCGACACCGTGACCAGACCTTCGAACGGCGTGTCCATCTCGACGATCAGAAATATGCAGCCGGCGAGCGCCGCAGCGCTCAGCGCAAAAGTGGTCGCCACCGTGGCATTGCGCGGGGCGTTGTAGCCGAAGCTGACAAAGATCAAGGTGATCCATACGATCAGGATCTCCAGGAACAAGGTCTGGATCGAGCTGCCGGCGCGTTCGATCAGCAGCCAGCGCGTGCCCAGAGCGTCTTCGACCAAGGATGCAGCATGGGCGCGCAACGCGTCGCGGCGGCGATCCCCGCCCGACAGATCCAGCACCGCGCTGCGCACGCCGTCGAGCAGCCTGCCCAATTCGAAATCCTCCATGCGCACCGGCACCGCCCTCCCCTCGGGCCAGTTGTCTTCGAGCGCGCGGACGGTATAGCTGCGCAGCATCCGGCGCGCCTCGACGGTCTCGGGCCCGTAGTCGATCAACGTCTGATTCAGCAGGATCAAGGTTGCCGCGAAATGCCGGATCTGCGAATCGGTGCTGTCGAACGAGGTTTTGACGCTGGCGATCAGCAGTCCCAGCACCAATGCCGCCAATACCGACAGCATTCCGGTGGCGAGCTTGACGGCATCGCGCGTTTCGGCCGAGCGGTGATGCTCGGGCAAACGGCGGCTCAGCCACATGCCGAACAGCGACCCCAGAAAAACGCAGACGATGACGATCGCCGCGACCGTCAACGACGACATGCAGGCGATCGCGGTGCTGGGCTCATCGCGGGCAGACGAGAGCGATCCGGCCGGCTGCCGTCAGCACGCCTTCCCCTGATCCGGTTCAGCCGGGATAGGCGCGCCTGCCGCCGTCGCGCAGCCACAGGCGCACGAGATGACGCCTGGCCTCGGGCTCCGGGTGGTCGACGAACGCGGTGCGGCTGTGGCCCAATGCCCGGTTGTCGACGAACTGCATCTGCCCGGGCTCGAGGTCGAAATCGACCGACAGCGCGTCATCGTCGAAAATGTCGAGCAGTGCCGCAACCGCCTCGCTCCCGGCGGCATCGAGCGGCTCGCCCCGCAGCGCATAGCCGCCGTGGATCTGGTGCGCGCTGAACCGCGCCTTGACCTCGGCGCCGGCATCGAACACCGGGGCGGCAAAGATCGGGCTTTCGCCCGGGTGAAATTCGCGCTGGCGGTCGAACCAGAACGGCTGGTAGAGCCGCGCCAGCATCTCCGGATCCCGCGCCAGCAATGCGTTGTGCGCGGTGTGAAAGCTGATGACCCGGCTGTGGCCGCCATTCAGCGCCCGGCGCAGGCACAACAGCCCGACATGATCGGGCGGCGTGTCGTTATAGGCGTTGTCGTTGTGAAAGCGGATCTCGATGTTGGTCTTGTCCGGCCGCACGCCTGATCCGGGCAATGCCTGCTGCCCGGTGTCCAGCACGTCGTAGATCAAGGTGCCGTCGAGCTTTTGCGCGACCGGGCGCGCGATCATGCTCGACAACAGCCAATAAATCGCCGTGGCCTCGCCGGTATCCATCTCCGCGATCGGCAGGCGGTCGACGATGGCAAAGCGCACGCCGCGCGCCAGGATGCCGCGCACCCGGGCCATCGCCGCGCCGCACGCCGGCATCGCGAAATCATGCGCGCCGAGCACGATCGTCGGCAGCGGGTAGGCGCGCAATTCGTCGACGACGCGGCGGATCTCGTCGAGACACGCGGCGCTGACGCTCGACCCGCCAGTCCTCGGGGCGGATATCGCGTCGCGCCCAGGCGCTCGGGCCTTCGATAGGACGGCTCGGAACGGATGCTTGCGGCATGGTCTCTCTCCGATGGCGATACCGAGGACGCCGACCTCACCCAGATAGCGCAATTTCCCGGGGCGGAGCAATGCCACGGCCGAGTGGGCCGCGACCTCCGTCGGGGTGACAATGCCAGAGACGTGGCGAACTTCAGGTTGAGGGCACTAGAAACAGCAGGCGATGGAGCCTTCGCGGGGGCGACGAGGAGAGAATTCGAAATCATTTGTCTCGTTCATACTATTAGCGTCGCCCGTGCCTCGCCCCGATCGGCGGCGCAATGAGCTAATGGCCGGATCGCGTCCGCTCGCGCCGGGCCTCGTAGGCCTTGAGGTGGGTATAGGCCAGGCGCAGCAATGATGCTTTGGGGGTCAGTGAACCGATCCGTTCGCCGCGTTGGATCAGGTCGCCGATGATATGGTCGGCCTCGATCGGGCTGCGGTTTTCGATGTCGCGCAGCATCGAGGCGGTCAGTGGCGAACTCGCTGCCGTCAACATCGCCCGCGAGCGCTGCATATGCGCCTCGCCGGGAGCGAACCCGTTGGCTTGGGCGATCGCCCGGCATTCGTCGAGCAGCCCGAGCACGATTTCGATGCCGCCCGGCGCCTTGGCGATGTCGCCGATTGCGGCGCGCAGCAGGCAGGTGCTGCCGGCAAAGGCCGCGAGGAACACCCATTTCTCCCACATCTCCTGCAGGATCTGTCGGCTGGCCCGCGGCTCGAACGCCACACCCTGCATTCCGGCGGCGATGGCACGGACCCGGTCCGACATGGTGCCGTCGCGCTCGCCGAACGACAGCTCGTGGTTCTGGTTCAGATGGACGACCCGATGCTCGGCGTCGAGGGTGGCGGCGATCACGCATTGCCCGCCGAGCACGCGGGCCGGCCCGAAATGCTGGTCGAGAATTTCGAGATGCTGCATGCCGTTGAGCAATGGCAGGATCGCCGTGTTCGATCCGACCGCGGGGGCGAAGGATCGGATCGCATCGTCGAGCGAATAGGCCTTGCAGCTCAAGAGGATCAGATCGAACGGGGCGTCGAGATCACCGGCCAGCAGCGTCGGCGGGGCCGGAGCGGGTGAAATCGCCGGCGGGGCTTTTGATGGTGAGGCCAGCGGCGGCCAGTTCGGCGGCGCGGCGCGGACGGACGAGGAAGGTCACGTCGCGGCCGGCCTCGATCAGCCGGCCGCCGAAATAGCCGCCGATCGCGCCGGCGCCGACCACGAGGATACGCATCGTCCTTCTCCTGTCGTTCGGGTTCAGTGCGCCGCCGCCGGCGGGGCCTTGGCCGGCGCCACGTTGCGCAGCAGCGGCACGAGCAGGGTGGCAATCACGAAGGCCACCATGATCGCACGAAACGCATCGGCATAAGCGAGGGTCGAGGCTTCGCGATACGCCAAACGCCATAGCTGCGAGAGTGCTGCGGCATGTCCGGCGACCGGGCTGCCGAGGGCGACGCTGTAGCGCTCGGTCATGCCGTGGACGAACTGCCCCATCGCCCGGTTCGCTGGGGTCAGATGCGAGGCGATGTAGAGGAAATGGAGATTGGTGCGGTCGTTCAGGATCGCCCCGCATACGGCAATGCCGACCGCGCCGCCGAGATTGCGCATCATGTTGAACAGGCCGCTGGCGTATTTCAGGCGCTCGGGCGGCAGGCTGCCGAGGCCGAGATTGACGCTCGGCGCCACGGCAAAAACTTGCGGGAAGCCGCGCAGGACTTGCGGGACCAGCAATTCGGCCGCGCCCCACTCATGGTCGATGAAGCTGAACGACCACATCGCCGCGGCAAAGCTGGCGAGGCCGAACATCATCAGCCAGCGCGTGTCGATCTTGCGGGAAAGCGCTACGTAGACCGGCACTCCGATCAGCGAGGCGGCGCCGGTCGAAAAGATCGCGACGCCGGTCTGCCAGGCGCTGAACCCGCGCACATAGCCCAAAAACAGCGGCGTCAGATAGATCGTCGAGAAGATGCCGATGCCGGTGACGAAGGACAGAAAGCAGCCGAGCGAGAAATTGCGATTTCCGAGCGCGCGCAGATCGACGACCGGCCGCGCAAAAGTCAGGCTGCGGACGACAAACAGGATGCCCGAGACCGCCGCGACCCAGGCGCAGAGAGTTATCGTAAAATCGTCGAACCAATTCCAGCGCGAGCCCTCTTCGAGCACGTATTCGAGAGTGCCGAGGGCGATCGCCAACAGGATCATGCCCAGGTAGTCCGCGCCCTTCAGCAAGGACAGGTCGGGGCGGTCGATCTTGACCAGCATCGGCACGGTCACGGCGACGATCAGCCCCGGCACCAGATTGACGTAGAACAGCCACCGCCAATCGAGCGTGTCGGTGATCCAGCCGCCGATCACCGGACCCAAAACCGGGGCGACCGAGGCTATGGTGCCGACCACCGCCGCCGAATAGACCCGGCGCTGACCCTGGAAATAATGGAAAGACGAGGTAAAGACGGTCGGGATCATCGATGCGCCGAGAATCCCTTGCAGCGCGCGGAACACGATCATGCTCTCGATGTTCCAGGCGATGCCGCATAACAGGCTCGCAAGGGTGAACCCGGCCGCCGATGCCGCGAACAGCCAGCGCGTCGAGAACACGCGGGTGAGCCAACCGGACAGCGGGATCACGATGATCTCGGCGATCAGGTAGGCGGTCTGCACCCAGCTGATGTCATCCTGCGCCGCCGAAAGGCCGCCGCCGATGTCCTGCAACGACGACGCGACGATCTGGATGTCGAGCAATGCCACGAACATGCCGACGCACATGACCGCGAACGGGACGACGCTCGGGGTCGCGGCCTGTGCCGGTGCGGGCTCAGAGGCGGTTGGTGGGCTCATCGGTCACCCTCCTTTCTGGCTGTCCCCATTCCCGTCATTCCCGCGAAAGCGGGAACCCAGGGCTAAGTCACCGGCGCCTGCTCTGGGCCCCCGCTTGCGCGGGGGTGACGAAGCTTCATTTCGGGCCGGGTTTAGTGGCCGCGGGTGTCGACACTGACCGTGGTCGACAGGCCGGGGCGCAGCAGCCCCAGGGTCCCGTCGCCATTATCGACGTCGATGCGCACCGGAACGCGTTGCACGATCTTGGTGAAATTGCCGGTTGCGTTTTCTGGCGGGATCACACTGAAAATCGCTCCCGTCGCCGGGGCGAGGCTCAAGACCCGGCCCGTGAATGTGCGCCCAGGGAGCACGTCGGCGACAAAGCTCGCCTGTTCGCCGGGGCGCATTCGCGCCAGCTGGTCTTCCTTGTAGTTGGCATCGACCCAGAGCCCGTGGGCGGGGATGATCGACAGCAAGGCGCTGCCGACAGTCGTATATGCACCTATTTGCGCGGCGCGGTCGCCGATATACCCGTCGATCGGCGAGCGGATCTTGGTGTAGCCGAGGTCGAGCTCGGCGGTGCGCAGATCAGCCTGCGCCTGAGCCAGGCTGGCCTCGGTTTCGGTGATCTCGGTGTCGATGACGGCGAGCTGCTGGCGGGCCGCGTCCAGGCCGGCCGCGCCTGAGCGGACCGTCGCCTCCGCCTTCCGATCCGCGGCAAATGCCTTCTGGTCGTTCTGCACCGTGCCGAAGGTCGTCAACGCCAGCGCATGGTAGCGCGCAGCGTCCTCGCGCGCGTAGCCGGCGTCCGCCTTCTTGGCCAGGAGATCCGCCTCGGCCTGCTGGATCATCGATTGCTGCAACGCATATTTGGCATGAAGATTGGCGAGCGCCGCCATCTGGTTCCGAACCACCGCTTCGGCATGCGCGAGATTGGCCTGGTAGTCGCGGTCGTCGAGTTCGATCACCAGTTGGCCCGCATGCACGAACTCGTTGTCGCCGACCAGGATCTTGGCGACGAACCCGGCGACGTGAGGCGACAAGGTCGTCACGTTGCCGCCGACATAGGCGTCGTCGGTGGTCTCGATGAACCGGCCGACCTGCCACCAATTCCAGCCCCACCAGGCGACCCCGCCGGCAGCGATCAGGCCGAGCGCGGCGAAGGCGAGCCGACGGCTGAGACGGATCCGCCGCCGGGTGGCAAGGATGCCGTGCAGCCCGTCGGGCGTGGCCTCGCGCGCTGCGGCGCGATCGAGCGTCTGGGTGCTCATGCTCTGCCCTCCCGGGCAAACGGCCGATGCCCGCGTTCGGCGAGGCGCTGGCGCACCCCGTCATCGGCCCCCGGTCCGGCAACAATCGCAAAACCCGGTCCGGCGATCCGTTCGCCGGTGGCGCCATCGACCAGAACCGGTTCGACCGCCGCCCCGGTCCGCGCGTTGGCGAGCTGCACCGAAACCCCCTCGGGCGCGAAATGGCGGTTGCCCCAGGCGAGCAACGCCAGCAGCACCGGCCGGAAATCGCGCCCTCTTTCGGTCAGCACATACTCGTCGCGCGGCGGATGCTCGCTGTAGCGGCGCCGTTCCAAAAGGCCGGCCTCGACCAGCGCGTTCAGCCGCCGGGTCAGTATGTTGGGGGCGACGCCGAGATTCTTTTGAAACTCGTCGAACCGCCGAAGCCCGTAAAACGCGTCGCGCAGGATCAGGATCGACCACCACTCGCCGACCCGCTCGAGGCTGCGGGCGATCGGGCAATGCATGTTGCCATAGCTCTTGCGCTGCATGGGACAGCCCTCCCCAGTCACTTTCAAGATAAAAGTAACCTAGGAGCTGCGGGCTTTCAAGCGGCGTCGCGAGGATTTCGCGGTAAATTTCCCTGCCTGCGTCCCCGGCGGCGGCCCCCCGGGCGGCGCGCCGGCAAGTCAACATCGGCCAGGCGGCCCGCGGCGTGCCGTTCTGCTGATTGTCGGAATCCGATTTTCAGCCCGGCCGGTCAGCCGTCGCGGTGGATCGGGTCGACCCAGCGCACCTGCTGCGGCCGCTCGACCGGCTCGATGTCGAGGTTGACGACCACTGCCTCGTTGTCGCTGCGCACCAGCACGCATTCGAGCGTCTCGTCGGAGGAGGCGTTGATCTCCTGATGCGGCACATAGGGCGGGACAAAGATGAAATCGCCGGGACCGGCCTCGGCGACGTATTCGAGACGGTCGCCCCAGCGCATCCGCGCCCGCCCCTTCAGCACGTAGATCACGCTTTCGAGCGCGCCGTGATGATGCGCTCCGGTCTTGGCGTTGGCATGGATCTTGACCGTGCCGGCCCAGATCTTCTGCGCGCCGACCCGGGCGAAGTTGATCGCCGCGGCGCGGTCCATGCCCGGCGTCTGGGCGGTGTTGGGGTCGAGCTGGTCGCCCGGGATCACCTTGACCCCGTGGATCTTCCAATCGACCCGCTCGTGCTCGTGGCTGTCGCTCATCCCGATTGTCCTCGCCGTGAGCCAACGATTTTAGCGCATGGACCGCGCGGGCGGCGAAAAAAGAACTTGAATGAGACTGTATTTAGATATATCTAAGATACGTTCGGTACAAACACCGACACTCAGGAGCAGACACATGACCGAAACTACCAACAAACCCATCCCGCTCAACGGCTATCACGCGCATGTCTATTACGACGCCGCGACCCGCCCGGCCGCGGAGCGGCTCGCCGCAGCGATCGACGGCAAATTCCGCGTCGAGTTCGGCGGCTTTCGCGACGGGCCGGTCGGACCGCACCCGATCGCCAACCTGCAGATCATCTTCACCACCGCGGAGTTTCCGAAAATCGTGCCTTGGCTGATGCTGAACCGCGACGGCCTCGATGTTCTGATCCACCCGCTGACCGACGATTCGGTGGACGATCACAGCCGCTATGCGCTGTGGCTCGGCACCCCGGTTGCGCTCAAGCTCGAAACCTTGCGGCGCACCTACCGTGCTGCGCTGCTGCCGACCGCTTGAACGGGGTCATCCAATGTTCAGACGCTCACATTCGCACGGCGGAGGGCGGCACGCCCGCGGGGTTTTCGGCCATGGCGGCGGGCGCTTCGGCACCCGCCTCGACGGCGGCCATGGCGGCGGCCGCGGCGGGCGGCTCGGCCGGGTGTTCGACCACGGCGACCTGCGCTATGTGCTGCTGCACCTGATCGCCGAGAAGCCGCGCCACGGCTACGAGCTGATCAAGGCGATCGAGGAGCAGCTCGGCGGCATGTACAGCCCGAGCCCGGGCGTGATCTACCCGACCCTGACCCTGCTCGAAGAGCTCGGCTACCTCCAGCCCGAGACCGCCGAAGGCACCCGCAAGCGCTATTCGATCACCGCCGAAGGCACCGCCTTTCTCGCCGCCAACCAGGCCTCGGTCGACGCGATCCTCGGCCGCATGGCCGAATTCGGCCGGGCCTATGCCGGCGGACCGGCCCCCGAGATCCGCCGCGCGCTGCACAATCTGGAGCTGGCATTGTCGATCCGGCTCGACCGGGGCCCGCTCGACCCGGCGCAGGTGCGGGCGGTCACCGACGCGCTCGACCGCGCCGCCGCCGAGATCGAGCGCGGCTGACGGGCCGGCCGTGCCGATCCCGGTCGTCGAAAGCTGTTTCATGATCGCGACCGCAATCGCGATACTGTTGATGATGCTCGTGCCCTGAACACGCAACCGGCTGCCGGTGACCAAATGAAGCTCGCGGTGCCCGATCTGATCTCGAACTCCTATTTCCCAGCGGTGGCCGCGGTCGAGCTCGGGTTTTTCAAGACCGAAGGCCTCGAGGTCGAACTCGAGCTGGTGTTTCCGGTCGACCGGGCCTATCGCGAATTGCGCGACGGGGCGGTCGACTTCGTCGGCGGCTCGGCGCATTCGGTGCTGGCCGCCTTCCCCGAATGGCACGGCGCGAAGCTGCTCTGCGCCCAGGCCCAGGGCATGTACTGGTTTCTGGTCATGCGCGCCGATCTCGATGCCCGGCGCGGCGATATCGGCGCGGTCAGGGGCCGCACCATCGGCGCCGCACCCTGGGTCGAGATGGGCCTGCGCCGGCTGCTGATCGAGGCCGGCATCGACTTCGAGCGCGACCGAGTGACGATCGCCCCGGTGCCGGGCACGGCGGGGACCGGGATCGTCAATTTCGGGGTGACCGCGGCGAAGGCGCTCGAAGCCGGCCTGATCGACGGGTTCTGGGCCAACGGCATGGGCGCCGAGATCGCGGTGCGCCGCGGGGTCGGCACGGTCGTTCTCGATGTCCGGCGCGGCGAAGGGCCGCCGGGGTGCTTCAACTACACGATGTCGGCGTTGGCCGCGACCGACCGGCTGATCGAGGATTTGCCCGAAATCGCGGCCGCGGCGATCCGCGCCCTGGCCAAGACCCAGGCCGCGCTCAAGGCCGATGTCGCCCGCGCCGCCGAAGTCGGCCGCCGGCTGTTCCCGCCCGCCGAGGCGGCGCTGATCGCCGAGCTGATCCGCCGCGACCTGCCCTATTACGACGCGTCGATCTCGCGCGAATTCGTCGTCGGCATGAACCATTTCGCCCGCGACCTCGGCATCCTGCGGGGCGAGGTTCCGTACGAGAAGGTCGTCGCCACCCAATTCGCCGACCTGTGGCGCGGCTGATCGGGGAGAGGGGAATGAAACGAGTCGGTCTTTGCCCCCACAAGGGCCATCTGCGAAGTGCTTCGAGGCTCCCGCATCAATACAGCCGAGGACCAAATATCCCTGGTCTCCCTCGTCCATAAATGTTTCCCATTTCGGATGATACGCGTACCAATAGGGTAACAATTCGTTGGGATGCCTTTTAGACACGGAAAAAGCCGCGCGGACTTTATGGTTCTGACTCCAGTACAGGGCCGGACTCTTTCGTATAAGTGCGCAGCCCTCTTGCTGTATGAGTGCTTCAACCATCCTCCGGCGCTTCGATTCACGCAATTCGTTTTCGCCTCGATGCATAAGCAGTCGTCCCGGCTGAAGTTTCTGAAAAGTACTTCGTTCTGGTGTGTAATTTCTTAAGATAAACGCGTGGGACCCAAGCGGACCTATATGCCGCGAGGCGAGATGATCGTGGTCGAGCGCCCGCGACATCGGAGCTTGGCTAGTGCGCTAAACCCGGCAACATCTTGCACCTTCGCAACGGTGCCGGCGTGTAGGATCGCCGCGGTCGTTCCCGGAGACGCTCCGATGCCCTACGCCGCCCCACTCGCCGATATGCGCTTTGTGCTCGAGGAGGTGGCGGGGATCGGCGAGGTCGCGCTGCTGCCCGAGCTTCGAAGCGGTCGACCGGGATTTGGTCGAGGCGGTTCTCGGCGAGGCGGCGAAGCTCGCCGAGACCGTGCTGGCGCCGCTGAACCAGCCGTCCGACCGCGTCGGCAGCGTCCTCGAAAACGGCGTCGTGCGGACCCCGCCGGGGGTTCGCGAAGCCTATGCCCGCTATGTCGAGGGCGGGTGGAACGGGCTCGCCGGCGACCCGGACCATGGCGGGCAGGGCCTGCCGTTCGCGCTCGCCGCACCCGTCGCCGAGATGGTCAACTCAGCCTGCATGAGCTTCGCGCTGTGCCCATTGCTCAACATGGCCGCGATCGAATTGCTTCAGGCTTACGGCTCGCAGAAGCAGAAGCGGCTCTACCTCGGCAAGCTCGTCAGCGGCGAGTGGACCGGCACGATGAACCTGACCGAGCCGCAGGCCGGGTCGGATCTGGGCGCGCTGACCACCCGCGCGGTGCCGGCCCATAGCCCAGCCTATGGCGACCATTACCGGATCACCGGCCAGAAGATCTTCATCACCTATGGCGACCACGATTTGGCGTCGAACATCGTGCACGCGGTGCTGGCGCGCACCCCCGCCGCGCCGGCGGGATCGCGCGGAATCTCGCTGTTCCTGGTGCCCAAGTTCCTGCTCGACGGCGAGGGCCGGCCGGGGCCGCGCAACGGCGTGCGCACCTTGAGCCTCGAGCACAAGCTCGGCATCCACGCCTCGCCGACCTGCGTGCTCGCCTATGAAGACGCGGTCGGCTGGCGCATCGGCGAGGAAAACCGCGGTCTCGAATACATGTTCGCGATGATGAACAACGCCCGGCTCAATGTCGGGGTGCAGGGTGTGGCGATCGCCGAGCGCGCCTATCAGCAGGCCCGCGACTTTGCCCGCATCCGCGTGCAGGGCCGCCCGCTCGACGCCGCGGCCGATGCGGGCGCATTGCCGATCATCCATCACCCCGACGTGCGGCGGATGCTGTTGTGGATGCGCGCCGCGACCGAGGCGATGCGATCGCTCGCCTATTACGCGGCGGCGACGATCGATCGCGGGCGCCGCCACCCCGACCCGGCCGCGCGCTCGCGGGCGCAAGGTCGCGCCGATCTGCTGATCCCGGCGGTCAAGGCGTGGTGCACCGATCTCGGCGTCGCCGTCGCCTCGACCGGGATCCAGGTGCATGGCGGCATGGGCTACATCGAGGAAACCGGTGCGGCGCAACACCTGCGCGACGCCCGGATCGCGCCGATCTACGAGGGCACCAACGGCATCCAGGCCGGCGATCTCGTCGGCCGCAAGCTCGCCCGCGACCGCGGCGCGGCGGCGCAGGCGCTGTTCGCCGAGACCGGCGCAACGGCGGCCGCCCTCGAACGCGCGGGCGGCAGCCTCGCCGCGATCGCCGGCCCGTTGCAAGCCGGCCTGACCACCCTTGAAACCGCGACCGTACGTCTCGTCGACAGCGACGCCGCCGCGGCGGCTGCCGGTTCGGCGCCTTATCTGCAGCTTTTCGGCATCGTTTGCGCCGGCTGGCTCTTGGCGCGCCAGGCGCTCGCCGCCGACCGCCTTCTGGCCGCAGGCGAGGGCGATCCCGCCTTTCTCCGCGCCAAGATCGCGACCGCGCGGTTCTATGCCGAGCATTTCCTGGCGTTGGCGCCGGGCCATCTGCCTGGCGTTCTCGGCGGCGCCACGGTGCTCGCCTTCGATCCGGACCGGTTCTGACCGGCCGTGCCAGCCGCACCAGCCACGGCGGCGCGGGCCGACGATGTCCGGCTCGGCATCCTCTACATGGTCGCGTCGGTCTTTCTGTTCTCGTTCCAGAACGCGATCGGCAAGTGGCTGGCGCAGAGCTATCCGATCCCGATGCTGGTGTTCTTCCGCAGCGCCGTCGCGCTGTTGCCGTCCTACATCCTGGTGCTGCGCGCGGGCGGAAATTCGGTATTGCGAACCAACCGGCTCGGCGCCCAGCTCGGCCGCGCGGCGATCTGGGGCGGATCGAACGTTGCTTCGTTCTTCGCCTATCACCTGCTGCCGTTGGCCGATGCGGTGGCATTGACCTTTGCCGCCCCGCTGTTCCTGACCGCATTGTCCTGGCCGATCCTCAAGGAGCGGGTCGGGCGCGAGCGCTGGATCGCGGTCTCGGCTGGCTTCATCGGCGTGCTGGTCATGGCGCGGCCGAGCGGCGCCGGCAGCTGGGCCGGCATGGCCTATGCCCTCCTGTGCGCGATCTGCAACGCGGTCGGCACCTTGACCGTGCGCGGGCTGACCCGCACCGAATCGACGGCGTCGATCGTGTTCTACACCGCGCTGTTCATGACCCTGGGGTCACTGCCGGTGTTGCCGTTCTACTGGGTCACGCCGGGGCCGCTCGACCTCGTGCTGTTCTGCTCGATCGGCCTGATCGGCGGCGTCTCGCAATACTGGACGACCCAGGCGCTCTATTACGCGCCGGCGGCCGCGGTCTCGCCGTTCAACTACATGGCATTGATCTGGGGCTCGATCCTGGGCTTTGTCGTGTGGGGCGAGGTCCCGACCATCCCGATCGCGATCGGCGCCGCGATCGTCACCCTGACCGGCCTCTATTTGCTGCGCCATGAAGCCTTCCGCCGCGGCCCACCCCGCCCCGCGACGCGCACCCGGCCGGCGGCGGAGTGAAATTCCCATGCGCCGAGCCCTTCAGTCGCATTTCCGGTTCCGACGCCACCCTCGCGTGCCTATTGTGCATTCGAGCGTTGAGAATTATATTCACGTTTCGTTCTGGGGGGCCGCCACAGATCGAGGGAGCAGTCGGATGAAAACCGAGAACGCGAGAGTGATCGAACCTACCCCCCCGGATCCGCCGCCCACGTTCCCGGCGACGCTCGGCAGGAGATCAAGCGTCGTAATCGGGTGAGGATCATCAGATCATGGACGATCGTCCTTCCATTGAACAGCAGGAAATTTACGTAACCATTTGGGCAAAAGTCGTCGATACCCAAATGCACTTCAACGAGATGGCCGTCAAATCGCGTCAATTTGGGTTGGCCTTCGTCGCCGCTGCCCTCGGCCTAGGAATTGTTCTATTGAGTTCGCGGTCAAGAATTTGCCATCCCAGTACCTTGGTTTGGCGGCTTTTACCTCCATACAACGGTATTAATGGTGCTATCGAGCGCGTTTGCTCTCTATGCTGTAAAGATACTAGACCTTAACGTTTATCACAAGATGTTACGCGGTGCAGTCACATTCGGAGAAGATTTCGAGGAAAATTATGTAAAAAAGATCATCCCGTTACAGAAAGGCATGACACAAGCCATATCGCATTTTAGCCGTCATGACGACGCATCGGTACAGCTAAAGGAAGGAAAATATATCTACGAGGGGACTAAAGAGCGAAACGCACTCACCAAAATTCAGCAATTTTACAGGACATCATTTTTTATATTGATAATATCGGCTCTGTTGCTTTTCTTTATGACAGCTCACTTTGGTCACCTTAAATGACGATTGCTGACGTTCTGGTCTGTGACCTGGATAACACATTATACGACTGGGTGGGATATTTTGTCCCATCCTTCTACGCGATGGTCGACGTGGCGGTTCAGATCACAAAATGCAATAAAGAATCCCTATTAGAAGATTTTCGAGAAATTCATAAAAAATATGGAGACTCTGAACAGCCATTTGCGCTGCTGGAGACCGAAACCATAAAAAAAATCTACAGAAATGAGACTAGAGAATTCTTGCTAAGAGAGCTAGATCCTGCCCTTCATGCCTTTAATTCCACTCGTCTCAAGAATTTAAAATTGTATGATGGAGTTATAGAGGCATTGGCGTTCTTGCGAATGAGGGACGTAAAGCTCGTTGCCTATACAGAAAGCAAACTATATGGAGCTCTTGACAGACTTGGAAGGCTGGGTCTGTTCGAATTTTTCGAACGTATATACTGTCGTGAGCGATCTATCTCGCGCTTTGGGATAGAGAGGGACGCCGAAGGCTGGCTGGAAAAATTTCCGATGAGCAAAGTAATTGAATTATCGGATCATCAAAAAAAACCCGATCCGGCGGTGTTGCTTGAAATTTGTCGGAGAGAAAGGATGTCGCGCGAGAAGACTGCTTACGTAGGTGATAGCATCGCGCGAGATATTCTGATGGCCAAACGGGCGGGAATGCTTGCTATATGGGCGGCATATGGCGCAGAGCATCGCCCAGAGCTGCATAATGCCTTGGTACGGATTTCCCATTGGACGCCCGATGAGGTATTGCGGGAGGAAAGACTGAGGGAAGAAGCAAAAACGGTCCAACCTGACTACGTGGCTTGGAACTCGTTTGCGGAGGTTGTTGCCGCCCTTGGGTGGTCAATGCGTTTACCGTCTCAGGCCCCCGCATCATAGCGAGCTCGATCAAGAACGCTGGCCGTGTCCCCCAGCTCTCGCCAGCGTTCTTGGGCAAAGCTATCATGTTACTCCGCGGGCTGGGGCATTTGCTTGATATCGGTCGAATAGCGCCGGTGGACCGGGGCGTCGGCTTCGAACGGGTCGGTCACACCCAATTCCTTGCCCCGCGGACCGCGGGCGTCCCGCCCGCCCTATCGCATCGATGCCGACGAGAACGGCCAGTCGGAAGGCGCACGGCATAGGCCGACCTTGACCGGGTTTTCCTCGATATAGATCTTCGTCGCCGCCAAATGCGCATCGTCGCACATGTAGCGATCGAAATACTCGGGCGCCCAGAACGCTCCGCTGCGCTCGAGGATCCGATTGGCCTTATTGGCCGTAAACGACTTCAACGAATGCCGACCCGGTCTAATCGGTTGCCGGCGCCGATCTCGGCGAGAACGTGCACGTGGTTGGGCATCACGCACCAGGCGATCAGCGCATACCGCTCGCGATCGAATTCAGCAAAGCGTTTTGCGTGACCTCGCCGATTTCCGGGATCGCCAGGTCGTGCCGGCCATATCCGCGGTCCAACGTGGCGTCGACCGCGTCGGCCGAGCCGTCGCGGGACACGCGGCGATTTTCATCCCTCAGCCCGGCCGGCAGGCTGTCGACGAGCCGGAACGCGACGTGCTGGACGAGGTCAGGCGCGTCGAGATGCGCCAGATAGCCGCGCGAGCGCCAACCGGTGTGGTCGACGTTCGATGCGGCGATCAAGGGCGGGCGGGACGCCCGCGGCCCGATCAAGGGCGGGTGGGACGCCCGCGCTCCCCACTTACTCCGCGGCCTGCGGCAGCTGCTTCACGTCGGTCGAATAGCGCAGATGGACCGGGGCGTCGGCCTCGAACGGGTCGGTCAGGCCCAATTCCTTGCCGATCTCGCGCATCGCCGGCATGACCTCCTGGCCCAAGAGGCGGATGCAGGTGCGCGCATCCTCGTTGCTGACATTGCCGTCATTGCCCCACAGCCCGTAGATGCTGGGCCGCGTCTCTTCGAGGATATGGCGCATTTTCGGGATCACCGTCTTGGGCGTGCCGAATATCACCCTTCCGTCGGCGACCTGCTTTTCGAAGGTCGGCCGCCCGCGCGGGCTCTCCGCCCGACCGACCGCGAACTCGACGAACTGGCGGCGAAACTCGGGCGAGAAATAGCCCGCAGGGTTCGACCACACCGGATGGGCGAGGCCGGTGAACTCGCCCTGCATCCACAGGAACTGGCGCGCGTTCTTCTCGGCCTTTTCCTCGCTGTCCGACACGTGGACCTGCTGCAGATAGCCGCGGTTCTGCGGCCCCGCCTCATAGCCCATCTCGGCCGCGACCTCGTCATAGAGCTTCCAGATCGTCTTGGTCGCCTCGATCGAGGTGTTGAGCGCGATGTAGGGATAGCGCTGCTTGGCCGCCCAGATGATCGTCTCCTTGCTCAAAACACCTGGGATCCACACCCGCGGATAGGGCTTCTGCAACGGCACCGCCCACGGGTTGACGACGCGATGCTGGTAGTGCGTGCCTTCCCAGCGGAACGGCCCCTGCCGGGTCCAGGCGGCGACCACCAGATCATGCGCCTCCTCGAAGCGCTCGCGGTTGTAGGCGGGGCTCACCCCGTTGGCGAGCTGCTCCTGGCCGCCGCCGCGGACAAAGCCGGAGACCAGCCGGCCCTTGGAGATCATGTCGATCATCGCCAATTCCTCGGCGAGCCGCACCGGGTTCTCGGCCAAGGGCAGCGGGTTGCCGAGCAATACGATCTTCGCCTTCTTGGTCACCGCGGCGAGGATCGCGGCAAAGATGTTGCACTTGGCCTGCATGCAGAACGGCGCGTTGTGGTGCTCGTTGAGCATGAAGCCTTCGACGCCCATCTCCTCGGCGTAAATATATTGCTCGACGTATTCGTTGTAGAGGCGGCTGCCGGCAACCGGATCGTAATATTTATTCGAGAACATCAGCGCGGTGGCCCCGAATTCGAGGCCCTTGTCGGCCGGATAAGCCGACATCGGTTGCTCGGTGAAGTACATCACATGCATGGGTTCCTCCTTGGGCCGATCGTGGCCCCCTGCCTGCGGGACCGCGGGCCTCCGGCCCGCTTGCGGGCGGGACGCCCGCGCTCCGACCTAATTCTCGGCGATAAAGCCGCCGACCAGCCGGGCCAGCGCTTGCGGCTGCTCCATGTCGACGCAATGCCCCGCCGCGCGCACGATCTCGAACCGCGCCTCGGGCAAGGCGGCCGCGTATTTTTCGCCGGCGCTGCGCGGCACGATCCGGTCGTCGTCGCCCCACACCACCAATGCGCGGCACCTTCACCCCGGCCAACAGGTGCGGCAGGGTCTGGCTGTACATGTACGGCTTCCAGGCAATCCGAAAGCACATCTCGCGGCAGATATCCCAATCGACCAGCTGGTCGGTCGTCACATCGCCGTAGATCCGGGCGAACGCCGCCTGATCGTGAAACCCGGCGCGGGCGTAGTCGATATAGCTGACGATCGCCTGATCGAAGATGTCGCCCTCGGGCGGCTTCAGCCCCATCGCGCCCACCAGCACCAGCCGGTGCACGCCGCCCGGGGCCATCGTCGCCATCTCGGCCGCGATCCACCCGCCGAACCCGAGGCCGACCAGCGCCGGCCGCTCGATCCCGAGATCGGCGATCAGGCCCTGATACATGACGGCGACGTCGCGCACGCTGCGCAGCCATTGCGGGCGCTCCAATTTGCTGCCGTAGCCCGGATGGTGCGGGACCAGCACGTCGAAGCGGCTCGCCAGCGCATCGTAGAATTCGAGCCGCTCCGGGCTGCCGATGTCGTGATGCAGCACCACAACCGGGCGTCCCGCGCCGGCGCGGGCGAGGTGCACCTTCACCCCGGCAAGCTCGACCTCGCTCTCGGTCCAGTCCGTGCCCGTCGCCATCGCCGCTCCTCTTCCGATGCCGTCCGACTTCAGCCTAGCGCCTCGCCGCCCGAGCCCGCAACCAAGCGTTTGATCATTGCAGGGTTGCGCATTAGTAAGGCTTGGCGATCATAAGCGAGCTCACTGAAACATTCGGGAAGGCTCGAATGTCCAAACCGCAGCGGAGACCATCATGCTGGTCGTCACCACCGAAAACATCGCCGGACACCGGGTGGCCGAGATCAAGGGGCAATGCTTCGGCGTCGTCGTCAGGAGCCGCGGGCTCGGCGGCAACATCATGGCCGGGCTGCGCTCGATCGTCGGCGGCGAGATCCACGAATACACCTTGCTGCTCGAGGAGGCGCGGCGCCACGCGATCGACCGCCTGGTCGAGAACGCCACCGCGATGGGCGCCAACGCGATCCTGATGATGCGCTTCGATTCGGCCGAGATCGGCCAGACCATGAGCGAGATCGTCGCCTACGGCACCGCGGCGGTGGTCGAGCGTCAGCCCGGGTGAGCATGCGCGGATGAGCCTGCGCGTGCTGCGCGCGGCCTTGCTCGTCATCGGCCTGGCACTGTTGGCCGGGGCGGCGGCGCTCGCTTATGCCGGCTGCACCTTCGGCGCGACCCTGCGCCTCACGCTGCCCGGCCTCGTCCTGATCGGCGCCGCCCTGGTCGAGCGCTGGCGCTACAAACGCGTGGCCGGCAGCCGTCCGGGGCCCGATTGGGTCGCGACCGACGAGCGCTTTGTCGACCCCGAGAGCGGCAAGCTCGTCACTGTCTACTACTGCCCCGCGACCGGCGAGCGCCGCTATGTCGGAGCCTGAGGCGCCCGGCTTCGTCGGGATCGCCGACGCGGCTACTTGACGGTGATGTCGCCGGTCATGCCGGCCCAGTCGTGATCGGCGCACCACATGTCGTAATGGCCGGGCCGCGTCGCGACAAAATAGAGGTCCGTGTGCTCGCCGGGCTGCAGCGCCAGCTCGGTGCGCTCCAGGTTCAGCGCCTCTGGGTTGCGCAATTCCACAGTCTTGAAAAATGCGGGCGCGGTCAGCTCGTGCAGCTCCTTTCCGCGGTTTGCGAGGTGCAGCCGATACGCGACGCCGCGGCGCAACACCAGATGGTTCGGGATAAAGCGGTATTCGACGGCCGCGACATCGACGAGCTGAGCCTTCGCCCAGTCGATCTTCGCGGCCCCCATCGCCGCCGTGGCGGCGCAGGCGATCGCCGCCACGACCAGCCTCAACCCGGAGCCGCGGCGAATGTACAGCGCGGCCATGGCCGGACTTACTCGCCCATCAGCCCCGATCGGGGACCGCTCGGCGGCGGCGCGACCTGCTGGCGCAGGATCCGGAGCCGAGGTATACTCGACGCACGCGTCCCCGTAGCTCAGCCGGATAGAGCAACAGTTTCCTAAACTGTGGGTCGCAGGTTCGAAGTCCTGTCGGGGACGCCATCATCCGCGCAGCCGGGTCCGCAGCCGCTCGGCGATGGCGGCGATGCGGGCGGGATCGTCGGTGTTTCCGCCAGTCCGGCTGCGGTTCCAGTTGATAAGCAGATTGTCGTCGGCCCGCCGCGGCAATACGTGGACATGGACATGGGGCACCGTCTGCCCGGCGAGCACGCCATTGGCCTGCAATAGGCTGAGACCGCCCGGCCGCAGTTCGTCGTTTACGGCGCGCGCGACTTGCGCCGCCGCCGCAGCCACGGCGCCGAACAGCTCGGGCGGCATCTCGAACAACTTGCGAAATGCGCTTTCGGGATCACCAGGCAATGCCGTTCGTTGGTCGGATGGATGTCCATGAAGGCCAGGGTTGCATCGTCCCGATAAATCTCATGGCACGGGCTGGTTCGGGCCACGATCCTGCAAAATACGCATTCATCGGCTCGCATGGCCGTCGCCCCGTGCTGCGGCCGTGCCGGCCGCTCACGCTGTGAGCGTCTTCCAGTCGACGCCGCGCTCGAACGCGGCAGCGGCGCGGTAGATCGTTTCCTCGCCAAAGGGTCTCCCTACCAGCATCATCCCGACCGGCAGCCCGTCGACGATGCCGCAGGGCAGGCTCATCGCCGGGTGATGAGTGCAGTCGAACTGAGCGGTGTTGGTCACCATGCCAAAGGCGCGGTCGAGGATCAGCCCGAGCGGCGCGCCCGCTTCCGGCAACGGCGTCGCGACCGTAGGCACGGTCGGCATCAGCAACAGATCACAGCGCGACAGCGCCTCGTCATAGGCGCGCCGCAGCCGCCGCACCAGGTTCTGCGCCTTGGCGTAATAATGACCGCGGTGCCGCGTGACCATGTAATGGCCGAGCAGCATCGTGTTCTTCAGACTGTCTGACAGCTCGTCGGCGCGGGCGCGCCAGCCGCTGTGGCGGTCGAGCAACGAGGTGACGTAGAGCCCCTGCCAGTTGAAGCCGAAGCCGTTGCCCAGCATCATCTGCATCGTGGCGCCCTCGGCCGCTACGGCGAGCCAGATCGCGGCGCCTTGGCGGTGCATCGGGATCGACACGGTCTCGACCGCGGCCCCCAATCCGGTGAACCGCTGCGCTGCTTCGCGCACCGCCGCATCGACCTGCGGCATCCCCCGTGGATGACCGAAGCCCTCCTCGACCACGGCAATCCGCAGGCCCGCGGCACCCTTGCCCAAAGCCTCGCGGTAAGGCCTGGCGACTGCCCCGGCCGATTGCCGCGGGTCGAGCCCGTCCGGTCCTGCCAGCACTTCGAGCAGCAGCGCGTTGTCCTCGACCGTCGCGGTCATCGGGCCGGTGTGGTCCAAGGTCAGCTCGATCGGCATGATGCCGGTATAGGGCACCAGGCCATGGGTCGGACAAAGGCCGTAGATCCCGCAAAATGCGGCCGGGATGCGGATCGAGCCGCCCTGGTCGCCGCCGAGCGCCATCGGCACCTCGCCGGCGGCGACGACCGCGGCGCTGCCGGAGGACGAGCCGCCGGCCGAGTAGCCCATGCGGTGGGGGTTGTGCACCGGTCCGCCGGCGCTGGTATGGCTGCCCCCCGAGAAGCAGAAATACTCGCATACGGTCTTGCCGAGGATCGTGCCGCCGGCGTCGAGAATGCGCGTCGCGACAGTGGCGTCGACATCCGGCACATAGCCTTCCAACGTCGAGGCGCCGTTCATCATCGGCACCCCGGCGAGGCAGATATTGTCCTTGAGCGCCACCGTCTTGCCGGCGAGCTTGCCGCCGGCCGCACCGGCGATCTCGGTCTTGACGTACCAGGCGCCGTGCCGGTTGTCGTCGGGCGGGGGACGCCGGCCGGGCAGGCGCGGATAGGTGACGGGCGGCAGCTCGTCTGTCATCCGGTCGAGCTGATTATAGGCGCCGATCCCCGGCAGCAGGGCTTCGCGATGTGCTGCCAGCTCCTGATCGGAAAAGGTGAGGCCAAGTTCCGCCGCCACCTCGCGCACCTGCTCCAGTGTCGGCGCCTTGACGGTATCGAGCGACATGGCCGTTCCCTATTGGCGTTTTGCGCGCCGCTGGCCCGCTAATGAAACCGCGGCATGATTTCTTCACACAGGAGGCGCAGCGCGGTCATGACCTGCGCGTGCGGGATCAAGCCGCCGCAATTCAGCTCGGCCAGGATGCCGTCGACGCCGAGCTCGTCCTGCAACGCGCGCAGCCGCTCGCCGACCGATTGCGGCGTGCCGATCAGCACCTGGCCCTGCAAGGCCTCGTCATAGGTCAGGCTTTCGAGGCGCTGGAGGCGCTCGGCCCGGCCCTCGATCGCACGCGTGCCGCCGCGGGACATCGAGTCCCGCAGCCGCTCGGTCTGCTCGCGGTAGAAATGCATCAGGCTTTCCCGCGGCTCCTCGCGCGCCCGACCCGGGGTTTCGGCGAGATAGGTCGGAACCCGCAGATACACCTGACCCCGGCCCGGGTGGCCGGCCGCGGCATAGGCCTCGCGGTATTCCCGGATCGCCGGCGCGAATTCGGAGAACGAGCCGTGGCGGGCATTGATGAAGATCGGCAATCCGCGCTCGCCGACCGCGGGGTAGGTGTCGGGGCTGGCCGCGGCGATGCGGATCGGCGGCAGCGGCTGCTGAAACGGCTTCGGCGTGACCGCAATATTGTTGAAATTGTAGTACTTGCCCTGATAGCACACGGCCGGCTGCGACCACGCCTGCTCGACGATGTCGAGGACTTCGCCAAAGCGGTCGCGGCTTTCCGCATAAGACACGCCATAGTCTTCATAGGTGCGCGGCAGGCCGCTGCGGCCGACGCCGAAGATCAGCCGGCCGCGGCTGATCTGGTCGACCGTCGCCGCTTCTTCGGCCAGGCGCAGCGGGTGGCACAACGGCAATACCTGGACCGCGATGCCGATCCCGATGCGCCGGGTGCGCGCGGCGATCGCGCTGGCGATGCTGAGCGGCGCCGACAATACCGAGCGCTGCGGATCGAAGTGAAGCTCGGCCAGCCACATCACGTCGAGGCCTAGCTCTTCGGCCGCATCGATCTGCTCGAACGCCTCCGCGAAGGTATCGGCGTCGGTGCGCCCCGGCAGCGAGGGAAACTGGTGAAACATGCCGAATTCCATGGCGACGTGCTCCGCTGCGCCGCCGCAACGGTGCGGTCGGCTCGATCAAGGATGGTGGGTCATCGTGAACGGCGCCGACTGCGCGCGCAAGGGGCACCGCGCGGTTGAACAAGGCCGAATTCAGCATGCGCCGATCAGCCGAGCTCCTCCGTCGCCTGATCCCCTCCCGCTGGCGAACGACTTACGCCCCCTGTCCGCCGCGGGCCGGAACCTATAGCGTATTGGCTGAGCAGAAATGCCCAAGTTGATCCACACATATTTTCTTCCTCTCCCCCGGCCGGCGGGGGAGAGGGGGAAGAATGGCGGCCGTACCGCTCCCTTCGCGCTGACCGAGGTCGCCGACGCCGAGGCCTATCTCGAAGCCGACAAACATGTCGGCAAGGTCGTGATCCAAATTTGGAAAAAAGTCAATATTACTTAAATATATCAGTATCTTATTCGTCATTCACGCAAAAAGCGGGAACCCAGAGCCGCAAGCGCCCAAGCGGTTTCCCTGGACCCCCGCTTTCGCGGGGGCGACGATAACTTGACGGTGTGGCATCGCTCGAAGGATGGAAACGATGAGCTACGAACACATTCTGGTCGACCGCGAAGACGGCGTCGGGATCGTCACCTTGAACCGTCCCGACAAGCTCAACGCGATGAACCGGCTGCTGTCGGGCGAATTGCACGACGCGGTCAAAACGCTCGACGCCGACGACGCGATCGGCTGCATCGTCATCACCGGCGCCGGAACCCGCGCCTTCTCGGCCGGCGGCGACATCCACGAGCAGCGCGAGGACGATCGCCGTTTCAGCCAGCAGGAGCTGGATGCGCGCCGCGGCCGGGGCAGCTACGAGATCGCCGCCAGCGCCAAACCGACGATCGGCATGCTGAACGGCCTCGCCTATGGCGGGGCGGCGGTGCTGGCCTCCTCGCTCGACATGCGGGTCGGGTGCGAGGACACCCGGTTTCGTTTTCTGGCCGCCGCCTATGGCCGGATCAACAGCACCTGGACCCTGCCCAACCAGGTCGGCTGGCCGATCGCCAAGGAGCTGTTGTTCACCGCGCGGGTGGTCGAGGCGGACGAGGCCTATCGCATCGGCTTGCTGAACCATCTGGTGCCGCGCGGCCAATTGCGGGCCAAGACCATGGAGCTCGCCCGCGCGATCGCCGGCAACAACCGCGCCGCGGTGATCGGGGTGAAGGCGCTGCTGCTGAGGCAGATGGCGCAGAATCTGGAGCAGCAATGGGCCGAGGAGCGCGACTACACCACCCATGTCGTGCGCGGGGCGAGAGCCGAGGAAGCTTTCCCCGAATTCATCGCGCGCCATGGCCGCCCGCTCGGCTGAGGACGCGCGCGCGTCCAAGGCGTGGATGCCCGGGACATGTACGGGCAAGGGGGTGCTTGGGGTTGCGCCGGCATTCGCGACCGCCGACCTGAATTTGTGACGATTTCCAACCGGACAGCCGTGGGTCAGGCCCGGCGACGACGATCCCGCTCGGTTCGACGGGTCCTAGGTCCGCTTCTCGGCGAGGAGGTCGCGGATCTCTTCGAGCAGCACCTCGCTTCGCGGCGGCGCCGGCGATGCCGGCTCTTCGCGGATATGCAGCCGGGTCAGCACCTTGATCAGCCAGAAGATCGCAAAGCTGACGATCAGGAACTGGATCACGGCGTTGAGAAAGACGCCGATGTTCAGGGTCACCGCCCCCGCCTTCTGCGCGTCGGCCAAGGTCGCCGCCGAGGGTCCCTTCAAGGTGACGAACAGGTTGGTGAAGTCGATGCCGCCGACGGCGAGCCCGATGACCGGGGTGATGATGTCCTTGACCAGGCTGTTGACGACGGCGGTGAAGGCGACGCCGATGATGATGCCGACCGCGAGGTCGACGACATTGCCGCGCATGATGAAGGCGCGAAACTCGCCGATCCAGCCTGGCCGGCGCAGGCGCAGCGGCGATGCGGTTCGGTCGCTCATCCCGACAACCCCCCTTCGCTGGTCGGCCGCATTATAGTCCCGGCGCGCAAAGGTGGCTCTGAATACGTGCGCGCCCCTCGCCATCCTGAGCGCGGCCGTTGCCGATCGGCGATCGGACCGGCGCCGGCGTCCCGGTCGAGCGCATTGCGGTTTGACGAGGCTTCGGCCACAACCTCCGCCGCCGGGCGCGGCGATTTTGATGGAATGCCGTAGAATGCTGCTGAGAGGGCTCCGGGTCGTGCAGATCGGCGACGGCTTGGCCGCCGCCGTCTGCGGGCGTCTGCTCGCCGATGTCGGTGCTGAAGTCGCCTCTATGGATCCGGACCGCTCGACGCCGCTGGCGGAACACCTCGACCACGGCAAAGCGATCCTGGCCAGCCGCTCCGCGGCGGCGAGCGCTGCGCTGTCGGCGGCCGATCTGATCGTCTGCGAAGGGCGGCCTCAAGAGCTTCGGGCTCGGTGCCGCGACGCCGACAGTCTTCGCCGGGTGAACCCGGCGGCGGCGCTCGTCTTGATCTCGCCCTTCGGCCAGACCGGCCCACAGGCCGACGACCCGGCGACCGATCTGACCTTATTCTTCGCCAGCGGCATCGCCCGGCTGCTGACCGGGCAGGTCGACGACCTCGCCGAAGCGCCGATCCGCCCGGTCGGCGAGCAATCGGCCTTTATCGGCGGGCTCGCCGCCGCCTGTGCCGGCATGCACGCCGCTCTGGCATACCGGCCCGGCGCCGTGATCGATGTCTCGATCCACGAGGCGCTGGCGACCATGGCGATGACCGAGCTGGCCAATGCCGGGCTCGCCGGCCGGAGCCGATCGCGCCGGCGGGTAACCGACGGCAACGGGGCCACCGTCACGATCCTGCCGGCGCAAGACGGATATGCGGCGATCTCGCCGCGCGAGGACCGACAGTGGGCGTCATGGCTCCGGGTCATGGGCTCGCCCGATTGGGGCGGCGACCCGCGCTTTGCGGCCAAGCCCGGCCGGATCGCCAATTGGGATGCGCTGCACGCCTTGATGTCGGCGTGGAGCCGGCAGCACGGTAAGCAGTGGATCGCCGACCAGGCCCAGGCCGCCCATGTGCCGAGCTTCCCATTGCGCGAGCCGGCCGAACAGCTCGCATCCCCGCAGCTCGCGCACCGCAATTTCTACCGGCCGATCGAAATCGACGGACGTACGATCAACGCGCCCGGGCCGCCCTTCGGTCTGCGGATTGCCGCTGTCGGGCGCGGCGCGGCCGGACGCGACAGGAGTCCCGGCACGCCCGGGCCGATGCCGCTTTCCGGCGTTCGCGTCCTCGATTTCAGCTGGGTCATCGCCGGCCCGACGGCAACGCGCTATCTCGCGGCGATGGGCGCCGAGGTGATCAAGATCGAGGCCCCCGGCCGCGGCGACCCCGGTCGCGCCTCCGAATTGCACACCGTTCTCGGCCAGGCCAAACGCGGCGTCGTCCTCGATCTCAAACAACCAGAAGCCGTCGCGGTCGCGCGGGCATTGGCGGCCAAATCCGACGTGCTGATCGAAAATTTCGCGACCGGGGTCATGGACCGGCTCGGCCTCGGCGCCGACGCCCTGCGCACCGCCGCCCCCGACCTGATCTATGTCTCGGCCTCCGGTCTCGGGCGAACCGGGCCGGAGGCGCACGCCGTCGCCTATGGCACGTTGCTGCAATGCTATGCCGGGTTCGCCGGGCTCAACCGCCACCCCGAATTCCCGCCGCGGGTCGGCTTCGCCTGGCTCGACCCGATGTGCGGGCTGATGCTGGCGTTCGTCGCCGCAGCCGCGCTGTGGCAGCGGCAGCGCGCGGGCGGCGTCTCCCGGGTCGATTTCTCGATGATCGAGGCGCTGCTGTGGACCATGGCTGAGCCCTTGCTGGCGACGCAGCTGGGCGCGCCGCCGCAACCCCGGGGCAACCATTCCGACCGCCACGCTCCGCACGGCGTCTACCGCTGCCGAGGAGAGGACGACTGGATCAGCCTCGCCGTCACCACCGACGGGGAATGGCAAAGGCTTTGCGCCATCGTCCCGGGCCTGCCGCCGATGGCCGCGTCCGGGCTTTGCGAGCGGATGGCGCAGCGCGGCGCGATCGACGATGCGCTCGCCGCCTGGTCGCGGCCAAAGGCCGCCGCGGCGGCGGCCGCCGAGCTGCGGCGCGCCGGGATCGCGGCGGCGGCGCTGGAGAGCTCGGTGGATCTCGTCGCCAGCGATCACCTGAGGGAGCGGGGGTTCTGGGAACCGCATCGCGCCGGGGTTCTGCCGGGACTGCCGTGGGCCGCCAGCTTTGGCCGGGCATCGGGCGCGGCGCCGGAGCTCGGGGCAGACACCGAGAAGGTCCTGACCGAAGTGCTCGGCCTGTCGCCCGGAGAGATCGCCGCGCTGCGCCGATCGGGCGCGTTGGGATAGACGGGACGCGCTCCGAGAAGCGGTCCGGCTCGGTCGTCGGGACAGCGACCCCGTCCGAGGCGTCTTGCGAACCGAGCCGCGGCCGGCTTATATGATCGCTGCCGATGTCGGCGATGCCCGGGCGGGTGGGTAAGACCCTGCCGGGAATCTTCCAAACCGCCGCGGCATTTACGGGAGCAGGAAGCGGGTCGCTCAGCGACGCGCTCCCGGTTCAGCGAGGATCGCGCCCGATCGATCGGGCGCTCTGGTCCCCGGTAGCTCAGTTGGTAGAGCAGGCGGCTGTTAACCGCCTTGTCGCTGGTTCGAGTCCGGCCCGGGGAGCCAAATCTGAGAAGGGCCGTTGGCGATACCGCCGGCGGCCTTTCCTTTTTCAACCGCAAGCGTCGTTTCGGCTAGAAGATCAAAGGGTTGGCGTAGGGTGGCGGTCAGCTCGCCGCTCTCCACGAGCAGTTCGAAACCAGGAAATTGAGAAGTCGCCGCTTTTCTCGGGGTTCCTGCTTTTCGAAGAGGGGCCGCGCGTTCCGTGCGAGTTCGAGAAGCTGCACCCCCTCATCCATGTAGGACTTGTTCGCGGCCTGATGCCGCTCGATCTCGCGGAGGCAGCGGGTCTGCTCCTCACGCCAGGACGTCGACATGCGCTCGTAGAACGTAGCGTCGACCCTCCCGTCCAGCTTGTCGATATACATCGCGATCCAGCCGGCTTTGCAGACGCCTATGTTCGGTCTGAAGCTTTTCGGTGGCCCCTCATGCTCGCGCGTCTCATCTGCATGGCTCGCGTGCAGCGCCTCCCGCACCCACTCTAGCGCCTCGTCGTCGAAGCTGAGCCGGCCCAATAGATCGGAGAACTGCCGCTCTAGGATTTCCTCGCGTACATAGGGCTCATTGCACCGGCCCTTGTACCCGGTGCAATGATAGTAGATGTACCGCTGCTTTTTGATCTCTCCCACGATCGAGCAGCCGCAATGGCCGCACGCGATCAGGCCTGAGAAGGCAAAGTTGTGCTTAGCGCGGCGGTGCTTAGTTGGCTTGGCGGCCGTCGAGCACACCCTGCACTCGCTCCCAAAGCTCCCGCGAAACGAGTGGTTGATGCGTCCCCAGGTAAGGGCGACCATTCCACTCGAATACGCCGGCATAGAGCCGATTGCGCAGGATCGCGTGCACCGTGCTCACCGGTACCGGCGCACCGCTCTTCCGGTGGACGAGCCCCGCCGCCCGAACCTTCCTTGCGGCCTCGCGCACTGAGAGCGTACCGGCCGCATACCATTCGAAGAGACGACCGACCAGCGGGGCGGTTTCAGGATCAGGCTCGATGATCTTCTTTCCACCTAGTCCGATGACATTCCGATAGCCCAACGGTGCCACCGTCGGCCAAATGCCCTGCTCGGCCTTCTCCTGCATGCCCTTGCGCGCTTCTTCCGACAGGTTGTCGATGTAGTTCTTCGCCATCAGCACCTTGATGCCGTGCATGAACTTTTCCGAGGAGCGTGAAGTCCCGCGACAGCACCACGCCCTCCTTGGGGAAATGGATTTCGACCTCAAGCTCGTCGACCGTCACCCAGTCCTTGAGGTTGCGATAGAGCCGGTCCGTCTTCTCGACCAGCAGCACGCGCACGGAAGAGTGGGCCTTGAGATAGGCCACCATCGCGCCGAAGGCCGTGCGCCCGGTCTGCTTGGCGGTCTCCACGTCCACGTATTCCTGCGCCAGGGCGAAGCCCTGCGCCGTCGCATATTCCTTGCAAGAGTTTCAGCTGCGCCGGGATCGAGAAGCCTTCCTTTTCCTGCTCCTTGGAGGAGACGCGGGCATAGATCACCGCCTGCTTACGGGCGGCATCGGCGGCGGGTGCGAGTTTAAGGGGTTTGGAAATGCTGTTTAGTGTAAAGTGAACATACCTTCCTTGCAAGCGGCGTATGCCAGACCTTCACTGCGCTCTCGGGGTGGATCTAGCCGGCCACGCCCACGATCCAAGGTCAGTCGCTCGAACTCTGCGATCGCCAACACCACCACACCGGGGCGTCCATGCTTGTCAACCGCGACCGGCCCAGGGCAGTCTTCTGCCGCGGTGGTAAACCCATTAGGGAGGGCGAGGGGCGGCGCTTCGCCATCATCACGACTCTCGGTAGGCAGGGTCGGCCCGAAACTCGGTCACGACCAGTATCTCCTCTTTTCGCGTTGCGCGCGGCCCTCTGCCGCGCCTCCACCTCACTCGGATGTGTCTGCGAGCATTTTCATCGTGCGGATAAGCCCTGAAATCTCCCGGCGACGTGTAATCGCTTCGGTCGTATAGAAGCCGTGCTTTAGGGCATTCTTATTTCCCCTGGGTGCGCCCGGCGACAATCCTCCGTGCAGCCGGCATCGGCCGTTCGGCATCGCCGGCGATCGGCATGGGCTCCCGGCCTTCGTCCGCGCTCCACATCGGCGGCTGAGGTGCATGGGCAATTTGCGTTGCATGGGGTTGTTCCTTCGATTTCGGGCGATTCCCTCTCCCCCGGGGTCCCGACTACGCCGACGACAGCCTGGCCTCCCGAGTGGATGTGGACGTGCTCCACCGTGACCTTTTGCTGGCCCTTGCCGCGATGACGATTGAGCGCTTCGAGCAGCGTGGCGTAGGTGCGGGAGAGCTTGTTGGCCTGGCTCAGGTTTTCGCGCAGGCCCTCAAAGCTCTGCTCGCCGATCATGGCGCGTCGGTAGCACTCCATCGCGGCGTTGCGGGCGGCGATCAGCTGCGCCGCCATCATGCCTTCCAGCTCATCCTTCGGCCCGATCCCGACCAGAGCAGCGACGGACCCGGCGCGCCAGACCCGGCGCCATCGGGAAGGTTGCGCTATATTGCTTATCCCTCGCCTCCGGATCGGAGTTCTTCAACCAAAGCGTCCGGACGGCTTGGTTTGCGAGCAGGTTGTTCCAATGGTCGGAATGCGAGCCGCCGATGTTTTTCAGGACACCCTTCATATCGTCGGGATCGTTGGCGCTCACGGTCGATGGTTTGGTCTGCTTGGCAATCTTCTTTCCGGTCATCGGTGTGTCCTGGATCTGTCGATTCCCATTGCGCACAGCGCGGCAATCGCGTCGGCCTCCCGCGAATTGGGCCAGGCGGCCCAGCAGCGAGAGCGGGAGGTGCTTTCGGTGCCGAAAGGTAGCAGTGGGCCGGGGGTATGCCCGGCTCGGCCGCAATCGTCGCAGCGACCCGGTGGCGACCGCACCGGATTGCGGTTGAGCCATTCGGCGACGCAGCAGGGGAAGGCGAAGGCCTCGGCCTGGGTGCGCGGCAGACCGCCGTCGTACTCGGCGATGCCGGCTCGCTCGTCGAAGAAGACCTGCCAGTCCTCCGCCGACCAGCCGTCACGGCCCGGCCGCAGGAGGGTCACGATGCCAGCCTTGTGACGCGAGAGAAGGCCGAGAACAGCGGCGGGCGGCGGCGCGGACGCCTCCAGCACCAGATCGTCGCCGTCGATACCGAGTTCGATGCCGGCGGCGCGTGCCGCCTTCAGGGCTTCGGCCGCACTCACAGCCGTGCCCTCCAGCCGTTCGTACCGGTTTTTTCGGGCTCGGATTGGGACGGGCGATTTGCGTCCGCACCGTCCGCACCGGTCTGGGCGTTGGATCTCAACGGGTTGGTGCGGACGGTTTGGCCAGGGCCTCCACATCTACCGTCCGCATCATTGGCAACCGTCCGCAGGTCGAGAGCCGTGAAGCCGTTGGACGAGTTGGGCTTCGACTTGGGTGCGGACGATGCGGACGATGCGGACGATGCGGACGGTCTCGTCCCGGTATATTCCGGCGCGGAGTGGTTCGGGGTGGTGGTGATGCGGATCGTCCGAGTCCGCGCCCGGCCCTCGCGCTCGAAGCCGATCTCGATGCCGATCTTGCGCAGGAAGGTCGCCGCCCGACGGAGCCGGCCTGTCAGCGCCCTTGGGCTATCCGGCCAGGTCTTGGATTTGGCGGCGCGCTCACCCGCTACCTCGGCAAGGGCGCCCAGAAGGTCCGAGGCGGTTCCCGTCCACTTCCTCCGTGTCGTCATCACGGCGCGCACGGTGGCGGCGATCGGATCGGCATCGATCACGCCTTCCACCGCCTCGTCGCGGTTGTCGCAATAGGCCGACCAGAATGTGCCGGCGGGCCAAAGCGCGGTCTCGCAGGCTGTTGCCCATAGCGCGAAATCAGCCATGCGCGGCAGCTTCTCCAGCCGCGTTCCCCCGAGTCGCCTGAGGCCCTGCACCACTGCATCGAGTAGCACACCCAGGATTCGCGGACGTTCGGCCTCGAAGGAGGCCCATAATTCCGCCTCGGGGCGACGGCGTTCCTCCGTGATCGGCTCCAGCGTCAGGAACACGGCGCGGTCGGCGAGATCGGGCCGCGTCACGATGTCCTCGATGCGTTCAGGATCAGTGGCCGCACGGCGTCGAACAGCATCTCATCCTGGTCGGTGTAAAGCTGGCGCACGGCGAAGCCGCCGCCGGTGGCCAGCCGGCAGAGCGTGTCGGAAATCCACGCCGGCAGGCCCGACACGTTGTCGAAGGCGAGCACATGGCCGTTGCTGGCGGCGATGAACAGGTCGCGATCCTCGCGCGGCAAGGCTCGGCGGCGCGGTATTGGGATCGATCGCGCCCGCAAGATTGCCGAGAAAGTGGATTTCGCCGACCCCTGCTCGCCCGACAGAACGATCACCGGATATGGGCCACGATTACGCAAGCATAGCAGAAGCAGCCCAGGCGACGACCAGCACGAAATCGTTATCGGACTGGACATTAAGGAAAGACCGCAACATCTCGATCGATCCACCGGGCGCGGGCATCGGCAAAGGCTTCATCCCGGCGGCCCGACGGAAACGCACCGGCGGATTGTCGATCACCCGCCAGCCGGTGGTGTCGATCTCCACCGCGCCGCCAAGTCTTGTCACCGAGATCGAGATAGAGCCGGCCATCAAACCCGCCAACCCGGACATGGATGAGACGTTCCGGTGCATCAAAATGCGCCTTGGCCTCGATCACGTTCAGCGCCGATTGCAGAGCCTCCGAACTCGGCGCGCCCTGCGTCGTCTTCGAAGAAACGGCAAGCGAGCCAACGCCGGGAATCCCTTGCCGCGGATTAGCCAGGTCTCCCGGTGGCCGTTGATGTCGAGATCGGCAAAGCCGGTGCCTGTCCGGGGCGTGGAACAGCTCGGCCGATTGCGCCAGCTCGATCAGGATGTCTGCCTGCTTCGGGCCGCGCCCGCCCATGTCGCCCGTTCTCCTCGGCGATGGCCTCGTCGAGCGCCGTCACCCGGCAGCCGGCTTTCTTCAGTTGCGCCCGCAGCGCCTCGAACGCGGCGCGGTCCTCCTTCTTCAGCGTCGCGAGCCGTTCCAGCGTATCGGGAGCGAAGGGCGCGCCGGGATCGATGGCGGTCTTCTCGACCAGCCCGTCGAGCGGATCGCGGATGTCCTCGGCCGCGTCGATAGCGGCCGACGATCAGGTTCTCGGTTTCGGTCGGATTGTCGGTGCTCATTACGCGCGCCCTCCTCGAAGCGGGGCGCGCGGCCCACCAGCAGATCATTGAAATCCATACCCTGCGGCGGGCGGGCGATCCGCACTCTGCGGCCCTCCCGCTTCCAGCGCCAAGCGCAATCGCGCGCCGCCACCTCGCCGGGGTCGTCGCCATCGGCGAGCACGATCACCTCACGCACCCCTGCGGCAGATCGAGGGCGCGCAGCCCGGAGGTGGAGAGCGCCGCCCAGGCGGGGCTGCTTTTGCCCAGCATGGCGGCGAGGCAACTCTCGATGCCTTCGCCAACCATCAGCACGTCCTCCGACGCCGCGAGCCGCACGGCACCACCACGGCAAGGGCCGAACATCATCTTCTGCGGATCGACCGGTGCTTTGCCGGCGCCGTTGGGGTCGAGAAAGGTGCGGTGGATCGCAAGCGGCGGCCGTCCACGCCGCGCGTCACCAGCGCAACCATGGCCGGCCAAATGCCACCTAAAGGATGTTTCAGCCCGGCATGAAAGCGGAGCGTCGGCGGCGGCGGAAGGTGCAGGCCGCGCGAGGCGAGATAGGTTTCGACCAGCGTGCCGCGTGCCGGCCTCGCGGACTGCCAAATGGCGAGCGCCGCCTTGCTGTGCTTGGCGTCGTCGCGATCCGGCTGGTCATTGGCATCGGTGCGCGGCGCAGGGCGTGTGAACTGACAATGGCCACTCTGGTCCCACAGCCCGCGCGAGCGGAGGGCCGCGATCACGCGCCCTTGGGCGCAGCCCGCATGGCAGCGGACCAGCACCTTGCCGTCGTGGCCGCCGTGAAGCGAAAGGCTCGGTTCGCGATCGTCATGGGCTGGGCAGCGCGCCATCCAGCCGCCGCCCGCCTTCCGCCCGCCGAGGGCCTTGGCGATGGCCTCAGCTCTCATGGCGCGCCTCGTCGGCATCCGAGGTGGGTCGCTCGGCTCTGTCGTTCGCCGGAACGGCAATTTCAGCGCGGGACCATTCGGCGAGGATGGCGAAGAAGCTGGTGACGTTCTCGGCCATCTGCCGAGCATCCTCTCGGCTTAGGTCACGGCCGAGACGCGACTGCCAAATTTCGCGCGTCCGGTCGATCAGATTGTCATTTGCTGCGTGCAATGGTTTCACCGAAGACCTCACGGCCGGCTTCGCGCCGCACCGTGCCTCTGGCCTCCGGTCTCGGAATCTCACCGATGACGCGGGACCGTGACGGGATTTGCATCTCGGGCGTCCCCATCGCGGGGATCGCCACCATAGGGCCACGTCAGCGCGGCACTTCGTCCTCGGAAATGATGAACTTGTGAGAATTGCCCGCGCGGATCACGAGCGCGCGCTTACCGCCGCTGCCGATCTCGCAGGAGATAGTGCAGTCGAAGAAGCCATGCCGGAGCCCATCGATTATGATCTTTTCGAGATGCTCGAACGCCTTGGCGGCCTGACCGCGATGGCCGCCGGGCAATGTGGAGTCGGTCCGAGCGTCACGCATTGTGCAGCAGCGCCTTCATGTCCTTGATGGTCGAGGCGAAGGCGAGCGGCCGCACGGCGGCACCGTCGCCATAGAACGCCAACACGTCGTTTCGCCGGGTCGGGCGATCGTGGAACACGAAGACCTTGCGGCGGCCTTCGGCGCGCAGGTCGATGAGTTGGTAGCCGGTGCAGCGCAAGAAGCAGGCGAGATAGAAATCGCGTGTCTCGAACAGGATCTCGGCCGCCCCTTCCCTCGTCTTCATCTGTCCAGTTGACACTTAACGTTCTCCTCAAAATAAAGATCATATCCCATCGGCGAAATTCCGTTGGTGAGGAACCTCGCAGAGCAATAGACCGATCTTCTCCGGTCGGATTCGCATGGCTTGTGACGAAACGCAAAACATCGGAGAGAACAGCCTGGCGATCTGGTCGAACAAATGGACGTAGTCTGGCTGCAAGATCTCGTTCAGGATTTCACCGATCGAGCGAAAACCGTCCCACCGGCGACGGATCATCGCCGCGTCGTTCTTCTTTGGATCAAAAATGAAAGGCTCATACGTGCCGAACTCCTGGTACCAAGCTCCAAGCACCAACTTCCTCGGCATAAGCAGACATGACGCATGGAAATCTGCTTGCCACTCCACTCGCTCCTTGGCTTGGCTTGATCGGCAGATGAAGTTCGCAGCCGCCGGTCCACCGAACAACCCGGGCTGCGCCAAGTCATTAGCGAACAGGTGACGATGCAGGCGCCAATGTCCGCCGCCCTCATGGGCCAGCGTGAAGCGGTAGCGGTCTTCCGTCGGCGGGCGATCCTCCGGGTCGAGGCTCTCGTCGATCACGATCCGGCGCTCGTCGAAGAACATCGCGCCGAGGATGTCGGGGCTGGGCCAGAACGTGGCACGCCAAACAGGCGGTGGGTATCGTCGAACTCGATGCCGAGCTTGAGGTGCTTCTCGACGATGTCCTCGATGGGGATCGGCGGCATGATGACGACGCCGCGCGCCTGTGCGAATTCGGCCAACAGCGCCGCCGCATCGCGCTCGATCGCTTTTTCGGCGAGGTAGGGAACCAACCCGGTCATCTATCAGCCATCCTCATCTACATCGTAGAAACTGCCGCCGCTACGCCGTCACTTGTCCTTCGCCTTCTGCGCCTGGCGGGCGAGCCGGGCGATATCTTCGGCCTTGAGGCCCTTGGTGGTCCGCAGAAGCGCCGTCAGCTCGACCGGCTGACGCTTGATGATGTCGGAGATTTCCGACGACACCCGGCCCGCCCGCGCCAGCAGATCGTCGACGTCGCAGCCGATTATCTTGGCTATCGCCGTCACCTTGTCCTCAGCCGGCGGCGGGAACTCGTCTCGCTCGATCTTGGACAGGTAGGTCGGGCTCACCCCGATCATCTTGGCCATTTCGCGCAAGCCGATCTCTCTCGCCTCTCGTTGACTGCGCACGAACGCGCCGAACTTCTCCCTCCCGCTGACCATGGGTTGCCGCTCCTCCGTTTAGTTACTCCAATGGCAGAATGTCAAGTTTTGGTGGTCCGTGGACCCGGATCTCACCATATGTATTCCGAGGCGGTCGAGGGAGACGATCGTTACAATGCGCGGAAGCGCAATGTTCGTCCAGCCGCCGGCGTTCGAACGCAAGGTCGGCGCCCCCGGCAGGATTGGCAACAGAAACACTGCTGACTGCTTTCGGTGCAAATGCGTCGGTGGACAAGCAGCGGCGCGGGGTCGGCTCGCCACCCGACCTCGCCGTTGCCCAGCCGCGCCGGCAAGGTCGGTTAAGGGCAGGATGAGCCGGTCAGCGCTGCATCGTCGAAGGCCGCCTCACGGTCGGAAGTGCGTCTGATTTCGTCCGCTAGACGCCCCTTTCGGCCTCGGTCACGGCGATGAGCGGCGCTTCGGCGACGTGTTGAGCAGGTCCTGCTGTCCGCGCAGAAAGGGCTCGTCACCATGCCGGGCTCCCTGTACGTCAGGCGCCGGCGCAATCAGCGGAGCCATGGAATCCCTGAGCGGAGTCGAAGCCGACACAGCAGGATCGCCCGCATCACGCGGTGTCGACGTAATGCACGATCTCCACGGCGACCGGACCGGTGTCCTCGCCCGATACCTGCACCGGCAGCACCTTTCCGAGCAGCGTCATGAACGCGACCGGGTTCCTGCTCGATTGCTCGAAGAGATATCGTTCGCCGCCGGCCTTGTCGAGCGCGCCCAGGATTATGTCCTTGAGGGCCCGCGTCATCTTGTTTCGGGCGCCCTTGGGCCGCCCCTTCCCGGCAGCCGGCGGGCGCGTTCCCTTCAGCGCGGGCATCGGCCCGATCCTTTATCGAACATATTTTGCTGGCGTTGGCACACGATCCGCGTTTGCCGGGAGCGCCGGACGCGGATCGCACCGGCGCTCGGGTGCGACCAACCCTTTGAACACCTGTCACCGAGGACCTCACCGCCCGTTCTTTGCAGGGGTGCCCTCGCGCTCGTAGGAGCGTGTGATCAGCTCTTCGAGCGTCATAGTGCCATCGACCTTCGCCGCGACGGACGACAGCCGCGGATGAACATAAGCCGCCGCCGCTTTCGCCATGTCGTCTCGCCGCGCGGGCTCGGCATCGTTGTCCCGCATGACGGCGAGCATGTATTCGAGCGGGGGAACGCCCTCGGCGAGCGCACGATCGGCAATCTCGCGAGTGCGTCTCGTGGCCGCGCCCCTCGGCCGTCCTGCTCCTGGCCGCTTACCGCCGGGCACGTTGATTTCCGATGATTG
>CAVPFW010000025.1:0-233034 GCA_963703855.1 uncultured Alphaproteobacteria bacterium
CATTTGGCGGGCGGGGTCGGCGCGTATTCGACGCCGGCTTTGCCGCCCGAGACGATGCCGGGGAGAACGATCGCCCTCGGTGTGCACGGTCCCGTTCGGTAGCAGTGTGGTCGGCGGATTGGCCGGCGGAGAAACGGACTGAGCCGCGGGTGAAGTGCCATAGGTGACGGATGCACCCCCGCCGCTGACGATGCCGGGCGACTCGGCGCCATGGGTCGAGACTTGCGGGCCGGAGGCGCGGTTGCCGACCGTCCAGGCGGCGATGCCGAGCGCGCCGATCACGAAGCAGCCGATCGCGATCAGCCTGACCGGGCCGGCGCGCGCGTCCTTTGGCAGCCCGGCAATCGTCGCGATCAGCGGGCGCAGGACGAGGACGACAACCCCGAGCGCGATCCCGCCGATCCCGGCGACCTCTCCCAATGATTTGAGCTGGGACAGATCCATGGCGCTACCTTCGTGGCTTTGGGGGATTGCCGGTGGTGGGAGAAGGCGCCGCCAGCTCGTGTTGCAGGCGAGCGATCATGCGACCGGATGCCTCTGTCGCCTGCCCCATGCCGGCGGCCTGAAAGACCGGGTCCAGCTTGCTGAAAGCAGGTCAGCGCGTCTTTGAGCCTATCCGTGCTGTGTGTCCGCTCCCCAAGGACAGCGAGGGTGAGGCCCATGTCGAATTGGGTGTTGGCCCATTCGAGCGGCACGTGCTCGCGGGTGCGTTCCTTCAGCGCGGCGCGGTAGGCGTCGACGGCTTCGCTGCAGATGCTCCGTGCCGCTCTCGCGTTCGCCGAGCGTCTGCGAGCGCGATGCCGAGGTTGTTCTGCGTGCCCGCCCAGTCGAGCGGCACGCGCTCGCGCGTCATTCCTTCAGCGCGCCGCGGTAGGCGTCGACGGCTTCCTCCAGCCGCCCGTGCCGCTCTCGCGTTCCCCGAGCCTCTCGAGCGCGGTGCCGAGTTTGTTCTGCGTCTCGCCCATCGAGCGGCACGCGCTCGCGGGTCCTTTCCTTCAGCGCGCCGCGGGAGGCCACGACGGCTTCGTCCAGCCGCTCCGTGCCGCTCTCGCGTTCCCCGAGCGTCGAGCGCGGTGCCGAGTTGTTCTGCGTCGTCGCCCATTGGAGCGGCACGCGCTCGCGGGTCCATTCCTTCAGCGCGGCGCGGTAGGCCGCCACGGCTCGTGCAGGCGCTCGGTGCCGCTCTCGCGTTCCCCGAGCGTCAAGAGCGCGGTTGCCGAGGTTGTTCTGCGTCATCGCCCAATGGAGCGGCACGCGCTCGCGCGTGCTTTAATCCTCCAGCGTGGGCGCGAAGGCGACGACCGCCTTCCTCCAGCCGCGCGGTGCCGCTCTCGCGTTCGCCCAGCGTTCCGAAGCGCGTTGCCGAGGTTATTTTGCGTCCATCGCCCAGTCGAGCGGCACGCGCTCCGGGTCCGTTCCTGCAGCGTCGGCGCGAAGGCGTCGACCGCCTCCTCCAGCCGCGCCGTGCCGCTCTCGCGGTGCCGCCAGCATCGAAGAGCGCGGGGCCGAGGTTTATTTTGTGTCTTGCCCATTGAGCGGCACGCGCTCGCGCGTGCTTTCCTCCAGCGCGTGCGCGGTAGGCGGCGAGCCGCCGCCAGCAGGCGCGCGGTCCCGCTCTCGCGTTCGCCCAGTCTGGAAGCGCGGTGCCGAGGTTGTTCTGCTTGTCGCCCATTGGAGCGGCACGCGGTCGCGGGTAAATTCCCGCAATGCGAGCTGATAGGTAGCGATCGCATTCATCAGCGCGGCGTCTGCTCGCCGCGTTCATCGCCTTGTTGCTGCAGGGCGCCGGCCTTGGCGGACAGAAATCGGCCCTTCTCGTCGGGGTGGCCGGCGGGGACGAGGTCGGCCGCTTCTTGGAAATGGCGTGCGGCGTCGCGGTAATGCAGCCGGGTCATGGCGATATTGCCGCGGACTCCGACATCGGCGGCGGCGCGCAGCATCCGCTGATCGGCGGCTGCCTGGGCCTGTTGCGCCAGTTGCTGGGCCTGATGTGCGGGCCGGCGAGTTCGGCCTGCTCGGCTTGGCTGACCAGCCGGTCGGCCTCGTCGAGACGGCCGGATTTGATCGCGGCGTTGGCGCGCTGGACTAAGTACGTTGCGGGTGACCGGGTCCTGGGGATCGAGCGCCGCCACCCTCGCCATTGCCGATTTGTATTGCTCGGCGACTTCGGCCAGTTTTTGCGGCAGCTTTTCGAGCGGGACATCCTGCTGGCCGATGATCCGCAGCATCGCCACGGCGGCGCCCTGGGTGACGCCGAGCTTGCCGCTGAGATCAACGATCTTGTCGGTGAGCGGACCGACGGCGCCAGCTGCGGCAGCCTTGGTCAGCGCCTGCACCTGTTCGGGCGTCAGCCCATATGTGACGGCCACGTTGCCGCCGGCGGTGATCGCCGGGCTCTGCGCGCCATGGGTTTCCGCGCGCTGGGCTCGGGCCAATGCCGGAACGGCCAACGCCGCCAACAAGAAGAGCAGCACGCCGGCCCTGGACATCCGCCGAGCCCTTTCGCCTCCGTCTGACATTTCTTATAAATTGAAATTACCTTTTTTGAAAAAAATGCCGCGTGAGATTGCGGGGTTGCCCATCCCCCCCTCGGACGATCGTCATTCCGAGATAGCCTGAAGGGCTATATAAGGAACCTATGAACACCGGCCCGTGCCCTATCCCGAGGGGCCTGGATTTCGGGTTCGCGAGCTGCGCCCGCGCCCCGGTATGATGCAATGTTCGATCGGTCTTTGTCGCCGCCGGCGGGTCGCAGCCACCCCTCGGCGGCCCGTCCCGCGAAGCGCAAAACTCGTTGCGGATAGGGCGTCCCCTCTTTAACGGGTAAATTCTCGAAACGCGGCGGATGGCGGCGGTTCTCGGGATCGCGGGCGATCTCGTGCAGGGCGCGGTGTTCACCGTCACGGTGGTGCGCGCCGGACTCGAGCGCGACCCCGCTTACGAGCAGGCACGCGGCGCCGCCGGAAATCGGTAACGTGGGGAATCCTGTTCCATCGCCAAAAAACGGACCCGCCGCCTCGAGCCCCGTCAGGGGCCCCGGGTACGCGAGGGTAACCGTCAGATGCTGCTGCAATCGCGGGCCATTCGACCTGCGACATCTGGCGCGGGATCAACCAGGCATAGAACGGGGGGCGCTGAAAGGTCCTCGATCCCGAGACGCCCACCGCCCAGGTTTTCAACGAGACGATCTTGACGTACAAGCCGCTGACCGGGGGCGAGGTAGAACTCCGGTGTCAAGGTCGATGTCCCTGCCCCAACTCTCGGGCGCGATGCGATAATACCCTGGCGGAACGTCGCGATAGAACGCGCTGCCGTTCGCGACAGCCCCGACATAGCTGCCGTTGATGTCGATCAGGGCGAGGTTGAGGACCTCGTAGGGTTCACGGGGCGGTAGAACCAGACCCGGGCCTCGCCCGCCGGGAGCGGCGGCGCCGGCGGCCGCAACTTGCGCCGAGCCGCCGGCGTCGGCGCAGCCCGCCACGATCAGCAGCAGGCCGCTCGCCCATGGCAGCCATCTTCGTGGTCGTGGCGCGAGATGTTCGCCATCGGCATTCTCCTTGCTTCTTTCGCTCCCGCCGGCGTCCTCAGGACCACCGCCCTCGGGCGATGTTCGCGCGAGGCAGCCCGCGCCCTCCCCCGAGGGGCCATAGCCACGCCCGATGTTATCCATAGGGACACGCCGAAACGGCGATTTATTCCGCGACCAGGACGCAGCGGTCGTGGCGGCAGCGGGTCGGGATCGTTTTCGGGCGTGCTTTAAGTAGCCGGGCGTGCGCTTCGAGCAGCCGGGCCAAAGCGATGTTTTTCATCGTCCGTAAGGGTCGAGCGGGTCATTCCCTGCCAACCTCCGGGCTGTCCTCGACCAGGGTTCCGATCAGGCGCAACAGCGCTTGATGCTCGGGATTCCGCGGGCCTCTGTTGAGGAATGCACCGATGTCGATATCGGTCGACTGGCCGCCCGATGGGGCGTTCACCTTCGTGCCTGACGAAGACGCGTCCGGTGGCCCGGTACGCAGCGCGAAACCACCGATCCCCGTTGGGGCTGCTGTCAAGCTTCCTCGTTTCGACCGCCATCCATCGCTCCTATCATCGCCGCCCAGCATATGGGGATCGGAGCCGATCGGCGAGAACGGCGGGCGAGCCGCTTGCACCGCGGCAGAAACCGCACGATGCCGTCCTCGCAGCGCGCCGCTTGCCCAGGCGGGGGAGGCCCCTCAGCCTGCGCGCCCCATTCTCAAGCCCGCCGAACCGCCGAAGATCAGTTGTGTCGCGACATCGGGGATGCGGGCGCGCCAGGCATTGTTGTCGTAGGCGGCGATCGGCAAGCCGAGCGTGCGTGCCCAGGCGCGAAATTGTCGGCGGGTCACCGGCGGCCTTAACCGGCTCGCCGCAAGAAACGACACGAAATTGGCCTCCATCCCCCAGTAACCCGCCGCTTTGGGCCGCAAATTCCGGCACATCGCACGCGTGTCGGCTGCCGCTTCGGCGGCGCCGAGCTTGTCCCAGATGTCCGCGTAGAGATAATCGACCGGCTTGGACGACCGCCACGCGCGGCCATCGATCTGCTCGATCGCAAACCGGTCGGCAGCAGGCCAGTCGGAACCGCCGATTGCGCCGAACAGATCGATCACTTCGGGGTCGCGCTCGAGCACCGTGACGTGGCGCACCGCCGGGCGCAGCAGCGCGTTGTAGAGCGCCAGTCCCATGCCGACCCGGCGATCACGACATGGCCGCGCATCAGTGCGAGATGCGGCGCCAGGCTTTCGATCTCGACCGGGCTCAGCGACATCCAGACGCGATCCTCCCGGATCAGCAGATAGTTCTCGGCGCAGATCTGCAGGCCGCGGAAATAGCCGCGCAGCACCGGCTGGTGTTGGCGTTTGAGCTCCCACGAGCCCGCCCGTCCGGCGCGGTAGGGCGGCACTCGGATCTCCGGCCAGGGCAGGGTCCAGCGCTCGATGATCCCACCCTCGGAGGCATCGATTGTCACGGCTCCGCTTATAACGGCGCTTTCGGGGGCAGCGCCGGCGGCGGCATGTCCTCGAACTCGATCGCCGGCATGTGCTGAATGAATGCGGCGGGATCGCCGGCGCTGCCCGGCTCGTTCCGACGCGGCGGCGCGCCGGCAAGCCGCCGGTCCTCGTCCGGCGGGCCCTTCGGCACGTCGAGGTCGCGCGCGGTGCCGGCCTGGTCCATGCCTTGCTCGATCCGCTCCTTGGCATGCCCGATGCGGTCGGCGAGCTCGCGGCTGTAGGGCACGCGGAAGGCGCGCGGCGTCCCGGCGGGCATGTTGTCGCCGTCCAGCGCCTCGAGCCAAAGATAGATCGACCCCGGCAGCCCGTTCAGCTTGTCGGGCTCGACCACGGTCGCCCAGTGCAGCTGAAAATGCTCGGGCACACGCGCCTCGCTCGGCCAGCCGATGAGCCCGGCGATCGAGGCGTAGGATACCCCGAAGAACAGGGTGGTCAACGCAATCGCCGCCGATTTTACGCCCCAATGCCAGCGCGAGGCGACGTTGAGGCTCAGCAGCAGCACCGCGATGGCGACATACGACAGGACGACCCCGGTCAGCGGCAGGGCCATGGCTTCCCCACAGCGTCGCCCGGCACCGTCACTGGCGGACCGCGGCGCCGACCGCGGACAGGTTCGAGCGGACCTTGCGGGTCTCCCGGATCAGCGATTTCGGGCGCGTGTTTATGTCGGTGACCTTGCCGTCCCCGCTGATCGTGAAGCGCACCGCGGTCTTCTCGTCGCCGGTATGGTCGAGGAACAGGCGGTCGTAGAAGACCACCTCGACCTTGGGATTGATTTTCTCGACCGTGACGCTGACCGGGACCGGGTCGGGTGTGGTGGCGAGAAAGTGGTGGACGTTGACGACGTATTCGCCGGGAATGAGACCGCGCATTTGCACGATTTCCTGACGGATCGGGTTGCGGATGGTTTTGCCGTTGACCACGATCGTGTTCTTGTAGTCCCCGCGGTCGTCACGATCGAGGCTCATCAGCCCGGCCTCCATCACATGGTACCAGACGATGTTGCCCTGCGGGTCCTCGACATAGGTGTCGATGTCGTCGGGGTGGTTGTCGGGCCAGCTGACGGTCACGAGCATTGCGGCCTTGGTGTCGACCTTGCCTTGCTTCGCATCTGTGTTGATTGCGAGATAGGCCAGAAAGAACATGAAGGCGACAACCTGGAGCCCCTTGAACAGCATTACCGTGAACGGTTCGAACGGCTCCTCCCGGTCCCAATTGCTAAACCCTTCCATGCGCCTCCCGCTCGAGCGTCGAGACGACAAAAACCTCGGTCAGGTCGGTAGTGATATCGAACAAATAGGCCGACGCATTGTCGAGGATATAGTATTGCGCTTTTACCAGGATCGAACCGACAAGACCGGCGAGGGTCGTATACATCGCGACTGCCATGCCGCCGCTCATGACCTTCATCGACAACTTCATCGAGGTCGGGTCGAAATTGTCGAGGGTGGCGATCGGGAACAGCATCAGGATGAACCCGACGATAGTGCCGAGCAACCCGAGTTTCAACAGCGCGTCGCCGGCGAAGGCGCCGAACTGCATCGGCGATCTGAGCTTGTCGGCGAGCCCGCGCAACAGCAGGGTCTGGTCGAGACGCCGCTCCCGCCCCTGCTTCTGCGCCTTGACCACGAGGTTGCGGATGTAGTCCGTGATCCGCCCTGCCGGCAGCGCGGCGCCGTTGTCGGTGACGACCCTCCGCCCCTCGATCCGATAGGCAGCGACCCCGTCCATGACGCGATCGCGCACCCGATGCGCGGTATTGATCTCGCGCGAGATGGTGACGATGCTGACAAGGCAATGGGCCGATATCGCAATATAGAGGACGCAGATCAACACCGAGATGCCGCTGCGGTCCTGCGTCGTCATCAGCTGGAACAGGCTGTAATGCCAGGCGATCGCGAAGCCGAACAATGTCACGCCGGTGAAGATCATCCACCGCAATAACGGGAAGTAATCTCGGGCCCCCCGCTCGGCACCGAACCAGCGGAACATCATCCGCGCCCGTCACCTTTCCTGCGGATGGCCCGCGAGCATCTCGCGGTAATCGGCGGGAGCCGTGAACGGCCCGCGCCAGATGCCGATGCCCTTGGCCTTGGCCGCCGCCTCGACGGCGACGTAGTCGGTCGTTTCCTTGGGCAGCGCCACCGCCATGCCGGCCTCGACCAGCGCCCGGTTGAGGTCGACCCCGCCCGCCTTGCACACCGCGAACACCCGCCCGAACCGGTCGACCCGGCGTTGCTCGCAGGTCACATCCTGCGTGCCGACGATATTGAGCAGGGTCTTTGCCGATGCCGTGGAGCAGTCCCATGCCCGGCTTCCGGCATAGCATGGCTGCCCTTTGACCGGCGCATCGACCCCGAAGAGGATGATGTGCTTGCCGTCAGGCTCAGCATGGCCGGTCCGATCACCTCCGCCGAGCCGCGATAGACCAGCGGATCGCCAGCGGCTGCTCGGGGCGCGAAGCCCGCTAACGCAATACCGGCGGCCACAACGATAGCTTTACCCGTCATGGTGACGGATGATAGTCAACGGCCGTCATGAAGTCTTCGATCTTCGCGGCCCTCTGGATCCTCACCCTCGGGCTTTTGGTCACTTCCGCCGGATCGGGTTGGGCCGATGATCGCGGTGAATTCTTGGCCGGGCGGGTCAAGAATTGCGTCGGCTGTGATCTCGCCGGCGCCAACCTCAAGCGCTTCGACCTATCCCAGGCCGATTTGGCCGGCGCCAATCTCGCCGGCGCCGATCTGCATCGTGCGAACCTCGCCGGCGCGAACCTCGCCGGCGCGAACCTCGCCGGCGCCAATCTCAATAAAGCCGACTTGAAGCGCGCCAACCTCGCCAATGCTCGCCTGCCCAAGGCAATGCTGTTCGAGGCCGATTTGAGCGGGGCCGATTTGAGCCGGGCCGACCTCTCGGGTGCAATGATGGGATCCAGCCATCTCACCTTGGCGATGATTGAAGGCGCCAATATCGTCGACGCCGATCTCGCCGACGCGCTGATGCACGGCGCCAAGCTGAAGGGCGCCGACCTCTCGCGCTCGGATCTCGGCCAGGCGACATTGCGCCGTGCAGAGCTCAGCGGCGCAAAACTCGAAGGAGCCGGCCTCGTCCGGGCCGACCTCAGGGGCGCCCACCTGAACGGCGCCGATCTGCGCAGCGCCGACATGCTGCGCGCCGATCTGACCGGCGCCGACCTCGCGCACGCCGATCTGAGGGGCGCGCGGCTGCTGCTGGCGACGCTGATCGACGCAAAACTCGACGGGGCCGAGTTCGCGGGCACGATCATGCCGGACGGCACGACGCACCAATAGCCGGCGGTCATTTGACCGTGACAGCCGGCGGCCGTTGACCGAAACATCGGGCTGCAACAGCTCGAGCCGCGTCGAGCTCTCGAACTGACCGATCGTGAGCTTGCCGCTGCCGCTGAATTCCGCCTGGCCGGGCTTGCGCAGAAACCGGGTCTCGAGCACGACCCGCATGTCGCTGGTGGCGAGCTTGCTGCAGCGCCGGTTGATGTAGAGGGAGCCAACCGGGGTCTCACCCGGCGCGGGAGCGGTGTCGACGCACTCCCATCCGTCGCGGCCATAGCGCGCCTTGAAGAAATTGCCTAGGGTGTAGGCTTCTTTGCGCTGCTGCGGGCCTGCTTGCGGGTCGGTGACGATGCGCAGGCCCGCGAGCGTGCCGCCGCCATCGAACAGCGTGGACACGATCACCGGGAAATCCAGAACCTTGGTCCCACTGTATTGGGCGATCAGGGTCCGCGCACGATGCGCCTTCGCCCAGTATTCGAGCTCGTCGTCATAGCGGAAATACACCTCGCGCAGCCCGTTCGGCTCGGGCCGGCACTTCTCGTAATCGGACCAGCCGGAAAGGGCTTGCTGCGGCGGGCCGCCATTGCTGCCGCAGGCGTAATCGACAAAAGCATCGCGCGGCAGCGCGGCCGCCGAGGTGCCGAGCTTCAGGGTCCAGATATCGGCGCGCGCGGGCGGCTCCTCGGCACCGGTCGAGCCGGCGCCGAGGGCGAGCGCGGCAACGACGAGGACGGCCCGGGCGGTCCGAAACGGCCGAGGTGGACGGGCTCGCCGGTCCACCTCGCGCCACCTCATCAGTCCAATGCAAACACGAACAGCGACGAGCCGCCCTCGAGGTTCTCGAGCTCCGGCGCGGCCTTCAGCAAGCCCACGTTCCACGGGTTGCCGCCGCCGACATGGACGGCGATGTACTTCTTCCCGCCGACCGAAAAGCTGATCGGCGAAGCGGTGATCGCGGTGCCGACGTTGAAGCTCCACAGCGGCTTCAGCTCCTGGTGGTCGAAGGCGGTGGACTTGCCGTCGATCGTGCCGGTAAAGACGGGGCAGCCGGCAATCGCCAGCACCCCGGCGTAATTCGGATAATGGAGCTCGGTCGCCTCCTCGACCTGCCGGTGGTCATATCGATGCGGCGATCTGACCTCCATACGCTTGCTGCGGGTGGGCATCCCGCCGATTCCGAACGGGCCGCCTAGTCGGGTCTCGTGACCTTGAGCTGCGCGCAGCCGTCGATGCCTGCGCCGCTGGCCAGCCTGTTCGACGGTCGTAGCGGTCGGGAAGAAATTCACCCCGCCCTGCGCGTCCGGGCAGACAGCGCCCTCGCGCTGGTGCGGTTGCTGACGGCCGCATATTGCTGCAGTTTCTTTGACGGATCGTATTCGACCGGCTTGCCGTCTTCGGATCGATGCCTTTGGTCCAGTTCAGGTTCTTGACGTATTGCGCGGCGCTGATAAACGACCCGTTGGTTCGGTCGAGCGTATAGAAGAAGCCGTTGCGGCCAAATGACCCAGCGCCTTGCGCGGCTCGCCGTTGATCGTGACGTCATAGATCATCTGCGAGCCAACTTCGTCATAGTCGAACTTGTCGTTTGGCGTGTACTGGAAGTACCAGACGATCTTGCCGGTGTCGGCGTTGATGGCGAGCGTCGAGTTCGTGTAGAGATTGTCGCCCGGCCGGTATTCCGCGTCGAACATCGGTGTCGGCTGACCGGTGCCCCAATACATCAGGTTGGTCGCGGGATCGTAGGATCCGACATACCAGAAGGCGCCGCCGCCGGTTTTCCAGGCGTCGTGGTCATCCGCCCAGGTCTCGTGGCCCGGCTCGCCCGGCGCCGGCACCGAATAGGTGCGCCACAGCACCTTGCCGGTCTTGGCGTCGATCGCCATCAGCCAGCAGCGCCCGCCGATATCGGCGCCCGATCCCGGGACGATGATCATGTCCTTGACGATCAGCGGCGCGCTTGTGAATACATCCGTGTTGGCGACCTGGTAATTCTTGTCCCGCAGGACCTTGCCAGTATCCTTGTCCATCGCGATTACCCGGCCATCGGTGGTAAGCACGATAACCTGGTTGCCGTACAGCGCGACCCCTCGGTTCGACGGCAGCCACACGGTCGACTTGTCGACGCCGGGGTCCATCTTCCAGACAATGCGGCCCTTTTTGCCGTCGCGCACATCGATCTTGTAGACGTCGTCCCAACCGTCGGTCATGTACAGAAAGCCATCCTCGACCAGCGGCGTCGACTGCTCGCGGGCGTGCGGCTTGTCGCCGCCGGGTTCGGAGCCGCCGAGCTGCACCACGTAGGCAACGTGCAGGTTCTTGACGTTGGACTGGTTGATCTGGTCGAGCGTAAGAACCGCTTGGCGTCATAGGTCTTGTGGTTGGTCAGCCAGTTGCCCGGTTCACTTTCGGCATTTTGCAGGCGTTCGGAAGTCACCTCCGCGGCAGCAAGCGGCGACGACAACAACGCCGCCACAATTCCGCCGGCAGCGATCCCGAGAAGACCACGTGCAAAGCATTTCATGGGTTTCGGTGTCGTGGACGCATGGTCGAAAAAGTCAGGCAATTGTCCCTCCCTTATTTCCATTGGATGCTCTATTGTCGTCTGCCGGCAGCCATGTCGCGGCAGCGCCCGCTTCCCTGGCCGAAATAATCTTCGCAATCGGCGACCGTCGGCGGACCCTTGCCGACGAACTTGGCCTTGAGATACGCCACGATCGCTTCGATCTCGCGCTTTTGCAGCGCGGCGGTGGGCGGCGGCGGCTTCTTGTCGCCAACCTGCGCAGCGGTCATCCCGTAGCACTCCTCGCCCTTGGTCCAGGCGAATTTGTCAAATGCGGCATCGCTGTTCCGCCCGGCACCCCGCAACGGATCACCTCGACCAGCTGATCGTGGTCGAGCTTGGTCTCGCGTAGATTGGCGGCCTTGCCTGGCGACTGCGGATCGCCGGCGCCGTCACCGGACCAGCCGTGGCAGAACCCGCAGGTCGCCTTTTCCTGGTAGAGCCGCTTGCCCATTCCGATATCGCCGGCGGTCTGCGCCGCCGCCGGAAGCGCCACCGCCAGTGCCGCGGCGAGCGCCAGGAAGGGGGCGGGGTTTGCCATCTGCGTCTCCTCGACACCTACTTTGCCATCCGCGGGAGACAACTGCTCCTCCGGCGGCGGCAGGGAGAACGGCCTCAAACCAGGGCGCTGGCGCTAGTTTTTGATCAGCGCTTTGTACACCGTGAGGTCGACGACCGCGGTCTTCCAATCGCTATTCTTGACCAGCATGACCGTGGCCATGGAATGACCGTCCTTGATCTCCGACCACACGGCGGCGGCGCGGTAGCCGGGATTGTCGCGCTTTGCTTCCTTGACTGCCTCGCTGAGCTCCCTGGTAGCACGGAACAGACCGTCGTTCTGCTTCTTCGCCGTGGTCAGATCATCGCCTCCGGCGATCGGATCGGCCTTGGCAATGTTGCCCGAGCTGTGGTCTACGATGACTTCATAATACTTGCTGCCGTCCTTGACGGTGTAGATCGAGAGCCATGGTTTGCCGTTCTCGATTTCGAATTTCCCGGAGACCGGCTTGCCGTTTTTCTTGCTCGCGATCAGCCCCTGCTCCAAGGTTACCGTGGCGCCGGCGACAACCGGCGCGATCTCGGCCTTATCCTTGTCGCTCATGGCGGCGCTGGCCGGGATCACCCAAAACGCCATGAGGATTACCGACGATATCGTCCGCGAAATCCGTGGCATTGCGCCCTCCCTTGATATTGACGTGTTCCGGCTCGGCACGCGATCCCGCTGCCGGCATCTCCCTGGATCGGATGCTGCGAATGTCGCCCCGACGCCTGCGCCTGACGACCACAGCATTGATTGCGCGGCCCCACCATGACCCCCGCGACGACCGGGGTGACCGCGGTCGGTCGTTGAACCGGGATCGCGGGTTCCAGGCCCGATCCCGGTTCTGCGGAGGCAGTTCTTAGTCGACGTCGGCGCAGGCGTAGGCGTTGATTTCCAGGCCGATGGCGATCTCGATGATGACCGGGGTCTTCCACTTCATGGCGATTTCCTTGGTCTGATTTTTACCGTGGCAAGGTAGAAGCGCGGCGGAGCGCTGTCAACCGACGGCTCGATCGCCGGGGGCGACCGTACGGCATGTTCCCGGCGGCCCGCCCCGCCGAGGGAGCGGCCCCGGGCGCGATCGAGCAATCGGAAATCACATCGGGGGCGCCGAGCCCGCCGATTGGGCGCGGCCTGAAAGGGGGTGCCGGCATCGCTGCGGTGCACGCTCGGCAATCGGGTAATGACAGGCGGCGAAGTGGCCCGAGGCGATCTCGCGCCGAGCCGGCATGGCCGTCGCAAACGGCAATGTCACCGCCGCGCAGGCGCCCGGGCGCGTCGTTGAAATGCCGGCGAAAGTGCGCATTCCAGATCCGCAGCGGCGTGCGCGATCTTCAGTTCGGCGGTGCTCGCCTTCTCGAAGGTCGCCAGATCGGGGCGGTAGCGCGGCCGGGCGATTGTGCAGAGGCAGGCCGCCCGGCGCAACGCCTTCCGCCTAGAGCATAATGAAATTCGTCAGCAGGATATCGGGCGGCGATTTGGCGATCGCCTCACGTGCCTCGTTGGACTCCTGACCGGTGTACCGGGCGAACTCCACCAACCCGGGCGCGTTTCTGGCGAACTTGCCAAGCTCCTCCTGTTGTGAGTTCGCCAGCGCATTCATCGGGTAGATGAAGACGGCGCGCGTACGGCGCGGTGCGCCAGTCGCCCGCTCGCGAAGGATTTTATCGATGATAGGAATGAAGAAGCACAGGGACTTGCCCGAGCCGGTGCCGCTGGTCACGACATAGTTGGCGCCGGAGGCGGCCCTCTGGATCGCCTCGACCTGGTGCTTATAGAGATCGAAGGGTGGTCCAGCCTCTCCGTTCGTAGCACTAGGCTGTCGGAAAAATTACGCAGTGTCGGCGTGCAGCAGGCCACCGACCGCAAGATCACGTACCGACGTCCCAACTTGGAAGTGGGGGTTAAGCTGGAGGATGGGTTCGGGCCAGAACCGATCGCTGGAATACTGCTCGTCAATTTGGGCGCGAATGTCCGCCGAACGCATTTTCGTAAACGAACGCGCGAAGTCGCTGTACTCGCCGACGACGCGGCGATCTAGGTCAAAGACGTCCATCCGTCACCTAACCTTTTCCGGCGAGCCGTCAAGCTCGATCAACATCGCGATGAGCCTAGCCATTTGCGTCTGATCGGCCATTCCGCCCGCTTCATTTCTTCTTCTTAAGTCCGGTATCGGTGAGCATGATCCTTCTCCAACTCGACAAAAAACCGCCGGATGGGCTTAAAAATACCGTCAGCCCAACCAGAGGCCGTTAATAACGGTATTTTTTTGATCTTTTCCAGACACTTAGACTCTTCAAAAATACCGTCATAGGCCTTGTTAGGCTGACGGTATCTTCGCTTTGTGTTTTAGGCAAGGGATATCGGTACCGTCAGAAAGACCGTCAGAATGATCCGCTAGCCAGCGTAAGATGCCGATAGATTTTGATAGAACTTCGTTTTCTATTCAATATGTTAAGCCGTTTTTTTGATAGTCCGCTAAACGTCGCGAACCCTATCGGATCATTCCCACTCGATCGTGCCTGGCGGCTTCGAGGTCACGTCGTAGACGACGCGGTTGATGCCGCGCACCTCGTTGATGATGCGGGTGGCGGCGCGCCCGAGAAATTCGTGCGAAAACGGGAAAGTGTCGGCGGTCATCCCGTCGACCGAGGTCACCGCCCGCAGGGCGCAGGCGAAATCGTAGGTGCGCGCGTCGCCCATGACGCCGACGCTCCGGACCGGCAACAGCACGGCGAAGGCCTGCCAGATCGCGTCGTAGAGCCCGGCATTGCGGATCTCCTCGATGAACACCGCATCCGCCTTGCGCAAAATCTCGAGCTTGTCGCGGGTGACCTCGCCCGGGATGCGGATCGCCAGACCGGGCCCCGGAAACGGGTGGCGCCCGACCAGCCGCTCGGGCAGGCCGAGCTCGCGGCCCAATTCGCGTACCTCGTCCTTGAACAGCTCGCGCAACGGCTCGACCAGCTTCAATTTCATGCGCTCGGGCAAGCCGCCGACATTGTGATGCGATTTGATCGTGACCGACGGGCCGCCGATGGCGCTCGTCAACTCGATCACGTCCGGGTAGAGCGTCCCCTGGGCGAGATACTCGACGTCGCCCAGCTTGTGCGCCTCCTCGTCGAACACATCGATGAAGGCGGCGCCGATCCGCTTGCGCTTTTCCTCGGGGTCGGCGACCCCGGCGAGCCTGGCCAGGAACAAATCCCCGGCGTCGCGGTGGACCAGCGGAATGTTGTAATGGCGGCGAAACAGGTCGACGACCTCCTCGGCCTCGCCGGCCCGCAACAGGCCGGTGTCGACAAAGATGCAGGTCAGCTGGTCGCCGACCGCCTCGTGCAACAACGCCGCCGCGACCGCGGAATCGACCCCGCCGGAGAGGCCGCAGACGACGTTGCCGTGGCCGACCCGCCGGCGGATCTGGTCGAGCGCCTGCGCGCGGAACAGCGCCATGGTCCAGTCGCCGCGGCAGCCCGCGACCTTGTGGGTAAAGTTGCGCAGCAATTCCGCCCCTTGCGGGGTGTGTGCGACTTCGGGGTGAAACAGAAAACCGTAAAAGCGGCGCTCGTCGTCGGCGATCGCGGCAAAGGGTGCCGCTTCGCTGGCGGCGACCGCGCGAAAGCCGGCCGGCAATGCGTCGACCTTGTCGCCGTGGCTCATCCAGACTTGGGCGCGTGCACCCGCGGGCCACAGCCCGTCGAACAACAGGCAGTCGTCGACCACGTCGACAAAGGCGCGGCCGAACTCCTGGTGCTCGCTCAAGGCGACCCGGCCGCCCAGTTCGTCGCACATGGTCTGCATGCCGTAGCAGATGCCGAGCACCGGCACTCCGAGCCGAAAGGCGATGGCCGGCGCGCGCGGCGAGGTGCCCGCGGTCACCGAGGCCGGGCCGCCCGACAGGATGATCGCGCGTGGGTCGAAGTCGCGGACTTTGTCCTCGGCGATCGTGAACGGGTGGATCTCGCAATAGACCCCGCTCTCGCGCAGCCGGCGGGCGATCAGCTGGGTGACCTGGCTGCCGAAATCGAGGATCAGGATGCGGTCGGACATCGATCTTTCAGCATCGAATGAAACGGATTGCTTCGTCGCTCCGCTCCTCGCAATGACAATACCGTTTTGTCATTGCGAGCGCAGCGAAGCAATCTCAGTATCAAAGGCCGAGCCCGGGGCCATCACCGGCTTCCGCTCGAACAGGGCGACGAAAAAGCCGTCGGTGCCGTGGCGCGCCGGGGTCAGGAACAGATAGTCCGCACCGGCAGGCGAGGCGTCGCCGATCGTTTCCTCCCAGGCGCGCGCGGCCGGGAACAGCGAAAAGTCGGGTGCGGCGGCGAGAAAGGCTTCGGCCTGGGCCTCGTCCTCCTCGCGCAGTAGGGAGCAGGTGGCGTAGACGAGCCGCCCGCCGGGGCGGACCAGGCGTGCGGCGCTGCGCAGGATCTGCTGCTGGCGCTCGACCAGCTCGGCCAGATCCTCGGGCTGCGAGCGCCATTTGGCGTCTGGGTTGCGCCGCCAGGTTCCGGTGCCGAGGCAGGGCACGTCGACAAACACCCGGTCAAACCCGCCGGCGTGGCGCTTGACCCATTTGTCGCGCTCGCTGGCCAATACCCGGCGCTCGACATTGCCGACCCCGGCGCGGCGCAGCCGGCGGGCCGCACGTTCGAGCCGGCGGGCCGAGACGTCGCAGGCGACGAGCTTGCCGCGATTGGCCATCCCGGCCGCCAAGGCCAAGGTCTTGCCGCCGGCGCCGGCGCAGAAATCGACGACCCGCATCCCCGGCCGCGCGCCGGCTACGAGGGCCGCGAGTTGCGAGCCCTCGTCCTGCACGTCGAAGAGCCCGTCCTTGAATGCCGCCAGACCGGAAAGCGGCGCCCGCTCGGCGAGCCGCAGGCCGACCGGCGACCACGGGGTCGGCTCGGCCCGCACCCCCTCGGCGGCGAGCGCCCGCCGCGCTCCATCGCGATCGGTCTTCAACAGGTTGACGCGCAGATCGATTGGCGCCGGCAGGTTGAGAGCCGCCATCTCGCGTTCGAGCCCCTTGCCGAACACCCGTTCGAGATGGGGCTCGAGCCATTCCGGGACATCGTTCGCCACCGCCCGCGGCATCTGCGGATGGCGCAGGGTGCGGCTGCCGAGACTGGCGACCAAGCGCGACTCCGCGGCGCTCAACGCTGCCGGGCGAAAGCGGTCGCCGTCGCAAGAGGCCGCCACCGTCTCGGGTCGCCAGCCTTCGGCCAAGGTGAGCCCGGCAAGCACCCGGCCGCGCGCTGCGGCTTCGACCGCGCCCCGGCCGGCCCGCGCGATCCACCAGTCGAGCGCCGCGCGATGCCGCAACACGGCGTAGACATGGCCGGCGATCTGCGGCCGGTCCTTGGCCCCGATATAGCGGCGGCTCCGGAAGTAGTCGGCCGCGGCGTCATCGGCCGGCCGCGCCCCGGTCTCGATTTCGGCGAGGATTTCGATCGCGGCCGCGACCTGCGCCCCGGGGGTCAAGAGGCTCCCGTCGCGCGTATCCCAAACTGCAGGCAGCCCCTCACCCCAACCCTCTCCCCGCAGGCGGGGCGAGGGAGAGATCTGCGGCCCCAGCCTCTTCGGGACGGCGAGGTCAACGGTCGGCCGGGTAGTTGGGGGCCTCGCGGGTCATCGCGACGTCGTGGACATGGCTCTCGCGCAGCCCGGCGCCGGTGATCCGGACAAAGGTGCAGTTCTGCTGCATCTCGCCGATCGTGCGGTTGCCGGTATAGCCCATCGCCGCCCGCAATCCGCCGATCAGCTGATGCACGATGTTGCCGACCGGCCCCTTGTGCGGCACCCGGCCCTCGACCCCTTCGGGCACCAGCTTCAGGGTGCTGGTCACTTCCTGCTGGAAATAACGGTCGGCCGAGCCGCGCGCCATCGCCCCGATCGAGCCCATGCCGCGATAATATTTGTAGCTGCGGCCCTGATAAAGAAACACTTCGCCGGGGCTTTCGTCGGTGCCGGCGAACAATGAGCCGAGCATCGCGCAATCGGCCCCGGCCGCGATCGCCTTGGCGAGGTCGCCGGAAAATTTGATGCCGCCGTCGCCGATCACCGGCACGCCGAGCTTGCGGCACTCGGCGACGGTGTCGACGATCGCGGTGAACTGCGGCACCCCGACCCCGGCGACCATGCGGGTGGTGCAGATCGACGCCGGGCCGACCCCGACCTTGACCGCATCGGCGCCGGCCTCGATCAAGGCCCGGGCGCCTTCGGCGGTCACGACGTTGCCGGCGATGACCTGGGTGTAGTTGGACAGGCGGCGGATGTCGCGGACCGCCGCGATCACCCGGTCGGAGTGTCCGTGCGCGGTGTCGACGACGAGCACGTCGAGCCCGACGGCAAACAGCGCCGCCGCCCGCTCGATCCCGTCGGCGCCGGTGCCGGTCGCGGCGGCGGCGCGCAGGCGGCCGTGCGCGTCCTTGCACGCCGTCGGAAAGCGCTGCGCCTTTTCGATGTCCTTGACCGTGATCAGCCCGATGCAGCGATAGGATTCGTCGACGACCACCAACTTTTCGATGCGATGCTGGTGCAGCAGCCGCTTGGCCTCGTCGCGGCCGACGCTCTCGCGCACGGTGACGAGGTCATTTTTGGTCATCAGCTCGGCGACCGGCTGGCGCGGGTCGCTGGCAAAGCGCACGTCGCGGTTTGTCAGGATGCCGGCGAGCTTGCCCGATAACCCTCCGGACCGGCCGCGCTCGACCACCGGAATACCCGAGATACGGTGGTCGGCCATTAGCCGCAACGCGTCGGCGAGGGTCTCGTCGGGGTGGATCGTGACCGGGTTGACGACCATCCCGGCCTCGAATTTCTTGACCTTGCGGACCTCGTCCGCCTGCTGCTCGACCGGCATGTTGCGGTGGATGACGCCGATCCCGCCGGCCTGGGCCATCGCGATCGCCAGCGCGCTCTCGGTCACCGTGTCCATCGCTGCCGACACCAGCGGGATCCCGAGCTCGATCTCGCGGGTCAGCCGGGTGCGGGTGTCGGTGTCGCCGGGCAGGACCGCAGACGCCGCCGGGACCAGCATAACGTCGTCGAAAGTCAACGCCTGCCGGATCTCCATCGGCACCTCCTCAAGCGATGACGGCGCACTATACACAAGCGCGCCGCGGTCAAAAGCCATGGCGACAGATATAGGCGCGGCGCCGCGGTTATGCGCCCCCGCGGAACCCCTGGGCGACGACATAGGTCTCGGCCGATTCGGCGCGGCTCGCCGGCGGCTTCGCGTGGCGCAGCTGCGCGAACGAGTTCTTGAGGCGCGCGAGCAAGGCGCCCTCCGCCCCGCCCTGGAATACCTTGGCGACGAAAATCCCGCGAGGCGCGAGAATTTCTTCGGCAACGGCGAAAGCGCACTCGGCGAGTGCCACGATCCGCAGATGGTCGGTTGCGGCATGGCCGGTCGCGGCCGGCGCCATGTCGCTGAGCACGATATCGGCGGCGGCGCCGAGAGCCTGCCTGATGGCGACTGCCGCTGTCTCGGGCTCGCTCAGATCGGCGCGCAGCAAGGTGGCGCCGGCGATGGGCGCGACCTCGGCGAGGTCGACGCCGAGGACCGACCCGCGCGGGCCGACACGCTCGACCGCGACTTGGGTCCAGCCGCCCGGCGCGCAGCCGAGATCGACGACGCGGCGACCCGGCCGCAGCAAGTGGAAGCGCTCGTCGAGCTCGATCAGCTTAAAGGCGGCGCGCGACCGGTAGCCCTGCCGGCGGGCCGCGGCGACATAGGGGTCGTTGAGCTGGCGCTGGAGCCATTCTGTGGAGGACGGCTTGCGCCGGCGGGCGCTGCGCACCCGCACCGCCGGGGGCCGGGCGCCGGAACCGCCGCCGGCCTTCGCCACCCTATCCTTGGATCAGGTCGAACAGGATGCCCTCGCGCACCCCGCGATCGGCGACCCGCAGGCGGCCGACCGGCCAGGCCTCGCAGATCGCGTCGAGGATCGCGCACCCGCTCAGCACCAGATCGGCGCGCTCGCGCCCGACGCAGGGGCTGGCGGCGCGGCCGGCGAGGTCGAGACCGGCCAGATGCGCCGACACGGCGGCGATCTGCTCGAAGGTCAGGCTGCTGCCGTCGACCAAGGCGCGGATATAGCGCGGCAGGGCCAGGTGAATGCCGGCCAAGGTCGTTACCGTGCCCGAGCTGCCCAGCATCTGCACCCGGCGCATGCGAACCCAGCGCAGGATGCGGTGGGTGCGCTCGAAGGCGTCGAGCGCGCCGGCCGCCTCGTCGACCATCGTGCGATAGGCCGCGGGCGAGACCTCGCCGCCAAAGCGGTCGGTCAGGGTGACGACCCCCAGCGGCAAGGACACCGACCCCAGGATCTGCGGACGCGGCCGGCGCCGGTCGTGTCCGTAGCTCAGCCGCAGCCAGACGATCTCGGTCGAGCCGCCGCCGATATCGAAGACGATCGCATAGGGTACGCGCGGATCGAGCAGCGGCGCACAGCCCGAAACGACGAGGCGCGCTTCCTCGGCGGTCGAGATGATCTCGATCTCGATCCCGACCTCGTCGCGCACGCGGGCGAGAAACGCCTCGCAATTCGCAGCGCGGCGGCACGCTTCGGTGGCGACGTAGCGCCCGGTCGCGATACGGCGAAAGGCGATCTTGCCGGCGCAGACCTTGAGCGCCTCGAGGGTGCGCGCGATGGCGCTTTCCGACAGCGCGCCGGTCGCGGCCAACCCCTCGCCGAGCCGGACGATGCGGGAAAACGCATCGACGACGCGAAACCCGCCGCCCGCGGGCCGAGCCACCAGTAGCCGGCAATTGTTGGTTCCGAGATCGAGTGCGGCGACCGGGGCGGCGAGACGAGGGGGGAGATGCTGGAGCCGAGCGGCGAATTCGCCCGCGGCGGCAGGGTCCGCGCGCAATGCCGCGACCGGTGCAAAAGCTCCCGCGCCGGGAGCGGCGCCGCCGCCCCCCACCGGTCCCGCACTGCTCAGCGGCTTGTGCACGGCGACGACCATCCCATCGAGATCGAGCGCGATCGTAGCGCAGCCGGGAGTGGATTCAAAACCCCGCGAACGCCGGGAATTGTCTTAACCTGCGACGGCACCGAGCAGCGGCCAAGATCGCCGGCCGCTCGGCGCAGTGCGACGAGGCGCTCGGCGCGCCGCGACGGCTGGCCCCGGCTTTTACCCGGAGAATTCCTATTGCGATTTCCGCAGGCGAGGCGGTAAGCGTTCCGGCGGCCGGCATTCCCGCCCCGCTCACCGGTCGGCGCAAGAAACAGGTGCGCCGTCGCCGTCTGGCGAACACCTGCCCAGCCGCCGCCGCGAGGCCCTACCCAAGGCCGGCTCACCTGTGCTATCTGCTGTCTCCTCCGAGCAGGCTCGGGTGCCGCCGCGCATGGGGGATCGTCTAACGGTAGGACAGCGAACTCTGACTCCGCCAGTCTAGGTTCGAATCCTAGTCCCCCAGCCAAATCTGTCAAAGCCTTACAATCGTAACGCTGCTTGAGAGCAGTTTCCGGGCATCACTCGGGTATCACGGGAACGAGATCGCGGTTCAGGCGAAACAGATGCCGGCTATCACGCCAGGTCGACCGGCTCGGCAGCCTGATGGCGTTGAGCGGCGGCCCGCTCGGCCTTGCGAGCATAACAACCATGCAATTGCCACATTCGCATAGTATTCTCGCCGCCATCGACACCCATCGGCGGGTGCGGGATTGTCATCGAAGGAGTAGGCGGCGCCTGATCTCGACCTGATAAAACAGGCAGAACAGGGGTGCTGGGGCGGAGCGGATGCTTTGCCGAGGGCCGGTCCGGGCGAGCCGGCCGGCCGGCCGCGGGACTGCGGCGTGCAGATCAACGACCGGGTGCGGGGCGATGGCGCGATGCGTTGCGACCAGACATGCCGGGAAATCGCTTGCGGGCGCCGGGCCGATCGTCGACGATCGGCCGCAACACGGTTTCCGCCGGAGGGCTCGGCATGGACGATCTCTATCTGCGCAGCGGCATCTTTCTGGCGCCGTTCCACAATCACGATGAAAACCCGACCTTGTCGATCGAGCGCGATCTCGAGCTGCTCGAGCATCTTGATCGGCTCAATTACCATGAGGCGTGGATCGGCGAACATCATTCGGGCGGGTTCGAGCTGATCGCCTCTCCCGAGATGTTTATCGCTGCCGCGGCCCAGCGCACCCGCCACATCCGTCTCGGCACCGGCGTCGTCTCCCTGCCCTACCACAACCCGTTCATGCTGGCCGACCGGATGGTCCAGCTCGACCACATGACCCGCGGCCGGGCGATGTTCGGGGTCGGCCCCGGCGCTCTCGTCCACGACGCCTTGAAGATCGGCATCGATCCCGGCGACCAGCGCCAGATGATGAACGAGGCGCTCGAAGTCATCGTCCCGCTGCTGCGCGGCGAGACCGTCACGCGCAAGACCGATTGGTTCAACCTGACCGAGGCGCAATTGCAATTGCGCTGCTACACCCGCCCGACGATGGAACTGGCGGTGGCCGCGGCGCGCTCGCCGTCGGGGTCGCTGGCGTCCGGAAAATACGGCATCGGCATGCTGTCGATCGGCGGCACCAGCCCGATGGCGATGGAGCGGCACACCGCCAATTGGGGGCTCTACGAGGAGACCGCGCGCGCCAACGGCCATGTCCCCGACCGCAAGAACTGGCGCGTCGTCGGCATGTTCCACATCGCCGAGACGCGTGAGCAGGCGCGCAACAACGTCCGGTTCGGGGTGCAGGCCTTCGCCAACTACTTCCGCGACGTGGCGACCTTCCCGATCATCCCGCCCGACGTGCCCGACCCGACCGAGTGGCTGATCGAGACCGGCACCGGCTGCATCGGCACCCCCGACGACGCGATCGCCTATGTCGAGCGGCTGATCGAGGGCTCGGGCGGGTTCGGCGTATTGTGCGAATTGGCGCAGAACTGGGCCGATTGGGACGCGACCAAAAAGCACTACGAGCTGATGGCGCGCTTTGTCCATCCGCATTTCCAGAAGAGCCGCGAATTGCTGCGCGGCAGCTACGATTACGCCACCAGCCGCCACGTCGACTTCACCGGCCAGGCCAGCGCCGCGATCCAGAAGGAGATCGACCGGCACGCCGCTACCCGCCCCGCCGAGCCCCGGCGGAGCGCGGCGGAGTAGGCCGCGCATTGGTTCCGACGATGAAGAGCAACGCCCCCGCGGCCCGCAGCGGCCGCCATTTCCTGCAGATCCCCGGCCCGACCAACGTGCCCGATCGGGTGTTGCAGGCGATCGCCGCGCCGACCATCGACCATCGTGGGCCGGAATTCGCCGAGCTCGGCAAGGAGATCGTCGCCGGCATGAAGCGGGTGTTTCAGACCGGCGAAACCGTGATCGTCTACCCGTCTTCCGGCACCGGGGCGTGGGAGGCCGCATTGTCGAACACCCTGTCGCCCGGCGACCGGGTGCTGATGTTCGAGACCGGCCATTTCGCGAGCTTGTGGCGGGCGATGGCCGGGCGGCTCGGGCTCGAGGTCGAGTTCGTGCCGGGGGATTGGCGGCACGGCGTCGATCCGGGCTCGGTCGAGGAAAAGCTCGGCGCCGACCGCGAGCACCGGGTCAAGGCGGTCTGCGTCGTCCACAACGAGACTTCGACCGGGGTGGCGAGCCGCATCCCCGAGCTCCGCGCCGCGATCGACCAGGCCGGCCACCCCGCCCTGTTCATGGTCGACACGATTTCGTCATTGGCCTCGATCGACTATCGCCACGACGAATGGCGGGTCGACGTCACCGTCGCCGGTTCGCAGAAGGGGCTGATGCTGCCGCCCGGGCTCGGCTTCAATGCGGTGTCGAAAAAGGCGCTGGCCGCTTGCGAGAGCGCGACACTGCCGCGCTCCTATTGGGATTGGGGAGCGATGCGCGACACCGAGCACACCGGCTTCTTTCCCTACACCCCGGCGACCAACCTGCTGTTCGGGCTGCGCGAGTCGTTGCACATGCTGCTCGAGGAAGAGGGCTTGCCTGCGGTCTTTCGCCGTCATGCGCGCCATGCCGAGGCGACCCGCCGCGCCGTCGCCGGCTGGGGGCTCGAAATCTTGTGCGCCGACCCGCGCGAGCACTCGAACTCGCTGACCGCGGTCGTTGTTCCCGACGGGTTCGACGCCGACCGGCTGCGCGAGATCATTCTGCAAAGCTTCGACATGTCGCTCGGCACCGGGCTCGGCCGGCTCAAGGGCAAGGTCTTTCGCATCGGCCATCTCGGCTGGCTCAACGATCTGATGCTGTGCGGCACCCTGAGCGGGGTCGAGATGGGGCTGCACCGCGCCGGCATCCCGCACCGCGCCGGCGGCGTCGCCGCCGCACTCGAATTCCTCGGCGCGCCATAGCTCGTCGATGCCGCAGCGGCCGAACCGAACACGCCGATCGTTTCAAGGCCCGATGAGGACTGATTTCAGGTCCGTCATCAGGTCGGCGTAACACCCAGCGGCCCGAAATGGCTGAAGCACGGGTTGCCGCCGAATGCCCGCCGGCCTCGCCTTGCATCGGCATCTGTCTTCTTGATCCGTCGAGCGGATTTTGCCGCGGCTGCTTGCGCGATGTCGCCGAGATCGCCACTTGGCACGAGGCGAATGCCGCGCGGAAGCACGCAATCCTGGCGCGGATCGCCGGGCGCCGCCGGCTCGGCGCGGGCTGCGCGACGGAGAGCGGCGAATGACTTTCGTGCGTTTCGACCGCGGCGCAGGCTCGGCTTTGGGAAACGCCGCTGCGGTTCTGGCCGGCCTGCTGCTGGCCGCCTGTGCCGCCCCTCCAGCCGCGACGGATTGGGTCAAGACCGGCGCCGACGACGCGACCACATCGCATCAGGTCGCGGACTGCCGGGCGCAGGCCAATGCCGCGCGCGGCAACGAGCAGGGGATCAACCAGGACATCAGCGCCACGCTCGGCCGGAATTGGCAGCTCGGCGGGACCGCCCCGGTCGTCGATCAGTCGATGCGTCAGCAGGCGAGCGGCTACGCCGACCAGGTCTTCGACAGCTGCATGCGCGCCAAGGGGTTTACCAAGGGAACCTGACGCCCGGCTCGCTCCGAGAGCACGAACCGTCATGATTCCGGTAATATTATCCGATCATTCGTCATTTCCTGCGAAGGCACAGGGCTGTCTGGGGAAATTCCGTCTTCGAGGATGGTTGTCATACCCGATCGTCTGCTCGACTGCGTCCGCGAGGATATCAACCGCGGCGTCGGCATCTTCTTGGATCATGTTGCTGCGGGCGACAGCGATTACGAGAGCCGACCGCGGGGTCGATGCCTTCGCTGAATAGAACGCGGCCGGGGGCCCGACACGCCATCGGTCAAGAATTGACCTGCCGTCGGCGGGATCAGGCATCGGCAGCCCGTGGACGAAGAATAGCCGCCTGCCCGCCGGTTTGGCGGACAGGCGGCCCGGTTCGGCGCGACAGTCGGGGGGCGGCTTCAGAAGTCCATGCCGCCCATGCCGCCCATGCCGCCGCCGGGCGGCATCCCCGGCGGGGCCTTGGGCTCGGGCCGCTCGGCGATCATCGCTTCGGTCGTGATCAAGAGGCCGGCGACCGAGGCCGCATCCTGCAGCGCGTGGCGCACGACTTTGGTCGGGTCGATGATGCCGGCCCGGATCATATCGGTGAACTCGCCCTTTTGCGCGTCGTAGCCGTAATTCGGGTCCTTGCTTTCGAGCAATTTGCCGACGACGATCGAGCCGTCCGTGCCCGAATTCTCGGCGATCTGCCGGGCCGGGTAGAGGATCGCCTTTTTTATGATGTCGATGCCGACCTTCTGGTCGGCATTCGCCGGCTTCAGATGGTCGAGGGCACGGGCAGCGTAGAGCAGGGCCGCCCCGCCGCCGGCGACGACACCCTCTTCGACCGCGGCGCGGGTCGCGTGCATCGCGTCGTCGACCCGGTCCTTGCGCTCCTTGACCTCGACCTCGGTCGAGCCGCCGACCCGGATCACCGCGACCCCGCCGGCGAGCTTGGCCAGCCGCTCCTGAAGCTTCTCGCGATCGTAATCCGAGGTCGTCTCCTCGATCTGCTGGCGGATCTGGGCGATGCGGCCCTGGATGTCCTCGGTCTTGCCGGCGCCGTCGATGACCGTCGTATTCTCCTTCTCGATCCGCACCCGCTTGGCCTGGCCCAACATGTCGAGGGTGACGTTTTCGAGCTTGATGCCGAGGTCCTCGCTGATCACCTGGCCGCTGGTCAGGATCGCGATATCCTCGAGCATCGCCTTGCGCCGGTCGCCGAAGCCGGGCGCCTTGACCGCTGCGACCTTGAGGCCGCCGCGCAATTTGTTGACGACCAGGGTCGCCAGCGCCTCGCCCTCGACATCCTCGGCGACGATCAGCAACGGCCGCGCCGACTGCACCACCAATTCGAGCACCGGCAGCATCGCCTGCAGCCCGGACAGCTTCTTTTCATGGATCAGGATGTACGGGTTCTCAAGCTCGGCGATCATCTTTTCGGCGTTGGTGACGAAATAGGGCGAGAGATAGCCGCGGTCGAACTGCATGCCCTCGACGACGTCGAGCTCGGTTTCCAGGCTTTTCGCCTCTTCGACCGTGATCACGCCCTCGTTGCCGACCTTCTGCATCGCCTCGGCGATCATTTCGCCGATCTCGCGCTCGCCGTTGGCCGAGATCGTGCCGACCTGGGCGATCTCCTCGTTGGTCGAGATCTTTTTCGAGCGCTTCTTGATGTCCTCGACGACGGCTTCGACGGCGAGATCGACCCCGCGCTTCAAATCCATCGGGTTCATCCCGGCAGCCACCGCCTTCGACCCCTCGCGAACGATCGCCTGGGCCAAGAGGGTCGCGGTGGTGGTGCCGTCGCCGGCCTGGTCGCTGGTCTTCGAGGCGACCTCGCGCACCATCTGCGCGCCCATGTTCTCGAACTTGTCGGCGAGCTCGATCTCCTTGGCGACGGTAACCCCATCCTTGGTGATCCGAGGGGCGCCGTATGATTTGTCGAGCACGACGTTGCGGCCCTTCGGCCCCAGGGTCACCCTGACCGCGTTGGCGAGAATGTCGACGCCGCGCAGCATCCGCTCGCGCGCGTCGGCATGAAATTTGACGTCCTTTGCAGCCATTCCTCGATGCTCCTCAAGCGACCTTGCGGGCCGGGGCGCCGTGGTCGATCACGCCCATGATGTCGGACTCTTTCATGATGATCAGTTCTTCGCCGTCGAGCTTGACCTCGGTGCCCGACCATTTGCCGAACAGCACGCGATCGCCGGCCTTGACATCGAGCGGGTGGATCTTGCCGTCTTCGCCGCGCGCGCCGGGACCGGCAGCGATCACCTCGCCCTCCATCGGCTTTTCTTTGGCCGTGTCCGGGATGATGATCCCGCCCTTGCTCTTCTCCTCCTCCTCGACGCGCCGGATCACGACACGGTCATGCAGCGGACGAAATTTCATGAATACCTCCTACTCGGATCTCGATCTCGCCTGGTGGTTAGCACTCTCTGCCCGAGAGTGCTGGCTAAATAAGGGGGGTGCTTCGGCTTGTCAAGCAGCCGGGGCGGCTCGCCGGACCGTGCCGCACAGGCCGGCGCTGCGGGCCGTTTTGACAAGAGCGCATACACGGTGCACTCTTTCCGGGTTATGATCCGACATTCGCCACTGAAGAGCCGCTGCGATGCCGCGAAATCTAGACTGGGAAATCCCGGGCGAAATCCAGCCTAAGCCCGGCGAGTGCAGCTTTGACCTGGAGCGCGCGCTCGGCGCGGTGCTGGGCGTGAGGGCGACGATCCCGGAGGACGCCTTCACCGCGGGGACGCTCGGCACCGAGCGCGCCGGCAGCGGCGTTCTGATCCGCGACGACGGGCTCGTCCTGACGATCGGCTATCTGGTCACCGAGGCCGAGACGATCTGGCTGACCTCCGCAAATGGCGGCGCGGTGCCGGGGCACGTCCTCGCCTACGACCAGGAGACCGGCTTCGGGCTGATCCAGGCGCTCGGCAGATTGAATGTGGCGCCGCTCGAATTGGGCGTCGGGATGCGCGTCGGCGCCGGCGACCGCGCGATCATGGCCGCGGAGGGCGGTCGCCGCCATGCCATCTCCGCCCGCGTCGTCGCCCGGCAGGAATTCGCCGGCTACTGGGAATACGTGCTCGACCGCGCGATCTTTACCGCCCCGGCGCACCCGTTTTGGGGTGGTGCTGCGCTGATCGGCGCCGATGGCAGGCTGATCGGCATCGGCTCGCTGCACGTTCAGCATTCGAGCGGTCGCGAGCTGCGACGCGACGTCAACATGGTGGTGCCGATCGACCTGTTGCCGCCGATCCTCGACGACATGCTGACCTATGGGCGCCCGAACCGTCCGGTGCGGCCCTGGCTCGGCCTCTACGCCGCCGAGGTCGAGGACGCGATCGTCGTCGCCGGGCTTGCCGAGCAGGGGCCCGCGAACAAGGCCGGGCTGCGGCCCGGCGATCGCATCCTGGCGGTGCGCGACGATCCGGTTGCCAGCCTCGCCGGCTTCTGGCGCAAGGTCTGGGCGGGCGGCCCCGCCGGCGCCGAAATCCAGCTGCAGGTGGTGCGCGACCGCGAAACCCTGACGGTGCGCGTTCTCTCCGCCGACCGAACCCGGTTTCTCAAAGGGCCGAAGCTGCACTGATCTTCGGAGGCGGATCTTCGGAGGCGGGTGGCACAGATTGCGGGATCGAGCCGCACTCGCTGCCGATAGCCGCTGCAGCACCCGCGCCGACCGGTTGACTTCGGGAGCGAGGCGATGGGTCGATCGAACAGCTCGGCGGTCGCCGGCATGACCAGGGGTCACGGATCTCGACCCCGCCCGTCCGGGCGGGACGCAGCAACGGATGATCCACCGGGCGCCGGTTCAGTCAAAGCGCCGGGCCAGCGCCGCCGCGGCCTCGCGGACGACGCGGTCGATGATTACCCCGGCCGGCTCGACCCGCGCGGATCAGATCGACGCCCTCGCCGGCGAAGACGACCGCGGTACGGGGATCGCCCGCGGCGGCAGCGGCGGCATAGCGGGCGCGTTCGTCCTCACCGGCTTCCAACAGCGCCGCCTCGCGCCGGTGCCAGGCGTCGCTGAACCGGTTGGCCAATGCCCGGCCGGTATAGTCCTGCGGCCAGTCATAGCCGCGCGCAAGGCCCAGGTGATGAAGCCGCACCCGATCCGCTGATTGCCCGCCGCCGACAGCTCGCGTTCGAGCCATTCCGGCTCGGCATAGCCGCCGCCGATCAGGCCGAGCCCGCCGGCGGCGCTGACCGCGGCGGCCAGCGCGCCGCCCGCGACAAACCCCATCGGCGCCAGCAGCACCGGGTGGCGGATGCCGAGCTTATCGGCGAGCCTGGTGCGCAACACCATCTCCGGCCCCAATTTAGCCGGGTGCGGCGGGAAACCAGTCGCCGAGGACCTGCTCGGCGGTGAACCCCCCTTGTTCGAGCCGCGCCCACACGGCATCCGCCGGCTCGCCGTATTGCTCGAGATCGGCCGCGGCAAGTTTGGCGGCCGCCGCAGCTTGCTCCGCGATCAGGCCAGCGATTTCACGGCGAAGGCTCGGACTGTCGCGCAAGACGTCCTCGATCTCGGTACGGGCATCGCGGATCGTCGAGCGCCATCCCGCGCGCGGTTCGACTGCGCGAGAATCTTCAAGTTTGAAGAAATGTCGCAAGATGCGCCGGATGTGCGACCGGAGCTCTCTGCGCAGCGACTTTCCCAGGCTTTCGATCTCCTCGGCGAGGTTCTCCCAGTCAAGCGAGAGGTTCGAACCTCTTTTTCGCGCCAGGGGCAAGCTCGTGGCGCGACGCAGCGCCGCCGCCTGCTGCTCGGTCCAGAGCACGAAATCCTGATCGTAGAGTTCACCGGCTTTAGCCATTCCCCGCCTCGCCGCCGTCAGCCCAATGATGACCTACCAGCCAGCCGTCTTCCGCCGCAATGATCGTCACTCCGGGACGCTCCGGAGAAGGTCCGGAAGATATGAAGACCAGCCCGAAATCGCCCTCCGAACTCGCGGGCAATGCTCGCGCCCCGCCGAAGACGGCGCCCGCTTTGCGATCGCTTAATCCATCAGCAGACCGCCGGAGAGGTTGATCGATTCTCCGGTGATATAGGCGGCCTCGTCCGAGGCAAGGAAGGCCGCGACCCGGGCGACGTCGTCCGGCACCGAAACCCGCCCCAACGGGATCAGCTTCTCGCGCTCGGCGGTCTGCGGCAGGTGCCACCGGCGCTGCTGCGCCTCCAGCGCCGTGCGCATCGCCGTGTCGACGACGATCCCCGGGCAGATCGCGTTGACGCGGACCCCGTGCGGCGCCATCTCGCGCGCCAATGCCTGGGTCAGCCCGATCACCGCGAATTTGGTGGCGCTGTAGCCGGCGAAATAGGCCGCACCGGTCTTGCCGGCCCACGAAGCCAGGTTGACGATCGAGCCCGAGCGCCGCGCGATCATGTGCGGCAGCACCGCGCGGCCGGCAATGAACACGCCCTCGACATTGACCCGCAGCATCGCCCGCAAAGTGTCGAGCGGCATTTCCAGCGCCGGCCCGGTCCAGGCGATGCCGGCATTGTTGACCAGCACGTCGATCCTGCCCCAGCGGGCGAGGATCGCATCGACGGCGCGGGCAACCTCGTCGGGCACGGCCACGTCGGCGGCGAGGGCGAGACCGCCCACTTCCACCGCCGCCGCCTGTGCGGCATCGCCGTCGCGGTCGAGCACGGCCACCGCCATCCCGTCGCGCGCGAACCGCCGCGCAATCTCGCGCCCGATCCCGCCGCCACCGCCGGTGACCAGTCCGACCCGGCCGTTCAGCTCGTACATTCTCGGCTCCTCAAGCCGCGCGATCTGGCGGAAGCCAGCCCGGATCCAGCACTTGCTCCGTGCCGACCGGACAGCGCCCGGGGAAGCCGCTTTCGTGCGACCGCATTTGGCGCGCCGCGTTCCGGCGCCGTCGGGTAGCAGCGGTCGAGAATTTCGGCCGGATAGGAGCGCAAGCTCGGACTGTCCTCAATCAAATTCGCGATGCCGTCGCGCCGCTCGGCAATGGTCCCGAGCCAGCTCGACGAACGTCTTTTTGGTTGCATCAAACATTTGAGCAAATGGGTCAGCAGCACGGTCAGGCGGTTTCTGATTTCGCGGCGGTCGCTGCGCGCCATGCCTTCGAGCTCCTCGGCGATGTTTTCGAGATCGAGGCCTTCGGTCTCGCCGCGCCGCGCCCGTCCCGCCTGGTCCTCGAGCCAGGCGACAAAATCGTCTTCGTAGGCAGGTGCGTTTTGCGGGCTGGTCATTACACCTCCTTTTGTGATCCGCCGAGATCCAGCGCGTAGATTTCCCTTTCATCGCGGACGCCGCGCAGCCGATGATGCCCGAGCGGTCGCAGACGGCTGCCGCTGGTCACGGCGGTGGCGAGCTCGGCCGAGACCAGCACCTTATAGCCCAAGGGCTCGCACAAGGTCTCGATGCGCGCCGCCTCGTTGACCGCCGGCCCGATCACCGTAAAGTCGAGGCGATCGGCGGCGCCGACATTGCCGTAGAGTACCTCGCCCAAATGCAGCGCCAGATCGACCGCGCCGACTGGTTTGCCGGCCGCGCGGCGCCCGGCATTCAGCCGATCGATCGCGTGCATCGCCTCGACCGCGGCGTCGAGCGCGCAACCGCAGGTCTCGTCCTGCGTCGCGACGATGGGGAATATGGCCAGCATCCCGTCGCCCATGAATTTGAGCACCTGGCCGCCGCGGGCCCTCAGCGAAGCGGTCAAGGTCTCGAAGGTCTCGTCGAGCATCTCGATGACGGCGAGACCCGCGGTGCCGTCGGCGATCGCGGTAAAGCCGCGGATGTCGGCATACCACAGCACCGCCCGGATGCTCTCGACCGAGCCACGCGCCACCGCCCCGGCATGAACCCGACGCCCGGCGTCGGCGCCCAGATAGGCCGCCAGCAGACCCGAGGCGATGGTGTGGCCGGCATCGGCCATCAGCGCCAGCGACGCTGCCGGCAGCACCGCGCGCAGCAGCAGGAGGTCGTCGTCGTCGAAGCCTTCGGGCCGGTCGGTCGTGAACGAGAAGCCCACTCCGGTTCCGCGCGATGCGTCGCCCTGCGCGCCGAACATGACCAGATGGGCGAAATAATCGGTGCCGCCCGCCGCCGAAAAGCCCTTCAGGACCGGGAAGTCGAGCTGCGCCTCGGGTCCCGACAATCGGCGCCGCAGGCTTGGCCACGGTTGACTTACGTCCGCCCGCGCTGCTCCCTGGCTCGCCAGCCAGGCGAACGGGCTGTCGAGCCAGTTCTGCTCGTATTCGCTGCCGCGTTCGTATTGCTCGGGCTGAATGGCGTCGAGGTCGCGCCGCCAGGTGTAGCCGTAGCCGCCCCATTGCGGATGCAGGGTGCGCATCCCGGCAAAGGCGCGCCACAACGGAACGCCGGCCTCCACCAGGCGGCGGCACAGACCGTCCATGACAAGGTCGGCCGTGGCGCCGCGCAGGCCTTGGCCCACCGCCCAGACGTGCAGCGCGATGATCTGCCGGCCGAGCGTGCCGTCGAAGCTCGATGGCTGCAACGGCACGCCGGGCGAGCGCGGCATGTCGTCCATCGAGGACTCGCTCGCGGCTGCCTGATCCTGCTGATAGGTATGGATCGCGCTCGGCTTCGGCAAATCGTTTCAGCCGGCCGCCTCGATTCCGCCGCCGCATGATACTAAGCGGGGCGGACCGAAACGCGGAGGCCAAGCGTGCTCGACCATATCCTGCTGACCAATGACGACGGCATCGACGCGCCCGGCCTCGAGGTGCTCGAGCGGATCGCAGGCACGCTGGCGCGCAACGTGTGGATCGTGGCACCCGAGCACGACCAGAGCGGCGTGTCCCACGCGATCAGCCTGCATCATCCGATCCGGGTCAGCGAGCGCGGCCCGCAACGCTGGGCGGTGACCGGGACACCCGGCGACTGCGTGGTGATGGCCCTCAGTCATTTGATGGGGCCGGCGCGGCCGCAATTGCTGCTGTCCGGGGTCAATCGCGGCGCCAATCTCGGCATCGAGACCGTGTTCTCCGGCACGATCGGCGGGGCCATGACCGGGATGATGCTGGGGGTGCCCTCGATCGCGCTGAGCCAGGCTTGGACCGACCATGCCCGGGTCCATTGGGACACGGCGGCGACCATCGGCCCCGAAATCGTGCGCCGGCTGCTGGAGATCGGCTGGGGCGCGGCCACCTGCCTCAGCGTCAACTTTCCCGATCTCCCGGCAGCGGAGGCCGGGCCGCTGACCCTGGCCCGCCAAGGTGCGGGGACCGTCCGGGGAATGAATGTCGAGCCGCGCACCGATCCGCGCGGCCTGACCTATTACTGGGTCGGATTTCGCCGCGGCGAGCGCGACCAGGGCCCTGAAAGCGACATCGAGGCGCTGAATTCGGGCCGCGTCGTCGTCACCCCGCTGCGCTACGACCGCACCGACGAGGAGGCCTATGCGCTGCTGGCCCGGTCGCTGCCGCGCTGACGATCCGAACGGCGGCGACCGGCGACGATCGTTTAGGGGCGCCGCTCGATAAAGATCCGGTGCGACGCGTAGGACAGCCAGACCCGCTGCCAGCGCAGGAAGTCGGCGCCGAGCACGAGATCGGCGTCCTGCAGCCCCAGCCGGGTCACGACGAGGACCTGATTGCGCAGGGTTTCGCCGTCGATTTCGAGCTCGGCGAAACGATGCGCGCGCGATTTGACCATTTCGGCCGCGGCCCCGCGCAGGTTGGCGACCGGATCGCGCGCCAGCGCCGCCCCGGTCACCCCGAGCGCCGCCGCTGAAATCGGCATCGAGCGCCGTCAATTGCGCACCGGTATCGATCAGCGCCGCGAGCTTTTGGCCGTCGAGGCTCACCGGAAAAAACAGGCGGTCATGGAGCGACCGGTTGGCCTTTATGGTCGCGTAGGGGCTGTTCCAAGCCGGCCCGAAGATTGGGCATGACGGTGGCTCGTACAGGATCACGCGGCGGCGCTCGAGATCGAGGTCGACCTCGAAGCTGCCGAAGAGATCGGCGCCCAGGAGCCCGTCGAGCGGCTTGCCCGCCACCGTCGGCAACGATACCGAGCCGACGAGAACCGTGAAATCGCGCAGCGCCAAGCCGCCGAGGTCGAGACTGCGCAGCCTGGCATCGCCGCTCGCCACCGCGCCGCCGAGGCTGCGCATCCGCCTCGCATATTCGTAATGCGGCTCGACCCCGAGCCGCGTGGCCGCGGACGCCGTCATGATCGTGCGCTCGGCTCCGGTGTCGAACAGAAAGGTCGCGGCGGCGCCATTGATCCGGATCGTGACGATCGGCACGTTTCCCATCGGGGTGACCGCGAGTTCCGCCCGACGCCCGGGCCGGCAGTCCTGGGCGGCGGCGCCCGCCGTGCCGGTGGCATTCGCCGCGATCCCCAGCAAGAGGGCGCAAACCGCCCGGACGAATTTGGTCACGGCGCTGGGCCTGCGCTGCGCCCTGGCATCGCTGCCGGCTAGCCTATAACGGCGATCCCCTGCACCTCGACCAGCATGTCCGGGCGGGCGAGGCCGGCGACGGTGATCAGCGCGCTCGCCGGAAAGTTGTCGCCGAAGATTTCCTTGCGCAGCTGCGTAAAGCGGTCGCCATGGCGCGCATCGGTAATGAACACTGTCATCGTGACCATGTCGCCGAGCGTGCCGCCCGCCTCGGCCAAGGTCTGGCCGAGCCGCGAAAAAACCTCGCGCACCTGGCCGTCGAAATCGCCGGCGAGCGATCGGCCGGCGGCGTCCGCCGCCCCGACCTGCCCGGCCAGCCAGACCGTCCTGCCGCCGGTGGTGACGACCGCCTGCGAATAGGCGCGCGCCTCGGCCGCTTCGCGCTTCAAGTGATGCCTGAAGAGCTGTTGCCCGGTCTCGTCCGCCATGTCCTGTCTCCCGGGACGCCGCCCCGCCGCGAGCTTGACCCAGCCCGGCCAACGAGTCCAGCCGTCGGGCTGCACAGCCCAGGGGTGCGATGGTCGATCGGCTTGGCCGCGCAATGAGCGCGTGGCAGAGTTCGGCGCCCCACCACCACCCGACTGCAATTTGGGCGTATGGAGCACCATATGGCTTTGCCTGAGAGTACCAAGAATAAACTGGACTTTCACAGTGTCTACGCTCACTTTGAACTGATAGTTTCCGGAATTCTGCTCGTTATAATTTCGGTGATTATCGTATATTCGATGGCGCTGGTGCTGATCGCCGTCGTCAACGATTTCCACAGCGGCGCGTATTTGACCGAGAGCGACGAACTCAAGGACACTTTCGGCCTGATCCTTGGTCTGTTGATCCTGGTCGAGTTCAATCATTCGATCGCCTTGGCGATGCGGCGCCGGTCCGGGGTTCTGCAGGTTCGGATCATCGTGCTGATTGCGATAATCGTGATCGCGAGGAAGTTGATCCTGTTGGATTATGCGAACACCGGGATAGAGACTTTGCTGGGTTTGGGCGGTCTGGCGCTGTCCTTGGGCGCGTTGTACTGGCTGCTGACCGATGTCGAGCACCGTCAACGGCCGCCCCAATCGACGGAATAGGGCGGCGATCCGCCCAACGGCGAAGCAAGGGATGCCGCCGGGGCGCGGCGTCACCCCCAACCGAGGCGCGAAAGGGCTGGTCAAAATCCTTGGAAAGTCGTTCAGTCATGATTCCGCGACCGAACCGACTTCGAAAGCATCGGGGGCGTGCGCGCCGCCGCGCTGCCAGTCGCCGGCGGCGACCGAATCGGGAGGCTCCTTGACCGTCGCGCTGCCGCTGTGGCGTCGGCGCCAAAAGAGTGAGGAGCGCATCGATGAAGACGTCCCGCCGCCGATACTGGGTCTTTTTCCTGCTGTTTCTGTTCAACGTCATAGCCTATGTCGATCGGGTCAACATGTCGGTCGCCGGCAAGCCGATCGCGCACGAGTTCGGGCTGTCGCCGATCGCGCTCGGCTATCTGTTCTCGTCCTTCCTGTGGGCCTATGTGGTGATGATGCTGCCGGGCGGGCGGTTGATCGATCGCTTCGGCACGCATGTCATGGCTTCGGTCGCCACCGCGGTGTGGTCGACGGCGCAGATGGCGACCGGAATCGTCGGCAGCTTTGCGACGATGCTGGTGGCGCGGCTGGGGCTCGGGGTCGGGGAAGCGCCGTTTGCCCCGGTCACCTACGGCAGCGTTCGGTCGTGGTCGCCTTACCGCGAGCGCGGGACCGCCATCGCCGCGATTTCGGCCGGACCACCGCTCGGGCTGGCGCTCGGCGCGCCGGCCGTGGGTTGGCTGATCGAGGCGCTGTCCTGGCGCTGGTCGTTCATCATCACCGGCGCCGTCGGGTTTGTCTGGGTCGTGGTGTGGCTCAGCCTGGTGTCGACGATGGAAAAGACGCGGTGGCTGCCGCAACGGGAGCGCGAACAGATCCTCGCCGAGCGCGACGCCGGCATCGAGCCGCCGAGCCATGGCGGCGTCGGCTATCTGGGGCTCATTCGCTGTCCCGCCATGTGGGGGCTGTTCATCTCTCAGGGGTGCCTCGTCTATACGTTCTATCTCTACATGTCCTGGTTGCCGAACTACCTGCAAACGACGCGCGGCATATCGATCGTCGGATCCGGCCTCTACACGGCAATCCCCTTTGTTTTTGCGGCGGCGGTTTGCATCATCGCCAACTGGTTCGGCGACAGGCTGCTGACGGCCGACGCCGTGCGCGCGGGCAAGCGACGCTATCTGGTGGCGCTTTGCCTGCTGCTGACCGCCGCCGGTCTGGCCATTCCCTTTGTCGAGCCGCTGGCGGGGGTCATCGCGCTGGTGACGATCGCGGTGTCTTTTGCCAATGTCGGGCCCGCCGCCAACGGGGCGCTGGTCGCCGATATCCTGCGCTCGCCCGCGGACGCGGGCCGGGCCTTTGCCTTTCTGGTCCTCGGCGGCAACACCTTCGGCCTCTTGGCGCCGATCGTGACCGGGTATGTCGTCGCCGCGACCGGGAGCTTCAACTCGGCCTTCGCCGCAGCGGGAGTATTGGCGCTGATCGGCGCGGTGGCGGCGCTGGCGCTGTCCCGCGGCACGATCGGCGAGCTTCCGGCGCGGGCGCTTGCGGCACCTCGGCTCGCCGGCTGACCGACCGGCTCCCCGGGCCGGCCGCCGTTCGGGAACGCGGCGTAAAGGCGCCGCCGCCTCGCGGCGCAGACCGGGTCAGGACAGCGCGACCAGCGCCGGCGGGACGGCGCCGCGCAGCAGGGCTTTGCGCGCTTCCCATTGGGTGGCGGGATCGAGGGTTTCGAGAAACTGGACCTCGTTGCCGGCAAAGAGGGCGACCGGCAGGCCGTCGCGGTAAAGGAGGCGATTGCCGGTCAGGGCGGCGAGCTTGGGCCCAGGAACGAGGATGCCGGCGAGGTTGAGCGGATCGGCGCCGGAGAGCGAGATCCAGTCGCCCGAAGGCGGCTTGCGGCGAACCTCGCGCAGCATGCCGACCGCGTCGGGCAAGGCGAATTGCTCGCCGGAAAAGCCGGCGACAAAGCGGCCGCCGCGGATTTCGCCGCGCGCCTCGAGCCGGCGGTAGACGCGCAGTAGGTCGCGCCACGGCGGCAGCCACGGCGCCTCGCGCTCGAGCAAGCGCCAGAACACGACGCCGTAGCGCAGCAGCAAGCTGCGGGCGAGGTGCTCCACAGCCTCGGGCCGAGCCACCGTCTGCGTGGGCTGGGCGCGGCGTGCGAGCGCCCAGCGGCCCGCTGCTTCCATGCCGAAAATCGTGGTGCGCCGGCGCCGCCCTCCGGCTCTCGAGCCACGCCGGTCGGAGGGCACGAGCAACGCGCGCAACCCGCCGAAGCTGTCCGAATTTACCAGGCCCGAGGCGACCAGCTCGGCCAGCGCCTCTTCGAGCTGCGGGCGCAACAGGCCGGTGCCCTCGACCAATTCGTCGAAGAACGACGCGCCGTATTGCCGGATGCAGTCGGCGACCGCCTGGGCCCGCGAGCTCGGGCGGATCGGGTCGTCGGTCGGCGACAGCGATGCCCAGAGCCCGGCATGGCGGCGCGCCAGCAGGGCGATCGGGGTCGTGCGCACCGGCGCCGGGCTGCGCTCGCCGCCGTTCGGCCGAGCATTGCGCGGCCGCAGCCGCGCCCAGACGATGCGTCCGGCGAGGCATTGGTCGTCGAGCCACGAGGGCTCGTAGCCGTCAAGTCGTGCGGGCAGAATTTCGGTCTCCCAGGCGCCGGCCGGGGCCTCGAAACCCTCAAGCTGGCGGACCAGCACTTCGAGCGCATCCGGCCCCTCCATCCGGGTGTCCGGCGCGACCCGCTGCCAGTCAAAGAGAAAACGCAGGAAGTCGCGCGCGGCCACCGGCTGGATCTCGGCGCGCAGGCGGTTGACCGTGTAGCGATGAATCCGCGCGAGCAGGCGGCGCTCGCACCATTCCTCGGCGGCCGCTCCCGGGGTGAAACGCCCGCGCATGGCGAAGCCTTCGGTTTCCAGCGCGGCGAGCGCGGCGGCGATTTCGCTCGGCTCGAGCCCGAGCGGGGCCGCCAATGCCGCCTCGGCGACCGGGCCCAGGCCCTCCAGCCGACCGCGCAGGATTTCGACCAGCGCCTCGTCCGGCGACCAGTGCCGTTCCGCGTATAGGCCCGGCGCCGCGATCGGCGGGTTGAGCTCGGCGCCGGGCCAAAGCGCCTGGAACTGCGGCAAGCGCTCGGCGGCGATCCACAAATGCGGCGCATCCATCGGGATTTTATCGTTACCACCGCGAAAGCGGGCATCCAGCGGCTCCTGGACCCCCGCTTCCGCGGGGGTGACGATGATGGGATCCGGCTGCGGCGGGTGGAGCAATGCGACGCGTTTTTCGCGGGCGAGCTGCGGGAACCAGTCTTTCCAGTCCGGTACCGCCTGCGCTTCTTGCGCGCTGAGAAAACCGAGCCAGACCAGCGCATCGTGCAATTCGTCGGCGTTTGCGGGGTCGGGCCAGGCTTCGCCGCGCACCCGCGCGATCGCCTCCGGATCGAGCCGGCCGATATCGTTCGCAGCTTCGGGTGCCAGCCAGCGCCGGCCGATCACCGCCTGGGTGCGGCGCTCCTCGAGCGGCGCGTCGTCGAGATAGGCGTAGGGTCGCGCCGACAGGACTTCGAGAGCGAGTGGCGAAGGTTCGGTCAGATCGCGCGCGACGACGCGAATGTCGCCGGCTTCGAGCCGGGCGAGGACCCTTTCGAGACCCGCGACGTCCATCGCCTCGCCGAGGCAATCGGCGATCGTCTGGCGGATCAGCGGATGGTCGGGGATCTCGCGCTCGCCGACCAAATTCTCGGCGCAGGCGACCTGGTCGGGAAAGATCGCTGTGATCAAATCCTCGGCGGCCATCCGCGCGAGCTGCGGCGGCACCTTTTTCCCGCCGCGGAAACGCGGCAAGGCGAGCGACACCCCGGCGACCCAGCGCCAGCGGGTGATGAACATCGGCGCATCGAGCAATGCCTCGATCAGGAGGCATCGGATGCTGGCCGAGTGCAGATAGCGCGCGACCTCGGCGAGATCGAAGCTGTGCGCCCGGGTCAAGGACAGCACGATGTTGTCCTCGGTCGCCGCCGCCTGCAGCTCGAAGTTGAACTTGCGGCAAAAACGCTTGCGCAAGGCCAGCCCCCAGGCGCGATTGATGCGGCTGCCGAAGGGCGAATGGAGGACCAATTGCATGCCGCCGGCTTCGTCGAAGAAGCGCTCGAGGACCAAGGTGTCCTGGGTCGGCAGCACGCCCAATGCCGCGTAACCCGCGGCCAGATGCTCGACCAGCTGCTCGGCGGCGGGTTCGGCGATGCCGACCTCCTCGATCAACCAGCGCAACGTGCTTTCGCCGGCGGGGTCGGTCGGCAGCCGGGTTGCGATCTCGTCCCGCAGCCGCGATACCGACTGCGACAGCTCGTCGGTGCGGCCGGGCGCCTCGCCGAGCCAGAACGGTATGTTGGGGGCCATGCCCGGCGCATCCTCGACGCGCACGGTGCCGCGCTCGACGCGCAGGATGCGATAGGCGGCGTTGCCGAGCTGAAAGATGTCGCCGGCCATGCTCTCGACCGCGAAATCCTCGTTGACCGTGCCGATGACCTGATTTTCGGGTTCGAGCAATACCTGATAATCGGCATTGTCCGGGATCGTGCCGCCCGAGGTCAGCGCGGTCAACCGCGCGCCCCGCCGGCCGCGGATCACGTGGTTGACCGCATCGTAATGAACCAGCGCGCCGCGACGGCCGCGGTGGGTGGTGAAGCCGTCGGCCAGCATCGCCAGCACCGCGGCAAAATCCTCGCGCGCCAACGCCCGATAGGGCCAGGCGCGGCGAACGAGCGCGTAGAGCGCGTCCTCGCCCCATTCCTGCGCCGCGACCTCGGCAACGATCTGCTGGGCCAGCACGTCGAGCGGCTGCTCGGGGATCGTCAGCCGATCGAGCTCGCCGCGCCGCACGCTGTCGAGCAAGGCCGCGCATTCGACGAGCTCGTCGCGCGACAGCGGGAAGAGCCGGCCCTTGGGCGTGCCGGCGACCGCATGCCCCGAGCGCCCGACCCGTTGCAGCAGGCTCGCGATCGAGCGCGGCGACCCGAGCTGGCAGACCAGATCGACCTCGCCGATGTCGATGCCGAGCTCGAGCGAGGCGGTCGCCACCAGCGCCTTCAAGGCGCCGTGCTTCAGCCGCTGCTCGGCGTCGAGGCGCTGCTCCTTGGCGAGGCTGCCGTGATGCGCGGTCACCCGATCGGCGCCGAGCCGCTCCGACAGCTGTCGGGTCACCCGCTCGGCCAGCCGCCGGGTGTTGACGAAGATCAAGGTCGTGCGATGGGCTTCGATCAGCTCGGTCAACCGGTCGTAGACCTGCTGCCAAACCTCGCCCGACATCACCGCTTCGAGCGGCGAGGAAGGGACTTCGAGCGCGAGGTCGCGCGCCCGCCGGTGGCCGGTATTGATGATCCGGCACGCCTCGCCCGGCGCACCGTCGAACCGCGCTCCGACCAGAAAACGGGCGACCGTTTGAATCGGCTTTTGCGTGGCGGAGAGGCCGATGCGCAGCAAACGATCGCCGCACAGCGCCGCCAACCGCTCGAGCGAGACCGCCAAATGCGACCCGCGCTTGTTGGGCGCCACCGCGTGGATCTCGTCGACGATCACGGTCCGCGTCGTCGCCAGCATCCTGCGGCCGGATTCGGAGCCGAGCAGGATGTAGAGCGATTCCGGCGTGGTGACGACGATATGCGGCGGATTGCGGCGCATGCGCTCGCGCTCCCCCGGCGCGGTATCGCCGGTGCGCACCCAGGTGCGGATCTCGAATTCGGGCAGCCCGCGCCTCAGCAGGGCCTCGTGGATGCCGGCGAGCGGAACTTCGAGATTACGCCGAATGTCGTTCGACAACGCCTTGAGCGGCGAGATGTAGACGATCTGCGTCTCGTCCTTGAGCCCGCCTTCCAGCCCTTGTCGCACCAGCCCGTCGATCGCCGCCAGAAACGCGGCGAGCGTCTTGCCGGATCCGGTCGGCGCCGCGATCAAGGTATGCCGGCCGGCCTTGATCGCCGGCCACGCCTCGGCCTGCGCCGCCGTCGGCGCCGCAAAGCTGCGATCGAACCACTCGGCAACCGCCGGGTGAAACAGGGAAACGGCTGGGTTCACGGGACCGGGTCGATGCGGCGAACAATCAGGCAATCGGGGCGGCGGGCGAGGCAATTATAGCGCAGGCGCCGGCACAAGCGGCACAGGCTTGATCGGCACACCAGCAACTTCCGCTGGATAAGGGGTGGTTTCCCCGGTAAATCAACCCCTCGCACCCGGCGGCGCCGTCGCTTGGCCCCGCGGCGGACGCCGGTCCACAGCCGGTCGGCTACGAGCGGTTGCCGAACTTGGGCAATACAGAACTCGCATAGAAATCGATGACTTTCTTCTGATCCGCCTGGCCCGAGTGAATGTTGACGATGGTCGCGCCGCTGTCGAACAACTGTGCGATCGCCGCGACATGGATGGCGGGATCGGTTCCGATCGGCCACGCGCCGAAGACCTGCTCCAGCGGAAGCTCTGATTCGGCCTGCTGCTGTATCCCGGCCGGGTCCGGGTTGTTGTAGTATTTCTTGAAGCTCTTGGGCAGGAAGCGCCACAGCTCGGCAGCCCTTCGCGCCTCGCTGGTGTCGCCGACCACGACGAATTGTTCGACCAGCACAGGCATGTCGGCGGTATCTTTGCCGGCTTCTTTGGCGCCGGCTTCCCACTCGGATTTGAACTTTTTCCAGGTCAACGGATCGGTAACCAACCCGTCGCCATGCTGACCGGCAAGCCGCATCGACTTTCGGCCGTTTGCGGCCGTCAGCAAGGGAATCGGTTGCGGCGGCGGATCATAGAGCTTGGCGTCGACCGTGTAGTATTTACCGCGGTGGCCGACGTGCTCGCCGGTCCACAATGCGCGAATGACGTCGATCGCTTCGACCAGCCGCTCCCAACGCTCCGGCCATTTCGGCCAGATGCCGGTCGCGGCCTGTTCGTTCAGCGCCTCCCCGGAGCCCACCCCGAGAAACACCCGGCCCGGATAGAGCTGGCTCAGCGAGGCAAACGCCTCGGCGACTACGGCGGGGTTGTAGCGCAGGGTCGGACAAGTCACCGTGGTGCCGATCCACGCAGGCCGCGCCCGTTCCCCCAATGCGCCCAAGGTGACCCACGCCTCTCCGACGTGGCCCTCATTCGCCTGCCAAGGCTGAAAATGGTCGCTGGTCGCGAGCAGATCGAACCCGGCATGCGCCGCTGCCTCGCCGATCCCGGCCAGCTGCGGCACCGTGAACTGCTCGTGCGCCAGCATGTAGCCGATCAGCCTTTTGCGCTGCAGGCCGATGCTGGGACGCGTCGGATTTGCAGCGGGCCGGTTGGCGGCGCCGATCGCCTGGGCCCGGGCAGGACCCGATCCCGCGCCGACCGCGGCAACCACGGCAACCGTCGATTTTATCAGCTGGCGCCGATTCGGGGGAAAACCGCCTGCGCCGGACTGACCCATGCCAATGACCATCATCAGCCTCCAAGCAAAGCATGCCGGTGCAGCACCCGTGGGTACTGGACGCGCGGCCGAAGAGTGCGATGTTTTATTTGCGAACGCGGCGGTCACCGGCGGGTTCCGAATGTCGGACCGGTACCGAGGAACGCTGCCTGACGCCGTGCCCGCAGCAGTCTAATTCACCCGGTCTATTTCGCCCTCTGCGGCGCCCGTTGGCGGCCGTGCTCGGGTAGGCGCGGCTCTTCGGCCGCCATCACCGCTTCCGGCCGGGCTCTTCCTGGGTCCAGGGGACCATGACCACGGCGATGTTCGGGCCGCCGTGGCGCATCAAGGTCTTGCGCAGCCGCTGCACCCGGTGGGTCTGCAGCAGATGGTCCCACCAATGAGCGCGAACCAGGGACGGGATTACGACAGCGAGCGGCCGGTTCGGATATTTCTGCTCGATCTGCAGGATATATTTCAGCAACGGCGCGGTGATGCTGCGGAACGGCGAGGGGAGCTGGACCAGATGCGGCGCCGGCAGCCCTGCGGGCGCGCCGGCTGCTCGACATCGGCTCGCCATCGGCGCCGAAGCTCTCCCGCCTTTTCCTCCGAATCCGGGCCTTCGAGCCGGGTCAGATGCATCGCGAGCGCGCCCGGTTGCCGATCCATCCACCAGCGTCGCCGTGCGGCTGGCGCAGCCAATGTACTGCCATCCCGGACTGCGACAGGGTGAAGGACAGGAAGGCGCAAACAACGGGATCAACCGATCGGTAATCCCGCCGAACGCCGCGAGCAGCGCGCCGGCGGCCGCGGCCAGCCACAAAATGCCGACCGAATAGACCAGGCGGGCGCCGGGTATCGCGAAAGCGCGGGGCAGATAGGTGTCCCCGGCCACCAGCCGCCACAGCCGCGGGAAACCGACAAAGCTGGTGTTGGCCGACAGGCTCAGGATCGCCAGCAGGCTGCCGATCGCGACGAAATAGACCCAGCTGCGCCCGACAGCCGCGCCGGCCAGCCGCGACAGCACGCTCTGATAGCCGGGCTGGGTCTGGTCCATCGCGCCGATGCCATAGGCCCGAGCCAGACAGGCGATGCCGGGGAGCAGCAGGCCGAGGGTCCCGACGATCGCCGTCAGGGTGCTATGGGCGTAGGTGACGGTCGGGTCGCGGAACGCTCTGACGCCGTTGCTGACCGCCTCGACCCCGGTCATCGCGGTGCAGCCGCCGGCAAAGGCGCGCAGCAGCAGCCACAGGGTGATCGCCTCGGTTGCCGTCGCTATTTTCGGTGGTGCTGCGACCGGAATCGGGTGGCCGCCGGCGGCGAGCGCCCGCCAGGCGCCCAGCACGATGATGCCGCCGAAAGTGGCGATGAACACGTAGGTCGGCACCCCGAGAGGATGCCGGATTCCAAGGTGCCCCTCAGATTGACCAAGGTGATCAAAGCGAGGATCGCCAGGCAGAACTCCAAAGTATAGGGTGCAGCTCGGGAACCGCCGAGGTCAATGCACCGACCCCGGCGGAAATCCCGACCGCAACATTGAGAATATAATCGATCATCAGCGCGGTGGCTGCGATCAGCCCGGCATTGGCACCGAGGTTCTCCTTGACGACGATGTAGGAGCCGCCGTTCGTCGGGTAGGCCTCTATCGTCTGCCAATAGGATACGTAGAGAATCGCCAGCACGAGCATGATCGCGATGGTGATCGGCCCGATATAGACGAGCCCAACCGCGCCGACCGGCAGCAGGATCCTCAGCGCCGCCTCGGGGCCATAGGCCGACGAGCTGAGCCCGTCGAGCCCTATCGCCGGCAAGCCCTCGATGGTCGTGATCTTGCGCTTCTCGCTTTCGCTGTGGCGAGCTTGCGGCCGATCAGCAGGCTCAAGAAATTCATGCGCAGCGCCAGCGGCGGGGGAATGCGACCGACAACGCGCGCTTCAGCCCGGGCAAGGGTTGTCCGGCCCGCTCGCGATCGGAGCACTGGAGCAATCGGAGGGGCCGAACCGGAACGTCCCAAACCGGAACATCACTGATGAAGGGCGTGTTCGAGCTGGGTCTTGTTCATCTTCGAGCGGCCTGGGATGTCGCGGCGTTTGGCATCGGCATAGAGCTCGGCCCGCGTCTTCCCGCCTGCGGACCTCGCGCGGCCATTCGAGCGCGCGGTGGCGCGGGCGTAGGTTTTCTGGGTGTCCCGGTGCCCTTCGGTCTCGTCCTGATAGGTCTCGCCGCGGCGCTCTTTCGACTTGGTGCGGCGCAGGTTGTGGGCATTGGTCTGGCGGCTCTCCTGGTTGGAGGCGCCGGCCTCGTGCAGCGCGATCGCGATCGCCTGCTTCGGGTTCTTGACCTTTCTCGCGCCGCGCGCGGTCTTGAGCTCGCCCTCCTTGAACTCGTGCATCACGCGCTCGACCGTGCGCTTTTGGGCGGGTGACTGATGGGTTGCCATGGAAACCTCGCGGAAGGGGTTGCTGCAATCGGCCGCTCGGCACAGCGCCGCTTCGGCCTTACGCAATGCGGGACACCCCGCGGCCCGGCTTGGTTCCGCTCGTTCTTCGACCGAAACAAGGAAACCAGCGGTGAGCCGCGCTGTTGACCGATTTGGATGTCTGAGGGAATTGGTCGGCCATGACCGCCACGGCGCTTTCGCAGGACCAGCAGCGGCAAGGCAGCCGGGGCAAGACCGCGCCCGACCAATCGATCGCGGGGGCGCTCGATCCGGTCGCGGCGGCAAAGCTCGCCAGACTGCGCTATGTCAGCGACGACATGCCCGGGATCACCCGCCATAAGGCGCGCAACGGTTTTGACTATCGCCTGCCCGACGGGGCGCTGGTCGGCGACATCGACACCCTGAGGCGCATCCGCGCGCTGGCGGTCCCGCCCGCCTGGACGGCGGTGTGGATCTGCCGTTGCGCGAACGGCCACATCCAGGCGACCGGGCGCGACGCGCGCGGCCGCAAGCAGTATCGCTATCACCAGCGCTGGCGCGAAGTCCACGACGAGTCGAAATTTGGCAAGATGCTGCTCTTCAGCCGGGTATTGCCGCTGATTCGCGCCCGGGTCGATGCCGATCTGAGGCGCCGCGGCCTGTCGCGCGAACGCATGCTCGCCGCTGTCGTCCGCCTGATGGAACTGACCTTGTTCCGTGTCGGCAACGCCGAATATGCCCGATCCAACAAGCATTTCGGCCTGACGACCTTGCGCGACCGCCATGTCACGATCGACGGCGACCACATCCATCTGAGCTTCCGCGGCAAGAGCGGGATTCGCCATGACGGCGACATCAACGATCGCCGCCTCGCCCCTCGTCGACATTGACCGCGAGCACCCGCTCGGCGCCCCGCCGCTTCATCTCGATCGAGTAGAAGCCGCCGTTGCAGCCGATATCGAGCACCGTCCTGCCGCGGAGATCCGCCGGCAAAGCATGGGCGAAGCAGCGCCATTTGACCGCCAAGTAATCGCCGAGGAAATGATCGGGTGCGGTCAACACCCCGCAAAGATCGATGTTGTGGAGCCAGGGACCCAGCGCCGCGGCGGTCTCGCGGATATCGTCGAGAGATTGCTCGGGGACGGATCGGCTGGACATCGCCGCCGCCTTCCGGCCGCGAAATCCACGGTTATCGGCGGAGGTGCCGTACTCGTGGTCCGCGGGCGCATGCGGGCGAGGAGCTGCATCGCCTCGCGATGGCCGCCGAACGTGCCGACATCGACATAGGCGGTCCCGGTCGCGACCGCGTCGCCGCCGTCGGCGAGATAGGCGTTGACCAGGGTCCCGATGTATTCGTCGCGCCGTTGCGCTGCTGCCATAGGCGATGGAGGTCGTGCAGCACCGCGCCCGGAAGGCGGAACGCACCCCACACCCAGCGCGAGGGGGGGCCCGGGCATTTGACCTGGATCTCGCGCACCCGGCCGGCGCGGTCGGTCGAGACGGCGTCGAACAATTCGGGGTGGGCGACCGGGAAGGTCAGAAAGGCGAGCTTGTCGCCGGGCAGCCGGGCGAGCGCGTCCTCGGGCAGCCATATCGTGTCGGGCAGCCCGACCAGAACCCCTTCGTCCGGCCGGATCAGCGGCAGGGCGCGGAAGATCGCATCGCACAACCCGCACGCCTCGGGCTGCCCGACGTCGACGCGGGCGGCGAGATGAATGACCGCATCGACCCCGGCCAGGGCGCGCCCGCACGGTCGGCGAGCAGACGTCCCCGTCGATCAGCTCGACGCGGCGGTCGAGATAGCCGGGCGGGCGGCGTTCCGCGCCATGGATCCGCGGGTCGAGGCTGTCCAGCGCGCGCGCGACCCGGCACCCCTGCTGCAGCAGCAATGCGGCGCAATGAGAAGCGATGCAGCCGGCTCCGCCAGTGATCAGAACGGTTTTTGTCATTATTCGGCGAGAGTTGTTGCAGCCCTGCGAACACGGCCTTCCCGCCGAAATTTCAAACGTTCCCGCTGAACACAAGCGTGCGCGGACCGACACATTGCGCGACGTGCGAGGCTCGCGCTGCGACTACCGGCGGGCTGCCGGCGATGAGGCCGACGCGCGCCGCGAGCGGCGCCGCACCCGGAGAAAGCCCGGACACCGACCGGCGGCGCGGGCCTTTTCCTCGTAACGGGTCGGCGGCCAGTCCGGCGGGCGCTCGCGCCAGTCGGCGGGTCGGCGGGCCAGCCACTCGAAGCCCGGATGACCGGTCACCCGCTCGAGCATCCATGAAAGATAATCGGGGTCGTCGGTCGCCAGCCGCAGTTCGGCCCCGTCCGACATGATCCGGGCCAAGCCGTCGAGGGTTTCACGCGACACGATCCGGCGCTTGTGGTGGCGCTGCTTTGGCCAGGGATCGGGAAAGAGGATGAAGACGCGTTCGACCGAGGCCTCGGGCAAAGCCGCGATCAACAGGCGCGCATCGTCGATAAACAGCCGGATGTTGCCGAGCCGCTGGCGCTCGATCTCGCCGAGCAATCTGGCGATGCCGTTTTCGAACACCTCGCAGCCGATGAAGCCGGCATCGGGGTGGCGTTCGGCCAAGGCGGCCAGATGCTCGCCGCCGCCAAACCCGATCTCGAGCCATATCGGCCGCGTCGGCTCGGCAAACACAGTCGCGAGATCGAACTCGCCCGAGGGCGACAGGCCGAGGGCGAGACGCGGCAGCAGCCCGCCGGTCAGAGCCCGTTGCCCCGGGCGAAGCTTCCGGCCGCGCCGACGCCCGTAGAGCAGCCGCTGCTGCCGCGGCGTCTCGGGCACGAGAGGGTCAGAAGGTACGTCGCAGCTCGTCGACGAGGTCGAGCCTTTCCCACGAGAAGCCGCCGTCGGGGTCGGGCGCGCGGCCGAAATGACCATAAGCGGAGGTGCGGGTGTAGATCGGCCGGTTCAGGCCGAGATGGGTGCGGATGCCACGCGGCGACAGGTCCATCAGCTCCTGCAATACGCGGGCGAGCTTGTGCTCGTCGACGGCCCCCTCGGTGTCGACATAAAACGACAGCGGCTTGGGGACCCCGATTGCATAGGCGACCTGGATCGTGCAGCGCTCGGCGAGCCCGGCGCCGACGACGTTCTTGGCGAGATAGCGCGCGGCGTAGGCGGCCGAGCGGTCGACCTTGGTCGGGTCCTTGCCGGAAAACGCGCCGCCGCCATGCGGTGCCGCACCGCCATAGGTATCGACGATGATCTTGCGCCCGGTGACGCCGGCATCGCCGTCGGGGCCGCCGATCACGAACAGCCCGGTCGGGTTGACGAGGAAATGCTCCTCGTCGCACATCCACCCCTCGGGCAAGGTCGCCATCACGTAAGGGCGCACGATCTCGCGCACCTCATGCTGGTCGATCCGATCCGAATGCTGGATCGAGACGACGACCTTGGTCGCCCGGACCGGCTTTCCGTCTTCGTACTGCAAGGTGACCTGGCTTTTCGAATCGGGGCCGAGCAGCGGCGTTCTGCCCGCGTGCCGCGCCTCGGAGAGGGTGCGCAGCATGGCATGCGCATAAAAGATCGGTGCCGGCATCAGCGCGGGCGCCGGCGTCTCGGTACAGGCATAGCCGAACATCATGCCCTGGTCGCCGGCACCCTCGTCCTTGTTGCCGGAGGCGTCGACCCCTTGCGCGATATTGGCCGACTGGCTGTGGATATGGCAGGTGATGTCGGCCCGCTGCCAGTGGAAGTTGTCCTGCTCGTAGCCGATGTCGCGGATCGCCTGGCGCGCCACCTCGATCAGCCGGTCGCGGGTGATCGAAGCGGGCCCGCGGACCTCGCCCGCGAGCACGACGCGATTGGTCGTGGTCAGGGTCTCGACCCCGCAGCGGGCCTGCGGCTCGACGGCGAGATAGGTGTCGACGATCGCGTCGGAGATGCGGTCGCAAATCTTGTCCGGATGGCCTTCCGACACCGACTCGCTGGTAAAGACGAAATCCCGCTTGGCCAAGGTCTGCCCTTCCTCAAAGATCGCGAAAAACCGTGCGCGAAGCCGGTTGATGCCGCCTCGGCGGGCGAGCGTCAAGCCCCGATCTTGCGGTGTGGTTGCCGGCGTCGGGGCCGCAATGGCGGCGCCGGGAAATGCTATTTTTCGGTTGCGCGTTCACCCGCCGCGGGCAGCGCCGGGCGTTCCCCCCGGCAGCCAGCGCCTTGGCCAGATCGAACAGGCGGCGGCGAATAACCGGATCCTCGATGCGATAATAAGCGCTGATGAGCTCGACGGTCTCGCGCTTGCGCAGCGGGTCGGAATCGAAAGCCTCGGCCGGAGGCTCGGCGAAGCCGGCCGGGATCGCCGGGGCCCGCACCGGGTCCATGTCGTCGAAAAAGAACGAAACCGGGACATCGAGGACGCGGCTCAAATCGTGCAGCCGGCTGGCGCCGATGCGGTTGGCGCCGCGCTCGTATTTCTGGACCTGCTGAAAAGTCAAACCGATCGCCTCGCCGAGCTTCTCCTGGCTCAGGCCCAGCATATTGCGGCGCAGTCGGACGCGCGAGCCGACATGAATGTCGATCGGGTTCGGCTTGTCGCCCTTTTGGCGGCCCGGCCGTCGGGTCTGCTGGTTTATCGCCATCTGGAGTTCGACCGCTTTCTCGATAAAAATCGGTTATATTATCAGAGTGCCGGGGCCCCGGGTCAAGACGAAGCTTCAACCTGAGATAAATCGCTGCAACCCTAAGGCGGTACGAGCGGGATCATCGGAGCCGCAACGCGACCGGAACAGCGCCGAGAAGCAGCAGCGCCGACAGCATCCAGTCGCCGGCACGGGCGTAGAGCGTCGGCGCCGCTGGGGTCGGCAGGGCCGTGTCGATATAGCCGACCGCGTCGAGATTGGTGCGCACCCGGACCCGTCCCACCGCATCGACGACCCCGCTGATGCCGTTGTTGGCGACCCGGACCAGCGGCAGGCCCTCCTCGACGGCGCGGGTGCGAGCGATGGCGAAATGCTGGAACGGGCCGGAGCTGAGGCCGTACCACGCATCGTTGGTGACGTTCACCATCCATGCCGGCCGCGCGCTTTCATCGACGATCGCGCCGGGGAAGATCGCCTCGTAGCAGATCAGCGGCGCAAAGGCGGGGAGCCCGGGCAACGCGATCGTCAACGGACCGGGTCCGGCGCTCAGGTCCATCGTGCCGGCGGTTATCTTCTTGAACGGCAGCAATTCGCGAAACGGAACGTATTCGCCGAACGGGACGAGGTGGGCCTTGTCGTAGCGGGCGACGATGTCGCCGCGGTGGTTCACCGCCTCGATGCTGTTCCATACCTTCTCGATCGGGCCCGGCGGCGGGTTTGCGCGCAGCGCGCCGGTGATCAGGTAGCCGCCATGCGGCACGATCGCGGAGATCGCATGACGGGCGGCCTCATCGCGGCCGAGCAGAAACGGCGCCGCCGCCTCCGGCCACAGAATGGCGGCGAGCGGATGGGTCGTCGGCGCCGCGCTCAAATCGAGCAACCGCCGGAAGTTCGCCTGGGCGGCGGCGGGCTGCCATTTCAAGGTCTGTGGGATCGAGGGCTGAACCAGGCGCAGCCAGGTTCCGGTCACGAGGTTCGGCGTTGTTTCCAGGCGGATCGCGCCGCCGACAGCGGGAACCAGGACCAGCAGCCCGGCCGCGATCGCCGGCGCCCAGCGCCGCGCAGCACCCGTCGGCGAGGCCAGCGGGCTCCCGAGCAGCGCCAACAGCGAGGCCGCGAGCACGGTGGCGAAGCTGAGCCCATAGATGCCGACCCAGGCGACGCTCTGCAACACCGCGATCGCACCGGGAAATCCGCCCGACCAGGTGTAGCCGATCAAATTCCACGGCAGCCCGGTAAAGAGGTGGCCGCGCAACCATTCGGCCGCGCTCCAGGCGACGGCAAAGGCGAAGACCCGCGCGGTCGCCGGCAGGCGCAGATATCGCTGAGCGAGAGAGGTCAGGAGCAGCGCCGCGCCGATATAAAGGGCGAAACCCGCCGGCAGCCCGGCTGCGGCAAGCGGCACCAGCCACCAGAAGCGGCCGATGTCGACGAACAGGGCCGCGGCAATCCAGTAAAGGCCGGCGAGGAAAAACCCGAAGCCGAACACCCAGCCGAGCCTAAACGACGCGCCGAGGCTGGGGCTGCCGTCGTCGAGCCATAAAAGGCCGGGGAAGATCACCACCAGGACCGGGGTCAAATCGAAGGGCGGCAATGCCGCCGCCGCGGCGGCCCCCAGCGCAAAAGCGAGCCCGTAGCGCCGCCGGCCGGAGAGGGCCGCGACATCATGGGCGAGCCGGCACAGCGGGGTGTCGACCCTGGAGCCGGGCTGAACCCGGAGGACCGCGGCCTCAGGCACTGCCGCCGCGCCCGGCGCCGCTCGCCGCCGGCAAGCCGCGCACCCGCAACCGCTTGATGCGTCGGGGGTCGCCTTCGAGCACCTCGAATTCGATCCCCGACGGGTGCGCGATGACCTCACCGCGCATGGGCACGCGGCCGGCCAGGGTCGAGACCAGGCCGCCCAGGGTATCGACCTCTTCCTGGTCGCCGACCGGGCGCAGGCGGATACCCTGCCGTTCCTCCAGCGCCTCGATCGGGGTCCGGGCGTCGGCGATCAGGGTGCCGTCGGCGCGCTCGGTCAAATGCGGTCCGGCGGCCACGTCGTGCTCGTCCTCGATCTCGCCGACGATCTCCTCGATCAAATCTTCGATCGTCACCAGCCCGTCGATCCCGCCGAACTCGTCTACGACCATCGCGATATGCGTGCGCGCCTGGCGCATCTGCACCAGCATGTCGAGGATCGGCAGGGACGGCGCCACAAACAGCAGCTTGCGCAGCAGCGGGGTGAGTTTTGTCTCGCGCCGTTCGACGACCGGGGCCAGGACGTCCTTGACATGGACGAAGCCGATCACGTCGTCCAAGGTTTCCCGGTACACCGGCACGCGCGAATGGCCCTGCTCGATCAAGTATTTGGTGACGTCGGGAAACGGCGTTTCGACATCGAGCGCGACGATGTCGACGCGCTGCACCATGACGTCGGCGGCGGTCCGGTCGTGACCTTTCAGGATGTTGCCGATCAGCACCCGCTCATGCGCGCCGAGCGGGTCGGGGTCGTCGGCCGGCGGCTCCTCGATCATCTCGTCGATCGTGTCGCGCAGGCTGTCGCCGTTGCGCGGCCTTCGGATCAGCCGCAGCAGGCGGCGCAGCGGCGCAAAGGCCCGCTCTCGGTCGGGCTGGCCGCCGCTATTTTGTGGCGGCTCGGAGTTGGTCATCGGGAAATTGATCCGGCTGCTGCTGCTCACATGGTGCCGAGATAGGGATCCGGCACCCCCAGGCTCGTAAGTATAGAGGTTTCCAATGACTCCATGGCGCGCGCCGCGGCTTCGCTGTCGTGGTCGTAGCCGAGCAGGTGGAGGACCCCATGCACGACCAGATGGGAGAGATGGTCCGCGAACCGTTTGCCCTGCTCGTCCGCCTCGCGCACGACGGTCTCGAAGGCGAGCACGACGTCGCCGAGCAGCAGCGGCGCTTCGGTCGGCATCGCAGCACCGGGGTTCCAGGCCGGAAACGCGAGCACGTTGGTCGGCCGATCGACCCCGCGCCAGTCGCGATTGAGGCGCCTTTGCCCGGCATCGTCGGCGAGGCTGATGCCGAGCTCGATCGGGGTCTGCGGCCTGATGCCCGCAGCCGCCATGCCCCGCGCCAGAGCGAGCCTGGCGGCGCCGCGAACTCGTTCCTCGGCGGCGGGAAAGGCGCGGCTCCAGGCGGCGCAGGGCGAGCCGATCTCGATAGCGGCGTTCGGCTCGATCACGATTCGGCGGGGCGCGCGGCGCGCTCGCGCGCTTCGTAAGCGCGCACGATCCGGGCGACGAATTCGTGCCGCACGACGTCGCGATCGGTAAAGCGAACGATCGCAATTCCGTCGATGCCGCTCAAAGTTTCCAGCGCCTCGGCGAGGCCCGAGCGGGTCCCGGGCGGCAGATCCACCTGGCTCGGATCGCCGGTCACGACCATGCGCGAGCCTTCGCCGAGCCGGGTCAAAAACATTTTCATCTGCACCGGGGTCGTGTTCTGCGCCTCGTCGAGGATGACGAAGGCGCGCGACAGGGTGCGCCCGCGCATGAACGCGATCGGCGCGACCTCGATCTCGCCGGTGCCGAGCCGGCGCGCGAGCTGGTCAGCCGGCAGCATGTCGTTGAGCGCATCGAAGATCGGCCGCAGATAGGGATCGACCTTGTCGCGCAGATCGCCCGGCAGGAAACCCAGCCGCTCGCCGGCCTCGACCGCCGGGCGCGACAGGATGATGCGCTCGACATGCCCGGTCATCAGGAGGTCGACCGCGGCGGCGACCGCGAGATAGGTCTTGCCGGTGCCGGCGGGCCCCAGCCCGAAGACCAAATCGCTCTCGCGCAACGCCTTGATATAGGCGGCCTGTCCCGGCGAACGCGCGGCGATGCGCCGCTTGCGGGTGCGGAAGGCGGCATCCTCGTGCCACAGGCTGAGGCTGCGGTCGGCGATCTCGGCCTCGGCCAGCCGGACCGCCGCTTCGACCGCCGGCAGGTCGATTTCCTGCCCGCGCTTCAGGCGGTCGTAAAGCCGCGACAATGCCAGACGGGCCGCCTCGGTCGCCGAGGGCGGGCCTGAGATCGCCAGCCGGTTGCCGCGGGTGACGAGGGAAACGCCGAGCTGCCGCTCGATCCGGTCGAGATGCTGGTCGCGTTCGCCGTAGAGCGGCGGGAGCAGCAGATTGTCGTCGAATTCCAGCTGGGTGCGCCCTTCGGTCGGCTCGGCTGCGACGATGCCGGAGGGAGGCGCTGTCATGCCGCAGCCATCCCCGACAGGCTGTTCCGACCGGCGCTCGATATCAGCGCCGGGACGATATCGCCCACCCGGCCGGCATCCGCGTCGAGGTGAACGCTCTGCAGATAGGGGCTGCGGCCGACGAGCTGGCCCGAATGCCGGCCCGGCTTTTCCAGCAGCACCGGCAAAACACGCCCGACGCAGGCCTCGTTGAAAGCGCTCTGCTGCCGGGCCAACAGCGTCTGCAGAACGGCGAGCCGTTCGGCCTTGACCGACGGCGGCACCTGATCCGCGGCCGATGCGGCCGGCGTGCCCGGGCGCGGCGAGTATTTGAACGAAAATGCCTGGGCGAAACCGATCTCGCCGACGAGGGCGAGGGTCGCGCGGAAATCCTCCTCGTTCTCGCCGGGAAAGCCGACGATCAGATCGGAGGACAGCGCCAGATCCGGTCGCGCCGCGCGCAGCCGGTCCACGGTTCGCCGGTAGTCGGCGGCGGTGTGGCGCCGGTTCATCGCCGCCAGCACGCGGTCAGAGCCGCTTTGCACCGGCAGATGCACAAACGGCATCAGCTGCGGCACCTCGCGGTGGGCGGCGATCAGCCCGTCATCGACATCGCGCGGGTGCGAGGTCGTATAGCGGATGCGGTCGAGCCCCGGCAGCTCGGCGAGCGCCCGCACCAGATCGCCCAACCCCCATTCCGCAGGGCTCTCGCCGCCGGCGGGAGGCTCGCCGTGATAGGCGTTGACGTTCTGCCCGAGAAGGGTGATCTCGCGCGTGCCCGACGCGACGAGCCGGCGGGCCTCGTCGAGTATCTGCGCCACCGGGCGCGAGTATTCGGCGCCGCGGGTATAGGGCACGACGCAAAAGGTGCAGAACTTGTCGCACCCCTCCTGTACGGTCAAAAACGCGCTCGGCCCCTGCCCCAGCCGCGCCTGCGGCAGATGGTCGAATTTCGGATCTTCGGGAAAGCTCGTATCGACGATGCCGACGCCCTCGGCGCGCATCGCCCGCGCGACCAGTTCCGGCAGCCGATGATAGGCCTGCGGGCCGAAGACGAGGTCGACGAACGGCGCGCGACGCCGGATCTCGGCGCCTTCGGCCTGGGCGACGCAGCCGGCCACGGCGATCAGCATGGCGCCGCCCCGGCGCGCCCTGCGCATCTTCAGCGCGCGGATCTTGCCGAGCTCGGAATAGACTTTCTCCGCCGCCTTCTCGCGGATGTGGCAGGTGTTGAGGATGACCAGATCGGCATCCTCGGCCGAGGTCGCCCGGGCAAAGCCGAGCGGCCCCAGCAGCTCGGCCATGCGCGCCGAATCATACACGTTCATCTGACAGCCATAGGTCGCGATAAAGACGCGCTTGGTCACATCCTGCACCCTTCTTGCGGTCAACTGGGCGTTGCTCATTTCAACGCTGCCCGCGGCAGCGCGGCTTCTATGGCTGCCGGCGAGGCTGGGCGGGCCGCAGGCGGGTCCGGCACCGGCTGCGGGCGCCCGGCCAGCGCCGCGGCCATGCCGCCGGCGACCCGGGCATGACAATAGCGGGCCAGCGCCTTGCGCGACCCGCAATCGGCAAGAAAGGTCGGGGGATGGAACTCGACCACCACCTCGACCGTGCCGAGCCCCGCCATGCTCCACAGATGCGGCATCAGCTCGGCCGTTCCGTACCAGGCGAAAAACGGGCGAAGCAGACGCCCGAGCGGCATGCCGTCGAGCCTGGTATAGGCGATCGAGACCGGCTGGACGGCGATTGGAGCGGTCGCTTGCATCGGTTCCGCCGCGCTGAACAAGGCGCTCTTGAACGGCAGCACTCGGTTGCCGTCGCCGCTCGTTCCTTCCGGGAACAGGATCAGCGCGTCGCCCGCGACCAGACGCTCGGTCATGGCGTCGCGCTGGAACGGGGTGCTGCGCGCGCGCCGATCGACAAAGACCGTGCGCTGCAATTTCGCCAACCAGCCGAAAAACGGCCAGCCGGCGACCTCCGCCTTGGCGATGAACGAGCCGACGATCAAGGAGCCGAGCACCGCGATGTCGGTGTAAGAGACGTGATTCGATGCGAACAGCACCGGCCGCGCCGCGGTCGGCGCTCCGATGGTGCGGACCTCGAACCCGAGGATCCGGCAGCACCAGCGGTGATAAAGGGCGGGCAGCGTACGCGACCACGGGCGGCGCAAGGCCAAGCCCGCCCCCTGCACCGGCATCAGGCACAGGGTCCAGACTAAGTAGAGCGCGAGCCGCGCGAGCCTCAGCGTCGGCGAGCCCATGCCGTCAAGGCGCCCATGCGTCTCTGGCCCATATACCGCCTCTGATCCCTTGCCACCGGCGCACGTAGTGGCGCGAGTAACTCTCGGTGACGAGGTCGGTCTTGACCACGATGCACACGTCAGTGGTGTTGAACTCCCGGTCGATCACCGCTCCGTCGCCGACAAACCCGCCGAGCCGCAGGTATCCCTTGATCAGCGGCGGCAAGCCGCGGCGCGCACCTGCCGGATCGACGACATCGGCCGGCAGCCGACGCATGTCGATGTAACGGTGTGCGAGAGCCTGCGCGCGCAACGCCGGGGGTGCAAGGTGATGGTGATGCAGATACGAGAGCGGGCTCGCCAGCGCCTCCGGATCGGTGCCGGGCAGGCTCGCGCAGCCGAACATCAGGGCGATGTCGTAGTGAAAGACATAGGCCGCTATTCCGCTCCACAACAGCTGCATTACCGCCCGCTGACGGTAGGCGATGTCGACGCAGGAGCGGCCGAGCTCGAGGATCTCCCCCGGATAGCCGACGAACGGGGCGATGTCGTACTCGGCCGCTGAATAGAACCCGCCGAGCCGTGCCGCGGCTTCCCGCCGGATCAGGCGATAGGTGCCGACGATCCCCCGCCCGCAACCGCGGCTGCGGTCGAGCACGAGGAGGTGATCGCAGCCCGCGTCGAACCGATCGAAATCCCGCTGCCGGCGAGCGGTCTCGACTTCCGGGCGCGCCCCGAGGCTTTCGTAAAAAATACGATAGCGCAGGGCTTGCGCCGCATCGATGTCGGCCGCGCTCTCGGCGAGCCGCACTTGCAGCGGGCCGGAGCAGATGTCGACGATGCGGCCCGCACTGCGCCCGGCGACCAGCTCGATCGGCCCATTGCGGTGCTCGAACGCGGCGCCGCCGATCACGCCGTCCGACCGGTTCGGGAGATGAGCTCGGGCCGCGCGCCCCGCGATCGCGAGGGCTGCGCCGCCGCGAACCCGGCGGATTGCGGCAAGCACGTCATTCGCGCTCGGGCCCGGACTTGGCGCCGCGCGGTACGGCATAGAGCTCGAGCCGATGACCGACGAGATCGTAGCCGAGCTGATCGGCGACGGCGACCTGGAGCTTTTCGATCTCCTCGTTGCGGAACTCGATCACCCGGCCCGATTGCAGGTCGATCAGATGATCGTGGTGCGCGCTCGGCATTTCCTCGTAGCGCGAGCGGCCGTCGCCAAAATCGTGCCGCGCCAGGATGTTCGCCTCCTCGAACAACCGCACGGTGCGGTAGACGGTGGCGATGCTGATGTGCGGGTCGATCGCGGTGGCGCGGCGATAGACCTGCTCGACATCGGGATGATCGTCGGCTTCCGACAGAACCCGCGCGATGACCCGACGCTGCTCGGTCATCCTGAGGCCCTTGTCGAGGCAGAGCTGTTCCAGCCGCGAGGTCATCGCGCCTCCGTCACGGGCGTCCCTGCACATCATAGCGCAAGGCGTCGGCGAAGCCTATGTCCGGCGACCTCGGTCTCGATACAAATCCTGCGCAGCGTGCGGCGGCAGGCCGCGACGCTCACGCCCGCGGCCGCCGGGCCCGGGTGCCCAGCCCGATTTCCTTGGCGAGGCGGCTGCGCTGGCGCGCATAGTTCGGCGCCACCATCGGATAGTCGGTGCCTAGTCCCCAACGCTCGCGATAAGCGTCGGGCGTCATGTTGTACGCGGTCTTCAAATGCCGCTTCAGCATCTTCAGCTTCTTGCCGTCCTCGAGACAGACGATGTAATCGGCATGGACCGATTTTTTGATCGGGACCGCCGGCTGCGGCCGCTCCGCGGGTTGGGTCGGGACGCTGCCGATATTGGCGAGTGAATTGTACACTTGGTTGATCAGCTGCGGCAAATCACCAACGGACACTGTATTGTTGGAGACGTGTGCGGCGACGATTTCCGTCGTCAGTGCCAGCAAATCGCTGCTTTGGTCAGAGTTGTTCATGTCAATTGTCCTACCGTACGGCTGCTCTCCAAATATAAGTAACGATCGGGACCGGGGCAATCCGCCCGCTCGCCCATTTCTTGCAATTGCGGCAGCGGCGCGCATGACAATTGGTTGCAGCCGGCAACAAGGCGACAGCACAGGCAGAGGCGACGGCAAACTCAAGTCGAAACCGAGACGCCGGCGATCGCGCGGCGGAGCACCAAGGCGTCGACCACGCCCGCGGGCAGGCGGTAATAATCGGGTCGGCGGCCGATCTGGACAAAGCCGCCCGCCGCGTAGAGCGCGCGCGCCGCGGCATTGTCGGCGGCGACTTCGAGAACGACGCTTTGCCCGCCGCGCCGCCGTGCCTCCCCGCAGATCGACGCGAGGAGCGCCGATCCGATCCCCGCCCGCCGGCGCCCGGGTTCGACGCCGAGTGCCAGGATCTCGCACTCGCCGCCCAGGTCCAGAGCCAGCGCCAGCCCGGCCGCCGCGTCATCCTCCCAGGCGATTCGTCCGAAAAAACCGGCCATGGCTATAATCTGCGCCACCGCGCGCTGATCCCACGGCTCCTCCGGAAAGCAAGCGCGGTGCAGCATCGACAGCGGGACCGCGAGGGCGCCGGCCGTTTCCCCCGACACCGGATCGAGGCGGCGGGTCACGACCCGTCACGCGCACGCGCGCCGCCGGGGATGGTGACGTCGGGCGGGCGCAGATAGAACGGCCGCATCGGGCCGCCCCGCTCGCCCTGCCGCCAGCGCCGCAATGCCGCGCGCAAAGCCCCGACCGCGGCCGGCGTCCCGTCCTCGACGAGGATCGCGCCCCGAAGCCCGGCGAGTGCCGCGGCGGCCCGCGCCGCGGCATCGCCGACGACGGCGAGCGGCCGCCCGGCGGTGGAGAGGGTTGCGATCTCGGCCAGCGCCTCGGGCATTACCGCTGCCGGCACGCCGAGCGGACGGCGGGCCGGATCAAAGAATTGCACATACAAATCGGCCCGGCGGCTTTCGAGAGCCACCAGAAGAAAGCGCGCGACGGGGTCAGGTTCGCAGACGGCGACCGCGGCCTCGAAGCCGGTCACGCCAAGCAGCGGCGCGTCGAGGCCGAGCGCGATCCCGTGCGCGGCGGCGATCCCGACCCGGATGCCGGTAAAGCTGCCAGGTCCCACCGTCGCGACGATCATATCGAGAGCCGAGGCGTGCAGCCCGGACTCGCGCAGGGCGGCGTCGACCATCGGCAGCAGCGTCTCGGTCTGGCCGCGCGCCATCGCCAGATGCTTGAGACACAGGATGTCGTCGCCGGCGGCAACTGCTACCGAGCACGAAGAACCCGCCGCATCGAACGCCAGTATCCGCGGAGCGGCGTCCGGACGCATCGCTCTCCGATTCAGATGGCGCGCACCTCGGTTACTTCGGGGATGTAGTGGCGCAGCATGTTCTCTATGCCGGCCTTCAAGGTGGCGGTCGAGCTCGGGCAGCCCGAGCACGAACCCTGCATGTGCAGGTACACGACACCGTCCTCGAAGTCGTGAAAGACGATGTCGCCACCGTCCTGCGCCACCGCCGGGCGCACCCGAGTTTCGAGCAATTCCTTGATCTGCGAAACGATTTCGTCATCCTCCTCGTCGCCGGCTTCGGCTGACACAGCTTCGAGGCCGGCGGCAAATACTGGGCGGCCGGCGGTGAAATGCTCCATGATGACGGCGAGGATCGCCGGCTTCAGCTGATACCAGTCGCCCTCATCCTGTTTTGTCACGGTGATGAAATCGGCGCCGAAAAACACGCCGCCGACCTGCGGCAGCGAGAACAGGCGCTCGGCCAGCGGTGACGCGCGCGCGCCCTCGGGCGAGGTGAAGTTGGCGGTCCCGGTGGTCATGACCGCACGCCCCGGGAGAAACTTCAGAGTCGCCGGGTTGGGCGTCTGCTCGGTCTGGATGAACATCGGCGGCTCCATGAAGCAAGGTCAAAAGCTCAGTTTCTAAGCATGGGGGGCGCGGGGACGCAAATCAACCCCAGGCCCGCGATGGTGCAGCTGACGGTGGATGCCTGGCAACTCCACAGGCTCAGGGGCGCAGCAGCCCGCTGATCTCCTGCACCTCGCGCAATACCGGGTCGGCGATCGCACGGGCGCGCTCGGCGCCGCGGCGCAGGACCGCGTCGATGTAGGCCGGGTCGGCCGTCAGCCGACGCATCTCGCCGCCGATCCGGCCCAGCTCCTCGACCGCGAGCTCGGACAGCGTCTCCTTGAACCGGGAAAAGCTGCCGCCGGCGAAACGGGCGAGCGCTGCCTCACGCGAGAGCCCGGCCAATGCCGCGTAGATGCCGACCAGATTGTCCGCCTCGGGCCGGCGCTCGAGCTCGGCGATCGTCGCCGGCAGCGGCTCGGGATCGGTCTTGGCCCGGCGGATCTTCAAGGTGATCGAACTCGGCATCGTCGGTCATATTGATGCGCGAGTAATCCGAGATGTCCGATTTCGACATCTTCCTGGTGCCGTCGCGCAGGCTCATCACCCGGGTCGCGGCACCGAAGATCTGCGGCTCGGGCAGCGGGAAAAATTCGCGCTCGTAGCGGCGGTTGAAGGCGCCGGCCACGTCACGCGCGAGCTCCAGGTGCTGCTTCTGGTCCTCGCCGACGGGCACGTGGGTCGCCTTGTAGGCAAGGATGTCGGCGGCCATCAGCACCGGGTAGGCGTAGAGGCCGAGCCCGGCCATGTCGCGCTGCTTGCCGGCCTTCTCCTTGAACTGGGTCATGCGGTTGAGCCAGCCGAGCGGGGTCAGGCAGCCAAGCAGCCAGCCGAGCTCGGCATGGGCTGAAACCATGCTCTGGTTGAAGATGATGCAGCTTTCGGGGTCGATGCCGGCGGCGATGTAGGCCGCGGTCACCTCGCGGGTCGAGGTGCGCAGCTCGGCCGGGTCCTGCGGCTGGGTCAGCGCATGCAGGTCGACGATGCAGAAGATGCACTCGTAGTCGTGCTGCAAGGCGACCCAGTTGCGGATCGCGCCGAGGTAGTTGCCCAGATGCAGGTTGCCGGTAGGCTGAATGCCGGAAAAAATGCGGTTCATGGCGCCTGTTATCGCCGTGGCCGGGTGCTGGTCAAGCCGCTTGCCGGCGCAGTCGCTCCCAGAGATCGCGCCAATCGGCAATCCCCGATGCCAGCGCCAACAGGGCGAAGGCGGCGAGCCCGCCGCCGACGAGGCCGGCCAGGGCCGCGATCCGCACCAGCGCCGGGCCGGTAAAAGCCGGGCCCAAGGCCATCCGCAGCAGCGCCACAACCGCACCCATGCCGAGCGCCGCCGCCGCGATCCGCGGCAGATTGCGCCGCGCCCGGCGGTCGAGCCGGAAATGCCCCCGCCGGACCAGCAGGGCGAGCAGGGTGGCGGCGTTGATCCAGCCCGCGCAGGTCGTCGCCAGCGCTATCCCGACATGCGCCAGAAACTGCATCAGAGCGAGGGTCAGGCCGAGATTGAGCGCCATCGCCGCGACCGCGACCTTGACCGGGGTAGCGGTGTCGTGGCGGGCAAAAAAGGCGGGCGCCAGCACCTTGACCAGGACAAACGCCGGAAGCCCGGCGGCATAGGCCGCGAGCGCCGCCGCGGTCGCCGCGGCATCGGCCGGGCTGAAGGCGCCGCGCTGGAACAGGACTGCGAAGATCGGGCCCGCCAGCACGGCCAACGCCACCGCCGCCGGCACGGTCAGCAGCAGGGCCAGCTCGAGCCCGCGGTTTTGCGTCGCGACGGCGCCGTCAAGGTCGCCCAGACGCAGCTGGCGCGACAAGGGCGGCAAGATCGCGGTGCCGACGGCGATGCCGACGACGCCGAGCGGCAGCTGGTTCAGGCGGTCGGCGTAGTAGAGGTAGGAAACCGAGCCGCTCGGCAGGAACGACGCGAGTGCTGTCGAGATCAAGAGGTTGACCTGGGTGACCCCGGCCCCGAACGCGCCCGGTCCCATGATCGACAGGGTGCGGCGCACGCCCGATGTCAAGCGCGGCCAGGGCAGCCGCAACGCCAGCCCGGCGCGGGCGCACGAGAACATCAGCCACAGGAACTGGGCGAGGCCTGCGGCGGTGATCGCCCAGGCGAGGAGGCGGCCGTCATGCCGGCCGAACCGGTCCATCGTCAACAGCGCGGCGATCAGGAACAAATTCAACAGGATCGGGGTCGCGGCGGCGGCGGCGAAGCGGTCGACCGAGTTCAAGACTTCGCCCTGGAGCGCCACCAGCGCGATGAACAGGAGATAGGGAAAGGTGATCCGGGCGAGGGCGACGGCGAGGGCGAACTTGGCCGGCTCGTCAGCGAACCCGGGCGCGATCAGCCGCATCACCGCGGGCATGAAGATCTCGCCCAGCAGGACGAAGGCCAACAGCGCCGCCAGCAGCACCGCGAGCGCGTCCTCTGCGAAGGCACGAGCCGCCCCCTTGCCGTGCTCGGCCACGGTGCCGGCGAAGAGCGGGACGAAGGCGGCGCTGAAGGCGCCCTCGGCGAACAGGCTGCGGAACAGATTCGGCAGGCGTTGCGCCACGAAGAACGCGTCCGCTACCGGCCCCGCGCCCAGCAGCGCCGCGGTCAGGATATCGCGGACAAAGCCCATGACCCGGCTGAGCAAGGTGTAGGAGCCGACTGTGGCGACCGAACGCAGCAAGGTCATGCTTGCGGGTTTAGTCGAAAACGAGGCCCGAGAAAACGGCCGACCCTCGGCGCTGCCTCTTCCAAGCTGGTCGGGGAGCTACCGGCAGCCTCGGATATTGCCGAGCGCCGCGCGAAAGCGCGGACCGGCTCGACCGATCCTCGGCTGCTCGGGCGATAGAGCTGTCTGCAGCGAACCAAATCTCGCCCCAAAATTGACTTTGTCTGCATTCATTTACTGTTTACCATAATCCAATCGTTGCTGTCAGGTGTGAGGAAGCTTGTGGCTGGCTCTGATGCTGGCTGGCATGAATCCCTGGAAAGCGAGGAGGCTCCGCCCGGTACTTCGGATCGAGGCTTCGGACTCCTCTTCTTCGGGGGATGTGCTGCGCTTGCGGTACTCGCGGCATGGGAAGGGAGGCGGAGCGCCTTCTGGTGGTCGATCCTCGCCGCGGCCTTTCTCGCGATCGCGATTTTCGCGGCCCCGTTGCTCGGCCCGCTCAACCGAGGCTGGCGCCGCTTGGCAATGCTGCTGTCCAAAATCATGACCCCGCTGATCATGGGCTTTGTATTTTTTGTCGTGGTGACCCCAATCGGGGTGATGATGCGGTTGGCCGGCAACGATCCGTTGCGGCTGCGTCTCCAGCCCGACCGGCCGAGCTATTGGCTCGATCGCGCCGCGCCGACCGAGCGGCCGACGTCGATGACCCGGCAGTTCTGAGCGGCCGATGCTGGATTTCGTGAAGGAGTTCTGGCTGTTCCTCCGCAGCCGCAAAAAGTTCTGGCTGATGCCGGTGATAGTCATGGTCTGCGTGCTCGGGGGATTGATCGTGCTGGTCGAGGGGTCTGCGATCGCCCCGTTTATCTACACCTTGTTCTGACGACACCATGAGCGCAGGCCTGGGCGCGCCGCAGGCCCCGCCGTCGGCGTTTCGCGATTGCGACGGGGTGTTTGAGTGCCCGGCAACCGGCGAGCGGCTGGTCGCGGCAGAGGGAGGCTGGGTCAGCGCCAGCGGGCGCCGGCGCTATCCGCTCGACCACGGGATCGCCAACCTGTTTGCGCCGGTCGATCCGACGCTGTCGGCTCGCGATGTCACGGATATGGTGAAGGCGTTCTACGAGGAGACGCCGTTCCCGAATTATGACGACATCCAGTCGCGCGAAAGTCTCGTCATCAAGGCGCGGCAAGGCCTCTTCGCGGCCGCGCTCGACGCGCAGCTTCCCGATGCCGCGATCGTGCTCGAAGCCGGCTGCGGTACCGGCCAGCTGACGAATTTTCTCGGCCTGTCGTGGAAGCGCCGGGTCTTCGGCGGCGATGTCTGCCTCAACTCGCTGCGGCTGGCGAACGCGTTCCGCGAGCGCTGTCGGATCGTCAACGCCGGCTTTCTGCAGATGAACTTGTTCCGGCCGCCGTTCCGCGACGGCAGCATCGACGTGGTGATCTGCAACGGCGTGCTGCATCACACCGGCGACGCGCGCGCGGGTTTTGCAGCGTTGCTGCGCAAGGTCAAACCCGGCGGCCTGGTCCTGATCGGCCTCTACAACAGCTACGCGCGCCTGCCGACCCTGTGGCGCCGGTGGGCCTTCGAGAGGTTCGGCCCGGCACTTTATTTCCTCGACCCGCGGCTCACTTCGGCGCAAATGAACGAGGGCCGCTGGCAGGCATGGTACCGCGACCAGTATCGCCACCCGCACGAGACCCGGCATTCTATCGACGAGGTTCTGGGCTGGTTCGACGCCTGCGGCGTCGATTTCCTGTCGTCCATTCCGGCACCTGACGGGCGCCCGTTCACCCACGCCACCCGGCTGTTCGAACCCCGTCCCCGGGGAGCTATGACGGTGCGCGCGGCGACCCAGCTGCAAATGCTGCTGACCGGCGGCCGCGACGGCGGACTGTTTATTATGATCGGGCGCAAGCGTCCTTGAGGATTTGGAGAGATCGATGCGTATCCTCGGCATTTCGGCCTTTTATCATGACGGCGCCGCCGCGCTGGTCGAGGACGGCCGCATCGTCGCCGCCGCGCAGGAGGAGCGCTTTACCCGCCGGAAATATGACAGCCGCTATCCCGCGAACGCCATCGCCTATTGTCTGGCCGAAGCCGGCATCAGTCTCGGCGAGGTGGACCATGTCGCCTTTTACGACAAGCCGTTCTTGAAGTTCGAGCGGCTGCTCGAGACCTACCTGGCTTTTGCCCCGCACGGCTTCCGCTCGTTCCGCATGGCGATGCCCTTGTGGGTCAAGGACAAGCTCTTTCAAAAAAGGAAGCTCGGCGAAAAGCTGCGGGCGGCCGCACCCGAGTTCGATTGGGAGCGCCGCCTGCTGTTTTCCGAACACCATTTGAGCCACGCCGCCTCGGCTTTTTTCCCGTCGCCCTATGAGGACGCGGTCATCCTGACGATGGACGGGGTCGGCGAATGGGCGACGACCTCGGCCGGGCTCGGCCGGGGAAACCGGATCACGATGCTGAAGGAGATCCACTTTCCGCACTCGCTGGGCCTGCTCTATTCGGCCTTCACCTATTTCACCGGCTTCCGGGTCAATTCTGGGGAATATAAAGTCATGGGGCTGGCCCCCTATGGCGAGCCCCGCTTTACCCAACTCATTCTCGACAACCTGGTCGATCTGAAGGAAGATGGCAGCTTTCGGCTCAATCAGGAGTATTTCGATTACTGCACCGGTCTGAAGATGACCAACGACCGCTTCGCGGCGCTGTTCGGCATCCCGGCGCGGAAACCAGAAGTCTGGCTCGAGCAGGTGCACATGGATCTCGCCGCCTCGATCCAGAATGTCACGGAAGAGGTGATATTGCGCCTCACCCGGTCGTTGGCGGCCGAGACCGGGGCGCGCAATTTGTGCCTGGCCGGCGGCGTGGCGCTCAATTGCGTGGCCAACGGGAAAGTATTGCGCGATGGGCATTTCGATAACGTGTGGGTGCAGCCGGCGGCGGGCGATGCCGGCGGGTCGCTCGGAGCGGCGCTCGCCGCCTACCACATCGAGCTCGACCGCCCGCGCCATCTGTCCAACGAGCTCGACGGCATGTCCGGGAGCTATCTCGGCCCCTCGTTCGCCGACGACGAGATTTGTGAGCGGCTGACCGCCGCCGGCGCCTCGTTCGAGCTGCTCGGCGACGACGCGGTCATCGACCGGACCGCGACCGCGCTCGCCGACGAAAAAGCCGTCGGCTGGTTTCAGGGCCGCATGGAATTCGGCCCGCGCGCGCTGGGAGCGCGCTCGATCCTCGCCGATGCGCGCAGCCCGACGATGCAGCGGACCCTCAACCTGAAGGTCAAATACCGGGAGAGCTTCCGACCCTTCGCCCCCTCGGTGCTGCGCGAGGACGTCGCCGATTGGTTCGAGCTGGACACCGACAGCCCCTACATGCTGATGGTCGCCGACGTCGTCGAACCGCGCCGGCGCGCGATGAGCGAAGCCGAGCGGAACCTCTTTGGGATCGACAAATTGAATGTGCCGCGCTCCGAGATTCCGGCGGTCACGCATGTCGATTATTCGGCCCGGATTCAGACCGTGCACCGCGAGACCAACCCGCGCTATCACGCGCTGCTCGCCCGGTTCAAGGCGCTGACCGGCTGCCCGGTCCTGGTCAACACTAGCTTCAACGTGCGCGGCGAGCCGATCGTATGCACCCCGGAGGATGCCTTCCGCTGCTTCATGGGCAGCGAGATCGATCTCCTCGTCGTCGGCAACTGCCTTCTGCGCAAGGGCGATCAGGACCCGGCACTGCGCCTCGACTACCGCGACCGGTTCGACCCCGACTGAACACCGGCGGGCCTGGCCGATGCAGACTTTACCGCGCCCACCCTCGCGCTTCGAGCGACTGCCTGCGTGGCAGCGCGCAACGCTGCTCGCCACTACGGCGCTGCTGATTTGCCTCGTGCTGTTGCTCGCCGCGGAGGCTGCGGTCCGTATCCGGAACGGCATAAAATACGGCAGTTTTTGGGGATCAAACAGACCTACGAGCTCGACCCGGCGTCGGGCCTGCGCATCCCGGTCCCCGGCGACCATTTTGGCCCGATCCGGATCAACTCGTTCGGCTTCCGCAGCCCGGAGATTGCCGAGGACAAGCCGGGCGGCCGATTGCGGATCGCCTTTCTCGGCGGCTCTACCACGTATTGCACCGAGGTCAGCGCAACGGATGACCCTTCTCTCTCTCATCGTCCTCTACGAGGCGACCAACGATCTGAGCGCGAACAGCTACGAGCTGGCGCACGAGCAAGGCGTCGCACCGAGCCACCAGGACGAGAATATCGGCTGGTTGAGCCGGCACTCGCTGCTCGCCTATCTGATCGAGAAGAACCTCGAGGTCATGCGCCTGCAGAGGCGGGCGATGAACCCATCCGGCAAGGTGAAGCTCGACATGCCGCGCCTCGATGCCGAGTTTCGGCGCGATTATGCAAATCTCGTCGTTGCCAGCGAAAAGCCGGCCAAGATCGTCGTGACAGTAACGTTCGAGCCGCGTTTGCGCTCCTACCAGTCACCCGAGGAGCGCCGAAAGGCGGCGGTCACTAGCCTTTATTATATGCCGTATATGACGATAGACGATTTGCTCACCGGGTTTGCACATTATAACCAGCTGATCCGCCAGGCGGCCATCTCATACGGGACGCTGCTTGTCGGCGACGAAGATTCGGTCGCTCCGGATGCGCAGCATTACACGGATTCGGTGCACTTTACCGATGCGGGCAGCATCGCGATGGCCCGGCGTGTGTCAGCGGCGCTGATCTCGTCTGCGGCGCTATGGGCGCTCATCGCAAAAACCTCGGCTCAGGCCCGGCGCGGGGTCGAACCGCCCGGGTGAGACATCGGCCGATGCCAGGGCCGCCCGGTCCGCCCAGCCGCAAGCGGCGTCATCGCGTGCCGAGCACAGCCGGCGCGAGGCGGAGGCCGAGCCGATCGTCGTGGGTGGGCTCGTGGTTAACGGCTGGCGCTTGTCTTTTGCCGGGCGATCGGTAACCGTTCGGTCCTCGACAGCACGGGAGGCGGAGCATGGCCAAGATCAAGATGGGCGTCGTCGGATGCGGCGGCCGGATGGGCAGAATGCTGGTCGCCGAAATCGCGGCCACCGAGGGCTGCACCGTCGCCGGAGGCAGCGAGGCGCCCGGCAGCGGCTATGTCAACCAGGACATCGGCGAGCTCGCCGGGATCGGGCGGATCGGCATCCCGATCGGCGAGGCGGTCGACAAGCTGATCCGCGACAGCGACGTCGTGCTCGAATTCACCTCGCCCGCGGCCACCGCCGAGCACGCCGTGCTCGCCGCCGGTCTCGGCACCGCGATGGTGATCGGCACCACCGGCCTGTCGGCGGCGCAGGGCGACGCGGTGCGCCAGGCGGCGCGCGACATCCCGATCGTGTGGGCGCCCAATATGAGCCTCGGGGTCAATGTGCTGCTCAAGGTCGTCGAAGAGGCGGCGCGCCGGCTCGGCCCGGATTGGGACATCGAGATCCTGGAGATGCACCACCGCGGCAAGGTCGACGCGCCCTCGGGCACGGCGCTGGCGCTGGGACGCGCCGCGGCGGCGGGCCGCGAGGTCGTGCTCGAAGAGGTCGAGCAGCGCGCCCGCGACGGCATCACCGGGCCGCGCCGCTCGGGCGACATCGGCTTTGCGGCACTGCGCGGCGGCGACGCGGTCGGCGACCATCACGTGATCTTTGCCGGCGCCGGCGAGCGTCTCGAATTCAACCACCGCACCACGAATCGGGCCGTCTTCGCCAAGGGCGCGGTCCGCGCGGCACGCTGGCTCGTCGCGCAGCCGCCCGGCCTCTACGGGCTCAAGGAGGTGCTCGGCCTCTGACCGGCCGAACCGTAGGCCGGCTCACGGCGGCGATGGGGCGGGTGGCGCCGCCGCCGGATAGAACGAACGGCGCCAGCGGGAGAGCGCCTCGCCGATCGTCGCCGCCAGCTCGCGCCGAGCCGCGGGCGGCAGGAAATCGCCGATCGCCAGGCTATGCCCATGCGAGGCGACGAACAGGCGGTTCGAATTCGTCGACCCGCTCTTCGAGCACGACCCGCAGCCAGAACGGCTGAAACCGCCACAACCGGCGGTTGCCGCGCACATTGACCCGCTCGACGGTGAAGGCGTCGTCGGCGAGCCGCAGGGTCTCGCGGCACCGCGCGCTGCGGTAATTTAGGCGAAAGGCGATATAGACGAGGGCCACGTCGAGGCCGAAGAAGCCGACGACCGGCCACGCCCCGATGGAGACGAAGCCGATGCCGACCGCGAGGCTGACGAGGCCGAGGATCAGCATCAAAACGTGGAACCCGCGCGGCGGCAGGCTGCGATGCGGCAGCAGCACGCGCTCGAAAAAGAGGCGGCCGAACGGTGCCGAGAGGTCGGCGTATCCGGGACTCGGGACCATGCAGCGCGAAGCATAGCGGGGCCGCTGGGGCGGAGTAAAGGCGGCAAATCGCGTCTCGCCGTTTGCCCGGAAGGGACGCCGCTCTTACACTCGCGCGCGATGCGCCCGATGTCGAAACGCGAGATCCGCGAGTTCTACCGGCGGCTGGCCGAGACCCGGCCGATCCCGCAGACCGAGCTCGAATTCATCAGCCCGTTCACCCTCCTGGTCGCGGTGGTGCTGTCGGCGCAGGCGACCGATGTAGGCGTTAACAAGGCCACCCCCGCACTGTTCGCGCTGGCCGACACCCCGCACAAGATGCTGATGCTCGGCGAGGAGCGGGTCAGCGCGCTGATCCGCACCATCGGGCTCTACCGCACCAAGGCGAAAAATGTGATCGCGCTGAGCCGGATACTGGTCGAGCGGCATGACGGCACGGTGCCGCGCGAGCGCGAGGCGCTCGAAGCGCTGCCCGGGGTCGGGCGCAAGACCGCGAGCGTGGTCATGAACGTCGCCTTCGGCGAACCGACGATCGCCGTCGACACGCATATCTTCCGGGTTGCCAACCGGACCGGCCTCGCCGCCGGAAAGACCCCGCTCCAGGTCGAGATGGCGCTCGAGCAACGCACCCCGCGCGACTATAAGCCCTATGCTCATCACTGGCTGATCCTGCACGGGCGCTATGTGTGCAAGGCGCGCAAGCCCGAATGCCCGGACTGCGTCGTCTCCGAGCTGTGCCACTACCAAGCCAAGACCGGGCCCGTCGAGTTGATCGCCGCGCGTGCCGCGGCTGCGGAGCCGGAGGCGCCGGTCGAGCCCCGGCCCGCGCGGCGCGGGCGCCGTGCGGCCTCGGCGGCCAAAACGGTCAGCCCGCGGCGCGGACCGGCGTCACGTCGGTCGTGACCTCGCCCAATTCGCCGGCCGCCTGCGCCTGGATGTCGCCGGAAATCTGGCCTCCGCACTCGATCTCGATCTGGCCGTAGCGGATCGTCCCCGAGACGCGCCCGGTCGCCTTGATCAGCAGCCGCTTGCGGACCGTGAGATTGCCCTCGAAGCGGCCGCGCACCTCGGCTTCGTCGATCGAGGCCGAGCCCTTGAACAGGCCGCTCTCGGCGATGTCGACGTCGCGGCAATTGGTCAGGTTGGCCTCGACGCTGCCCTCGACGAACAGCTTGTCGCAGGAGTTGATCTCACCCGACAAGGTGATCTCGCGACCGACGCTGAGCCGGCGGAGCTCGCCGTCGGGCTTGGGCTGGTTGGTCAGGTCGGCGGGGCGGCGCAGCGCCTCGGCGGGGCGAATCGGGTCGCCGGCCCGCGCCAGATCCGGTGCGCGCGGCGGCATCGCCGCGGGCCTGACCGGGGCGTTGAGCGGCGCCCCGACCGGCCGCGCCGGTTTCATCGGAATGCCCAGATCGTCGGACGCATCTGCCATTTTACGATCCTCTGTCTCGCTTCGCTTGCGGCTGAACATGGGTTGGACACCCGATAGAGATTGTTTCAGGAAGATTCATGCCGCGGGCCGGGCCGTCGGTTGCGGCTCGAACCGAGGCAGCGCTTCGAAGAGATGCACCATGAAGGCGGTGGCGATCACCGGCGCCACGAGGTTGACGAGCGGCAGCGCGAACAACCCTGCGATCGCTACGCCGCCGAGAAAGATGCGGCCGGCGAACCGGTTGCGCACCGCCCTCGCCGCCGCTGCGTCGAGCCGTCTGAGTGCGACCACTTCGAAATACCCCCGTCCGAGAAGATATCCGTTCAGCGCAAGAAAGAGAACGAGATTTATTCCCGGAGCCAGCAGATAGAGCGGCAGCGCCAACACATTGAGAGCAATGGTCAATGCCGTCAGCCGCGCCATCGCCGCCGCGGTTTCGCCCCAAGGCTGATGGCGCGGCGGTCCGTTGCCGGGATAATCGCAGGACTCGACCGCCGCAGCGACGCGCTCGAGAAAGAAGCTCATGATCAGGGTGACGACCGCCGGAAAGAGCAGCCAGCTCAGCCCGAGGACGGCGAGCCCGCCCAACAGATCGACGAGCCAGTCGAGCGGCCGCCAGGCGAACAGGTGCGACCGATAGAGGGCCGCAGCGACGGCGAGCCACAACAGCGCAAAAACCGCGACCGCGAGCCCCAGACCCTGCGCCGCGACCCGCCGCAGCGGCGGCGCCGACAGCGCCGACAACGCACGCAGCAGGGCGATGACCATCTGCGCTTGTAGCGCAGATTCGGGCGCGCGGCCAAGCAGCGCCGGCGGCGTGGGCATGCGGTTGCGGCCCGGCCAAATTGCGCGGCGTCCCCGCGGAGCCCTGGCGCCGGCGCAAGGCTGGCGCGATCCTCGGCCGCAGGCTGGGGCCGCGCCCTCGATCAACGTCAATAAAAAAACCCAAATCGCGATCCAGCTGTCCGGGACGAACGTCGCGAAGGTCATGGGCCTCGCGCTGTGGTCGTGGCAAACTCTCGGGATGTGCGGACGTTCGAGCTGATGGAGCAGGGGACAGTGCTGGGATCGAACGGCAATGCCGGCCGGCGGCAACATTGCAACGGCATGATGCGCGCCGCGGCCGCCGCCGCGATCGGCATCGTGCTCGGGTGCTGCGGGTGCGCGGCGATGCCCGGCGGCACGCCGGCTGCGGCCGACGCCGAAAACGACAGCGACAACGACCCGGCCGAGGCGGTCAACCGGGCGATCTTCAAGGCCAATCTCGCCGCCGACCACGCGGTCATCCGGCCGGTGGCGCAGGCCTATGTCGACCATGTTCCGGATATGGTCCGGCAAGGGGTGCACAACGTCGTGCAAAACCTCAAGGAGCCGGCGACCGTGGTCAACGATCTGCTGCAAGGACACGTCGCGCAGGCCGGGCGGTCGGTCGGGCGGCTCGCAGTCAATACCGCGGTCGGGGCCGGCGGCGTCTTCGATGTCGCCAAGAAATGGGGGATGCCGCCGCACAGCGCCGATTTCGGCCAGACGCTCGCCGTCTGGGGGGTCCATGAGGGGCCTTTTGTCGAATTGCCGCTGCTCGGCCCGTCCAACCCCCGCGATGCGCTGGGAACCGCGGTCGACCTCGCGCTGAACCCGCTGACCTTTGTCGGGGGTGCGCCGGCGACCTATGCCAATGTCGCGACCGGCGGCGCCGGCGCCGTCGACACGCGCGCCGAGCATCTGAAGGATCTGGACGAGCTGGAACGCAATTCGCTCGATTACTATGCAGAGCTGCGCAGCGTCTACCGCCAGCACAGGGACGCCGAGATCGCCGCGGCGAAACAGTCGGACACGCCCCCGCAGGGACGCGTCGACATCACCTTCCCCGACAGCAAGCCGTAATGGCGCTGCCCGGTTTTGCCCCCGGTGGCGGGGGCGGTTGCCCTATTGCGCCGGCGGCCGGGGCGATGGGAACGGAAAGATTGAATGCTGGCGCGCCGCCGCCCGGGCCCGGCGCACCCGGTCTCGCGCCGCTGCGTATTCTTCGAGCGCGGCGCGGTCGGCCGCGGCGATCGAGCCCTGGGTCGGCAGCACACAGGCCGTCGGGCAGCGGGTGACGCCTCTGGTCCTGATGAATTCGGCGACCGCCGCCTCGCCGCCCAGCTCAGAGAAGATCTTTTCCGATTTCTTGCCGATCATGATGCCCGTCACGCTCTACCCAATTCGTCGTGTGAACCGGTGCTTGCGGAGGACTATCTAATTGCGCGTCGGACCGCCGCCCATGTCGGATCTCACCCAGGATTTCAGCAGGAACAACCGACTACGGCTTTCGCCGACGCCGGCAACGGGTGATCGGGAGCATCAGGCCGAGTGACCGCGCCGAGAAGGCCGCCCGGAAACCTCGCTGCAATTCCCGATTCGTTCGATCAGACGCCGGTGGAGACGCCCGTCCAGCCGGCGCTGCGGCTTACTGCGGCCGCGGCCCCGATCCCGGCATTGCCGGCGGCGCCGGTTTTGCGCCGATGAAGAGCTCGACGGTCTGACCGTCCGCCAAGGCTTCGCTCGGCGGCACCCGGCTCTGATAGGGAATGGCGAATTTCGCCAGGCCGTCCAATAATATCCTGGTCGTGTCGGAGCCATGACCGCCATTGTAGACGTTGATCCCCATGGCCCTGACGTCGCCGAATATCGTCGTCGTTTCGGGTCCGCGCGCGTCCCAATCAGCGGCTTTCAGGACATCGGCGATCTGGGTCGCATAGCGGTAGGCTTCGACGTCGTTGGGGGTGCACGAGACTACGACCTTGCGGGCGCCGAACGGCCGCAGATAGTCGGCGAGCTTGGCCGCGGTATCGGCGCCCAAATTGCGGTTGCGTGTGCTCTCTTTCAGCTCGGCGATCTGTTGTTCGAGCGATTTGACCTGCGCCGCCAGCGTGCTGGACTGGTTTTCCCGGGTCAGGCGTGCGGCCACGTCAGCGGCGCTGCGCGCCTGCCACAGCGCCGCGGCGGCGGCAAGGGCGCCGAGCAGGGCGATAGCGAATATGCGCCGCCGTTTTGCCGCGCGCGCCGCGGCGGGCGCAGCGACCACGGCCACCGCCACGGCGCTCAGGACCAGCACCAGCAAAGCCGGCAGCCACGGTGCCAAGGCACCCGCCCACGCCATCCAGCCCCCTATCGTTGATTGCGACGAAAGCCGGCGGCCCAGCTTGTCGCCGGCTATTCGGCGGCAGCGACCGCATCGGCGGGCTCGACGCCGCGTCCGCCAATGCCGATCAGCATCGCCATTGCCGCGGCTCCCAGGCACAAAAGGCCGGCGAATACAAAGGCTTCGAGATAGGTGCCGAAGGAACTCCGCACCACCCCGCCGAGATAGGCCGCCCCGGCGCCGCCGACCTGATGGATGACCGTGATCCAGGCGACCATGATCGCGGTCCTCTCGGTCCCGACGATGCGCGTCAGCAGGCGAACGGTCGGCGGCACGCTGGCGATCCAGTCGAGCCCGTAAAACACCGCGAACGCCGACAGGCCGTAGACCGACAGGCCAAAGGCGAACGGCAGAAACATCAAAGCCAGGCCGCGCAACCCGTAATACCAGGCGAGCAGCACCCGATTGTCCCAGCGGTCGCTGAGCCAGCCCGACAAGGTGCCGCCGGCAAAGCTGAAGACGCCGGTCGCCGCCAGCAGGCCGGCGCCGGTGACCTCGGCGATGCCGTGATCGACGCAGGCCGGGATCAGATGGGTGGCGATCAGCCCGTTAGTCGTGGCCCCGCAGATGAAATAGGCGCCGGCGAGCAGCCAGAAATCCCGTGAGCGCGCGCCCTCGGCCAAGGCCCGGAAGGCGACCCCGACCGGATTGCCGGCGACGGTTCGGGTCGTCTCGTATCCGCCAAGGTCGCCATAGGGTGCGAGGCCGAGATCCTCCGGGCGGTTGCGCATCAACAACGCCACCAGCGGCACGAAGACGATCACCACCGCGGCCAGAGCAAACGACATCGCGCGCCAGCCGGCATAGGTCGCCAGCCCCGCCAAGACCGGCAGAAAGACCAGTTGACCCGCGGCATTGGAGGCGGTCAACAGGCCGACGACGAGCCCCTGGCGCACCCGGAACCAGCGCGCGGCGACAAAGGCGGCGAGGTAGTTGCCGACGACGCCGCAGCCAGCGCCGACGACCACCCCCCACAGCAGCACGAGCTGCCAGGGTTGCTGCATCGCCGGGGTCAGTGCCACGCCGGCGGCGGTCACGCTGAGCGCCAGGGTCATCGTGCGGCGCACGCCCCAGCGGTCCATCAGCGCCGCGGCGAACGGCCCGATCAGGCCGTAGAGCAGGAGATTGATCCCGATCGCAAAGGAGATCGTGGCCCGCGACCAGTGAAACTCGCTCTCGAACGGCACGATCAGCACGCCGGGCGCGGCGCGGACGCCGGCGGTCAGCATCAGCACGACAAAGGTGACGGCGGCAACAACCCAGGCGTAATGCAGCTTTTTCGCTGAAACCATGCCCGCTCCTCAGCCGACCAGCGCCGGCCGCCCGGCAACATGCGCCGACAGATATTCGGATCTGGGGCGCGTCGGCGCTCCCTGGTGCGGCCCGGCGATAAACTGGCGAACCCGGCGCGAAAAGCAACCGACTTCGCCGGTGGTGTCCTGATCTGGGCGCGGATCAATGGCAAAAAAAGCGGCGCCCGAAGGCGCCGCCACGGGTCGAGAAATTGAGCCGCCGATCAGTTCCGCTTGTTGCGGCGGCGGATCATGCCTAAGCCCAGCAGCGCCGAGGCCAACAGGGTGAGGCTGGCGGGCTCGGGGACGGTCGGCGGCGCGCCGCCGCCGAACACCGGCGCGATGTCGTCGATCCCCGGCGCGTTGAAAAGCGTGTTCGAGGTGTTGCCGGCGATGTTGTAGATGCCGACCGCGCCCAACTCGGCAACGAGGATGTTGCCTTTACCGTCGGTTTCGACGCCGTCGATCGTGCTGAAGCTGCCGACGCAGGCGCCCGCCTTGAGCGTCGTCGGGTCGAACGTCTGCAGGCAGGTACCATTGGCCGAGTACAGCAGGTTGCTGACCGGGTCGAACGTCAGCCCGTCGAGAAAGGAGGAATTGAAGGTCGGGTCGCCGGTGTTGATGATTGCGCCGGTGGTTGGATCGAGCTGGACCACCTTTTGCGAACCGAGCGCGCCTTCGTTGGCGTACAGGGCGGCGCCGTCATAGGCGGTGCCGTCGACATACGTCAGACCGGCCAACTGAGTGACGTTCCCGTTCGACAGGGTGATGCGCTGGAGGTGCCCGGCCCCGCCGGCCTCATCGTTGCGGTCGGACAGCAGCACCGTCGTGCCAGAGGGGTCGAGCGTCAGATCGACCGCTTCGTGGCTGAACCCGCCGGCCAGCGGCGAGTCGGTGGTGAAGGTCGAATTGAGCGTGCGCACCGATCCCGGCGTGCCGGAGCAGCAGTTGCGGGTGAATTCGGAATAGATGATGTTGCCGCTCGGGTCGAAGATCAGGCTGTCCGGGTTGCCGCTCGCGGTGGGGGTATTGTCGATCACCTGTGTTGGTGCTGGTGGTGACATCATATTGGTTGATCTGGTTGCCGCCGAGATTGGTCCAGTAGACAAATTCGTCGGCCTTGGCCGACGCGCCGGCGCCGACCGCCAACGCGGCAACTGCCGCGCCGGCGAGAACAAGTTGAACTTTGATCGTCATTAGCAATCCTCCTGCAAAAATCGCATACCGTCATACCCGGCAATGCTGTCGTGCAAGAACCGAACCATCTCAAAAATACCCGTAGTATCAATGGTATGGCCCAAAATGCCCGAGCCCCTCATCGAGCTTCTTGTAAAAAAAGGCGACGCCTGGCGCTGGCCGTCATCCAACCCACTGGGGAGATTCGCAGGATGACCGAGACCGGGCTCGGCCCAAAACGCTGTGAATTTTTTGTGTCAACCAATTGATTTGATTGAGATCAACTTTTGGGGTCAGCGCAGACGCTCCGGGGCGCTGGATGCGGGATCGCTTCGTTGCATCCGGCTGAGCCGGGCCGGAACACAGCGCAGCGGTGTAAAGAAAACCGACACCTCCCCTCAGCGAATGCCGCCGATCTCGCCTTGGGCAGCTCACTTGACCCGGCCATCCACCCGAATTCGGTGGGGTAGCCAAGACGTAAATCACCGGGTCGAGCCCGGTGATGACGACTATGGCAGCACCTTCTCTCAGCGTCGCAACCGGGCTCTCGCGAACCGGACAACCGCGGCCTTTTGCCGGGTATCCACGGATTCCGGGGCGGCCAGTCTATTCGCCTTCGAGCGGCTCGGTCTCGACGATCTCGATGCCGAACCCGGCGAGACCGACATAGGTGCGCGAGCGCGTCGCCAGCAGCTGGATCGAGGAGATCCGCAGGTCGCGCAGGATCTGCGCGCCGAGCCCGACCTCGCGCCATTGGACATTGCGCTCGCGTTCCGAGGAGGAGGTCTCCTCGCCGACCGTGGAGGTGGGCACGCCCGAGGTGCCGTCGCGCAGGTAGACGAGCACCCCCTGCCCGGCCGATTTGAACCGTTCGAGCGCGGCATGGATCGGCGTCGCCCCGCCGAACACGTCCTCGAGCACGTTGGCGCGATGGAGCCGGGTCGGCACGTTGGCGCCGTCGCCGATCTTGCCGTAGACAAAGGCGTAGTGATGCACCTTGTCGAACGGCGTCACATAGGCATAGCCGGCGAGCTCGCCGATTTCGCTCGCGACCTTGAACTCGGCGACCCGGGTGACGAGCTTTTCGCGCGCCTGGCGATAAGCGATCAAATCGGCGACCGAGATCCGTTGCAGCGCGTGCTTCTCGGCAAAGGCGGCGACCTGCGGCCCGCGCATCACCGTGCCGTCGTCATTGATCAGTTCGCAGATCGCGGCCACCGGCTCGATCCCCGCGAGCCGGCAGAAATCGACCGCCGCCTCGGTGTGGCCCGATCGCATCAACACGCCGCCATCCTTGGCGATCAGCGGAAAGATGTGGCCGGGCCGGACAAAATCGGCGCGCCCGGCATTGCCGTTCGCGAGGTTGCGGACGGTCGAGGTGCGGTCGTCGGCGGAGATGCCGGTGGTGGTACCGTGGCGGTAGTCGACCGAAACGGTAAAGGCGGTGCCGTGGATCGCGTCGTTGTCGGCGACCATCGGCGCCAGATGCAGCCGCCGCGCGATCTCGCCGGTCAATGGCGCGCAGACGATGCCGCAGGTATGGCGCACGATAAACGCCATCTTCTCCGGCGTCGCGTGCACCGCGGCGAGGATCAGATCGCCTTCGTTCTCGCGGTCGTCATCATCGGTGACGACGACGATCTCGCCCGCAGCGAAGGCGTCGATCGCCTGGCGGACACGCGATTGGGGCACCTTCGTGTTCTCCGCATCGGGCCGCCCGGCTAGGCAAAGCCGTTGGCGGCAAGGAATCTCGGGTTCGCCAAGCGCAGCTTGGCGATGGTGAGCCGCCACAGCATAGCGCGGGCGCGGGATTCGCGCTCCGGCGAATTCTCGAAGGCGCCGATGCGCAACTCGCGGGCCAGGCGATGCCAAAGGTCTGTTGATCCCCGGCCGGGACCAAGCCCCTCACTTTCTCGCTGCGCGGGTCCCGCCCTCTCCCCGCCAAGCGGGGAGAGGGCTGGGGTGAGGGGCGCGCTCAGCAGCTCCAGCTCTCGAATGATCGCCTCGGCTGGCGCGACATCTGCCGCCGCCTCGCGCTTGGCGATCGCCATGCAATTGGCGACGAGCAGCGCGTCGAGCCGGCGCTCTGCCGGCAGCAGCGGTGCGAGGTCGTTCAGCAATATGTCGCGGGCAAGCGCCAGCAGTGCCGGCCCGCGCGGCAGATCATGCATCGCCGGGAGCTCCGCCCCTTGGCGAAGCCGTGCTTCGCCCGTCGGAAGGGGACGAGCCCAGCTCGCGCCCATGGTCGAGCAGCATCAGGATCTCCAGCTCGCATTCGTCGGCGCGGCGCCCGGTCAAGGCCAGATCAAGGCTGCGCTCGCCGCCCAGCATATGGCGGTCGCTCTGCTGCAGCGCAATCACCGCCCACCGCACGCTCGCCAGCACCTCCCAGAAATGGACGCGACGCGGGTCGATGACCCTACCGCTCTCGCTTTCGTAGCCGCCATAAAAAGACGCGCGGTCGGCAATCCCGCCGGCTTCGCGGTCGAGCCGGGCAAAGCGCCAGGCCTTGCTGCAGAACCAGCCGATATCCTCGTGCGGGTCGCCCCAGCCGGCAAATTCCCAGTCGAGAATCCCGGTCAGCCTGGTACCGTCGAGCAGATAATTGCCGGTGCGGAAGTCGTGGTGGCACAGGACCGGCGGCGCCGGCGGCGGCAGGTGGGTTTCGAGCCAGCGAATGCCCCATTCCAATACCGGCCGCGGCTGCGGATGGCTGTCGAGATAGGTGCGAAAGCCGGCGATCTGCAGCGCCGGCCCGGCCTCGCCATAGGGCGGCAGAAAAGCCAGGTCGCGCCGCGGCGGGCGAATCCGGTGAATGCGGGCGAGCTCTTGCCCGAGCTGCTCGGCAAGCGCCGGCAATGCCGGGTCTAGCGCCGGATCGCGGGTGATGCGATGCGCGGCGGCGGTCCCGGGGGCGCGCCGCATGACCAGGAACGGCTTGCCGAAGACGGCCAGGTCGGCGCTGGCGAAGAGCGGCTCCGGCACCGTCACCCCGGTCGCGAACGCCGCCTTCAGCACCGCGAATTCCTGCACGCGGTCGAGGCTCGACGGCACCCCGGTCGCGGCCGCCGCGCGCAGCACCAGAGGCTGGTCGCCATCGAGCGGGCCGCCGCAAAAGCGCGCGTCGAGCCCCCAATTCTCCTGGATCGAGCCGCCGCTGAGCGCGGTCAAAGCGATGATTTCGCAGGCATCGGCCCCGCTCGCCTCGGCGAGAAACCGCGCCAACGCCGGCCGGCGATCGGCGCCGGCGGCCGGCGGCAAGTCAGATCGCGGCGACGCCGTGTCCGCCATCGACTGCGATCACCGCGCCGGTGATATAGGCTCCCGCCGGCGAGGCGAGCAGCAGCATCGCCCCGTCGAGATCGTCCGCCTGAGCGACCCGGCCCAGCGGGATGCGCGCTGCGAGTTTCCTGCCCGCCTCGCTGCGCAGAAAATCGCGGTTGAAATCGGTTTCGACATAGCCGGGCGCCAGCGCGTTGACCAGGATGTCGTGGCGCGCCAGTTCCATCGCCAGCACGTGGGTCAGGTGGATGAGCCCGGCCTTGGCCGCGCAATAGCTAGGCACCCGGGCGATCGTGCGCGAGCCCAGCACCGAGGCGATGTTGACGATCCGCCCCGGGCGCCGGCGATCGATCAGGTGCCGGGCGAACTCGCGGGCCATCAGCCAGGCGCCCTTCAGATTGGTGTCGACGACGTAATCCCAATCCGCCTCGGTGTGATCGAGCACCGGCTTGGCGACCACAACCCCGGCATTGTTGACGAGTAGGGTCAGCTTCCCGAGCCGCTGCTCGGCCTCGGCGATCGCGGCGGCGACGACATCCGCGCGAGTCACGTCGAGCGCCAACGGCAGGACGCTGCCGCCGTCGGCGGCGATCTCGCGCGCCGCCTCGGCAAGCCGGTCGTTCCGCCGTGCGGCCAGCGCCACCTTAGCGCCCGCGGCCGCCAACAGCCGCGCCAGATGCCGCCCGATGCCGCTTGACGCGCCGGTGACCAGCGCTACCTGACCGGCGAGGTCAAAGCTCGGCAGCGCGATCACGGCGCGATTTCGCTCGGTGCATCGGACGGGTCGTGCGGTCGAGAATGCGCGGATCGGGGGTCGCCGAGCCGGTATTGCAGTGCGTTGGGGTCTATCAGGAATTCGGGGTGGGCGGACGCCGGCATGCTCGACCTCAGGAAGCTTTTGGCAGCCCCGCCTGGTTGAGCGTGTTCGCCCAATGGCGCGACTTGATGAAGCTATCTACCATGAACCGGCGCTTTGTGATCGGGCTTTGCAGCGCGCCGGGCGTGCTCGACGCGCTCCGCGAGTACAGCGAACGGAATCTCTTCGCCGCCGGTAACAAGAAGGCCGTTTTCTTCGAGCAGTTCGGGGACGACCATGTGAGGGCTGCGATGGCGCAGCCTATGTCGCGGGAGCTGGCTGGGGCGGGCGAAGCCGTTTGGCCCGGTCTGAGCCGACGCGTGAGCCGGTTGAGGTTACAGCGAATTAACCCCGGCGAAAGCCGGCTGTCACGTGCCTGACCCAATTCTCCGGTTGATCCTGCTCTCGCTGATCACGGTTGCGAAGACCCGCGTGGGCACCCACCGCTCGACACGAGGATAGAATGGCAGACTCTCCCGCCGACAAGACCTGTTTCCCCGCGCTGACCCGCGGCCGCGCCGCTGCAGTCGCCTTTGGCCTTGGGGCGACGCTCGCGCTGTCCCCGATGGTCTGGGCGGAAAACCCGAACGAAGCGCCAACGGCGGTCCCGCAGACGATGACGTCTCCGGTAGCGCTGATCCAGCAGCAGAGTTTCGCGCCGCTGGTCAAAAAGGTATTACCGGCCGTCGTCAACATTTCGGTCACGCAAAAGGCCGGAGCGGACCAGATGGCGGAGGAGCAGGATCAGCCCTTGCAGGGCTTTCCCAATTCGCCGTTCGACGAAATGCTGCGCCGTTTCTTCGATCAGCAGAATCCGGGCGGTGGGCATCATCTTTTGCCGCAGCTGCCTGAAGGCCAGGTGCGTCGGATCGCGCTCGGTTCCGGCTTCATAATTGATCCGTCCGGTTACGTCGTGACCAACAATCACGTGGTCGGCGACGCCGCAAAGGTCGAGGTGATCCTGCAGGATAAAGCCAAATACACCGCCAAGATTGTCGGCCGCGATCCCAAGACCGACCTCGCGGTGCTGAAGATCAAAGCCGACAAGCCGCTGCCCTATGTTGCTTTCGGGGACAGCAGCGCTGCCCAGGTCGGCGATTGGGTAATGGCCGTCGGCAATCCGTTTGGGCTCGGCGGGACGGTAACGACCGGGATCATCTCGGCTCGCGGCCGCGACATCAACGAAGGCCCTTATGACGATTTTCTGCAGATCGACGCGCCGATCAACCGCGGTAATTCGGGCGGCCCGACTTTTAATCTCGAAGGCCAGGTGGTCGGCATCAACACGGCGATCTATTCGCCCAATGGCGGCAGCGTCGGTATCGGGTTTGCGGTGCCCTCGAACGCCGCCAAGACCATTGTGGCGCAGCTGGAAGAGCACGGCAAGATCAGCCGCGGCTGGCTCGGCGTGCAGATCCAGGAGGTCACACCCGCGATCGCGGCGAGCCTCGGGTTGCACGGCGAGCACGGCGCCCTCGTAGCAGTTGTTGCCCCGGACAGCCCCGGGGCCAAGGCCGGCCTCAGGCAGGGCGATGTGATCCTGGCATACAACGGCAGCGAGGTGAACCAGCTCCATGATCTGCCCCGGCTCGTTGCCGCGACCGCTCCCGACAGCGCTGCGACGGTGACGGTCTGGCGGGACGGGCAAAAGACCGAGCTGCACGCAAGGCTCGGCGCGCTGCCGGACAACGATCAGGTCGCCTCGGCGAATAGCGGGCCGGCACAGGAGCAATCGGCGCAGGCGACGGCGCTGGGCTTGCACTTCGCGCCGCTGACGAACGAGCTTCGCCGCGAGCTGCACATCGCCAAGGGCGTTGAAGGCGTGGTGGTTACTCAGGTCGACGGGGGCAGCGCTGCCGAGGATGTCGGTCTGACCGAGGGTGATGTCGTGCTCGCGATCAATCAGCAGCCCGTGCATGCCCCCAAAGATGCGGCGACCAAATTAAAGGAAGTGGCCCACTCACCTAAAAAGACCGCCTTGCTGCTGCTGAACCGGCATGGCGTGACGCAATATGTGGGCCTCAGCGTCGCGAAGCAGGGATAAAGCAAACCGAGCTCCGTCGGACCGCGTTATCGCCGGGCACCTGAGAACGCGGTCCGCGGTCCCTCGTCGCAGGGTTGATGTGTCAGCGCCGGAAGAACGGGGTTCGTAGGCTGGTTTTGTCGCGCGGGGGGAGCGGGACTCGAGCTTCAAGTCGTTCGAGCTCGATTCGGGTGCGCGCGCCGGCGCGCAACAGCCGATCGGTCGCTTCCCGCAGCCCAGTTCGACTCTCCGTGGTGTCGTGATCAAGGGCGGCGTCAAAGGCAGCGAGAAACGCGGCGATGTCTCCATCTACCCGTTCGCGCAGCAATTGGTCGATGAATGCGGTGCTCTCTTTTCCTCGCTGCGGTTCGGTGAAGCCGGCGGCACCGGGGCCGGCAGGCGGACCGACCGGCGAGTTGACAGAGCTTGGCCGCGACGGCTGGCCGAGGGCTTGCTGTCCCTCCGACGGACGCTGGGCTTGGCGACTGCCCGAGCCAAAGCCCGAATTTATTGCATTCTGCGCGCCCTGCGGCAAAGGTTCGGCACCGGGCGGGTCGCTGCTCCCGTGCGGCAGCGACAAGTGAAGTCTGCGTCGGGTCTCGCCATTCTGCGGTGGTCCACCAAGAGTGCCCAATGGCCGCGCGGCGCTGCCGTTCTCCGTCGGGCTCGCATCACGTGGTCCCTGACCGTTGCGCTGCGCCGGCGGGGTTCCATCACGCAATATGTGATTCTCGCGGGTCGTGGTCGGGGACGCCGGCAGCACGTCTGGGAACAGTCGCCTTTCTGTCTGTTGCGGCGGATTGGGCGACCGCTCGATCAGGCTCGGTTCGACCGCCGGAACATCCAATGCTCTGGTCTCGCCGACGGTGGCGCTGCCATGCGGCAATTGGGCGGCAGGTATGCCGTTTGCAGGTATCTCGGCTCCCTTGACCAGCTGAGGCTCCGCCGACGATGACGCGTTGTGCGTAGTCCCCTCGGCTGTTGAGCTGCGGGCTCGGGTTCGGCTCACGATGTAGCTTATTGCCGGCGGCGAGCAATCGTAGGTACGGGCAATGCTTGCCAGCGTTTCTCCGGCTTCGTACCGCACGATGATAGATGGCCAATCCTGCTGAGGAATTTTCCCTCTTTTACTCGATTTCTCCATTACGTAAACCTTCAGCTGAGATTCTTGCGTTCAGTCTTCTGGCCTGTTGTTTGCATTACTTCGGGGCAGAGGCCGACCCCGAGATCGCGGGAAAAAGCGAGGTAGCGAGACTAAAGGCTGGTGCCACGCTTTCGGCCAGCAGCACGTGAAGGCCCGACAGCAACACCGCAGCCCGAACCCGTTTTTCAGATGGCCCATAATACCGATCGGCAAGTGAACAGTGAAGCAGTTTATCGGTTCCGAGCCAGCAGCAAGCGACGACCGATCGGTGCTACTGGGATCAGCACCGAACGATTTTCCCGGGATTCATGATGTTATCGGGGTCGAGCGCTTTCTTGATCGTGCGCATGACGCTGACCGCCTCGCCGTGCTCGGCAATCAGGAACTCCATTTTGCCGTAGCCGACCCCATGCTCGCCGGTGCTGGTTCCTTCCATCGCCAGCGCGCGGGCGACCATACGATCGTTGAGACGGCTCGCCTCCGCGATTTCCTCTGGGCGGTTCGGGTCGATCATGAAGACGAGGTGAAAATTGCCGTCGCCAACATGCCCGACCAGTGCCGAGGGGATCGTGGATTGGGCGAGGTCCGTTTTGGTCTCGCGAATACACTCGGCGAGCCGCGAGATCGGCACGCAGACATCGGTCGCCCAGCCCTTCGAACCCGGCCGCAGCGCCAGCGCCGCATAATAGGCGTCGTGCCGCGCCTGCCACAGTTTCGAGCGCGCCTCGGCTGTCGTCGCCCAGCGGAAATCGTCTCCGCCATGCTCGGCGGCGATCGCCTTTACGCTCTCGGACTGCTCGGCGACGCCGGCAGGCGTCCCGTGGAACTCGAAAAAAAGGGTAGGTGCGACTTTGTGGTCGAGTTTTGAAAATTTGTTGATCGCGTCCATCTGCGATTCGTCGAGCAGTTCGATTTGGGCGACCGGCACGCCGCTCTGGATCGTCAGGATCACGCTGTCGACGGCCGCCTCCAACGTCGGGAAGGCGCAAACCGCTGCCGAGACCGCTTCCGGTATCCCGTATAGCCGCAAGGTCAGTTCGGTGATGACGCCAAGCGTGCCCTCCGAGCCGACAAAGAGGCGGGTCAGATCGTAGCCGGCAGCCGATTTGCGGGCGCGGCGCGCGGTGCGGATGACCCGGCCGTCGGCCAGCACGACGGTCAAGGACAGCACATTCTCGCGCATCGTGCCGTAGCGCACTGCATTGGTGCCCGAGGCACGGGTCGCCGCCATGCCGCCGAGCGAGGCGTCGGCGCCGGGATCGATCGGGAAAAAGAGACCGGTGTCGCGGAGATGCTCGTTCAGCTGCTTGCGGGTCACTCCCGCCTCGACGGTGACATCGAGATCTCCGGCATTGACCCGCAGGATCCGGTTCATCTGAGTCATATCGACGCACACGCCACCCGCAAGCGCGGCGACTTGGCCTTCGAGCGAGGTGCCGGCGCCAAAGGCGATGACTGGGGTCTTGTGTTCGGCGCAGAGCCTGATGATCGCCGCGACCTCTTCGGTGGTTCTAACGAACGCCACCGCATCTGGCGCATGGGCCGGGTGATAGGATTCGTCTTTGCCGTGCTGGGCGCAAACCGACGCCGAGGTGGAGACCCGTTCGCCGAGGAGCTGACCCAGCGAGGCAAGCAACGACTGGTCGAGCGGTTCGCGACGAAGGGCGGATGCATGCATGGCAGCGGCCGGAAATTTGAATGATGAACGAAGAATGCCGAGCATTACTCCCACCCCCGCCCAGCCGCAATGCGTATCAAGGTATGGGCATGCCGGTCGTGTCGCAGGCGGTCGCCGGTCGATCATTTCGCGCCGCAAAGTCTGGCCTGGGCGGCGGTTCGTTGCCTTTTCCCGATTCGGTGGCGGCGCTCATTGAGCAACCCGCCTGGAAACGCTACGTCTTGTCAAACTTGAGCGGCGGGTTTGGGAGGTCGCGATGGCGCTGTCGGCGGTTACGCTCGACGACAAATATGTTCTCGACAGGGGACGCGTCTACCTGACCGGGACCCAGGCGCTGGTGCGCCTGCCGATGATGCAGCGCCAGCGCGACGTAGCCGCTGGGCTCAACACCGGCTGCTTTATTTCGGGGTATCGCGGCTCGCCTTTGGGCGGGCTCGATCAGGCGCTGTGGAGTGCGCGCCGCTTTATCGAAAAGAACCACATCCGCTTTCAGCCGGCCATCAACGAAGAGCTCGGCGCCACGGCGGTGTGGGGCAGCCAGCAGCTCGGCCTCTTTCCCGGCGCCAAATACGACGGCGTCTTTGCGATGTGGTACGCCAAGGGGCCGGGGGTCGATCGCAGCGGCGACGCGCTGAAGCACGGCAACGCCGCCGGGTCGTCGCCGCATGGCGGGGTCCTGCTGCTGGCCGGTGACGACCACACCTGCAAATCCTCCACCTTGGCGCACCAATCCGAATATGCGTTCATGGATGCGTGCATCCCGGTATTGAACCCGTCCGGCGTGCAGGAGATGCTCGACCTCGGCCTCTATGGCTGGGCGATGTCGCGCTATTCCGGGTGCTGGATCGCGTTCAAGACGATTGCCGAAACGGTCGACAGCTCGGCCTCGGTCGAAATCGGTCCCGAGCGGATCAGCATCGTGTCGCCCGAGGATTTCGAGATGCCGCCGGGCGGGCTCAATATGCGCTGGCCCGACCAGCCGCTCGAGCAGGAGTATCGGCTGCACAAATACAAGCTCTACGCTGCTCTTGCTTTCGCCCGCGCCAATCGGCTCGACCGCATCGTCATCGACAGTCCGTACCCGCGCTTCGGCATCGTCACCACCGGAAAATCCTACCTCGATGTGCGCCAGGCATTGGACGATCTCGGGATCGACGAGGCGCATGCCGCGGAGATCGGCATCCGGCTTTACAAGGTGGCGATGTCGTGGCCGCTCGAGCGCGAGGGCATCCGCCATTTCGCCGAAGGCCTCGAAGAGATCCTGGTCGTTGAAGAAAAGCGCGCGGTCATCGAGAACCAGTTCAAGGAGCAGCTCTACAATTGGCGCGAGGATGTCCGCCCGCGCGTCATCGGCAAATTCGACGAGAACCGCAACTGGATCCTGCCGTCGAACGGCGAGTTGACCCCAGCCCAGATTGCCCGCGTGATCGCGCAGCGCATCGCCCGCTTTCATACCTCGCCGCGGATTCAGGAGCGCCTCGCTTTTCTGGAGGCCAAGGAGCGCCAGCTCGGCGGCAATGTTGTGCCGTTCGCCCGCACCCCCTTTTTCTGCTCGGGCTGCCCGCACAATACCTCGACCAAAGTTCCCGAGGGGAGCCGGGCATTGGCCGGCATCGGCTGCCATTACCTGGCGCAATTCATGGACCGGTCGACCGCGACCTTCACCCAGATGGGCGGCGAGGGGGTGCCGTGGATCGGCCAGGCGCCGTTTACCGAGACCCTGCACGTCTTCGCCAATCTCGGCGACGGTACCTATACCCATTCGGGAGTGCTGGCGATCCGCGCCGCGGTCGCCGCCAAGGTCAACATCACCTACAAGCTCCTGTTCAACGACGCCGTGGCGATGACTGGCGGTCAGCCGATCGACGGTGGGTTGACGGTGCCGGTGCTGACCCGCCAGCTTGCTGCCGAAGGCGTCGGGTCTATCGTCGTCGTCACCGACGAACCCGATAAATACCCGCCGAACGTCGATTTCGCCCCGGGGACGAAAGTGCGTCACCGCGACGACCTCGACATTATCCAGCGCGATCTGCGCGAGATCCCCGGGGTCACCGCGATCGTCTACGACCAGACCTGCGCCGCAGAAAAGCGTCGGCGCCGCAAGCGCGGCCGCTTTCCCGACCCGGCCAAGCGCGTCCTTATCAACGATCTGGTGTGCGAAGGCTGCGGCGATTGCTCGAAGACTTCGAACTGCCTTTCGGTCGTGCCGGTGGAGACCGAGTTCGGGCGCAAGCGCGCGATCGACCAGTCGAGCTGCAACAAGGATTATTCCTGCGTCGAAGGCTTCTGCCCGAGCTTTGTGACCGTGCATGGCGGCGGCCTCAAAAAACGTTCAACCGGCGACCTCGGCGAAGACGGGCTGCCGCCGCTGCCGGAGCCGGCCCACCCCGCTCTCGACGAGCCCTACGGCATCCTCGTCACCGGCGTCGGCGGAACCGGGGTGGTCACGATCGGGGCATTGCTCGGGATGGCGGCGCATCTCGAAGGCAAGGGCTGCACGATCCTCGATATGACCGGGCTCGCGCAAAAAGGGGGCGCGGTCTACAGCCATGTCCGGATCGCCCAGCGGCCGGAGCAGATCCATGCGGTGCGCATCGCCGCCGGCGGTGCCACGCTGCTGCTCGGCTGCGATCTCGTGGTCTCGGCCAGCGCCGATGCGCTCTCAAAGCTCGAGCCGGGCCATAGCCGCGCCATCATCAACAGCCACGAGACGATCATCGGCGACTTTACCCGCAACCCGGATCTGGTGTTCCCGACCGGTGCCTTGGAGCAGAGCATCGCCGCGGCGGCCGGAGCCGCCAATGTCGAGTTTCTCGATGCGACCCGGCTCGCCACCGGCCTCTTTGGCAATTCGATCGCGAGCAACCTCTTCATGCTCGGCTATGCCTATCAGCGCGGGCTGGTGCCACTGTCGGCCGAGGCGATCGAGCGCGCGATTGCGTTGAACGGCGTTGCCGTAGAATTCAACCTCGGGGCCTTCGCTTGGGGCCGGCGCGCTGCGGCCGATCCGGCGCTCGTTGAGACCCGGGCGGTGCCGCGCGCCGCGACCCCGGAGAGCCACCGACTCTCCGAGACCCTCGATCAGATGATCGAGCGGCGCGTCGCCTTTCTGGCCGATTATCAGGACGCGGCCTACGCCGCGCGCTACGCGGCTGTGGTTCGGCGTGTGCGCGAAGCCGAGGCGGCGTGCCTCCTTGGCGACACGACGCTGACCCAGGCGGTCGTCCGATCCCTGTTCAAGCTGATGGCCTACAAGGACGAGTACGAGGTCGCCCGGCTCTACACGCAAAGCGATTTTCTCAAACGCGTGGCCGACCGGTTCGAGGGCCCATACGAGCTGCGCTTCCACCTCGCCCCGCCGATTCTCGGCGACCGCGACCCGCAGACCGGGCATCTGCGCAAGCGCGAATTCGGCCCGTGGATGCTGACGGTTTTCCGGCTGCTCGCCAAGTTGCGCCGGTTGCGCGGCACGCGGTTCGACATCTTTGCGCGCAGCGAAGAGCGGCGCACAGAACGCCGGCTGATCGGCGAATACGAAGCGGTGATTAACGAGCTGCTGGGTCGGATGTCGCCCGCCAATCACGCCACCGCGGTCGAGATCGCGTTATTGCCGAGCGAGATCCGCGGCTTCGGTCATATCAAGGAAGCCAATCTCGCCCGCGCCAAGGCAAAGGAAACGGTGCTCCTCGCCCGTTTCCGCACCGGGTCGGCAGCGCCGGCGCTGGCAGCGGCAGAATAGCTGATCTGTAGATGCCCAATCCAATGGCTGAGCCGCGTCGTACGTTCGGCCCGCGAATTTCCTCGTCTGGTCGACCCCGGCCCGATGTCGCGTCTAACTCATCGGTTCTCGCATCCGTCATGCCCGCGAAAGCGGGCAGCCAGGAATCGCGCGAATGAAGCGGCCCTGCGTCTATTCTCTCGAACAGACGCAACGGTACACTATACGTAGGTGTCACCAGCGACCTGCTCAGACGCGTTTGGGAGCATCGAAGCAGCGCCGTCGACGGCTTTGCCGAGCGGTATAGCCTTGCCGAGTTTTTCGAGACCATGGCCGACGCGATCTTGCGCGAGAAGCAAATCAAGAAATGGCGCCGAGCATGGAAGATGCAGCTAATCGAAGATACAAACCTATCTTGGTGTGATCCCTATCGAGAATTCGTCAAATAATCACAAGTGGTCCCTGGACCCCCGCTTTCGCGGGGGTGACGAGGATGCCGAACGGTGCCTGAAAAGAACGAGAAACCGAACCCAGCTGACGGCGAGCCTCGGCGGCTCACCCGCTCTCGGCAGGCAGCGCGACAAAGCGGGTGGTGCCGTCGCGCTCGACCCGGACCAAGAGGCTCTTGCGCCCGTTCTTTTTGGCGGCGGCAGCTTTCTGCTGAATTTCTTCGGGCGTTGCCACCGTCACGGGACCGACGGCGAGGACGAGATCGCCCGAGCGTAAGCCCTGTGTCGCCGCTGCGCTGTTTGGCGGGACATCGGTGATGACTACGCCCTTGGCTGCCTCAGGCAGGGAGAATTGCTTGCGCAGATCGGGGGTCAGCCTGGCGAGCCTCAAACCTAGCGCGTCGATGCTGGGGGGCGGTTTCGGCTTTACCGCCTCGGGCGGCGGCGGCCGGCGGTTCGGGTCCAGCGGCGCGACCTTAAGCACGACCTCGCGCGCCTTGCCGTCGCGCCAGATCGACAGCTTGACAGATTTCTCGGGCGGCGTATCGGCCACCAGCCGCGGCAATTGCCGGCTGCGGTCGATCGGCTTGCCGTCATAGGCAAGGATCACGTCGCCGGGCTCCAATTTTGCTTGGTCTGCGGGGCTGGTTTGATCGATCGACGCGATCATCGCCCCGTGGCTTTTGTCAAGCCCGATCGCTTCCGCGATATCGTCGGTAACCGGCTGGATGTGGGCGCCGATCCAGCCGCGCTCGACTTTCCCGGTGGCTTTCAGCTGATCGATGATCGGCCTCGCGAAGGCGGACGGGATCGCAAAGCCGATGCCGATCGAACCGCCCGAGGGCGAGAAGATCGCGGTATTGATGCCAATCACCTCGCCGGCGAGGTTGAACATAGGTCCACCCGAATTGCCGCGGTTGATCGACGCGTCGGTTTGCAGGAAATCGTCATAAGGTCCGGCATGGATGTCGCGGGCCGTTGCCGAGATGATGCCCGACGTGACCGTGCCGCCGAGGCCAAAGGGATTGCCGATCGCCAGCACCCAATCCCCGACCCTGGTCGTTGTCGAATTGCCCCAGTTTGCTGCCGGCAGGGATGCTTTCGCCTCGACCTTTACGAGCGCGAGATCGCTGACCGCGTCGCGCCCGATGACCCGCGCCTGCAAAGTGGTGTTGTCCGACAGGGTCACCGTGATCTGCTCGGCGTTGGCGATCACATGGTTGTTGGTGACGATCAGCCCGGAAGGGTCGATAATGAAGCCTGATCCGAGTGACGCGATGGGCGGAGCCAATCCATTCGGCCCACCCGACCCGCTCCTGTCGCCGAAAAAATCGCGGAAAAACTCGTCGAGCGGCGATTCCGGCGAGTGGGGCTGCGCCTCCGGTGCGTTCTTGGGAGCTGCCGCTGCGGCTGCCTCGGTCGTCGAGATGTTGACCACAACGCCCACCAGCCTGGCCGCCAGCTGGGCGAAGACTTCCGAGAATGGCGTCGGTTGCGGCGGATCGGCCCGAATCGGAGCTGCTTCCAGCAACAACAGCATCGGCAACGCGCCCCGCAATGCTGCTCGGCAGCCGAATAACCTCACGAAAGCGGTTCCCTCTCATCGGGCTGCTTACGGCCTGCCCGATGCACGCCGCGAAGAGGATCCAGCGCTGGCGTTTCTGCACCGCTCGATATGGAATGACGACGGTCTTGGCAACATGGAACAGGGATGTGAGCAAGCCCGGTCGATCTGCAGACGGCGAGATTCTGCGCACATTGTTCGACGCTGCCCTGGTCGCCGCCGACCCCCGTCGGGCTATCGAGCATCGCATACCCCCGGCGGTGCGCGGCCGTACGGTGCTGGCGGGTGCCGGCAAGGCTGCGGCAGCAATGGCGCGCGCCTTCGAGACTCTGTGGCCAGGTTCGCTCGAAGGCCTGGTCCTTACCCGCTATGGTCATGCCGTTCCCTGCGACCGGGTTGAAATAGTCGAGGCAAGCCACCCGGTGCCCGACGCCGCGGGGGTACGCGCGGCACAGCGTATCCTCGCACTCGCGCAAGGTCTGGGTCCTGACGATCAGCTGGTCTTTCTCGCCTCGGGCGGTGGCTCGGCTCTGCTCGCCCTGCCCGCACCAGGCCTCACCCTCGCCGACAAGCAGACCGTAACGCTCGCGTTGCTGCGCTCGGGCGCGACGATTGCCGAGATTAACACGGTGCGCAAGCACCTCAGCGCGATCAAGGGTGGACGCCTCGCTGCCGCGGCGGCGCCGGCGCGCATCGTCACTTTGGCGATTTCCGATGTTCCGGGCGACGATCCCGCGGTGATCGCCTCCGGACCGACGGTGCCCGATGCAACGACTTTCGCCGACGCCCGCACGGTGCTGTCAAAATATCGCATCATCGAGCCCGCGGCCGTGATGGCGCATCTTGCCGCGCAAGCCGATGAGACGCCGAAACCCGGTGACCCGATCTTCGCGCCGGCGCGCTTTGAGCTGGTTGCGAGCCCGCAGGGCTCGCTGAGGGCCGCCGCGGCGGTGGCGCTGCGGCGAAACATCATGCCGATCGTGCTGAGCGACCGTATCGAGGGCGAAGCGCGCGACGTGGCATTGGTTCATGCCGCGATCGCCCGCCAGCTGCGCGCTGGAGAATTTCGTATCGGCGATCGCGCGGTCTCTCTCCCTGCTGTTCTGCTCTCCGGCGGCGAGACCACCGTCACTGTCAGGGGCGAGGGTCGCGGCGGGCGCAATGTCGAGTTTCTGTTGGCGCTCGCCGTGGCTCTCGATGGTGCCGCCGGCATCTCCGCGCTCGCCTGCGACACCGACGGCATCGATGGAACCGAAGACAATGCCGGCGCGATCCTTTATGCGGACAGCGTCGGGCGCGCTGCCGATTACGGGATCAGTGCGGCGGCGGCGCTGGCCGACAATGACGGCTACGGCTTTTTCGCCGCGCTCGGCGATCTCGTCATCACCGGACCCACCTTGACCAATGTCAATGATTTCCGGGCGATCCTGGTTCGGCCCTGACACGCGAGAGATATGGACATGCGGCGCCGGCGCAGCGTAAAGATCGTCGCCACCCTCGGTCCTTCGAGCTCCACCCTCGAGGCAATCGGCGCTCTGTTCGAAGCCGGCGTCGATGTGTTCCGGCTCAATTTCAGCCACGGCTCGCACGAGGATCATCATGCCCGTTTCGAGGCGATCCGGCGGGTCGAGCACATGACGGGGCGGCCGATCGGCATTCTCGCCGATCTGCAAGGGCCAAAGCTGCGCCTCGGCACCTTTGCCCAAGGTCCGGTCGAGCTCGTCGCCGGCAACCATTTCCGCCTCGACCTCGATCGGCGTCCTGGCGACGAGACCCGTGCGCCGCTGCCGCATCCGGAGATCTTCGAGGCGTTGCAGCCGGGGACCGAGCTGCTCCTCGACGACGGCAAGGTACGGCTCCAGGCCGAGACCTGTGGGACCGGCTTCGTCGAAACCGTATGTCGGGTCGGTGGCACACTCTCGGACCGCAAGGGCGTCAATGTGCCGAATGCGGTGCTGCCGTTGTCGGCGATCACCGAAAAGGACCGGGCCGACCTCGCCTTCGCTCTCGACCACGGGGCCGATTGGATTGCATTTTCGTTTGTCCAGCGCCCCGACGACGTGGCCGAAGGGCGCAAGCTCGTCGCCGGCCGGGCCGGGGTCATGGTCAAGCTCGAAAAGCCCTCGGCAATCGACCGGCTGCCGGAGATCATCGAGCTCGCCGACGCGCTGATGGTCGCACGTGGCGACCTCGGCGTCGAGATGCCGCCCGAGGACGTCCCGAGAGTGCAGAAGCAGGTGGTTCACGCCTGCCGCCTCGCCGGAAAGCCGGTGGTGGTGGCGACGCAGATGCTCGAATCGATGATCGCATCGCCGACCCCGACCCGAGCCGAGGCCTCGGACGTCGCCACCGCGGTCTATGATGGTGCCGATGCGGTGATGCTGTCGGCCGAGACCGCGGCCGGGCGTTACCCGATCGAAGCGGTAGCGATGATGGACCGCATCGCCTGCCGGGTGCAGGACGACCCGCTCTATCGCACGATGCTCGAAGGCACCCGTATCGAGCACGAGCACACGGCGCCGGATGCGATCAGCGCCGCCGCGTGCCAGGTGGCGGGGATGGTCGGCGCCGCAGCGATTGTATCCTATACGACTTCGGGCGCGACCGCTCTGCGTGCAGCGCGGGAGCGCCCCGAAGCACCGATCTTGGTGCTGACCTCGAATCTCGGTACCGCGCGCCGCATGGCGCTGCTGTGGGGCGCGCACTGCGTTCATACGAGCGATATCAAAAGCTTCGCTGATATGGTGCAGAAAGCGGTGCGGATCGCGCACGGCGAACAAATCGCAGAACTCGGTCAGCGAGTGGTAATAACCGCGGGTGTTCCGTTCGGCACGCCGGGCGCCACCAATGTCCTGCGAATAGCGTGGGTAGACCGCTGACGGCGCGAGCGATGAGGCAATTTCCGTTCACCCGCCAAGACTACACCTCCGACACAATTTGGTAACGCGCGCCGGGATTGGGGGTTGCCGGATAGTTGAGTGGCGGGTTTAATCGGGATCGAACGATCGGAGAAAGACGATGAACGACGCGACGCCCTGGGTCGATCCCGAACTGGTTGCCGCCGGCCAGCTGCTGCAACAGCGCGGCCTCGTCGCCCCCGACCGCACCCAGGCGCCGCTCTCCGAGGTGCGCGCCGCGGTCGACCGGATCGGCGCGTTTCTCGGCGAGGGCTCGGTCCCGCTGCGCCAGGAGCGCGATCTGACCCTGCCGGGACCGCACGGGCAGGTGCCGTGCCGGCTCTATCTGCCGGACGATGCCGAGCGGCCGCCGCTGCTGATCTGGGCGCATGGCGGCGGCTTCATGCAGGGCAGCCTGCCTTCCTGGGACGCGATGCTGCGCGACCTGGTGCGCCAGTCGGGGGTCGCAGCGCTGTCGGTCGACTACAAGCTCTCGCCCGAGCACCGCTTTCCGAAAGCGTTCGAGGAGATGGTCGCGGTCACTCGCCTCGCCGCGCGCGAGGGTGCGGGTCTCGGCATCGACCCGACCCGGCTCGCGGTCGGCGGCGATTCGGCCGGCGGCAACCTGGCGCTCGCCGCGGCGCTGGCGCTGCGCGATGAGGGGCTGCGCGCGCTGCGATTCATGCTCTTGATCTACGGGGTTTATTCGGCCGACAGCGACAGCCCGTCGTGGCAGCGCTTCGGCCAGGGCGCCGGCCTGTCGCAGACCCAGATGCGCTGGATCTGGGAGACCTACCTCGAAACGCCGGAGCAGCAGAGCGACTGGCGCGCCGCCCCTATTCTCGGCAACCTCGCCGGCTTGCCGCCGGCGCACCTGATCGTCGGCAGCCTCGATCCGCTGGTCGACGACAGCCATCGCCTGGCCGCTTCGCTCAAAGAGGCCGGCGTTGCCTGCGAGCTTCGCGTCTATGACGGGATCAATCACGGCTTTATCCGCTACGGGCGGCTGATCGCCACCGCGCGCGGTGCGCTCGGCGACTGCGCCGCAGCCTTGCGCAAGGGGCTGGCTACAGCGGGCTAGGCCGCCGGGCGCCCGGCCGGGGCACGTGCCGGCCGGGTTTCCCGGAGCTGGCGGAGCGCTGCTCGGCCGGGCCTTCGCTGCGGGTCAGGTTGAAGGCGGTGTTGACCAGCGCGACATGCGAGAACGCCTGCGGGAAGTTCCCGAGCTGGCGTTTCGCCCGCGGGTCGTACTCTTCGGCGAGGAGCCCGACATCGTTGGTCAGCGCCAACAGGCGCTCGAACAGTTCGCGCGCCTCGGTGATGCGGCCTTGCAGGATGTAGTTGTCGGCGAGCCAGAAGCTGCATGCGAGGAACGCCCCTTCCCCGGGGGGCAGCCCGTCGACCCCCTCGCCGGTGTCGTAGCGCAGCACCAGCCCGTCGACGACGAGGCGCTGCTCGATTGCCTTGACCGTGCCGATGATGCGCGGGTCGGCCGGCGGCAGAAAACCGACCAGCGGCAGCAGCAGCAGGCTGGCGTCTAGCGCCTTCGAGCCGTAGGCCTGGACAAAGCTGCCGAGCCGGCGATCGAACCCCTTCGCGCAGACATCGGCGTGGATCTCGTCGCGCACCTCGAGCCAGGGCGCGGCCCAGGCGCCGCCGTCGAGCCGCTCGGAAATCTTGATCGCCCGGTCGAAGGCCACCCAAGCCATTACCTTTGAATGGGTGAAATGCTGCGGCGGTCCCCGCACCTCCCAGATCCCTTCGTCGGGTTGATCCCAGATCCCGGCCAGATGATCGAGGATGGCGCGACCGATCGCGCCGGCGCGCGCGGCTGGGGGCAGTCCGTTAAGATAGGTGTGGTAGAACGCGTCGACCATCTCCCCAAAGATGTCGAGCTGGATCTGGCGGGCGGCGTCGTTGCCGATGCGGACCGGCCGCGAGCCCTCGTAGCCCGGCAGCCACGGCACCTCCCACTCGGTCAGCCGTCGCTCGCCGCCGAGCCCGTACATGATCTGGATCTGGTCCGGGCTGCCCGCGACGGCGCGGAACAGCCAGTCGCGCCAAGCCCGCGCCTCGTCGGAATACCCGGCGTTCATCAATGCCAACAAGGTGAAGGTGGCGTCACGCAGCCAGCAATACCGGTAATCCCAGTTGCGGGCGCTGCCGATCTGCTCCGGCAAGGATGTGGTCGGCGCCGCGACGATGCCACCGGTCGGCGCGAAGGTCAGGCCCTTCAGCACCACCAGCGAGCGCTTGACGGTATCGGTCCACGGACCCGCCGGAGCGCACCGGTCGGACCACTGCCGCCAGAACGACAACGCATTGTGCAACGCCCTTTCGGCATCGATCGGACGCGGCGGCGGCTGGTGCGAGGCCCCGTAGGTCAGCACGAACGGCACCGTCTCGCCGGCGCCGACTTCGAACTCGCCGACGGTTTTGAGGTCCTCGCCGCGCAGCGGCACCGGGGTGCGCAGCACAACCCGCTCCGGCCCGGCGATCGCGGAGATGCCGCCCTCCGGCAGGCGCTCGACCCATGGCACCAGATAGCCGTAGTCGAAACGCAGCACGAACTCGACGCACATTGCGAGGCGTCCGCGCAGTCCCCGCACCAGACGCACCAGGTCGGGCGGCCCATGCCGAGGCCGGAAAAAATCGATCAGCTCGACCGCACCTCCGGCGGTCTCGAACCTCGTCGCCAGCACCAGCGAATGGTCGAGGTAGCGCCGTTCGACCTTTTGGGCGGGATCGGCCGGCGCGATCAGCCAGCGGCCATGCTCAGGCTCGCCCAGAAGCGCCGCGAAGCAGGCGGGCGAGTCGAAGCGCGGCAGGCACAGCCAGTCGATCGAGCCGTCGCGCCCGACCAGCGCCGCCGTCGCGCAATCGCCGATCAGCGCGTAATCCTCGATCCGTAAGCCCGCCATCCCTCAGCCCCCAACCGCCGCGAAAGGACGCACGCTCCGATATCAAAAGATCGCCGTCAGGGACAGCGCCGCGAAGTCGGCGCGATGTATCAGGCGGGACAAGAGGGGTCTCGGCGCACGGCTGCCATGCCGCCGCGCGGCCGCACCTGCCGCAGCGCCGGCGCCGCCGGTCAGGCGACGCGGCGCCCCGGAAACACCGACTAAAAGCCGCCGTAGCCGCTCGCTTTCGGCCCGGCGTTGTCCGAGTACGGACGAGACGCGACATAGGGGTCCCAATACGCTTTCGGGGTCGGATAGGCCTGCCCCGTATACGAACCGTATGTCGGATAGCCGTATGTTGGCCATCCGGAATAATAATATCCATAAGCAGGATAGGAGTACGGGTAGTTGTAGCCGTAACTTGGATAGGCGTAGCTGTAACCAGGATAAGCGTAGCTGTAACTCGGATAGGATTGGTAAGTGGTGCCCGGATAATAATAGCTCTGGGCGTGGGCGGTGGCGACGGCGGCGGTCAGCATGCCCGCGGCGAATGCCGCCGTTCGAGCGATTTTGAGCATCGAGAACCTCCGAGTTTTGAACGATAGTCCCTTTCCCCTAAACAAGGGACGGAACGGAAAGGTTCACATCCCCACCCGGACCCGCCTGCCCGATTCGCGGCGGCTTGGCGCCGATTCACATCGGCATGGCCCGATTCGCATCGGCATAGGCTGAACTCGTGGGCGGGCCGTGGTTCGAAACGCCCGCCTTTCACGGCTCACCACTCTTTGATTTGACCCAGCCCCCCCTTGGTGGGATACCGGACACTGGCCGGATGACCCGGCCGTCAACGATATGTCGGTGCGCGCCGAACAAATGTGGCCATGTTGGTCCATCGCGCGTCAGCCGGTTGTCGATGCGGGCGCATCGTCCTACCTGCTTCCGGCAAGGGGGGTATGCCGCAGGAAGTGAGTGAGGAGGCTGGAGGATGACGATCCCGATGATGCGAGCCCGAACCGGCAAGGTCCTGGCGCTGTGCCTGGCGCTGCTGTGCGCCATATCGACCACGGCCGCCGTCGCTCTTCCCGCCAGCCCGCAGGACAGCGTCCGCAGCTTTTACAATGTGCTGCTGACCACCATGAAAAACGGGCAGACCCTGGGGCAGAACGGGCGATATGCCGCGCTGGCCCCGGTGGTCAGCGGGGTGTTCGACGTGCAGTTCATGGCTCGGCTCGCGGTCGGTCCGACCTGGGCGAGCCTGGCCCCGGCCCAGCAGCAGCAAGTGGTCAACGCCTTCGCCCGCTACGTGTCGGCGACCTACGCCGACCGCTTCGACAGCTATTCGGGCGAGCAGCTGCGGATCACCGGCGATCAGCCGTCCACCGGCGGGGTCATCGTCGAGACGACGATCGTCAAATCCGGCAGCGAGCCGGTGACCATCAACTATCTGATGCGGCAGAACCGGGACGCCTGGCAGATCTCCGACGTGTACCTCGACGGCACGATCAGCCAGCTCGCGACGCAGCGCTCGGAGTTCCATTCGATCCTGGTCCATCAGGGCGTCGACGGCCTGATCACAGCGTTGAACCGCAAGGTCGATCTGCTGGCCAGCACCGCTGCCAAATCGCCCTAACCGGCGCGCTGCGACCGACGCCGCCGCATAAATCTTGCCGCGGCTCGCTGTTCTGCCGCTGTTGCAGGCTTGGCGCCGCCGCGCCGTCAGCTCGCGATCGGGTGCCGCTGCCGCCGGAGATTCGCGGGTTTGCTTGACAGCGGACCGGGCGCGTGCTGTCGAAGACCCGGGCGACAAGCTCGGTGAAGGAGGGGCGATGAAGGCGGTGCTGCTGACGGCGCATGGCGGGCCGGAGATGCTGCGCTTGGGCGAGGCCCCTGACCCGGTAGCCGGGCCGGGCGAGGTCGTCGTCGATGTCCATGCGGCCAGCGTCAATGCGGCCGATTACAAGGTGCGGCTGGGCGGCGGCGGATACGCCGGCCTTAAGCTGCCGCATATCCTGGGCCGCGACTTTTCCGGGGTGGTCGGGGCGGTCGGCGCCGGGGTTACCGATTTCAAGCCGGGCGACGCGGTGTTCGGGGTCACCGATCAGGGGATCGAGGGCTGCTATGCCGAAAAGATCGCAATTAAGGCCGCGATCATTGCCAAAAAACCCGAGCGGCTCGGTCATGCCGAGGCGGCGGCGATGGGGCTGACCAGCCTGACCGCGCTGTGGGCGGTCGAGGATACCGCCAAGCTCAAACCCGGCGAGACCATCCTGATCCAAGGCGGCGCCGGCGGCGTCGCCGGGTTTGCGATCCAGCTCGCCAAGCATCTGGGCGCGACCGTGATCGCCACCGCCAGCGCCCGCAATCACGATTATGTGAGGAGCCTCGGCGCCGATCGGGTGATCGACTACAACGCGCAGGATTTTACCAAGGCTGCCGGCGATTGCGACGTCGTCTTCGACACCGTCGGCGGCGAGGTGCAGGTGCGCTCTTACGACGTGCTGAAGCCGGGCGGGCGGCTGGTATGGATCGCAGCGGCACCGGCGGGGTTTCAGCCGAGCCGCAAGGATGTCCAGGTCCTGCGCCCCAATGTCGCCCGCGACCGCGCCCATCTGGAGCGGATGCTGGCGCTCTACGATCGGGGTGCCGTCTGGCCGCCCGAGATCGCTCGCTATAAGCTCGCCGACGCGGCCGAGGCGCACCGGGTCAGCGAGGGGCGCCACCTGCGCGGAAAGCTGGTGCTCGAGGTGCGGTGACCGCCGCGGGAACGAACCCTTGAGGAGGAGAGACAGATGGCAGGCAACGCCCAGACGATCATCGAACTCGACAAGAAGCGCATGGATGCGATGGCGAAAAAAGACCTCTCCGCGTTGAACGCGCTGATCGCCGACGAGCTCGTGTATACCCATTCCTCGGCTCGGATCGACACCAAGCAAAGCCTGATCGCGGCGATGGAATCGGGGGCGACGGTCTATACCTCGGTCGTGCCGTCGGAGGTCAAGGCGCAGGAATTCGACGGCGCCGTGGTGCTGACCGGGTCGTGCCGCATCAGCGTCACGTCGCAGGGACGCCCCAACAGCTTCGGCGTCCGCTTCACCGACGTCTGGGCCAGCAAGGGCGGCCAGTGGCAGATGGTGACCTGGCAGTCGACCCGCACCCCCGACTGATCCTCGTCGCCGAGCCGACAGAAACGGACCGCGCTCCTCGAGACGGATCGCTGTGGGCGCAGGCGGAGGGAATTACCGAAATCGAGCTGCCGGCGCTGAAATTTGCCGCCGCCGATCCCTCGGAATCTGACCCCAGCATTGGCTGCAGGTCTCATGCTGCTCCTGATAGGAGCACGCGACGAGACGTTCTTCGCCCTCGCCTGGCCGAAGGGCTGGCGCTGCGCGCTTGCGCGCTAATCTCGCGGGCGTGGGGGTCGCCGCCAACAGCGAGAGGCCGCTCCCGGTAGGGAACGGCCTCTCGGAACAGTCTTGCGGGCAAGAGGGGGGTTGCGGGGGCGCACAACCAGCGTTGTTTGCAGGCGATCCGGGCTCAAGTTCCGATCATACCCGGCCCTCTCACGGCGGCGACACCGGTTCGAATCCGGTAGGGGACTCCAGTAAGATCAGAAGGTTAGAGTACGAACATTCCTCCCCACCCCCTTCATACGGGAAAAATACGGAAGCAGTGTTCCCGGATTGCGGTGGGTAGGGCGCGCCGCGAATGACGAACGAGGCCTTCGCCCGGGTTATGATCGACCAGCTTCTCAGAGACTTGGATTGGCGGCTGACCCGACGGCCGCAGTGTGCGGTTCGAATACGTTCTCGACAATTCGTAACCCATCGATCAGGTTGGAGAAATGGAATTTACCGAAAGTCTTGATGGGGTGGACGGCCCCGCTCCCGGCATCGCTCCGGATCGCCCCGCCCAGTTCCTCGCCTGTCCTTTTTGTGGCGCCTGTCGCTCGCGCCAGCAGGTTTTCCGAGAGGGCTCGCCCTCGCGTAAGCGTCAGCTGACGGTCGTCTTTCGCTGGGCGTATTGAGCGGGATGCTGCCGGCGTTTTGGCAGGCGGCGATGCAATCTGCGACGCAGCGTTGGTCGATAAGGAGGGTCGTGTCCCTTGGGGTGGTGTAGGAGCTGTGGGTAAGTAGCCCGCCGACGTGGACCGCCACGAGTCGGGCGGCGGCGGGCTACTTATCCACAGCGGTGGTCATCGCGGATCTCTCCGGTAGGGTTTGGTCGCAAACCGATCAACCTGACGGAGAACCCGGTCCCCGGACTTGTTGGGGTGGACGGCCCCACGGCATCGCGTGCCAAAGTTTCGGGGTCGTATGACCGAACCGAGGGAGCCGTCCACCATGGAGCTTAAACGCATTGCCATCGACACGTCCAAGTCGGTGTTCACCCTGCACGGGGTGGATGCCCAAGAGCGTCCGGTGCTCCGCCGCGACCTGCGCCGGGGCCAATTGGTCGCATTCTTCGCCAAGCTGGCGCCGACCGAGGTGGTGCTGGAAGCATGCGGCGGCTCGCACCATTGGGCGCGCACGCTGAGCAAGCTGGGCCACCGGGTGGGGCTGATCCCGCCGCAATACGTCAAGCCGTTCGTCAAGCGCGGCAAGACCGACCGCAACGACGCCGAGGCGATCAGCGAGGCCGCCAGCCGGCCAGCGATGCGCCGGGTGGCGATCAAGTCGGCCGCCCAACAAGCCGATACTCTCACTCTGAGCGCCCGCGAGCTGCTGGTGGCCCAGCGCACCCAGACCATCAACGCGTTGCGCGGCCATGCCGCTGAGTTCGGCGTGGTGGTGGCCGGCGGCACCGGCCGGGTGGCCGAGCTGCTGGCGGCAGTGGCGCAGGACGCCGACGTACCGCAGGCCGCGCGCAGCCTGCTGGCCTTCCTGGGGCAGCAGGTCGCGCATCTCGACCGCGAGATCGCCAAGCTCGACACGGCGCTGATGGCCCAGCACAAGGCCAACCCGGTCAGCCGGCTGCTGGCCGAGATTCCCGGCATCGGGCCGATCGGCGCGTTGACGCTGGCCGTACGGATCGACCCGATGCAATTCCAATCCGGCCGCCACCTGGCCGCCTGGATCGGGCTGACGCCGCGCGAGCACTCCAGCGGCGGCAAGCAGCGCATGGGCGGCATCAGCAGGGCCGGCGACGAGCGACTGCGCCAATTGCTGGTGCTCGGGGCCACGGCGATCATCCGATACGCCAAGCCGGGCCGCGCCTCGGCCTGGCTGCTGTCCTTGCTGGAGCGCCGGCCGCGCAAGCTGGCGGCGGTGGCTCTGGCCAACAAGATGGCCCAAATCGCGTGGGCCATGATGACGACCGGCGAGGCGTATCGGCGAGCTCCGCTCGCGGCCGCCGCCTGACCAGTCGTCGCTGCCAGGAGTGCAGGTGTGCCGCGAGGAGATGATGATCGGTCGATCCGACGATCCAGAACACCCCGCCCGGATCACCGGCGTCCCGACGCCGCGGACTTGTTTGGGGCTGGATCGCGGAACCCATCTGGGCCAGCGGCAGGTGCCGCGCAAACAGGCCGGACACATGACCGCACATCGTACCGTCGTCAACTCTTCGCCCGTCACCCCTTGCACTCCGGGGCCGTCCACACATGATCCGGGGATGACCGATGAGATGATCGCCCTTCGCGCGCTCGTGGAGAAGAGCCCTGACACCGACCTGCTGCGCGAGATGATCGGCTTTGCCGCGCACCGGCTGATGGAGCTGGAAGTCGAAGGGCTGACCGGCGCCGGGCACGGCGAGCGCCGCCCCGATCGGATCACCCAGCGCAACGGCTATCGCGAGCGCGACTGGGAGACGCGCGCCGGCATGGTGGAATTGCGCATCCCCAAGCTCAGAAGAGGAAGCTACTTCCCGGCTTTCCTGGAGCCGCGGCGGATGGCCGAGAAGGCGCTGACCGCGGTCGTCCAGGAAGCCTATTTCCACGGCGTCTCGACCCGATCGGTCGACGAACTGGTGCGGGCGATGGGAATGACCGGCATCTCGAAGAGCCAAGGCCTGCCCCTGCGAAGGCGGGGGTCTCCCGGCTGTGCGCCGAGATCGACGATAAGATCGAAGCCTTCCTCAATCGGCCGCTCGAAGGCGATTGGCCCTATCTGTGGCTCGATGCGACCTATGTGAAGAGCCGTACCGGAGGGCGTGTGCGCGTTCCGGTCGATTGTGATCACGGATTCCGGTGGAAGCTGATCACTCAATCCGGTGGAACGTGATCACGGATTCCGGTCGAACGTGATCACCCAATCCGGTGATCGTGATCAGCCCGGCGCGATGGTTTAGCGCTCCGCGGCGCTGACGGTTCTCAACCGAAGGTAGCCTCGTCCTCTTTGTCGAAAGGAGGACGGGATGCCGGCCGAGAGACTGTCGATGCGCCAGATCCGGGACGTTTTGCGACTGTGCTTCGAGAGCAGGCTTCCGCAGCGGGCGGTTGCCCGCAGCCTCGGGCTGAGCCAAGGGGCGGTCAGCGGTTATCTGAGCCGGGCGCGGGCGGTCGGCGTAGCCTGGCCGCTGGCCGAGGATATCGACGACGCGCGGCTCGAAGCGCTGCTGTTTCCGCCGCCCTCCGGAACGCCGGCTGATCAGCGTCCGATGCCGGACTGGGGCTGGGTGCACCGCGAGCTGCGGCGGCCCGACGTGACACTGGCGTTGCTGTGGGAGGAGTACCGCGCCGGCGCCGCCGACGGCTTCGGCTATTCCTGGTTCTGCGACCTATACCGGACCTGGGCCGGGCGGCTCAAGCCGACGATGCGCCAGATACACCTCGCCGGCGAGCGGATGTTCGTCGATTTCGCCGGCCGCACCGCCGAGGTGGTTGACGTCGGCACCGGCGAGATCATCCCGGTGCAGATCTTCGTCGCGGTGCTGGGCGCTTCCAGCTTCACCTACGCCGAGGCGACCTGGAGCCAGAAGCTGCCGGACTGGATCGCCGCGCATGTTCGCGCCTTCGCCTATTTCGGCGGGGCCGCGCGGCAGACGGTCAGCGACAATCTGAAGGCCGGCATCACCAAGGCCTCGTTCTACGAGCCGATGGTCAACCGGACCTACGCCGACATGGCGCGGCATTACCGCACCGCCATTGTTCCAGCACGGCCCTACAAGCCGCGCGACAAAGCCAAGGTGGAGGTCGGCGTCCAGGTGGTCGGCCGCTGGATTCTGGCCCGGCTGCGGCACCGGCGCTTCTTCTCGCTGGCCGACCTCAACGCGGCGATCCGCGCGCTGCTCGACGATCTCAACGACCGGCCGATGCGCGGCTGGGGCACGAGCCGGCGCGCGCTTTACGAACAGCTCGACCGGCCGGCGCTGGAGCCCCTGCCGGCCGAACTCTACGAATACGCCGAGTGGAAGCGCTGCCGGGTCAACCTCGACTACCATGTCGAGATTGCCAAGCACTACTACAGCGTGCCGCACCAGCTGATCCGCCAGGAGGTCGAGGCGCGGATCACGTCGCCACGGTCGAGATCTTCCACCGCGGCAAGCGGGTCGCCAGCCATCGCCGCAGCGCCCGCCCGCATCGGCCGACCACCATCGCCGAGCACATGCCGAGTTCGCACCGGCGCTATCGCGACTGGACGCATGAACGCATCCGCCGCGAGGCTGCTGCGGTCGGCGACAACGCCGCCATCCTGGCCGATGTGATCCTGCGCTCGCGGCCGCATCCGGAGCAGGGGTTCCGCTCCTGCATCGGCATCCTCGGCCTGGTCAAACGCTTCGGCCCCGCGCGCGTCGAGGCCGCTTGTGCCCGTGCGCTGGTGCTCGGCACGCGCTCCTACAACTCCGTCGCCACCATCCTGAAGAACCATCGCGAGAACGCCCCGCCGCCGATCGGCGAGGCGCCGGTGCTGATCCACGAGAACATCCGCGGCCCAGGCTACTACCACTGAAAGGAAGACAAGATGCTGATCCACCCAACGGTCGAGCGGCTGCGCGCTCGGCCTCGCCGCCATGGCCGATGCCTTCATCGAGATGCAGAACGCGCCGGACGCCGCCGAGCTGAGCCGGGAAGATTGGCTCGGCCTGCTCGTCGATCGCGAGGTGACCAGCCGCGAGAACAAGCGCCTCGCCCGCCGTCTGCGTGAGGCGAAGCTGCGCCAGGCCGCCGTCGTCGAGGACGTCAATCTTCGCGCGCCGCGCGGCCTGGACCGCGCCCTATTCCAAAAGCTCGCCACCTGCGAGTGGGTCCGCGATCATCACCATTTGCTGGTCGTCGGCCCGACCGGTATCGGCAAGTCGTGGTTGGCTTGCGCCCTCGGCCACAAGGCCTGCCGTGAGGGCTTCTCGGTGCTCTACAAGCGCGCCGGCCGCCTGTTTGGCGATCTCAGCCAGGCACGCGGCGAAGGTCGCCTGCCGCGGTTGCTGACCACGCTCGAACGCGTCCGGCTGCTGATCATCGACGATTGGGGGCCGGAGCCGCTCAATGCCGAGCAGCGTCGCGACCTCCTCGAGATCGTCGACGACCGCTACGACCGCGGCTCGCTGCTGATCACCAGCCAAGTCCCGGTCAGCCGCTGGCACGAGGTCATCGGAGATCCCACCCTGGCCGACGCGACATTGGACCGCATCGTGCACCGCGCTCATCGCATCGAGCTCAAGGGACCCTCCTTGCGCCGACACCTTGTCGCCGCCGAAAGCCCCGCTGCATGACCGCCCGTGCTCCGATCGCCCACGGGGGTCCACAGCGCCTCCCCGCGCGCGCCGCTCCATCGCTCGTCAAGGCACTGCGCGACGCGCGGGGTCCCCTCCATGGACTCCGTGGACGATCCGCAGCCGACTTGACCGGCCCCACCATGCCCATGCAACCTACATTTACGTCGGCGGCGCGCCGCGCTGCGACCATCACGCCGGGCTTTTACCGCCCGTGATCAGCGTGATCACGATCACCGGAATCGGTGATCACCTTCAGCCGGTATGGCTGATCACGTTCACCGGAATGCGCAGGGCGTGTCCTCTCGACCGCTGTCATCCTTGCGGTCGCCGTCAACAACGACGGCCGTGGGCCTTCAGCCCACGGGCATGACCCGTGGCGCGAGGTGCTGGGAATGGATATCGGCCCGTCCGAGGCCGAAACCTTCTGGACCGAGTTCCTGCGCAAGCTGGCCCGCCGCGGTCTGCGCGGCGTCAAGCTGGTCATCTCGGACGCGCATGAGGGCTTGAAGGCAGCCGTCGCCAAGGTCCTGCACGCCTCCTGGCAGCGCTGCCGGGTGCACTTCATGCGCAACCTCTTGGCCCATGCCGGCAAGCAGGGCCGGCGCGTCGTCGCCGCCTTTGTCGGCACCGCCTTCGCCCAGGAGGACGCACAGCGACCTCCGCCGGGCTAAACAGGTCAGGGAAGATCAAGAAGCCATTGCGCTCGTGTCGGACAGACGATCACGATCGCGCCGGAGTGGCATCCGATCGGCGCCCGGCTCTACCTCGGGACGGACCCGGACCCGCGCCTGCGCTGACCGCGGGCGACGGTGTGGAGCGGTCGCCGGCGCGCCGCTGCAAGACTAGCGTTGGCGCCGGCAAAGACTATGATGGTACAATCAAAGAACGCCCTCGATATCGGTCTTCACGAAATCATCGCCGACGTAGAGCAGGCGGCAGTTGTGTTCCTTCGCCGCTTCATAGGCAAAGCAATCGCCGAAATTCAGGGCTGCCGGGTGCAGGCCTCGTCCCCACCGTTGATAAGCCTCGGCGATACGCCGCGCGGCGGCCGGCGTCACGGTCACGATGTCAGGGGCGAGCCGATCGATGAAGCGCGCCATCTCCGCCCCGACGTTGCGTCGGGCCGAAACGATCAGTGTTTCGGCCAGGGTGCCTGCCGAAATCAGAATTTCGTCTTCGGCTTCGAGTGCTGCAATACAGGCTCCGGCTCTCGGCTCGTCGAGCACGATCGCCATCAACGCGGAAGTATCGACGACGATCATTTCGGCAAGCCGTCGTCTCCATAGAGGAAATCCTGGCTGCGCGCAGCGCTCGGTCCGGGAGTTGCCTTGGCAGAGCCGGAAATTCGTAACTCTTCGAGAAGCGCCCCGCGCGCTTCCCGGTTCAGCGGCGCCTTGACCGGAACTAGTCGGACCGCCGCGTGACCGTGGCGGGTCAGGACGATCTCGTCGCCCTTCTCGGCGCGACGAACCAGGTCGGTCAGCTGCCCCTTCGCATCGGTGACGGATATTTGCATGTCCATTCTCCAGGAGGTGGCCGTGGTCTGCGAATTTAGACCATGAGATAGTCTAATTCAATGAACCTTAATGGCGTGACTTATCTCCATCCGCTCGAACGGGTCTTCATGCTGGCGGTCGCGCCGATTTGGCGCCGTGGTCGGCTACCAGCTCGCGGAGGCGGGGGATCAGCTCCTCGCCGTACTGAATGGCGTCGGGGCGGGGATCGTAGCCTCGGATCAGGAGGCTGGTGGCGCCGAGCTTGTAGTATTCGAGCATCGCCCTTGCGACCGTTTCGGGGGTGCCGACGAGCGCCGTCGAGTTCCCTGGGGCGCCGGTCGCGGCGGCGAGCGATGTCCATAAGCAGGCGTCGTGCACTTCGGCTTCCGCGGCGGCCTGCAAGAGCCGTTGGGAGCCGAAATTCTGGCGCTTTGGTGCCGGGGCGCCGCCGCGATTGACCAGCACCCGGTCGAGGATGGCCCGGGCCCGGTCCCAGGCTGCGCCCTCGGTCGATGCCAGGATCGGGCGGGTCGACAGGCTGAAGGCCGGGTTGCGGCCGTGGAGTGCCGCCTCCCGTCGCACGCGGTCCATGAACCGGGCCGTGTCCTTCAGCGGCTCGCCCCACAGCATGAAGACATCGACATGCGGGCGCCAGCGCCCGGATCGCCGCGTCGGAGCCGCCGCCGCCGTAGATCGGGATATATGGCTGCTGTCGGCAGCGGATTTCCGAATAGGTCTCTCGCGTCCGGTAGAACTCGCCCGCGTGGTCGAACGGCGCCGGCTCGGTCCAGGCCCGGCGCAGCAGCGAGATGTACTCCGCGGAGCGGCGGTAGCGGGTCTCGTGGTCGGTCCAGTCGCCGTCCTTGGCCTGATCGGCGTCGCTGCCGCCGGCAATGATGTGCACCGCCAAACGGCCGTCGCTCAGCTGGTCCAAGGTCGCGAGCTTGCGGGCGGCGACCGGCGGCGCCACGAAACCCGGTCGATGCGCCAGGAGGAAACTCAGCCGCTCGGTCACCGACGCGGCGTGCGCCGCCACCAGGAACCCGTCAGCCGCATTCGAGAAATAGCCGATCAGCACCCGGTCGAAGCCGGCCCGCTGGTGAATGCGCGCCGTTTCGGCAATCACCTTGGCGTCAAACGGAGGCCCGGACGGCGGGATCAGCTCCGAGGAGACCCGCGGCGCGATCCAGCCGATCATCTCCACAGGCATGGCGGTCTTCGCTGGTTCGCGTCAGCCGACCGCCGCATGAAAGATCCTCATATAGTTGCCGCCAGCAATTTTGCCGGCTTCGTCGGCTGTGAAGCCGCCGCGCAGCATTGCGGCGACCAGCTGCACCCATTGCGCGTAGTCTTGTAGGCTGCCGGGCGCAACTTGCTGGTCGGTGCCGATGCTGACGTGATCGACGCCGACGACATCGACCATCTCCTTCACCCCTTCGACATACTTGTCCAAATTGGGGAAGAAGTGCCAGATGCCGATCGAACCGCCGGTCTCCGCGATCGCCCGCGCGTGGTCTGCGCTGATCTGCCGCCCCCGCAGTCGCGTGGGGCCCATCGCTCTCGATTCGAACAGCGCCGTGTGCGAGAGCAGCAGCGGTTTCGTGGCGGCCTTGGTCGCCCCTTTGACCGTGTCCTCGGTCGCGTGCGCGACATCGCATACGAAGCCGAGCCGGTGGCATGCCCGGATCGCCTCGGCGCCGAACGGGGTGAGCCCGTTGTGCGTCACCGCTCCCGTCTGAAAATCCCCGATGTCGTTCGGCGTGTAGTGCACGAGCTGCACGTGCCTGACGCCGCGCTGGTGCGCCTCCTCCAGCCGCTCGAGCTTCATCTCGAGAAAGTCGAGCCCTTCTATGTCGGTCACGATGGCCGGCTGCCCGGCGGCATGCGCCGCCTCGAGATCGGCAGCAGTGAGGGTGCGGCGCAGCCCATGCGTCGCCACCATCTCGTCCACCCAGGCGAGGCGCTCAAGATGGTGCTTATAGAGCAGACCCGGCTCCGGTGTGCGCAGCGCGGCGAGGACGCCGGCCGCATTCCTGCCGAGGATCGGGCCGTCCGGCACGTCCGCGAGGCACACGACCGCAAGCGACCCCGCCCGCATGCCGTTCGCGAGATCGTCGCTGGGCGGCGCCTTCGACGTGATCCCGGTGGTTCCGCCATGCGTATGGACGTCGACGGAGATGGATTTGCGCAGGACGTCGAGCGCGGCAGAGGCGGTTTCGGCGGTCTGGGCAGCGGCTGACGAGCCGCGCGGCGCCACGCCGCCCGCGAGCATCGCGCCGACCGAGGTCAGCATCGTGCCCCACATCCAATTTCGCCGCGTCAGCGCGTGGCCGCAGCAGTCCATATCGCCGCCCTCCGGATGAGCAAGGCATTCGACTCGCGCTTCGATATGCCCCGGTTGCCGCTCTCCGGGGCGCTCGGCAGCATTGCCATATCGCGTTCATCACCTCGCCGGATGTCCCCCGACCTGGCCTTTTTTAGCGGGATGACGCGTTTTTGCCTGCGCACCTGCACAATCCGCTTCGTCGCGCGCAGCCCGGGATCAAGCCTTCACGGTCGAGGCCCGGTAGATCTCGTCGATCGATTTTGCCAAGGTCGCGTTAAACACGGCGTCGCTCGTCGAATGCCTGAGGTCTTCGGCGAGCGCTCGCGAAAAGCTCGCGATCATGCCGTGATTGGCGGACAGGCGCTTGCAGGCGTCGGCTCGCGTGTAGCCGCCGGAAAGAGCTACGACCCGGGCCACGCGCTGGTGGCTCACCAGCGGCGCGTAGAGATCAGGAACATCAGGGATCGTCAGCTTAAGCATCACCTTGCGGCCGTCCGCAAGCGCGTCGAGCTGCTTGGTCAATTCGGCTAGAAGGATCGCTTCCGCCCCGGCTTTGTCCGGGCTCTTGATCGAGACTTCCGGCTCGATGATCGGCATCAGCCCGTGCTCGGCGATCCGTGCCGCCGCATCGAACTGCTGCGCCACCACGGCATGGATGCCGCCTTTCGAGGACAGGTTGATGACGGAGCGCATCTTGGTGCCGAAGACGCCGAGCTTCACCGCCCGGACGAGGAGCGCATCGAGCGCCGGCATCGGCTTCATCAGGCTGACGCCGTCGCTCTCGGCCTCGAGCCCTTTGTCGACCTTGACAAAGGGGACGACGCCCCGCTCCTGCCACAGGAAAGTGGGAACCGGCTGTTCCTGCACCTCGCCGTCCATCGTGCCTTCGAACAGGATCGCCGCGATGACCTTGGCGCCGGTAAAGGCCGGCGCGGTCATGATGCGCACGCGCATCTGATGCATCAGCCCGAACATTTCGGGGTCGTTGCTATAGGCGCTGTCGGGAATGCCGTAGAGGCGCAGGGCGCCGGGCGTCGATCCGCCGCTCTGGTCGAGCGCGGCGATGAAGCCGTCTTTCCCAGAGATTTGCGCCATCATCTTGTCATTGGCCATGATCGTCATTCTCGCGTCAGACCAGCACCTTCAGGAACGCGCCCGGCCTCGACCAATTGTCCTCGAGCCGGTGAATATTGGCATGGCGCTTTGACAAGCGCCGCGCTGTTCCGCCTGCGACGTCAGCCCCAGCTGGCCTGGCCGCCGACCGCGGTGATCGTGATGTGGCCCATCGTCGTGTCGGCCTTGGCGCCGTGCCAATGGCGTTCACCGGCCTTGATGTGCACGACGTCGCCGACGTTGATCTCGTGCTTTTCGTGCTCGGTCGCCACCATGCCGGAGCCCGAGGTCACGACCAGGATCTGGTCGCAGGTATGGGTATGCCATCCGGTGGTGCAGCCTTGGCTGAAGTTCACCACGCTGCAGTTGTAGTTCGCGGAGCCGCCAGGCTCGATGATGGTCTGGCGCGACCGGGAAACCGGCCCGGTCCACCCTTCGATCGGCTCGGCGCCCTCCACCGGGACATTCGGTATGTCTTGAAGCGTGACGACCTTCATGACGGCTCTCCCCTCGCGTTGACCGGTATTCAAGCTGCCAAGCCTATCAGGTCAGGCTCGCCGCCTGCAACGAGCAGCACGCCTTGACCGCGCTGCCGGACAAAAAAAGAGCCGGCGACCCGGCACATGACCCGCGCCGCGGCGAGGCCGAGGCTCGAGATCGCGTTCCCCGGAAGAAGCGGCGATCTCAAAGGGCGATCCGGCCTGCCGCGGCTGAGCCGTCAGGGCAACAATCGAACCGGCCAGCGCGGCGTCCGATCAGATTGAATCGCCTTTTCTATTCGTCATGGCCGGGTCGACTTCTATTCGTCATGGCCGGGCTCGACCCGGCCATCTCAAGATCCGCGGGTCGAGCCTGCGGATGACGATTGGGGAGCGGTGCTTCTACCTGGTTCGATTGTGCTCCAGAGCCTCATGGGCAAATCGGCCGGCAATGTGGTAATGTCGCGGACCGCTCGGTTCGCGAGCAGCAGCGGCTGTCATTTTTGCATCGAGAAGGGGGCAGCGACGATGGCGTACGAGGGCATGATTGCGGAGACCATTGCGATCACCGGCGACAAGAACGAGCCGATCTCGGCCTATGTGGCGCGGCCATTGGGCCCCGGGCCGTTCCCCGGCATGGTGCTGCTGCATCATGCGCCCGGCTGGGACGAGTGGTATCGCGAGGCGACCCGCAAATTCGCGCATCACGGCTATGCGGCGATCAGCCATAACCTGTATCACCGCGCCGGCGAAGGCAAAGCCGACGATGTCGCCGCCAAGGTGCGCGCCGAGGGCGGCGTTCCCGACGCCCAGGTCATCGGCGACACCGAGGGTGCCGTGGCATGGCTGCGCGCGCAGCCCTGGCTCAACGGCAAGGTCGGGGTCTTCGGCACCTGCTCGGGCGGCCGGCAAACCTTCCTGTTTGCCTGCCATGCCAAGAGCATAAACGCCGCGTGCGAGCTGTGGGGCGGCCGGGTGGTGATGAGCCGGGATGAGTTGAACCCGAAGCAGCCGACCGCGCCGATCGAGTTTACCAAGAGCCTGTCCTGCCCGCTGCTCGGTCTGTTCGGCAACGAGGATCGGTCGCCGACCCCGGAGCAGGTCGACCAGCACGAGGCCGAGCTCAAGAAGCACGGCAAACAGTACGAGTTTCACCGCTACGACGGCGCCGGGCACGGTTTCTTCTATTACGACCGGCCGATGTATCGCATCGAGCAGGCGGTGGACGGCTGGCAAAAGGTGTTCGCGTTTTTGCACAAGCACCTGGCTGCATAATCCTTGCAGCGCTTCTGAAAACCGGCATGTGCACCTCGATCGTCGAGATCGTCGGCGCCGACGGCGCCGGCAAGACTGGTGACGGGTGGATCGATCTGACCCACTCGGTGGTGTCCTACGACCACCCGCACCACGCCCTGTTGGAAGAGGCCATCACCATCGATTTCGTGAATTCGGCGCTCGGGCCGGGCGCGCGGGTCGCGGTCGAGCTCACCTTGGAGTCGGCCAAGGAGCTGAGCGGCGCGCTTGCCCGGGCCATAGCCGCGGCCGAGATCGAAGAAAGCGCGCGTTTGCGCAAGGCGTAAAAGAGCCGGGTCTTGCATCTCGCTCGCGATGCGCGGCCGGCCTCGCCGCCGACGCCGGTGAGCCGACGGCGCGTCCCGCCGCCACGCGGCTGTCGAGCATCCGGCGGCGAGCGGCGCAAACGCCGCTGTCGAGCATCCGACGGCTCGATCGGCGGATAGCGGATCTTTCGCCGCTCTAATACTCAGGGGCGGATTTTCAGTGACCAATCCTGCCCGACGGTCTTCACGCGCTGCATCGGCACGATAATTCGGGTAAGCCGCGCGCGCTGGCCGCCCTCGACGAGCGGGCGACCGAGAGTGGCAGCAAGCGCTCGGCCATCAACACCGCCCCCCAGTGGGGAAACCGGGAGACACAAAGCCTCCCGGTTCGCCTTCGAGGGTTACGCGGCGTGCAGGAGCTCCAGGTACTCCTCGTAGATTGCCATGTTCTTGCCGAAGGAAATCGCCGCGGCCTGGGCGCCGCAGACCAGATGCATCCAGCGCCAGGGCTCGTGGGTGGCGTGGAATTCTTCGACGATCGACTGGTGGTGCTTGAACGCGTGCATCTCGGTGAAATTGTCGTGGCACACGATCTCGGCAAGACGCGCGATGAAAGCCTGCGGGTCGTAGCCGCACCGCATATATTGCGTGGCCAAGTTCACCGTCTCCTTGACCTCCGGCACCGCCCGCATCTGCCCGAGATTGGTGACCGTGGACCAATCGGTCGGCGGCTGATTGTAGATGCTGTGGGTGATTGCATCGAGCAATGCCTCCTGCGACCGCGGGGGCAAGGCGGCGACAGCGGCCATGTCGGGCTGCGGGCCCGGCTCCATCCGCATCTGGGTCGAGCGGATCTCCGGGCCTGACTGCCAAGTCAACAGCAGCATGACCTTGTTGCGCAGGCTGATCCCGTCGAGCCGCAGCAGGTATCGCCGCAGGTTCACGCTCGTATGCAGGTGGACGTCCATCGGGTTGCCCCCGAGGGAGCGCAGGAAAAGACCGGCAGCCCCGATCGACAGGGCTTCGCCCGCGCCCTCCAAGGACAGTCCGTCGGCCAGCGCCTTGGCGATCATCACCGGTATATCGGCGAACACGTCAACGGCGCCGATGGCCTCTCCGAGCTCGCCGATCGCCGCAATCTCATCCTCGCCGCTGCGCTGGCGCAGGATGCGGTTCAGCAACTGGTGCTCCTCGATCAGCGCTTCGATCGCCGGCAGCGGCGACGGGATCGGGTTCGGCGGGGCGACCGGAGAACGGGTCACAAAGCGCACCACCGGCCGCATCAGCACCGGCAGATCCGCCTTGTCGAGAACGCCGGTTTCCAGGGCGCGCCACATCGTGCCGGGGAACATGAAGTAATGGTCATCGTTGAAATTTTTCGGGATGGCCACGCTCAGCAGCAGATCGAAGGCCTCGATCCGGGGGGCGTGATCCCACAGCCACAGGAAAAGGTGGTCGGCCTTGTTCCACTCGCCGCGATTGACTGCCGCGAGGAAGGCCGCCTTGGTCCCCTCGACCCCGCCGGCATCCTCGGGCGCAAACTCCAGCAGCTGGTAGGGCCCCATCGCCGGATGGTGGATGTGCTTGTTGGTGAGCGCCACGTGTTGCAGCACCGGGACAAAACGCTGCTCGCCCTCCAGGCGCTCGACCGTCTTCGAGATCGCGTACATGCCTGCCAAGGGGTGCAGCGGGCCGCCGTGATGACCGGGCGGCATTTCGGTGGAGCGGGTCACCGCGAGAGCCGAGGCGGTCAGCATGGTCTTGGTCGGCACCCCGGCGCGCAGCTTATCCAGCGCACGATCCAGAATCTCGCCGGGAGGCGTATCCTCGATGAACTGAACCAACGGTTCGATGGCGTCGGAATATTGGACACGTTGCGGCATGGTGGAGCCTCCTTAGGTGCGGCGATCGTCGCAGAATCTCGTTTTGCTGGGCCTCGCTCAACCGCTGGCCGGCGAGGGGCAACTCGAGGGGTTTTCATTTTCCCGGTGATCGTCGCGCGCGATGCGCTCGGTGTCAACGACGGGAGGGCAGTGTATTAGGAATAAATGCTAGAACCCCCACGCGCAGCTCCTGCTCAGGCTGCCGTCACGCCGCTTCCTGCGGCGGTGCGATCCTATCGGCAAACATCCCGGAAAAGGCACCGCCGCTTGGCCGGATGGTGGTGCATGCTTACGCCCCGGCTTTGCGTTCAGCGATCCAGGACGACACCTGGTCATAGCAGTGGGCGATGTAATGCTCGGCAATGTCGTCGGCGGTGGTGTTCCAGACGCCGTCATGGCCGAGAATGTAGCGCAGAGCCTGGTCGAGATGCTTGGCGGCATTCGGACGCCCGATATTGTGTGGATGAAGCGAAAGACACATCACCCGCCCGTTTTCCGCACCTTCTCGATAGAGCGTGTCGAACTGGTCTTTGATCATCTGCTGGAAGTAATCCGCATCACGGTTCCAGCTCAGCATGCCCGCATCATTGGTCTGGCCGGTATAGGGGACGTAGATAAATTTCTGGCCGCCGCGCACGTTGATCGGCCACGGCTGGTCATCGATGATCCAAGACGTGTGATAGAGGCACCCAGCCTCAGCCATCAGATCGTCTGTCCTGACGGTGTATCCGGCACCGCCGCCGAGCCGCCCTTTCAGACGTTTGCCGGTCATCTCCTTCAGGTGGGTGATGAAGTCCTGCCAGTACGCCTGCTCCTGCTCTTCCGTGTAGTCGTAAATCGGCCGGCTGTTGTAGAGGCCGTGGGCCATGTAGTCCCAGTTGCTGGCGACCATCGCATCTTTTATTTCCGGAAAATGATCCAGAATCTCAAGATTGAGACAGCAGCACGCGCGAACGTTGTTTTTGTTTAGAACATCGAGCATGCGCCAGAAGCCGACGCGATTGCCATAGTCCATGCGCGAGTAGTGCGGAATGTCCGGCTGTGTCGGCCGGCTCTGCGGCAGGTACTCGAAGAACTCCATATTCGGTGCGACCCAGAACGCCACGCGCGCATTGTCGGGCCACTTGATGACCGGTCGTTCAGTGATGGGTGCATAGTCGAATCGGCCGGGTGCGAGCGCCATGCTGTCTTCTCCATCCGCCTGCGAGTGGTATGATTTCGTCCGAAAAAACCTGGAGATTACTGGCCCGACTGCGTCTTGAACCAGTCGATGATCTCGCTGCCGGTGGCCTTCCAAACGCCCTGATGGGCGCTTATGTGGCCAAGCACCTCGTCGAGATGCCGGATGCGCCACGGCTGGCCCATGATCCACGGATGCAGATGGAGCACCATCAGGCGTCCGGTGGCCGCGCCATCGGCATAGAGACCATCGAACCACTCGCGCCACAGCAGGTTGACCTCGTTGATGGTCCGGCGGCCGTGGAGGTGGATGTAGTTGTCGTCGAGGTATGCATGCACTCCGAGCGAGTAGAGCTCGCCGGTCTTCGGCGTCATCTTGTACGGCTGCTCGTCGTTGCCCCAGTCGCAGACGTAGCGAATGCCCTCCGCGGCGAGGAGGTGGGGGGTGTTCAGCGTCTCCTGGAAGTCGGGGCCGGACCAGCCGATCGGGCATTTGCCCGTGGCCTTTTCGACCGCCGCGATCGAGGCGCGTATGTACTGCCGCTCCTGATCCTCAGACATGCCGGTATGGATGATGCGCCGGCGCGAGAGGCCGTGGGCGATGAACTCGGCGTCGCGCTTTTGGCCCTCCTTGACCAGAAACGGGTAATGGTCGGCGACCGCCTTGTCGAGCGCCAGGGTGGGCCTGATGCCGTGCTTGTCCAGCGCGGCGAGGATGCGAAAGACCCCGACCCGATTGCCGTATTCGTGGTTGCCGTAGCCGCCGATGTCGGGAAAATCCGGCTGGTTCCCGGTCCACATGCCCTCGGGGCCCCCCAAGGGGCTCACCGCCAGCGGCGTATCCGCCGGCACCTCCCAGTCCCAATGCTCGAGGTTGACGATGACGGCAAGGGCGACGCGGGCGTTGTCCGGCCATCTCAGAATGGGGCGCGTGACAATAGGCGACCAGGGGTAAAGCTCCTGGTCCATGCCATAGGTCCGTTTTGCCGGCATCGCGCCACTCCGCCTGCTTTTGTGCTGAATTACCGAGCGCCGGACTATGACATACCGGGAGACCGCCGCAAATTGCCGCTGAGAACAGTCTGGGCGCGGATGACTTCAACGAAAGGGCGCCCGACCACCCCGTCTGGGCCATCGCCGAGATGCAACGGCGCGGGCTCGATTTCCGCCGAGCTGCCGAGGACCGGATCACCGGCGCGTCATGAGGCACAATCGACATGAGATCGAGCGTTCACGTTATCCGGCGGCTGCGCAATCGCACAGAAATTCCCATTTTCATCCTCTCGGCGACGCCAAATCTCCGCCGTTGCAGAACAAAGCCGGGAGCCACCAGCGGCTTGCTGCCCGGTGGGCCAGGCAGCAAATTGTTTCCGGACACGGGGGGCGCGGCGCGGCAGCCGCCGCCCGCATAGGGGAGAAAGCTGATGGATCTCAGGGGCGCGGTTGCCGTGGTGACAGGTGGCAATGGGGGGCTCGGGCAGCGCATCTGTCACGCGCTGGCCAAGGAGGGTGTGCATGTCGCCGTCATATATGCCCGAAGCCGCGACCAGGCTGAGGGCGTCGCCCGCGAGCTGACATCGCGTTATCAGATCAACGCCGCGGCCTTCGCCTGCGACATCACCGACGGTGCCGCCGTGGAGCGGCTGGTCGGCGACGCGACCCGGCATTTCGGCCGTCTCGACATCCTCGTCAACGACGCCGCCTACAACATATCGATCCCGTTCGCCGACCTCGACGACCTGACGATCGAGGTGTGGGACAAGATCATCGCCGTCAACCTGACCGGGCCGATGCGCCTCACCAAGGCGGTGGCGCCGGTCATGAAGGCCCAGGGTCGCGGCCGCATCGTCAACATCTCGTCCGTGTCGGGGATTGGGCCGACGGGCTCGTCGATCGCCTATGCGGTGGCGAAGGCGGGCCTGATCCACCTGACGCGCTGCATGGCGGTGGCCTTGGCGCCCGAGACCTTGGTCAACTGCGTAGCGCCGGGCCTCTTGGAGGGCACGCGAGCGACAGCCAATCTCCGCCCCGAGCACATCGAGCGCTCCGCGGCCACCTCATTGCTGAAAAAGCCCGCAGATAAGGACGACTGCGCCGACATGGCGGTCACCATGTGCCGCACCGAAACCATGACCGGCCAGACGATGGTCATCGATTCCGGCCGCTACTTTCACTGATGCCGCCGGCCGCCGGCATTTACTCCATCGCGATCAGACCGTCGGATCCGACCAAAGCCGACGATGCCTGTGCCGTCGTCTTCGGTGTGATGCTCGTCGGTTCCGAACATTGCCTGAGCAAGCGTAGGGCGGGTGCAACCCGCCGTGCCGCCCGCCGAACCGATGGCGGGTTGCGCGGTCGCTCCACCCGGCCTACGGCTTCCTGCGCTCATATCGTCGTCGCGAGGGCGACGAGCCGGTCGAGGGCTTTGCCCCAGCCGTCGTCGAAGCCCTGTCCGGCTAAGGGTTATCGGGGCGGTGTGGTCGGCGCGGCAGGGCTACAGGCGTTGCGGGTCGATCGCGATCGAAGCGGGGAGGTCGCTGCCGACGAAGATCGGCCGAAGGATGTGCGACTGAAAACGCCACCGCCGGTCGTCGTCGAGCACGCATTGCGCCGCGAAATCGGTGATCATCGCCGGCGGCCTCACCCCGCGGATCGGCGGGCGGCCATCGGCGCGGTAGAGGCTCATTACCCCGAATGCCCGGGCATGCCGGGCATCGTCCGGGAATACCCGAAGATTGGCGACCAGATGACGCGTGGTGGTGGTGCCGGTCTGCCGGCGCCGGGCATAGAAGGCGCGGATCTTCTCCGCCCCTTCGAACCGGTTGTCGCCGACCGCGTAGAGCGCATCCGGCACATAGAACTCGTGCGCCTGGTTGCCGCCGTTGTGGTCCACCTCGGCCCAGTAATCGGCCATGAGCCGATCGAGCGCATACCACAGCGCCAGGTCATCGGTGTCCGGCATTGGCTGGCGATCCTCCCCGAGATCAGCCGACATCTCCCAGATTTCCGGGACGGCGAGCGTCGGTTCTCGTGCGTCCCGTTTCGCGCTCCAGCGTCGTGGATCAAAAGTGACGCCGGTGAAGATATCGCGAATTTCCGGTTCAGGACACCAAAGCGTCATCCGATCAAATGGAACCTCGTTCCCGCGGAAGGCGGGCGCGGTCGGCAAATGGCGGCGCCCCTGCCGGGGGCGCCCGGCCGAGGCCTAGTCGAAGGTGAAACCGCGGGCGCGCAGGTGCGAGGGGAAGGCTTGGCCTTCGGGCTGGGCGGCGGCTTGGCGGGCCTTGTCTTCGGACCAGCCGTAGAAATCGGCGTAGCCGAAGGTGTCGGGGGCGCGCTGCTGCTCGCGCGGCGGCGCATGGCGGGCGGCGCGGCGGCGGTCGTAGCCGTCGATGCTCTCGGCCAGCGCCTCGTCGTCGTAACGGTCGGTGTGGAGGGTGACGGCGAGCGGTAGGCGCATGCTGACAAAGCCTTCGGCGGCGGGGTAGCCGAGGCATGAGCCGGCGACCGGAAAGACCTTGTCCGGCAATTCCAGTATCCCGGCGACCGCGTCGGCATGGTTGCGGATCACGCTGATCGGGCAGCAGCCGAGGCCGGCCGTTTCGGCCGCCAGCATGAAGGTCTGCAGCACCAGGGCGGCGTCGATCGCGGCGTTGAAGAACCCTTCGAGCCGGCCGTTGTCCTGCCGGTGGCCGCGCAATTCGCCCAACCGCTCGAGCCGTCGCGGATCGCCGCAGAACACCAGGAAGACCGGCGCCGTGCCGATCCACGGCATGTCCGGGGCCAATGCCGCCAGGCGGTCGCGCCGGCCGCGCTCGGCGACCCGGACGACCGAGGCCTGCTGGAAATCCGATTTCGACGAGGCCGAGAACGCCGCACCGAGGAGCAGGCGCAGCAGCCCCTCGGGAACCTCGCGCGGGGCATAGCGCCGATGGGTGCGCCGCAGCAGCACTTGACGCAGCCATGGGATCTCCGGAACCTCGCCCGGCAGCCCGGCCGCGTCGCCAAACCGGGCATGCCATTCGGCTTCGTAATCTGCACTCATGTTGCCTACCTGCTGGGCTTCACGCAGTCGCGCCGCCGTCGACCGGGACCGCGGCTTCGGTGGTCACCGGCATCAGCGCCGGGCGGTTGATCCATTGGCCACCTCCGCGTCCTGCCGACAATGGTCTTGTCCCGAGGCATTCGAGCACCTGGCGGATCGCCTGGGACGTTCGCCGCCCGCTGAAGCGAGCGCCGCCTCGCTCGACGAGAAGCCCATCGGCTCACGCCCGGCCAATCGCAGGGCTGTGTGAAATGACGGCCAGCTGCATTTATTTCGGCGCCGCGGCCGAGGGGTGGAACAGCTGCTCGCCGTCGACTTCAAAGGCGCCGATCGCGGCTTGCCCCGCGGGCGAGGCCAGCCACAGGGCCAAGCGCCGAGCGGGCGCCTGCTCGGCCTGCGCGTGCCGCTTGGGATCGAGCAGGATCACATCGTAGCGGTTCAACAGGCGCGGATCGCCTGCGACCAGCACGATGAGATCACCCTTGTTGCCGAAGCTGAGCCAGGTGCCGCGGTCGCTGATCGTATAGGCCTCCATCGCCTGGGCGGTGTTGAGTGCCGCACCCATGCCGCCGCCGATATCGCGGTACCAGGTGCCCCCGCCCGCTTTGGCCGGATCGATCGCGGCGGCACGCCACAGGCGGTGCTCGAGCGCGTCGGTCCCGCTGTTGTCGCCGCGCGAGACAAAAGGCGCCCGGCCGGCGGCGATCGCCTTCAGCGCCGCGACCGCGTCGTGGCCGCCGGCGATATGCGCCGGGTCCGAGCGGGGGCCGACCACGATGAAGTCGTTCCAGGCGATCTGCCGGCGATCGACGCCGTCTCCCGCCGCGATGAATTTCCGTTCGGCTTCGGGATCGTGGACCAGCACCAGATCGGCATCGCCATGCGCCGCGGTCGCCAATGCCTGGCCGGTGCCCTGGGCCAGCACATGCACCGAGATGCCGGTCTGCTTGGTGAAGATCGGCAGGATGTGCGCGAGCAGCCCTGAATTGTCGACCGACGTGGTCGAGGCCAGCACGATCGATTGCGCGGTTTTCGGCTCCTCGGCGCCGCCGGTGCTGACGGCGAACAGAGCCATCGCCGCGGCGATCAGGACTGTCGCCCGCCTGTTGTTCACCACGACCGCCCTCCCCTTGGGCCGAGCGCGAAAATCGTCGCGCTGACCGCGACGCTAATACCGATCAGCACCAGACCGAGGCCGAGCGCCAGCGACAAATTGCCCTTGCTGGTCTCGAGCACGATCGCGGTGGTCATCGTCCGCGTATACCCGGCGATGTTGCCGCCGACGATCAGGATCGCGCCGACCTCGGAAATGGTCCGGCCGAAACCGGCGAGAATGGCGGTGATCAGCCGCCTGCGCGCGATCGCCAGCAGATGGACCATGGCCCGCAGGCGCGTCGCGCCGTCGACTTGCAGCGGCCCGCCATATTCCGCCCACAGGTCGATGGTTGCGGCGTGCACCAGCGCCGCCACGATCGGCAGCGCGAGCACGGTCTGCGCCAGCACCATGGCGCTCGGCGTGAACAGCAGACCGAAGACGCCGAGCGCGCCCGAGCGGGAGAGGAGCAGGTACATCACCAGGCCGACGACCACCGGCGGAAGGCCAAGCAGCGCGTTGAGCACAACGACCAGGAGGCGTCGACCCGGGATCCGATAGACGGCGAGCGCCGCACCCAGCGCCGTGCCGAGGAGGCTCGCCAGCGCGGTGGCGGTCAGGCTGACCTCGAGCGACAACTCGACGATGCGGCCGAACTGCCGGATGCCGAGGGTCGCGACTGAAATCGCCGCCACCGCGGCGGCCAGCATCGCATGGCTCATTTCGCCCCCTGCGGCCGAGTTTTCCACCCGGAAGTGATCCCAGCGCCAACACCCTTGCGGAATCAAGGCGGAGCGGGAAAGCTTTCGTGACGGTCTCGCGCGGGGGCGCGCGACTTCTCGGGCAAAGGGTGCGCAATGTCGGGTTTTCGCGGCGTCTCTGCCGGCCCGGTCGGGCCGCGCGGCGAATCGGCGCTCGCCGAGATCGGGCGGCGGGCGGTGGCGCTCGACCTCGGCGCCCCGGTCAGGGTCCGGGTCAGCCCGCGGGCGCGCCGCGTCGGGCTGCGCATCGACGCGGCCGAGCGCCGGGTCGAGCTGGTGTTGCCGCGCGGCGTGCCGGCCGAGCTCGGCTTGCGTTTTCTGAACGACAAACGCGGCTGGATCGTCGCCCGGCTCGACGCGCTGCCCCGCCCGGTGCCGTTTGTCGAGGGCGCGATCGTGCCGGTGCTGGGGGCGCCGCATCGCATCCGCCGATCGCTCGATGCCGCCGCGCCGCCGGTGACGATCGCCGACGGCGAGATCCGCGTGCGCGGCGACCCGGCGCACCTGCCGCGCCGGGTCCGCGACCATCTCGTCGCGCTCGCCCGCAGCGAGTTGGCGCGCCGCGCCCGCCCGCTCGCCGCACATATCGGCCACAGGATCGCGCGGGTCGCCGTGCGCGACACCAGGAGCCGCTGGGGAAGCTGCACGTCGAGCGGCAATCTGTCGTTCAGCTGGCGGCTGATCTTTGCCCCCGACCCGGTTGTCGACTATGTCGTCGCGCACGAGGTGGCGCACCTGGCCGAGATGAACCACGGGCCGCGCTTCTGGCGGCTGGTCGAAAGCCTGGCACCGGGCAGCGCGCAGCCGCGGGCCTGGCTCGACCGCCACCGAGCGCGGCTGCTCTCCTATGGCTGACTGATGGAACGGAAGGAGGCGAGGTGGTGGCGCAGGGTGCGGGATACACGGTCAAATCGGTCGAGCCGGTGGCGATCGGCAAGGATGTCCAGGCGCGGGTCTTCACCCTGGCGCCGGGCGAGGAGATCCCCTGGCATTTCCACAGCGCGGTGACCGATTGGTATTTCGTGCTCGAAGGCGCGCTGGCGATCGAAACCCGGGCGCCGGCCGACAGCAGAATCCTCACCACCGGAGGGCGCTACCAAATCCCGCCCAAGACCGCGCATCTGATCGCGAACCGGTCGGATGACGACACCCGTTTCCTGCTGGTTCAGGGCGTCGGCGATTACGATTTTCTCAGGGTCGGCGGTCAGGCCGCTCCCGCATGACCCATAGGAGGAGGGCGAGGCCGGGCAGGCATGCCGCGGTGCTGAGTACAAAGAACTCGGTCCAGCCGAGCATATCGGCGAGCGCGCCGCCAGAGGCCGACAGGGTGGTGCGGCCGACCGCCGCCAGGGACGACAGCAGCGCGTATTGGGTAGCGGTGAAGGCGATGTTGCACAGGCCGGACAGATAGGCGACGAACGCCGCCGAGCCCATCCCGCCGGTCAGGTTTTCGATCCCGATGGTCAGTGCCAGCACCGGCAGGTCGTGGCCGGCCCAGACCTGCAATGCGTACATCAAGTTCGACAGCATCTGCAGGATGCCGCAAACCAGCAGCGCGCGCAGTACCCCGAGCCGCAAGACGACGACGCCGCCCAATGCCAGGCCGGCTAGGCTCGCGGCAAAACCATAGATCTTGCCGATATCGGCGACCTCGACCTTGGTGAAGCCGAGCGACACGTAGAGCGGGTTCGACATCGTGCCGGCCAGCGCGTCGCCAAATTTGTAAAGGATGACGAAGGCGAGGATCGCCAGCACCCCCGGCCGGGTCAGCATGTCGCGGAACGGGCCGACCACGGCGCGCTCGAGCCAGGCCGCGATCCGCGCGAGAGCGCTGCGGCCGGGCAATAGCTCCGGACGCTGCGCCCCGCTCGGCTCGGGGGTGAACCACACCGCGGCCATGCCGACCAGCATCAGCGCCGCCATCAGCGCATAGGCGAAACGCCAGCCGCCGAAGCTCGCGGCATAAAGCGCGCCGGCCGAAGCCGCCAGCATGCCGAAGCGATAGCCCCATTGGGTCGCGGCCGCGCCGGCGCCCTGCTCCTCCGGGCGCAACAGCTCGATGCGGTAGGCGTCGATGACGATGTCCTGGCTCGCCGACAGAAACGCGACCGCAACGGCGGCGAGCGCGGTCAGGCCGGGCGCCGACCGCGGATCGGCGAGGCCGAGCGCCAGGATCGCCGCCGCCAGCGGCGGCTGGATCGCCAAGGCCCAGCCGCGCCGCCGCCCGAGGTGCCGGGTCAAGAGCGGGATCGGCATGCGGTCGATCAACGGCGACCACAGAAATTTTATGCTGTAGGGCACACCGACCAGCGCGAACAGCCCGATCGCGGTGCGCGAGACGCCGATCTCGGCCAGCCGAAACGACAGGGTCGCAAACGTCAGGGCGAGCGGCAGCCCGCTCGAAAACCCCATCAGCAGCACGGCGATCAGCCGCGGCTCGCGGTAGACCGAGAGGGCGGAGAGCCACCCAAAGGTCTGGTGCGGCGGCTGCCCCTCACCCCCTCCCTCTCCCCGCGTGCGGGGAGAGGGTGGGACCCGCGCAGCGGGAGAGCCTGCCCCGGACTTGATCCGGGGGTGAGGGGCCGTTTCGGCGCGGCGCAGGTGAAGAACCCCTAGGGCTTCGGCGGCGCCTTTTCGGCGTCGGCGGCGACCTGCATCTTGATGATCTTGTCGGGGTTCGCAACCAAGCCGTTGTCGTCGGGATCGCCCTTTTTGATCCGGTCGGCATACTCCATGCCGGACGCGACGTTGCCCCAGATCGTGTATTTGCCGTCGAGCGAGGGCTGGGGCGCGAACATGATGAAAAACTGGCTGTCGGCGCTGTCGGGGTCCGAGGTGCGGGCCATCGCCACCGTGCCGCGTGCAAACTTCTCGCTCGAGAACTCGGCCTTGAGCGGATGGCCCGAGCCGCCGGTGCCGGTGCCGGTCGGATCGCCGGTCTGCGCCATAAAGCCGTCGATCACCCGATGAAACACGATCCCGTTATAAAAGCCGCGGCGCACCAATGCCTTGATCTGGGCGCAGGTGGCCGGCGCCAGATCGGGCCGCATGTCGATCACGACGCGCCCCGCCGGCACGTCGAGATAGATCGTGTTTTCGAGATCCGCTGCCATCGCCTTGCCTCCGAGAACGAGCGCGGCGATCAGCACCAGGAGCCGACCCAACGCTGCCATCAATCCGATCCTGCATAGGGGATAGGAGGGCGACCTTATCCGAACCGGGAGCGCGGTCAAGGCGGTTCAGGACTGCCGCTCGTACCAGCCGCCGCGGCGGAAACGGTCGAGATAGGTCGGCAGAATCGCCTCGACCGCGGTCGGCGCGATCCCGAGCGCAGCAAAGGTCATCGCTCCGGAAGAGACCACGTTGTCGCGCTTCAGCAGCTCGACCTGGTCGGGGGTCAACGGCGGATTGGGCAGGATCGCCATCAGCCGCGCTTGCAGTGCGGCCAGTCCGAACGGCAGGCCGACCAGCACCCGCTTGCGGCGAATCTGGCTCAACAGCAGCTCGACGAGCTCGCGGAAGGTATAGATTTTGGGCCCGCCGAGCTCATAGGTGCGGCCCGCCGCGGCCGGGTCGTCGAGGCATTTCAGCACCGCTTCGGCGACATCGGCGACATAGACCGGCTGAAACCTTGTGTGGCCGCCGCCGATCAGCGGCAATGCCGGCGAGACCGTCGCCATCGCCGCAAAGCGGTTGAAGAACTGGTCCTCCGGCCCGAATACGACCGAAGGGCGCAGGATCGTGACGGTCGGGAAGGCGTCGCGCACCGCGGCCTCGCCGGCGGCCTTGGTGCGCGCATAGGCCGAGGGCGAGCGCGGGTCGGCGCCGATCGCCGAGATGTGCACAAAGCGCTCGACCCCGGCCTCGCGCGCCAGGCGCGCCAGGCGCGCCGGGCCGAGATGGTGCGCCCGATCGAAGGTCTGCGACCCGCTCTCGCGCAGGATGCCGACGCAGTTGACCAGCGCGTCGTTGCCGGCAAGAAAGGCCGGCACCAGCCGCTCGTCGCCGAGGGCCACGTTCAACGCCGCGATCTGCCCGACATTGCCCAGCGGCATCAGGAACTTGGCTTCCTCGGCCCGGCGGCAGCCGACGGCCACCAGGTCGCCCCGTGCGGCGAGCCGCTGGACGACGTAGCGGCCGATAAAGCCCGACCCGCCCAGCACCGCGGTCCGGCGAGTTCTCATCGATCCCCCCGCTGCGCACCGCCCGCAATCGGGCCCGATGCCGGCCTTCTATAACGCAGCGCGCGCACCGCCGAAAGGCGGCGCGCCTTCTCACCGGCGGCGCAGCGCGCTAGAACGCGGCTCGATCATGGGATCGGAGTAGAGAGCGATGGCAGATCAATCCCCGTCGACCAACGCGTATCCGGTGCCGGAGCGGATGAAGGCCTGGGTGCTCGGCGGACCGGGCGAGATCCTGCCGGTCGAGAAGCCGGTGCCGCAGCCGGGCATGGCCGAAGTCTTGCTCCGTATCGACGCGGTGGCGGTGTGCGCGACCGACCTCGAGATCATGCGCCACGGGCTGCCCGCGATGGTCGATGGCGGCCTGCCGTTCAACAAGAACTTGACGATCGGCCACGAGTATATGGGGACCGTGGTCAGGCTCGGGTCCGCGGTCGACGAATATGCGATCGGCGAACGGGTCACCGTCGAGGTCCATGCCGGCTGCGGCCGCTGCGCGCGCTGCCGCCAGGGCATGTACACCTCGTGCCTAAATTACGGCGATCTGGCAAAGGGGCACCGCGCCAACGGCTTCACCACCGATGGCGGCTTCGCCCAATATGCCGTCAACAACGTCAACACGCTGGTCCATGTGCCGGACGACATGAGCGACGCGGAGGCGACCCTCGTCGTCACCGCCGGCACCGCGATGTACGGGCTCGACGTGCTCGGCGGGCTGATCGCCGGCGAAGGCGTCGTCGTCACCGGCCCCGGGCCGATCGGCCTCTTGGGCGTCGCGGTCGCCAAGGCGCTCGGCGCCGACCCGGTGATCCTGACCGGGACCCGCGACCACCGGCTCGATCTCGGCAGAAAGCTCGGTGCCGATCATGTGATCAATGCTCGCCGGGAGAACGCCGTCGCGGCGGTCAGACGCATCACCGGCGGCAAGGGCGTGCAGTTCGTCGTCGAGTGCTCGGGCGCCCGCGAAGCGCTGAACGAGGCGGCGCAGATGGTCGACCGCGGCGGCCGGATCTGCCTCGCCGCCTTCCCGCACGAGCCGGTCCCGGTCGATCTCGCCCATCTCGTGCGCAACAACATCTACGTCTACGGGATTCGCGGCGAGGGCCAGAGCGCCACCCACCGGGCGATGGCGCTGATGAAGCAGAAGCGCTTCGACGCGCGGCTGATTCACACCCACACGTTTGCGCTCGACGAATTGCCGACCGCGCTCAAATACGCGCGCGAGCGCATCGACGACGCGATCAAGGTCGTGGTCAGGAACCAGGGGTAAACGCTACTCCGCCGCGGTCTTGGCGTGCTCGCCGACCTCCGCGGCGGCGGGCTTGGCGCCAAACAAGCGGCCCTTCACCCAGTCGCGCAGCCCCTGAAAGACGACGTAGAGGCCGGGGATCAGGAAGATCCCGAAGACCGAGGCGGCCAGCATGCCGAAGAACACCGAGGTCGCGACCGCGTGGCGGGTGGCGGCACCGGCGCCGCCCGAGACCAGCAGCGGCACGAGGCCGAGGATGAAGGCGAACGAGGTCATCATCACCGCGCGAAACCGCGCCCGCGCGCCGTGGAGGGCGGCCTCGGCGACCGCCAGCCCGTCGCGGCGCGCCTGCATCGCGAATTCGACGATCAGGATCGCGTTCTTGGCGGCGAGCGCGATCAAGACGACGATGCCGATCTGCGCGAACACATCGTTCGGCAGCCCGGTGATCAGCAGCCCGCCGAGCGCACCCGCCAGCCCGACGACGATCGAGACGATGACGGCTGCCGGCATCGACCAGGATTCGTAGAGCCCGACCAGCACCAGAAAGGCGAACAGCACGGCCAATCCCAGGATCGCCGTGGTCTGCCCGCCGGCGATCTTCTCCTGATAGGCGGTGCCGCTCCACGAAAAGCCGAAGCCCGGCGGCAGGGTCGCCTGCGAGACCCGCTCCATCGCCGCCAATGCCTGGCCCGAGGAATAGCCCGGCGCCGGGCCGCCCTGGATCGTCACCGCGCGCAGATTGTTGAAGCGGTAGATATAGCCGGGGCCGAGCACGTTCTCGATCGTGGCCAAGGTGCGGATCGGGACGAGCGCGCCGTTGGCGGCGCGGACATGGACCTCGAAAATGTCGTCGATATGCATGCGCTGCCGGGTCTCGGCCTGCAGCACGACCTGCCAGGTGCGTCCGAATTTGTTGAAGTCGTTGACGTAGTAGCCGCCGAGCGAGGCCTGCAGCGCGGTGAAGATGTCGCTGATGCCGATGCCCAGGGCGGAGGCGCGCTCGCGGTCGATGTCGAGGCGCAATAGCGGCGTCGACGCGCCGTAGGTCGTGAACACCCCGGCCAGCGCCGGGTCCGCATTCGCCGCCTGCACCAGCCCGCGCGCGACGGTGGCCATTTCGGCGGCGGGCGCGCCGGCCTGCGACTGGAGCTGGTATTCGAACCCCGCCCCGGTGCCGAGGCCGATGATCGGCGGCAGGTTGAACGGCACCACGATCGCCGCCGGCAGCTGGACAAAGGCGGCGCGCAGACGATCCAGCACCCCCCACACGCTCTCGCTCGGCGACCCGCGCTCGGCGAAGGGCGCCAGGGTGACGAAGAACATCGCCTTGTTCGACTGGGCGATGCCGTCGAGCAGGCTGTAGCCGATCACCGACGTGATCGCTGCAACCCCGGGCGTCCCCTGGGTGATCCGCTCGACATCGCGGGCGACGGCGGCGGTGCGGTTGACCGAGGCGCCCTCGGGAAGCTGGGCCTCGATCAGGAAGGCGCCCTGATCCTCGTCCGGAAGAAAGCCCGCGGGGACCAGGCGCCCGAACCACAGGGTCAGCGCCACCGCGACCCCGACCATCGCCAAGGTCAGCACGACCCGCGGCGCCAGGCGCGCGACCGCCGCGGCGTAGCCCGCCTGCATGCGGCCGATCCCGCCTTGCATCGCCCGCACGACGCGACCCGGAGGCGGGCCGTGGCGCAGCAGCATCGCGCACAGCGCCGGCGACAAGGTCAGCGCATTCAGCGCCGAGATCAGCATCGAGACCGACACGGCGACGGCGAATTGCTTGTAGAGCTGCCCGACGATGCCGGGAATGAAGGCCACCGGCACGAACACCGAGAGCAGCACCAGGGTGATGGCGATGATCGGCCCGGTGATCTGGCGCATCGCCGCCTTGGTCGCTTCGGCCGGCGTCAACTCGGGATGCGCCGCCATGATGTGCTCGACCGCTTCGACCACGACGATCGCGTCGTCGACGACGATGCCGATGGCGAGCACCAGAGCGAGCAGCGAGATCGTGTTGGCGGAAAAGCCGATCGCCAGCATCACCGCGAAAGTGCCGACCAAGGCGACCGGCACCGCCACGATCGGGACCAGGGTCGCGCGCATCCGGCCGAGAAAGACGAACACCACCAGCGCCACCAGCGCAAAGGCCTCGAGCAGGGTGACGACGACCTTCTTGATCGTGGTGGTGACGAAGATCGTCGTGTCGTAGGGGATTTCCCAGGTCACGTCTTCGGGAAAGCGCTGGGCCAGCTGCTCCATCGCCCGGCGCACGCCGGCTGCGGTGGCGATCGCGTTCGCCCCGGGTGCGAGATAGACCGCCAGCGCCGCGGCCGGCTGGCCGTTGAAGCGGGACGACACCTCCGCCGACTGCGAGCCGAGATCGACGCGCGCCACGTCGCGCACCCGGATCAGCGCCCCCGACGCCTCGGCCCGCACGACGATGTCGGCGAACTCCTCCGGCGTGGCGAGCCGGCCCTGGGTGGTCAGCGGGATCGCCGTCTGCTGGGCCTCGATGACCGGCGCGCCGCCGATGCGCCCGACCGCGGCCTGGGTGTTCTGCGCGCGCACCGCCGCGATCACGTCCTGCGGGGTCAGCCCGAGTGCCGTCAGCCGGTCCATGTCGAGCCAGATCCGCATCGCGTAATCGTCCTGGCTGAACAAATTGGCCTGGCCGACGCCGGGGACCCGGTTGATCGTGTCGCGAATATTGATGGTGACGTAATTGGACAGGAACAGGCTGTCGTAGGTGCCCTTCGGCGAGCGCAGCACGACGACCTGGAGAATGGCCGAGGACCGCTTTTCGACCTTGACCCCGTTCTGCTGGACTTCCGCCGGCAGACGCGACAAGGCCCGCTGCACCCGGTTCTGCACGTTGACCGTGTTGCTCTCCGGGTCGGACCCGACCGCGAACGACACGGTCAGGTTGTAGGCGCCGTCGTTGCCCGAGGTCGAGCGCATGTAGAGCATGCCCTCGACCCCGTTTACTTCGCGCTCGATGACCTGGGCGACGGTCTGCTCGACGACTTCGGCGTTGGCGCCGGGGTAGCTCGTGGTGACGCTGACCTCGGGCGGGACGATGTCGGGGAATTGGGAGACCGGGATGGCGCCGAGCGCGATCAGCCCGGCGATCGTTATCAGCACCGAAATGACGATCGCGAGCCGCGGGCGGTCGACGAAAACATCCGAGATCATCGCGCCCTCCCCCTGGCTTTCGCGCGTCGGGCCGGACCGGCTTTGCGCACCGGTCAGACCGGCGGCGCCGCGCTCGGCGCCACCACCATGCCGGGGCGCACCCGGGCCTGGCCCTGCACGATCACCCGCTCGTCGGCCGCGAGGCCGTCCGTTACCACCGCGGTCCCGTCGCGCTGCATTGTGACCTGGACCCGCCGCATCACCGCCTTGTTGCCGGCGTCGACCGCCAGAACGTAAGAGCCGGCCTGGTCCTGGGCGATCGCCGCTTGCGGGATGACCAGCGCCTGAACCGGCTTGCCCTCCTCGAGGATCACCCGCACGCTCATGCCGTCGGCCAGCAGGTCCTTTGCATTGGGAAAGACCGTGCGCAGCGGCACCGAATCGGTGCGCGAATCGGCCTGCACGCCGACAAAGTCGATATGGCCGGGCTGATCGTAGGTCGAGCCGTCGGCGAGGCGCAGGCGGGCAACGATCGCATCGAGATGGTCTTGCGGCGCGTCGCGGCGGGCCTCGATCAATTGCCGCTGGGTGACGTTGAAGACGACCTGGATCGGGTCCTGGCGCACCACCGTCGCCAGCACCCCGCTGTCCGGCCCGACGAGGTTGCCGGGCGAGTATGCGGCCTGGCCGATGCGGCCGGCGATCGGGGTCTTGATCTGGGTATAGGACAGGTCGACCTCGGCCGCCTGCATCGCCGCCTTGGCCTGGTCGAGGCTGGCGCGGGCTTTGAGCAGCGCCGTCTCGCGGGCGTCGAGCTCTGCCTGCGGGACGGTTTTTGTTTTGATCAGCTCGCGCCCGCGCCGGGCCTGCAGATCCGCATAAGCAAGGGCGGCATTGGCGGCGGCGACCTCGGCGCGGCGCTGGGCGAGCACGGCCTCGAAGGGCGCCGAATCAAGGGTGAAGACGGTCTGCCCTTCGGGAAGCTGGTCGCCTTCGGTGAACCGGCGCGGGCCGAGATAGCCGGAGACGCGTGCGCGCAGATCGACCTTGTCGACCGCCTTGACGCGGCCGACGAACTCGGCGGTTCCGGATATGTCGCGCATCTGCGCGGGGGCGACGAGCACCGCCGGGGGCGCCGGCTGCGCCGCGGCCGGCAGCGCGAGCCCGGCCCCGCCTGAGAGCAGAACAGCGAGCAGAACGGCAAGCGAAAACCAGCGCGAAGGGGCGGCTCGAAGTTTTGCCATAAACACGGGCACGATTCGCCTCGAAGCGGCGCGGCAGCCGGGGCTCGGCAGACCAGCGAGCCCAATGTTGCCGAAGCCGGGAATGAGAGGAAGCAGCAAACCATACCATCATGCCCGTTTGGTGCAAAGCCGGAGGCGACCGCCGGGGCCTCGGCCGCTCGCTCGTTGACATCGACCGGAGCCGGGCTTATTTCCGCTTGCTCCGAGAGGCCCAGGTGGCGGAATTGGTAGACGCGCTAGATTCAGGTTCTAGTGGGCGATTGCTCGTGGAAGTTCGAGTCTTCTCCTGGGCACCACTCGGCGACGGCGCAGGCCGCCGTTTCCGAGGATGACGCACCAGCTTCATCGTGGCGACCTGCCCGAAGGCGTCGATTTCGGGAAGGTGGTGGCGATCGACACCGAGGCGATGGGGCTCAACCCGCGTCGCGACCGGCTGTGCCTGGTCCAGCTCTCGGCGGGGGACGGGGACGCCCATCTCGTCCAGTTCGCGCCGGGCATCTACGACGCGCCGCGGCTGCAGCGGCTGCTCGGCGACCCCTGCGTCACCAAGCTGTTTCACTTCGCGCGGTTCGATCTGGGCATGCTCTATCATTATCTCGGGGTCATGGCGGCGCCGGTCTATTGCACCAAGATCGCGTCCCGGCTGGCGCGCACCTTTACCGACCGGCACGGGCTGCGCGACCTGTGCAAGGATCTGCTCGCCGTCGACTTGTCGAAACAGCAGCAGAGCTCGGATTGGGGGGCGCCGAGCTTGACCGAGGAGCAGCTGCGTTACGCCGCCTCGGACGTCCTCCATCTCCACGCGCTGCGCGGCCGGCTCGATGCGATGCTGACCCGCGAAGGGCGGGAGCAGCTGGCGCGGGCGAGCTTCGAGTTTCTGCCGCATCGCGTGCTGCTTGATCTCGGGGGCTGGGCGGAGCAAGACATCTTCGCGCACTGAACGCGCAATCGGGGGAGGGTTTTCTTTACGGTTTCAATTGTTCGAGCCGGTCGGGACGACCGGTGGCGATGAACGACACCTTCGCGGCACCGGCGGCGGTTCGCAGGAAGGCCGGCGGCAACGCCGATCTCGCGGTCGCCCGTCGTGTGATCCGGGCCGAGATCGACGGGCTCGAAAGCCTGGCCGCGACGCTCGACGGCGGGTTTGAGACCGCGGTCGATCTGTGCGCGGCGGCACGCGGCCGAATCATCGTCACCGGCATCGGCAAGAGCGGCCACGTCGCCCGCAAGGTCGCCGCCACCCTGGCCTCGACCGGGACCCCGGCGCAGTTCGTTCACGCCGGCGAAGCGAGCCACGGCGATCTCGGCATGATCGGGGGCGACGATGCGATCCTGGCGCTGTCGAATTCCGGCGAGACCACCGAGCTCGCCGACGTTATCGCCTATTCGCGGCGCTTCGGCATTCCGCTGATCGCGGTCACCGGCGGGAGGGGATCGACGCTCGCCGCCGCGGCCGATGCGGTGCTGCCGTTGCCGGCTGCCGCCGAGGCTTGCCCGATGGGGCTGGCGCCGACCACCTCGACCACGGTCATGATGGCGCTGGGCGATGCGCTGGCCATCGCCCTGCTCGAGCGCCGGGGATTTTCGACCGCCGATTTTCACCTGTTTCATCCGGGCGGCCGGCTCGGGCGGCGACTGCTGCGGGTCGACGAGATCATGCATGCCGGCGCCGCGATCCCATTGGTTTCCCCGGCCGCGCCCATGTCCGAGGCGATCCTGGTGATGACCGAGAAGAGCTTTGGCTGCCTCGGGGCGTGCGATGCCGACGGGCGGCTGGTCGGGGTCGTGACCGACGGCGACCTGCGCCGGCACATGGGCGATTCGCTGCTCGGCCGGCCGGTCGCCGAAATCATGCACCGCTCGCCGAAGACGATCGGCGGCGCCGCCCTCGCCGCCGAAGCTCTGGGGCTGATGAACCGGAGCGCGATCACCTCGCTGTTCGTCGTCGACCGCGACGGGCGGCCGATCGGCTTTCTGCACATGCACGACTGCCTGCGCGCCGGCATCGCATGAGCCGGTCGGAGCGCGCTGCACGATGAGAGCGTTGGGGCACCAGGTGGATCGCGGCCGGGCGGCGCCGGCGGCGCGAGCGCCGCGGGTCGTTCGCCGGCAGGAGCCGCATTTCGCCGCGGACCGCTACAGCCGGCGCGTTGCCCTGCTCAAACGAGTGCTGCCGTCGGTAGGCGTCGCCTTATTGCTGCTGGTCGCCGCCTGGCCGCGGCTCTCCCCGCTGCTGGACAGCGTGCGCCTGGGCTTTACCGCGATCGATCTGCGCGAGGCGCGCGAGCTCAAAATGCTCAACCCGCGCTATGCCGGGATCGATCGGTTCAACCGGCCCTATGTGATGACCGCCGCGATCGGCCGCCAGGTGCCGAACCGCAACGATCTGATGTCGCTCGAACGCCCGCAGGCCGAGATGATCGCGCACAGCGGCGCCAAGATCGGGCTGAGCGCCGCGACCGGAATATACCAGTCGCAGACGCAGCTCCTCGATCTGTTCGGCGACGTCACCCTGACCCATCAGAACGGCACCCGGTTCGTGACGCGGCGGGCCCATGCCGATTTTTCCGACAACACCGCCGAGGGCCATGACCCGATCGCGGGGCACGGCCCGTCGGGCGACATTTGGGCCCAAGGTTTTCGCGCTCTCGACAAGGGCGACACGATCATCTTCACCGGCCGGTCGCACCTGGTGCTGAAGGCGGGCAAGCCCGGCGCGGCTGCGGCATCGCCGCCGCGGCTGCCGGCGACGGTCGCGACCACAGCGGCGCGGATCGAGGCCGCGGCGGCGGCGGCACCTGCGGTCGCCAGGCCCACCGCGCGCATGCCCGCGGCGGCGGCAAGGCCTGTGGCCAAGCCGAGACATGCCGGGCCGGCGGCCGCGCATCGCGCCGCGGCAACACCGCGCCATCGTGAACAGGCGGACCATCGCAAACCGCCGGACCATCACGAAAAACCGGCGGCCAAAAGCCATCTCGCCGGAGAGCGGGCCGGGCACAACCCCGGCCGGGTCGCGCACGATGCCGGCTGACCGCCGCGCGGCAGCGACGGCCGGGCCGAACCGAGCCGGGCCGAACCGAGCCGGGCCGAACCGGGCCGGGCGGCGGCTGGCCGCGGCCTTTGCCGCCGCGATCATCCTCTCACCGGCTGCGTCCGCCCAGGGCTTGAACCTCGGGGGCGCCGCCAACGACACCCGCCCGATCGACATCACCGCCGATTTCGGGCATCGAGTGGCAACAGCAGGCGCAAGTCTACATCGCCCGCGGCAACGCCGTGGCCAAGCGGGGAACCAGCGAGGTGCACGCCGACACCCTGACCGCCCATTACCGCCCGAGCAAAAACAAGACCGCGGAGGGCGGCAGCGAGGTCTACCGCCTCGATGCCGACGGCCATGTCGTGATCAAGGGGCCGACCCAGACCGTGGTCGGCGACCAGGCGGTCTACGATGTCGACCGGCAACTCGCGGTCATCACCGGCAAGGCGCTCAGGATGACGACGCCGACGGACGTGGTGACCGCGCGCGACAGTCTCGAATGGTATGACGACAAGCAGATCGCGGTCGCTCGCGGCGATGCCGTCGCGGTGCGCGCCGACAAGCACATTCGGGCCGACGTCCTGACCGCGCATATGATCAAGGACAAGCCGGGCACGCCGGCCGCGACCAAGCCGGGCGGGGCCGGCCCCGCTCCGGCCAAATCTGCGGCGGCGCCGGCAAAGCCGCAATCGGCTGCGGCCAAGCCGGGGGCTGCCGCCGGGCCGCTCGGCGACGAGGGCGAGAGCTCGCGGATCAGCCGGGTCGACGCGCAGGGCAATGTCGTCGTGTGGAACGCGACCGATGTCGGCCGCGGCGATTATGGGGTCTACAATGCCGAAACCGGGATCGTCACCCTGCTCGGCACCGTCACGATCACCCGCGGGCAGAACGTCATCAGGGGCCAATATGCGGTCGTCGACCTCAACCGAAACATCAGCCGGATGATGACCGTCGCCGCCAAACCGGGCAGTCCGGCGCCGCGGGTCGAGGGCGTCTTTGTGCGGCAGGACGCCACCGCCGCCGCCGGCGCCCCGGCGAGCGCCGCAAAATCGGCCAAGGCCGGGGCCAAGCCGTGAAGGATCTGCTGACCGCTTTCCGGCCCGGACCCGGTGTCGCCATGGACCGGGGGCGGCCGCGGCTGGTCGCCGACAATCGCGCCCTGCACGGGCGCGGTTCGCCGGGACGCGGGCTGCAAGGGCTGGGGCTGGGCAAGAGCTTCAAGCGGCGCCCGGTATTGCGCGGCGTCAACATATCGGTTCAGCGCGGCGAGGTCGTCGGCCTGCTGGGTCCCAATGGGGCCGGCAAGACCACCTGCTTCTACATCATCACCGGCCTGATCGCCGCCGAAACCGGCGTGGTCAGCCTCGACGGGCAGGACATCACCGATCTGCCGATGTATCGCCGCGCGCGCCTCGGGATCGGCTACCTGCCGCAGGAGGCGTCGATCTTTCGCGGCCTCACCGTCGAGCAGAACATTCGCGCCATCCTCGAAATCGTCGAGCCCGAGCCCGGCGCGCGCGAGGCGATGCTCGATGCCCTGCTGGCCGAGTTTTCGATCACCCATCTGCGGCGCACGCCGGCGATGGCGCTGTCGGGCGGCGAGCGGCGCCGCTGCGAGATCGCCCGGGCATTGGCGACCCAGCCCCATTTCATCCTGCTCGACGAGCCGCTCGCCGGCATCGACCCGATCGCGGTCGGCGACATCCGCGAGCTGATCGGTCATCTGAAGCATCGCGGGATCGGCGTCCTGATCACCGATCACAACGTGCGCGAGACGCTTGAAATCGTCGATCGGGCCTATATATTGCACGCCGGTCAAGTGCTGATGGAAGGAGAACCCGCTGAAATCGTCGCCGATGTCGACGTGAGACGGGTTTTCCTCGGCGACCGGTTCAGCCTATAAGCTGCTCCCGGCGGAGCATGATGTGAGCAGGTTCGGCTTTTCGCAACGGCTGGAGTTGCGCCAGTCGCAGGCGTTGGTGATGACGCCGCAGCTGCAGCAGGCGATCAAGATGCTGCAGCTTTCCAACCTCGAATTGACCGATTTTGTCGATGCCGAGATCCAGCAGAACCCGCTGCTGGAACGACGCGAGGGCAGCGTCGAGCAGGCGGCTTCCCCAGGCGAGCCCGGCGCTGCGGAGGAGGTCTCGCCGGCAGCTCTGCCCGAGGCGCTGCTCGGCGACATCACCCTCGACGCCGCCGAGCATTGGCGTGCCGCGGCGGGAGCCGAGGGCGACGGCTCGGTCGATCTCGGCGGGGAGCCGCAGTCGTGGCGCAGCCGCAACGGAGCGCTCGGCGCCGAAGACCGCCCGGGGTTCGAGCAGACGGCGGCCCGGCCGCGCACCCTGCGCGAGCACGTGCTCGAGCAGATCGGGACCGATCTGAGCGACCAGGGCGACCAGCTGATCGCGCTGCACCTGCTCGACCTGCTCGACGAAACCGGCTATCTCGGCGGCGCGCTCGACAGCGTGGCATTGCTGCTCGGCTGCGATCTGGCGCGGGTCGAGGCGGTTCTCGACCGGCTTCAGCAATTCGACCCGGCCGGGGTGTTTGCCCGCAGCCTGCCGGAATGCCTATCGCTGCAGCTGCGCGACCGGGATCGGCTCGATCCCGCGATGCAGGCGCTGCTCGACAACCTGCCCTTGCTCGCGGCGCGCAACATCGCGGCGCTGGTGCGGGTGTGCGCGGTCGATGCCGAAGACGTCGCCGAGATGATCGCCGAGATCAAGTCGCTCGATCCGCGGCCCGGGCTCGCCTTCGATCCGCCGCTGGCGCAGCCGGTGGTGCCCGACATTCTGATGCGCGCGCAGCCTGAAGGCGGCTGGATCGTCGAGCTCAACCCCGAGACCCTGCCTCGGGTGCTGGTCAACAACCGGTACTTTGCGCGGATCAGCCGGGCGACGCGCAGCAAGGCCGAAAAGGATTACCTGACCGAGCGGCTGCACGCCGCAAACTGGCTGGTCAAATCGCTGCACCAGCGCGCCACCACCATTCTCAAGGTGGCCGCCGAAATCGTCCGTCAGCAGGAGGCGTTTTTTCGCCGCGGCGTGCGCTCCTTGCGGCCGCTGATCCTGCGCGACATCGCCGAAGCGATCGGCATGCACGAGAGCACTGTCAGCCGGGTCACCAGCAACAAGCACATGGCTACCCCGCGCGGACTTTATGAGCTGAAATATTTTTTCACCTCGTCGATACCGGCCTCGAGCGGCGGCGACGCGCATTCGGCGGAGGCGGTGCGCCATCGCATTCGCGGGCTGGTCGACGGCGAGCCCGCCGAGGCCACGCTCTCGGACGAACGGATCGTCGAATTGCTGCGGCGCGACGGGGTCGACATCGCCAGGCGCACCGTCGCCAAGTACCGCGAGGCGATGCGCATCCCCTCCTCGGTGCAGCGCCGCCGCGAGAAGCTGCTCGCGCTGTAGCGGCGGGCCGACAAGGGTGGTCCGGCGCCCCGGCGGTGTTGACGCGAAAACCGGGGCCGCCTAGCGTGCGGCGCTTGATCGCGTTCTGCGGTGTGCCCAATTCTCGTGGGGAAAGCCCGACGGCGGCTCGGCCCGGCGCAAGAGGCAATCAGCTCGATGCAACTGACGCTCACGGGTAAGCAGGTCGAGATCGGCGATGCGCTGCGCGGACACGTCGAAGCCAGCCTCGGCGCGATGCTCGCGAAATACTTCAAGACCGCGATCGAGGCCCATGTCGTGCTCTCCAAGGAGGCGCACCTGGTCCGGGCCGAGATTTCCCTCCATATCGGGCGCGGGATCGTCGTCAACGCCGGTGCGGCGGTCGGCGACGCCGCGGTCGCCTTCGACACCGCCGCCGAGCGGGTCGCCAAGCAGCTGCGCCGCTACAAGCGCCGCCTGCGCGATCACCACGCCAAGTCCCGCGAGCCGGTCGAGCCCGGCGAGCAGGCGCGGGCCTATGTGCTGGCGCCGGCGGCCGACGAGGCCGGGGACGAGACGGGGACGAGGCCGGGGACGACGACCCGGCCGGCGGGCCGGCGGTGATTGCCGAGATCAGCACCGAGCTGCCGCGCCTGACCGTCGGCGAGGCGGCGATGCGCATGGATCTCGCCGACGCGCCGGTGCTGCTGTTCCGCAATCGCTCCCATGGCGAGCTCAACCTCGTCTACCGCCGAACCGACGGAAATATCGGCTGGATCGACCCCGAGCTCGATCCCGCCCGGCGCGCCTCTCGGCGCGAGGCCTGAACCGACGCGATGGCCGAACCCGCCCTTTGTCGCGAGCCGACCGCGATCGCCGATGCCGCGTTCGCGCGCGCCTCGGCCGGCCGCTCCCGGCACGCGCGTTGAGGGTGCGGGGCGAGCGCCGAACCCCGCCATGGAAATTGCCGATCTGATTACGCCGCGCAGCGTCATGGCCCAGCTGCGCGCGGCGAATAAAAGGCAGGCTCTGCAGGAGCTCGCCAAGCGCGCCGCAACCATGACCGGGGTCCATGAACGCACGATCTACGACGTTCTGATCGAGCGGGAGCGGCTGGGCACGACCGGCATCGGCATGGGGATCGGCATTCCGCATGGAAAGCTCCCCGGGCTTGACCGGCTCTACGGCATTTTCGCGCGGCTCGAGCGGCCGATCCCATTCGAGGCGATCGATGATCAGCCGGTCGACCTGATCTTTCTGCTGCTGGCCCCGGAAACCGCCGGAGCGGACCATCTGAAGGCGCTCGCCCGCGTCTCCCGCCTGCTGCGCGACCGCGCCGTATGCGAGAAATTGCGCGGCACCGACAGCGCCGATGCGCTCTACGCCCTGCTGACCGATTTCACCGCCAGCAACGTCGCCTGAGGGTCAGTGCACGCTCATCGGCTCGAGATCGTGCTGCCGCACGGTCGCGAAGGCGACGTCGCGATCTTGCAGCAGCGCGATCTGGGTCCCGTCCGCCGCGTGCACCGCGTAGCCGTGCGTGTCGTCGACTGCGACCCGCTTGATGTAAGCCAGGTCCTGCATGCCGAACAGCGCCAACTCGCGCATCGACATCTGCCGAATCCGTTCGATCTTGTCCATCACTGATCCTTCCTTGCGGCCGGCTCGAAGCCGCCCTCACCGTTCCCCGCGCGAACCCACCGCCCCGTCCGCGTTGGCCGCGACGGCGCTCCTGATCTCGACCGTGCGCACCCTCGTCTCGATCTCGGGACGGACCAGATCGATGTGGAGCAAGCCGTTGTCAAGCCAGGCGCCGCTGACCTCGATCCCTTCCGCCAGGACAAAGGAGCGCTGAAACTGCCGCGCGGCGATGCCGCGATGCAGATAGACCCGCTGCGCGTCGTCGGCCTGCTTGCCGCGGACCACGAGCTGGTTGTCCTCGACCGTGATGCCGAGGTCGCCCATCGTAAACCCGGCGACCGCCAAGGTGATCCGCAAGACGTTTTCGCCGAGCTGCTCGATGTTGTAGGGCGGATATCCGTCGCTCGAGATCTTGCTGACCCGGTCGAGCGCGCGCTCGAAATGGTCGAACCCCAGCAGCAGCGGCGAGTTGAACAAGGACAGCCTGGACATCCGTTCTTCTCCTCGTCGGTGAGCGAGAGACCGACGGCGGGCCCGCTTGCGGCACCCGACCGCGGATCACGTGTCTGACCCGTATTATTTGGGTCTGGAGGAGCGTCGATCAAGCGAGGCGGCCGCCTTGCTTCGCGCCGGCGACCGCGATATTCCGTGCCGGGCATTTCCGCCGGGCGCGGTACCCACCATATCCATCCGCACCGCGATCCCCCCAGCATTTGCGGTCGGGTGATGTCATGTCGAGATCAAGGCCGAACTGGCGCATCGTCGTTGCGCTTTTTTGCTGCGCGTTTATGGCGCTGGCGCCCGCTCTCGCCGAGGCGCGGGCCGGCGGCTCCTTTGGCGGGCGCCCGTCGAGCATGGGCAGCCGCGGATCGCGCAGCTGGGAGAACAACGGCGCCCAGCCGCTGAACCGCAGCCTGACCCCGCAGCCGCAGCCGCAGACGCCCGGCTACTCTCCGGGGCTGCCGTCGCCGGCCTATGGCGGCAGCTTTTTTCAGCGCCACCCGTTCCTGACCGGGATGGCGGGCGGGTTGTTCGGCTCCTGGCTGTTCGGTCACGCCGGCTATGCCGCGGGGACGGGCGGCGGGGCGGGGTCGGCGCTCGGCACCTTGCTGTGGCTCGCGATCATCGCTCTGGTGATCTGGTTCGCGGTCCGCCTCTTCCGCCGAGGGTCTTTCTCATCCGGCTGGCCCGCCGGAGCAGCGGGGCTGATGGCGCGTTCGGCGGGAGCGGCGGCGGCGCCGGCCGGCCGCGACCGCGGGCATGACGCCAATCTCGCCGATGCCGATCTTCAATCCTTCGAGCGCCTGCACGCGGCCGTTCAAGAGGCCTGGAGCGCCGGCGATCTCGCCCGGCTCGGGCGATTGATGACGCCCGAGATGCTGAGCTATTTCTCTGAAGAGCTGACCCGCAACGCGAGCCGGGGCGTGCGCAACCTGGTCTCCGACGTGCGCCTGCTCAAGGGCGAGCTGAACGAAAGCTGGGAGGAGCGCAACCTGCAATACGCGACCGCGTTCCTGCGCTGGCGGGCCATCGACTATGTCGTCCGTCTCGGAGGTTCGCCCGGGGACCGCGACCATGTGGTCGGCGGCGATCCCCGCACCCCGGTAGACGCCGAAGAGATCTGGACCTTTGTGCGCCAGCGCGGCGGCGACTGGCTGCTCTCCGCAATCCAGCAGGTCTGAGCGGCGATTACTGCCGCGTATCTCGACCTTCCGACCGTCAGGGCCAAGCCGCTTCGGGTGGCAATGACATCAGGATTGCCTCGACATTGCCGCCGGTCTTCAGCCCGAACCGGGTGCCGCGGTCGTAGAGCAGGTTGAACTCGACGTAGCGGCCGCGGCGGACGAGCTGGTGGCGGCGCTGCTCGGCGGTCCAGGCAAGGCGCATCCGCGACTGCACGATCGCCGGGTAGACGCCGAGGAACGCCTCGCCGACCGCGCGGACAAAGGCGAAGTCGCGCTCCCAGTCGCCGCTGTCGAGATAATCGAAAAAGATCCCGCCGGCGCCGCGCGCCTCGCCCCGGTGCTCGAGGAAGAAATATTCGTCACACCACGCCTTGAAGCGCGCATGGCAACCCGGATCGTAGCTTGCGCAGGCGGCGGCGAGTGCCCGGTGAAACACCGCCTCGGCTTCTGCATCGGGATAGATCGGGGTCAGATCGCTGCCGCCGCCGAACCAGGCTTTGCCGGTGACGATGTAGCGCGTGTTCAGATGCACCGCCGGGACCAGCGGCGAGCGCATATGGGCGACGAGCGAGAGGCCGCCCGCCCAAAAGCGCGGGTCCGCGGCGGCACCGGGGATGTCGCGGCGAAACTCCGGCGAGAATTCGCCCGACACGGTCGAGATGTTGACCCCGACCTTTTCGAACACCCGCCCGCGCATCAGCGAGATGGTTCCGCCGCCGCCGCCCGGGCGCTGCCACGGCGCGCGCTCGAAACCGCCGGCCGGGCCTTCCGCGGGGCGGGCTGCGGCATATTCGTGCTCGATCGCCTCGAATGCCGCGCAGATGCGGTCGCGCAGCACGGCAAACCAGGCGGCGGCGCGCTCGCACCGCTCGGGGTCGGGGGGAAAGGGTGACGCCGCGGTGGTCATGGCTCGGGGAGCTGGGCGGTCTGCCGCAGCGCTTCGGCGAGCGCGATCGGCACCGGCGAGGGCGACGTTGAGCGACCGGGCCGGCGGACGCAAGGGGATCACGATTCGGGCGGCGGCGGCGGCGTGCACCACCGGGGGGACCCCGGCGCTTTCCCGGCCGAGCAATATCGTGTCGCCGGCGGCAAACGCGAAACGGTGCAGCCCCACCGTGCCTGAGGTCGTCATCAGAACCAGCCGCGATTCCTGATCGCGAGCGGCGAGGAAGGCGGTCCACGACCGATGGCGGGCGACCGGACAAATCGCCGCGTAATCCAACGCCGCGCGCTTGAGCCGGCGGTCGTCGAGCAGGAAGCCGCAGGGCTCGATCAGATCGACCGCAACGCCAAAGCAGGCCGCCAGGCGCAGCAGCGCCCCGGTGTTCTGCGGGATGTCCGGCTCGAACAGCGCGAGGCGCAGCCGAACCTCCGGGGCACACCGGTCGTCCGGGTTCTCAGCCGGCGCGCGATCGACTATACCGGCGCTGTCTACGGCTGTTTTTCCGCCGATTTCTGCGGCAGTCTGTCGCATAGTTCGCCTTCTTCAACAGTATAGCTTCGCCCGGCGCCGGCAGCCGGCGAACCCAGCGCGGAGCGACGAGGTATTGTATGGCCGATTTGGCGCACGACAACGTCAGCCATGCCCATCCCGGCGACACCCGGCGCGATTTTCTGCTGTTGACCGCGGGGGCGCTCGGCGCCGTCGCCGTCGTCGCCACGGTCTGGCCGTTTATCGACACCTTGAACCCGGCGCGCGACACCTTGGCGTTGTCGACCACCGAGGTCGATCTGGCGCCGGTCGCGGTCGGCCAGCGGTTGACCGTGGTCTGGCGCGGCAAGCCGGTGTTCATCGACCATCGCACCCCGGCCGAGATCAAGGCCGCGCAAAATGTCGACGTCTCGCAGCTGCGCGACCCGCAGCCCGATGCGGCGCGCGTCAAAAAGGCGGAATGGCTGATCATCGTCGGGGTGTGCACGCATCTTGGCTGCATTCCGCTCGGGCAGAAGCCCGGTGACGACCGCGGCCCGTACGGCGGCTGGTTCTGCCCCTGCCACGGCTCGATCTACGACACCTCGGGCCGCATCCGCCAGGGTCCGGCGCCGCTGAACCTGTTCGTGCCGCCTTACGCGTTTGCCGCCAACACTACGGTCAAGATCGGCTAGGAGAGCGCCATGGCCGACAATCGCCCCGGCGCGGCAAGCCGGATCATCCGCTGGATCGACTACCGGCTGCCCTTCGTGGCGACCCTCGACCATGAGCTCAACGAATACCCGACCCCGCGCAACCTGACCTACTGGTGGAATTTCGGCTCGCTCGCCGGGATCATGCTGGTGGTGATGATCGTCACCGGGGTTTTTTTGGCGATGCAGTACACCCCGAGCTCCGACCTCGCCTTCGACTCGGTCGAACGCATCATGCGCGACGTCAACTATGGCTGGCTGATGCGCTACGCCCACGCCAACGGCGCGTCGATGTTTTTCGCGATCGTCTATATCCATCTGTTCCGCGGGCTTTACTACGGCTCGTACAAGCGGCCGCGCGAGCTGTTGTGGATCCTCGGCGTGATCATCCTGCTGCTGATGATCGCCACCGCCTTTATGGGCTACGTCCTGCCGTGGGGGCAGATGAGCTATTGGGCGGCGACCGTGATCACCAGCCTGTTCTCGGCGATTCCGCTGATCGGGCAGACCATCGTCACCTTTCTGTGGGGCGGGTTCACGGTCGGCGATCCGACCCTGCACCGCTTCTACGCGCTGCATTACCTGCTGCCGTTCGTGATCCTCCTCGTCGTGCTGCTGCACCTCGTCGCGCTGCACCGCTTCGGCTCCAACAACCCGCTCGGGATCGACATGAAGGGGCCGCAGGACACCATCCCGTTTCACCCCTACTACACGATCAAAGACTTGTTCGGGCTGTCGGTTTTTCTGCTGATCTACGCCTTCTTCGTGTTTTACGCGCCCGACTTCCTCGGCAACCCGGACAATTACATCCCGGCCAACCCGATGCAGACGCCGAACCACATCGTGCCGGAATGGTACCTGCTGCCCTATTATGCGATTCTGCGATCGATTACGTTCTCGGTGCTGGGCGTCCCGGCCAAGCTGTTGGGCGTGATCCTGGCGTTCGGGTCGATCCTGCTGCTGTTCCTGGTCCCGTGGCTCGACACCTCGCCGGTGCGCAGCGCCCGGTTTCGGCCGATCTACAAATGGGTGTCGTGGCTGCTGGTGATCGACGTTCTGGCGCTCGGCTGGGTTGGGTTCAACCCGCCGCAGGGCATCGTCGTGACCGTCGGCCAAATCGCGACCTTCTATTATTTCGTGCATTTCCTGATTTTGTTTCCGCTGATCGGCAAGATCGAGCGGCCGCGCCCGCTGCCCTCGAGCATCGGCACCCCGGTGCTCGGGGGCTCCGCCCGATTGGGCGGCGCCGGCGCGGCGATGGAGAAGCCCTGACATGCCGCTCGACATGGCGAGGCTCGCCCTTGCCGTCGCAACCATCGCCGCCCTGCCGGCGCTCGCCGCCGCGCCCGCCCGCGCGCAGGAAGCCCCGCCCTTGCCGCACCAGCAATGGTCGTTCGACGGCGTGTTCGGCACCTACGATCGGGCCGCAGAGCAGCGGGGCTTTCAGGTCTACAAGCAGGTCTGCTCGGCCTGCCATCCGGTCAAGCACCTCTATTTCCGCGACTTGGCCGCGCTCGGCTACACCGCCGATCAGGTCAAGGCGATCGCCGCCAGCTACCAGGTCACCGACGGGCCCAACGACCAGGGCCAGATGTACCAGCGGCCGGGCCGCCCGTCCGACCCGATCCCCGGCCCGTTTCCGAACGATCAGGCGGCGCGCGCGGCCAACAACGGCGCCCTTCCGCCCGACCAGTCGCTGATCGTCAAGGCGCGCGAAGGCGGTCCCGACTATGTTTACGCGATCTTGAACGGCTATGAGGAACCGCCGGCCGGGTTCAAGCTGCTCACCGGGATGAACTACAACGAATATTTCCCGGGCCACCAGATCGCGATGCCGCCGCCGCTCAGCGACGGTGCGGTGACCTATGCCGACGGCACCAAGGCGACGGTGCCGCAGATGGCGCACGACGTCACCACCTTCCTGACCTGGGCCTCGGAGCCCAATCTCGAGGTCCGCCACCGCACCGGGGCCAAGGTGTTCCTGTTCCTGATCGTGGCCGTCGGCATATTCTACGCCGCCAAGCGCAAGATCTGGTCGGCGGTTCATTGAGCTGCCGATGAGCTCCCCCGTCATCGGCATCATCGGGGGCAGCGGGCTCTACGAGATCGACGGGCTCGCGGATGTCGCCTGGCGCCGGGTCGACAGCCCGTTCGGGCCGACCTCGGACGAATTCTGCTTCGGCACCATCGACGGCCACAGGGTCGTGTTCGTGCCGCGCCACGGGCGCGGGCATGTGCTGCCGCCCTCGGAGATCGATTTCCGCGCCAACATCGACGCGCTGAAACGCTGCGGCGTCACCGACATCGTCTCGCTCTCTGCCGTCGGCAGCCTGCGCGAGGATCTGACGCCCGGCGATTTCGTCGTCGTCGACCAGTTCATCGACCGCACCTTCGCCCGCACGAAGAGCTTTTTCGGAACCGGCTGCGTCGCCCACGTCTCGATGGCCCATCCGGTGTGCGGGCGGGTCGGGGACGCGCTGGTCGCGGCCGCAGATCCGGCCGGGCTGGCGCTGAAGCGCGGCGGCACCTATCTGGTCATGGAGGGGCCGCAGTTTTCGACCCTCGCCGAAAGCGCGCTCTACCGCTCGTGGGGCTGCGATGTGATCGGGATGACCAACATGCCCGAGGCGAAGCTCGCCCGCGAGGCCGAAATCTGCTACGCGACCATCGCCATGGTGACCGATTACGATTGCTGGCATCCGGGTCACGACGCGGTGACGGTCGACATGATCATCGGCGTTCTGCGCGCCAATGCGCAGAAGGCCAAGGCCTTGATCCGCCATGTCGTGCCGCTTCTGGCCGCCGGCACCGGCCTCTGCCGCCAGGGCTGCCGGCGGGCGCTCGACCACGCCCTGATCACCGCGCCGGAGCGGCGCGACCCGGCATTGCTCGCCCGTCTCGACGCGGTCGCCGGCCGGGTGCTCGGGCGCGCCGCTGGCGGGGAGGCCGGGTGAAATGCAGGTCGGCGGCCGGCCGATGCGCACGATCCAGCTCGGCGCCGGCGGCCGCACGGTCGAGATCATCGATCAGACCCGGCTGCCGCACGAGCTGGCGATCGTCGAGCTGAAGACGCTGCAAGACGCAGCGCACGCGATCCGCACGATGCAGGTGCGCGGCGCGCCGCTGATCGGCGCCGCCGCAGCTTACGGCATGGCGCTGGCGATGGCGGCGGACGCTTCCGATTACGCGATCGAGCACGCGGCGGCGACGCTTGCCGCGACCCGCCCGACCGCGGTCAATCTGCGCTGGGCGCTCGGCGCGATGGAGCGCGTGCTGCGCGCCGTCCCGCCCGAGCGCCGCTTCGCCGCCGCCGTGGCGCAGGCCGGCGAGATCGCCGAGGCGGATGTCGCGATCAACCGCGCCATCGGCGAGCACGGCGCCCGGCTGATCGCCGACATCCGGCGGCGCACAGATGCGGTCGGACCGGTCGAGGTGCTGACCCACTGCAACGCCGGCTGGCTCGCCACGGTCGACTGGGGCACCGCATTGGCACCGATCTACCGCGCCCATGACGACGGCGTCCCGATCCATGTCTGGGTCGACGAGACCCGCCCGCGCAACCAGGGCGCCAGCCTGACCGCCTGGGAGCTGGGTCAGCACGGGGTCGCGCACACCGTGATCGTCGACAATGCCGGTGGGCACCTGATGCGCCGGGGCCTGGTCGATCTGTGCATCGTCGGCACCGACCGCACCACCGCCGGCGGCGACGTCGCCAACAAGATCGGCACCTATCTGAAAGCCCTGGCGGCACACGACAACGACATCCCGTTCTATGTCGCGCTGCCCTCGCCGACGATCGACTGGGAGATCGAGAGCGGCGCCGACATCCCGATCGAATGCCGCGACAGCCGCGAGGTCACCCATATCGAGGGCTGGGCCGAGGACGGCCGCCGCGTCGCGGTCCGCCTGACCCCCGAGGGCAGCCCCGCCGCCAACTATGCCTTCGACGTGACCCCGGCCCGGCTGGTCACCGCGCTGATCACCGAGCGCGGCATCTGTCCCGCCTCGCGCTCGGGATTGCTCGGGCTGTTTCCGGAACACGGCGATCGGGGCCGATCCTGCCAGCTCTGATCGGTTTTTCAGGCGCCTGCGGGAGTGTGACGACAGCGCGCCGAACCCAAGCGACCCCGCTCACAGCATGCCGGCCACCGCGCCGCTCATGCAGGTGGCGATCGTCCCCGACAGGATCGAGCGCAGCCCGAGCGAGACGATCTCATGCCTGCGCTCCGGCACCATCGCGCCCATGCCGCCGATCAGGATGCCGAGGCTGCCGAAATTGGCGAAGCCGCACATCGCATAGGTCATGATCAGCCGCGAATGCGGGCTCAGCGCGCCGTCCGGCAGCTTCGCCAGATCGACATAGGCGATGAACTCGTTGAGCACGGTCTTGGTGCTCATCAGCGTGGCGGCGGTCGCGGCATCTTTGGCGGGAATGCCGATCAGCCACATTACCGGCCGAAAGGCGTAGGCGAACAGGCGCTGCAAGGTGATCGGGCCGCCGCCCCAGGACGGCAGCAGCCCCAGCGCCGCGTTGCACAGGCTGACCAACGCCACCAGCACCACCAGCATCGCCACGATGTTGGCGAGAAAGACGACGCCGTCGCGGGTGCCCTGGGCGATCGCGTCGAGGGCGCTGACCGGCGGATCGGCGATCGCCAGGCTCGCCCCGCTGGTCGGGTCGGGGCGGAACGGCACCATCAGCGCCGCGACCGCGAGCGCCGCCGGGGTGCTGATCACCGAGGCGATCAGGATGTTGCTGAGCGCGTTCGGCACGATCGGCCCGAGCAGCGCGGCGTAAAGCACCATCACCGTCCCCGCGACACCGGCCATGCCGCAGCTCATCAACGCGAACAATTCGCCGCGCTGCATGCCCAGCAGATAGGGGCGGATCAGCAGGGGTCCCTCGATATGGCCGACAAAGATGTGCACCGCGGCGCCGAGGCCGAGCGGTCCGCCGACCCCGATCGTGCGGCGCAAGACCCAGGCGAAGCCCTGCACGATCCGCTGCAGGATGCCCCAGTAGAACAGCAGGGTAGCCAGCGCGCTGATCAGCAGGACCAGCGGCAGGGCGCGAAAAGCGAAAATAAAGCTGGTGCCGGCCCGGGTTTCGGCAAAGGGCAGCTGGCCGCCGCCGAGATAACCGAAGACAAAGCTGGTGCCCGCTTCGCTCGCCTTCTGCAGCGCCTCGACCCCGTCGTTGAGCGGCAGGAAGATCGCCGCGGCAGGGCGGAACCTGATGAACAGAACGGCGAGCGCCAGTTGCAGCAGCACCCCCGCCGCGACGACGCGCAGCGGCACGCGAAACCGTTCCTCGCTGAGCAGCCAGGCGAACAGCAGCAGCACCGCGATTCCCAAGAGCCCGCGCATTCCCCAGCCGGCGTGTTGCCATCGATCGCCGCAATTGCCCGTATCCGATTCGCGCGCGCTTGCCCAGAAGTCTTCGCAGCGCGACGCGCTTCCCGTAAGCTGGCCGCCGGCGCAGCGGAGTACCGGCGATGATGCGCAACGGCATAGCAGGCCTCGACCACGTCATCGTCGGCGTCCGCGATCTCGAAGGCGCACGCAGCGATTGGGGCCGTTTGGGTTTTGCGCTGTCGCCGCGCGGCCGCCACATCGGCCAGGGCACCGCCAATTACTGCATCATGTTCCCGTCCGATTACATCGAGCTTCTCGGCATCGTCGATGCGAGCGATGCGGTCGAGCGCCTCGCCGCCTTCCTGGCGCGGGGCGAGGGCGCGATGGCGGCGGCCTTCGCGCCCGCGGGCACGCCGGAGGAGGCGCGCACCGCGCTGCTGCGGCTCGGCCTCCACCCGTCTGACCCGCGACCCCTCGCCCGCCGGATCGAGCTGCCCGAGGGGGCGGCCACGCCGCGCTTCAGCCTGATCTCGTTGCCGCCGGAGGAAACCCCGGCGCTCGACAGCTTTTTGTGCAGCCATCTGACGCCCGAGCTGATGCGGCGGCCCGAATGGCTGGTCCATCCGAACGGCGCGATCGGGCTGAGGGCCCTGCATATTCTGGTCGACAGCACGGCCCCGCTGCTGCCCGCCTATGACCGGCTGCTGGGGATCGTGCGGGTGACGACGACCGACGCCGTCGCCGCGGTCGATGTCGGCCGGCAGCGGATCGTGTTCAGCACCCCCGACGATTTTCGCACGATGCATCCCGGCCTCGATCTCGATCCCGAGTTTCCGCTGCCCGGGATCGCGGCGCTGGAACTGGGCGTCGAACGGCTGCGGCGCACCTGCGACTATCTGACCGGCCGGCAGGTCGCCTTCGACGAGATACCCGGCGGCGGCATCGCCGTGCCGGCGCGCGAGGCGACGGGGGCAATCTTGTTCTTTACCGAGGGTTGACCGACGTTCGCCCGCAGGCCGCGCCAGCGGCATAACGCCGCCGCCGGGTTTGTTGGCGATTGGTTGCCCGCCCCCTATAACCACGCGGTCGAGCGCTGCTTCATGCTCGCCTTGCCGCCTGCGGTTCCCGGCCGATGCCGCTTTTTGTGATCCCATTTCCGGCGATCGATCCGGTCGCGGTCTCGCTCGGCCCGTTCGCGGTCCGCTGGTACGCGCTCGCCTACATCGCCGCGCTGGTGATCGGGTGGCGGTACTGCCTCGTCCTCGCCGCTCGGCCGCCCTATCTCGTCCGCCGCCAGGATGTCGACGATTTTCTGGTGTGGGCGACGCTCGGCGTCGTCCTCGGCGGGCGCATCGGCTACGTCCTGTTCTACAATCCGAGCTTTTACTTTGGCCACCCGATCCAAGCGCTTTACGTATGGCATGGCGGGATGTCGTTTCACGGCGGCGCCCTCGGGGTGACGATCGCCATCATCCTGTTCACCCGCGCCCGCAGGATCTTGCTCTTCGCCTTTTCCGACATCATCACCGAGGCGATCCCGATCGGGCTGTTCTTTGGCCGCATCGCCAATTTCATCAATGGCGAGCTCTATGGGCGGCCGAGCGATGTCCCGTGGGCGATGATCTTTCCCAATGGCGGCCCGGTGCCGCGTCATCCGAGCCAGCTCTACGAGGCATTCTGCGAAGGAATACTGCTGTTTGTGCTGCTGTTCGTCGCCGAGAGGCTCGGCGCCCGGCGGCGGTCGGGGGTCGTCACCGGGCTGTTCCTCGTCGGCTACGCCGTCGCCCGCATGTCGGGCGAGCTGTTCCGCCAGCCGGACCCGCAGCTGGGATATCTGGTCTTCGGCACGACGATGGGCCAGCTGCTGTCGGTTCCGGTGCTGATCGCCGGCATCCTGATCATCCTCTGGGGCCGGCGGGCACGGCCCCTGGCTGCGCGTCCGTGACCCAAGGCCCGCTCGCCGACCGGATCGCCCGCCGCATCCGCGCCGAGGGTCCGCTGTCGGTCTCCGCCTTTATGGCGATGGCGCTGCACGATCCGGCGCTGGGCTATTATGCCAATCGCCGCCCGATCGGGGCCGGCGGCGATTTCGTGACCGCCCCCGAGATCAGCCAGGTCTTCGGCGAGCTGATCGGGGTGTGGTGTGCGCTGATGTGGCAGCGGATCGGCCGGCCCGATCCGGTGATCCTGGCCGAATTGGGGCCGGGGAGCGGCGTGCTGGCCGCCGATCTGCTGCGCGCCGCCGCGGCGCTCCCCGCGTTCCGCCGCGCGCTGCGCCTCCATCTGGTGGAGGCGAGCCCGCTCTTGCGCGCCGAGCAGCGGCGCCGCCTCGAACCCGCCGACCCGGTCTGGCTGACCCGCGCCGAGGATCTGCCCGAAGGTCCGCTGCTGCTCGTCGCCAACGAGTTCCTCGACGCGCTGCCGGTGCGCCAGCTGGTGCGCGGGCGGCGGCACTGGTCGGAGCGGATGGTGGCGCTCGATCCCGAAGATCGGCTGGTGTTCGTCGCCGGCCCGGAGAGCCCGGCCGTTTCCTTGCTTGTCCCGGAGGCGCTGCGCGACGCGGCCCCATCGGACGCGGTTGTTGAGATCTGCCCGCCGGCGCTCGCCCTCGCCGTGTCCCTCGCCGCACGCCTCAAGCGCAGCCCGGGGGGCGGCCTGTTCATCGATTACGGCTATTTCCGATGCGCGCGGGCACCGACCTTGCGCGGCTTCCGCCGCCACCAGCCGGTGGGCGTGCTGGAAGCGCCGGGGACCGCCGACCTCAGTGCCGACGTCGATTTCGCCGCCTTCGGGTGCGCCGCCCGCGCCGCTGGGGCCGAGGTCTACGGGCCGGTGCCGCAGGGCCGCTTTCTGACCGATCTCGGTGCCTTCGCACGGCTCGCCTGCCTCTCCGCGCAGGCGACGCCGGCTCAGCGGCAGCGGCTGGCAAGGGGCGTCGAACGCTTGCTCGACCCGGCGCAAATGGGCAGGTTGTTCAAGGTCATGAGCGTGGCGTCGCCGGGTCTGCCGGCGCCGCCGGGTTTCGCTTCTCCGGAAACGGGGCAATGATCTCTCTCGCTGCGCTCGATGCGGATGGCGGTGCTCGCCATGGCTTTTTCACTCGCCAAGGCGGGGTCAGCGAGGGGCTGTTCGGGTCCTTGAATTGCGGGTTCGGCTCGGGCGATGCCGCGGAACGGGTCGCGCGCAACCGGGCATTGGCGATGGACCGGCTCGGCCTCGCCGCCGATCGGCTGCTGACCTGCCGCCAGGTCCACAGCGCCCAAATCGTCACCGTCGAGCAGCCGTGGCGCCGCGAGGATGCGCCGACCGCCGATGGAATGGTGAGCCGGGTTCCCGGGCTGGTGCTCGGGGTGCTGGCGGCGGACTGCGCCCCGGTCCTGTTTCGCGATCCGGTCGCCGCGGTCGTCGGCGCGGCGCATGCCGGCTGGCGCGGGGCATTGCGCGGGGTGATCGAGGCAACCGTCGCGCGGATGGAAACGCTGGGCGCCGATCGCTGCCGGATCCGCGCCGGGATCGGCCCCTGCATCGGTCCTGCCTCCTACGAGGTCGGCCCCGAATTTCCGCAGCCGATCGTGGCCGAGGACCCCCGCGCCGAGGTCTATTTCGCGCCGGCCCGTCGCGCCGGGCACTTTATGTTCGACCTTTCCGGCTATGTCGAGCACCGCCTCGGCCGCAGCGGAGTGGCCCTGGTGCAGCGCGCCGGGGGCGACACCGTCGCCGAGCCGGAGCGCTTCTTCAGCTATCGCCGCGCCCGCCTGCGCGGCGAACCCGCGTATGGCCGCGGGCTTTCCGCGGTCGCGCTCGACGGCTGACCTTATGGCGCTGCGATTGCGGTTCAGCGCCGCGCGCCTGCCCGGCAGCCAGATGATCCCGCCGCCGTCGTGCCCTATCTGATCCTGTTCCTCGTTTTCTGCCTTCTCGGCCTGCTCGCCACCTGCGCGCTGCTGCTGCAATGAGCCCTCCCCGGCTATGATCCCTCCAAGGCGCTCGCGCTTCCGGCGGGCGGGCGCCGCCTGCGTGCTGCTCGCCGCTTCCTGTCAGCCGCTGCCGCACCCCTTCGCCGACGACGTGCCGAAACCGGGCTCGCCGATGCTGACCCTGCGCGACTACGCCAGCGTCGCCGTCGCCCCGCTCAAAGGCAGCCCGCGGGCAACGGCCGAAAAGCTCGCGCCGGCGATGGCGCAGGCCCTGCAGCAACGCGACATCGCCGCCAGCGACCGGACCGCGAGCATCGGGAGCTACCAGCTCTACGGCCGGCTTCAGGGGATGCCCCCGTCCGGCGGCAAAGCCGCGGTGATCGTGCTGTGGGAACTGCGCGATCCATCCGGAAAATCGCTCGGTGCGCGCGCCGAGCGGGTCGAGGCGACGGCCGACGATTGGCAGCAGGGTGGCTCCGATGCCGTCGCCCGGCTCGCCGCCGCGGGCGCCGAGCAGATCGCCGCCATGCTGGAGGACAAGGCGCCGGTCGAGGCCGAGGCCGGCGGACGCACCCGGCTGCTGGTCCGCGGGGTCGACGGCGCTCCGGGCGACGGCGGATCGGCGCTGGCCAACGCCATCACCACCCTGTTGAAGCGGCAGGATGTCCAGATCGTCTCCGATCCGCAGGGAAAAGCCGATCTTCTCCTCGACGCCGATGTCGCTGTCGCCAAGCCGAAGGCGGGCACGCAGCACGTCAAGATCGTCTGGCACGTGCGTCGCAGAGGGGGCGCGGAGATCGGCACGGTTGCGCAGGAAAACGATGTCCCGGCCGGGCTCCTGGACGGCGCATGGGGCGACGTCGCCTATTCGGTCGCGGTTTCGGCCCAGGACGGCATCATGCAGCTGGTCGCCCGCAGCGGCCCGTCGCCGAGCGGCCGGTCCTGAAGCCGGCCGGCCCCGGAGCCGAGCCCGTGCCGCGATTGGGTATTGTCCCGGCTTGCCGAGACACCACCGGCGATTGCCAGGCCGGCCAAGCGTTGTTACCATGTCGGTTGTGTGAAGCCGCGGGGCTCGGCCCGCCGGCGCCGTGGTTGCCGCCGCCATGAAAATCCTCGCCTGCAACAGCAATCGGCCGCTGGCCGAGGCGATCGCCGATTTTCTCTCGCTGCCGCTGACCAAGGCGAGCGTGCGGCGCTTTTCGGACATGGAGGTGTTCGTCGAGATCCACGAAAACGTGCGCGGCGAGGATGTCTTCGTGATCCAGTCGACCTCTTTTCCGGCCAACGACCACCTGATGGAATTGCTGGTCAGCCTCGACGCCCTGAAGCGCGGCTCGGCGCGGCGGGTGACGGCGGTGATCCCCTATTACGGCTATGCCCGGCAGGACCGCAAATCCGGCCCGCGCACGCCGATCTCGGCCAAGCTCGTCGCCAACATGATCACCGCGGCCGGCGCCGACCGGGTCTTGACCCTCGATCTCCACGCCGGCCAGATTCAGGGTTTCTTCGACATCCCGACCGACAACCTGATCGCCGCACCGGTGCTGCTGAAGGATATCCTCGATCATCACGCGCACCGCGATCTCGTCATCGTCTCGCCCGATGTCGGCGGGGTCTACCGCGCACGGCACATCGCCCGCCGGCTCGACACCGATCTGGCGATCGTCGACAAGCGCCGCGAGCGCGCCGGCGTGTCCGAAGTCATGAACATCATCGGCGATGTCGCCGGGCGGCGCTGCATTCTCGTCGACGACATGGTCGACAGCGCCGGCACCTTGTGCAACGCGGGTTCGGCATTGATCGACGCCGGCGCGTCGGCGGTGTATGCTTATGTGACGCATGGGGTGCTGTCGGGCGGGGCGGTGGCGCGTGTCGTCGCCTCGCCGATCGAGCTCTTGGTGATGACCGACAGCATCGTCGCCACCGAGGCGGTGCGCCAGGCGAACAATATCCGCCAGGTCTCGATCGCGCCGCTGATGGCCGAGGCGATCCGCCGGATCAGCGAGGAGCGCTCGGTCTCGAGCCTGTTCGACTAAATCTGCCGCATCGCCGCACTGCCGTCGCTCACGGCTCTGCGGCGAGCTTGCGCGCGGCCGCCGAACCCCAATTTATGTTGGCTTGGTAATACTGGCCTGGCGCCACCCCGCCCGCAGAGGAGCAAACATCGATGCCGGAAATCACCACCCTCAGCGCCGAGTTGCGCGCACGCGCCGGCAAGGGCGCCGCCCGGGCCACGCGCCGCGCGGGGCGGGTTCCCGGCATCATCTATGGCGGCGGGCAGGACCCGACGCCGATCAGCCTCGAAACGCGCGAGCTGGGGCGCGCGCTGACCAAGCGCGGCTTTTTCGCGACCCTCGTCGACCTTTCGGTCGACGGCGCCGTGCAGCGCACCCTGCCGCGCGAGGTGCAGTATCATCCCGCGACCGACGCGCCGCTCCATGTCGACTTCATGCGGGTCGCCTCCACGACCCGGGTCACGGTCATGGTGCCGGTCGTCTTCGTCAACCAGGAGCTGTCGGTCGGCATCCGCCGCGGCGGCATTCTCAACATCGTGCGCCACGGGATCGAGCTGGTCTGCCCGGTCGACAACATTCCCGATCACCTGACCGTCAGCCTCGACGGGCTCGACATCGGCGACAGCGTCCACATCAGCGCGGTGACGATACCCGAAGGCTGCCGCCCGACGATCACCGGGCGCGACTTTACCATCGCCAGCATCGCGCCCTCCTCGGCGGTGCGCGAGGAAGCGGCCACCGCCGCCGCGGCGCCGCCCCCGGCCGCCGTCGAGCCGCCGGTTGCTGCGCCCTGAGGTCGGCCGCTTCTCTGCGGCATCGGCAGCGGCGCGATCATGCGTCTCGTCGTCGGGCTCGGCAATCCGGGGTCCCGCTATGCGCGCAACCGGCACAATGTCGGCTTTATGGCGGTCGACGCGATCGCCCGCCGGCACGGGTTTGCCGCCTTCCGCAACCGCTTCAAGGGCGAGCTCGCCGAGGGCTCGGTCGGCGGCGAGCGCCGGCTGCTGCTGAAGCCGCAGACCTTTATGAACCTGTCGGGCGAGGCGGTGCTCGCGGCGATGAGCTTTTACAGGATCATGCCCGAGGACATCGTCGTGATCCATGACGAGATCGACCTGCGCCCGGGAAAGCTGCGCGTGAAGCGCGGCGGCGGCAATGCCGGGCACAACGGCCTGCGCTCGATCGACCCCTTGATCGGGCCCGATTATTGGCGGGTGCGGATCGGGGTCGGCCATCCCGGGGTCAAGGAACTGGTCCAACCCTACGTGCTGCAGAATTTCCCCGCCGACGAGCTGACCGACTGGGTCGAGCCGCTGATCGATGCGGTGGCCGAGACCGCGCCGCTGCTGCTCGCCGGCGACGCCCGACGCCTTCATGAGCGAGGTGGCCCGCCGCTTCATCCCGCCGGAAGCGACGCCGGCGGCGACGGCGCCGGCGTAAAAGGATGGGCTTCAATTGTGGCATCGTCGGCCTGCCGAACGTCGGCAAGTCGGCCCTGTTCAACGCTTTGACCGCGACCGAGGCGGCCGAGGCGACGAAATACCCGTTCTCGACGCGGGAGGCCAATGTCGGCCGGGTCGCCGTGCCGGACGAGCGGCTCGCGGTCTGCGCGCGACTGGCGAAATCGGCAAAGATCATTCCGACCCAGCTCGAATTCGTCGACATCGCCGGGCTGGTGCGCGGCGCCTCGAAGGGGCAAGGGCTCGGCAACCAGTTTCTCGGCCATTTGCGTCAGGTCGATGCGATAGCCCACATCGTCCGGTGCTTCGAGGACGAGAACATCGTACATGTCGAAGGCTCGGTCGATCCGATCCGCGATATCGAGATCGTCGAAACCGAATTGATGCTGGCTGATCTAGAAAGCCTTGAGCGCCGCGCAATAGCGGCGCAAAAGCGCGCCCGCGGCGGCGATCGCGAAGCGAGGCTCCAACTGGAGCTGATCGAGCCCGCCCTGGTTGCGTTGCGCGACGGCCGTCCGGCCCGTCGCGCCGCGATTCCGGCCGAGCGGCGGGGCGAATTGCCGACGCTGCAGCTGCTGACCGCGAAACCGATTTTCTATATCGCCAATGTCGATGAGGCAGCCGCTGCGTCCGGCAATGCAGCAAGCCGCGGCGTTGCCGATTATGCCGCGGCGCAGGGGTCCGAAACGGTGGTGATTTCGGCGGCCATCGAAGCCGAGCTTGCCGTGCTCGCCGACCCCGACGAGCGGCGCGAGTTCCTCGCGACCTTCGGGCTCGGCGAGACTGGGCTCGATCGCGTGATCCGGGTCGGCTATGCGCTACTCGATTTGATCACCTTTCTGACGGCCGGACCGAAGGAGGCACGGGCCTGGACCATCACGCGCGGCACCAGGGCGCCGCAGGCCGCCCGCGTCATCCACAGCGATTTCGAGAAGGGCTTCATCCGCGCCGAAACCATCTCCTACGCGGATTTTGTCGCCCATGGCGGCGAGCAGGGCGCCAAGGACGCCGGCCGCATGCGCCTCGAAGGCGCGGATTACGTCGTCCGCGACGGCGACATCATGCACTTCCGCTTCAACGTATGAGATATCGGATCTGCTCGACCCTAGCCCTCGCACGTAAAGCGATGACGTAGTACAGAAGCGCGGCGTGGGATCCCCAATATCCGTCCGGTTGGATGACGACGTAAGGGAAACGCTGGTGGCGGAGGCGAGGGCGCGCGGTACTGGACTATCCACGTACCTGCGGCAAATCGCGATCGAGACCGCGCGGCGCTTGCGGCGGGATCGGGTTCGCGATCAGAGCCGCGCAGTCGGGGAATATGTCGCGGCATCGCCGGAGGCTGCGGCGTTTTTCGAGGACTGGGGCACCCCTCGATCCGAGGGATGCTGAGCAAAAGCTCCACCGCGTCACGGCCGGGCTTGACCCACGACTGTCCGGTTTAGAAATCGTCACAATGTGAGGTCAGTGATCGTGAATGCCGACGCAAGCCCAAGCACCCCCTTGCCCGGACATGTTCCGGGCATCCACGCCTTGGGAGATCAGGAAGAGGGCGGCGTTGGCGATCTCCTCGGGCTTGCCGGTGCTCGGCGATCGCGGCTCTCGTCGTGACGGGGATGAGCGCCATGTGGTTGTTCCCACACCGCCATATTCTTCGCTGATTACTAATGTTTTGTGCTCAAATATTCGAGCGCCCGGCGGATCGCCTGGGAACGTTCGGCGTCTGCTGAAGCGCGCGCAGCCTCAAGCCTGGCCCGAGCCCGCGCGATCCCTACAGAGAAATATTCGATGCGGTCGCGCGCAATGAGCGCTAGTGCCTCGTCCCTCGCTTCGTACGAGTTGTCTGCGATAATGTCAGCGAGAACCGGTAATGGTACATCTGCACCGAGTTGTTCGAGAGCATAGAGCAGAGTGCCGCGCGATCCTTTCGTGTCGGGCCGCGTCAGAAAATTGATCAGCGCATCTTTGGCGCTGCCGTCCCGCAGATCCGCCAATGCCAATGCTGCAGCATTGCGGACCCGCGAGGAGTTCGTCTGCTCGAGTATTTGCCACCTGTCCCGTAGCGCCCTTCTGCCGCCGCGAAAGCGATCGCGAGCCGACGCTCACGCGGTCGCGGCGCCGTCGACCGGGAGCGCCGCGCCCGAGACGAAGGACGCCTCGTCCGAGATCAGGAAGAGGGCGGCGTTGGCGATCTCCTCCGGCCTGCCGGTGCGGCCCATCGGGTTCTGCCGGCCGCGCGCCAGGACCAGCGCCTCCTTGTCCTCGCCGCCCGCTTGGCCAGCGGGGCGCTGCTGGTCGGGGCGGGCGACAAAGACGCGCAGCATCGGGGTGTCGATCGGGCCCGGGCAGATCGCGTTGACCCGGATCTTCTCCGGCGCCAGGCGCTTGGCCAAGGAGCGGACAAAGCCGACGACCCCGAACTTGGCCATCGAATAGACCGGGCTGAAGGCCGAGCCGACCAGGCCCGAGGTCGAGGCGGTATAGAGGAGGGCCCCGCCGCCGCGGGCGCGCAGCTCGGGGATCGCCGCCTCGGTCGTCACCAGCACGGTGCGCAGGTTGAGGCCGATGGCGATGTCGAAATCGGCCATCTCGATGCCCTCGATCGAGGCCGGGCCGGGATGGCCGACATGGTTCCACACGAAGTCGAGCCCGCCGAAGGCGGTGGCGGTGCGGCGCACGATGGCGCGGGCGAAATCGTCCTGGGAAAGATCGCCGACCAAGCCCTGCGCCCGGCCGCCGGCGGCGGCAATCTCCGCCACCACGGCATCGACCCCGGCCTGGTCGAGGTCGACCACCCCGACCGCCGCCCCTTCGCGGGCAAAGCGCAAGGCGCCGGCCCGCCCCATCCCCGAAGCCGCCGCAGTGACGATGCCGATCTTGCCTTGGAGCCGCATGGGTCTTCGCTCCCCCTGGTTTACGCGCCGGCAGTCCGGGTTAAGCCGCCATGCCTTTGCCGGCGTAGAGCGCGTCGAGCGCCGCGCCGTAGGTCTCGCGGACCACATGGCGCCTGACCTTCAAGGTCGGCGTCATCTGCCCGTTGGCGATGGTAAACGGTTCCGCCGCGATCACGAAGCGCCGCACCCGCTCGACCGGCGCCAACCCGCGATTGACCCGCGCCACCGCGGCGCGGATCGCCTGCGCAAAGCCGGGGTCGGCGCCGAGCGCCGCCAGATCCGCCGCGGCGCCGTTGCCGCCGGCAAAACCGGCGGCGAATTCGGAGTGCGGAACCAGGATCGCGACCAGATACGGCCGCCGGTCGCCGAACACCATTGCCTGGGCGATTTCCGGCTCCAAGGTCAGATAGCCTTCGACCCGCGCCGGCGAGACCATCTCCCCGCTCGAGCTTTTGATGAAGTCGCGCTTGCGGTCGGTGATCAGGATGCAGCCTTCCTCGTCGAGATGACCGACGTCGCCGGTGTGCAGCCAGCCGTCGACGAGCGCCTGCGCGGTCGCTGCGGGGTCGTTCCAGTATCCCTTCATGACATTGTCGCCGGCGACCAGGATCTCGCCGTCCTCGGCGACCCGCACGCGCACCCCGTCGAGCGGCGGCCCGACGGTGTCGATCTTGATCCGCCCCGGCGAGTTGCAGCTGACCACCGGGCCGGCTTCGGTCTGGCCGTAGCCCTGCAGCAGCCGGACCCCGAGCGCCAAAAAGAAGCTGCCGATTTCGGGGTTCAGCGGCGCCCCGCCGGAGACCATCGCCTTGAGCCGCCCGCCAAAGCGGCGCCGTACCCCGGCGCGCACCAGGCGGTCGAGCGCCGGATCAATCAGCCGCTCGCCGAGGCTCGGGGTCGCGAACGACGCGCGCGTGCGCCCGATCGCCACCGCTTTGTCGAACATTTTGCGCGCCATTCCTCCCTTGCGCTCGACCCCGAGCAGGATGCGGCGGTGCAGGGTCTCGTAGAGCCGCGGCACCGCGGTCATGATCGTCGGGCGCGCTTCGACCAGGTTGGCGGCCAAGGTGTCGGCGCTTTCGGCAAAATAGATCTGCGCCCCGATCGAGATCGGGAACATCATCCCCGCGGTGTGCTCGTAGGCATGCGACAGCGGCAGAAAGCTCAAGAACACCTCGTCGCCGAGACCGAGCTCTTCGAGCACGCGATAGGCGCCGCGGCAGTTGGCGAGAATGTTGCGGTGGCTGGTCATGACCCCCTTGGGGCTGCCGCCGGTGCCGGAAGTGAAGATCAGGCAGGCGAGATCGTCGGGGGCCAATTCGGCGACACGCCCGGAGATGTCGTCGGGCCGCTCGGCGCCGCGCCCCAGCACCTCGTCCCAGGAGAGGATGTCGACGGCGCTCGCCTGGCCTGAAGCGGGCTCGATCGCAATCACCGTGTGCACGCTGTCGACCTGGTTCGCCGCCGCCAGCACCCGCGTCGACAGGGGCGGCTTGGAGACGATCACCGCGCGGGCGCCGCTGGTCGCAAAGACGTGGCGATGGTCCTCGACCGTGTTCGTCACATAGGCCGGGACCGTGATCGCCCCGGCGCTCATCACCGCGAGATCGGCGATGACCCATTCGGGGCGGTTCTCGGCGACGAGGGCGACGCGTTCACCCGGGCTGACGCCGAGCGCGGCCAGGCCCTGCGCCAGCCGGCGCACATCGCGCGCTGCCGCCGCCCATGTCACCGGCCGATAGCGCCGGTCGCGCTTGGCCCACAAAAACGGCTTGTCGCCGAGCCGCTCGGCCTGTTCGAAGAACATCGCCGGCAGGCTGCGGCAATTGTCGTAGTCCATCCTCGATCCGAGCTCCCCCCATTGTTCTAGGGCCTTTGGTCCGCCGGCGGAATACCCGCCTCGCGCGCGCTTGGCGGGTTTGCCGCCGCGCCCCATATGGAAACCGGACCGGATCAGGGAAACTGTCATGCAGGATCGAGCGGCGGCGGAATTGGCGGCGGCAGCGGACAAAAAAGCGGCGCTCGGCGCATTGCCGGAATGGGATCTTTCCGACCTTTATCCCAGCCCCGAGAGCCCGGCCTTGACCCGCGACCTGGCCAAGCTCGCCGAGGATGCCGAAGCCTTTCGCCAGCGCTATGAGGGGCGGCTCGCCGATCTCCCGGGTGCGGCGTTGGGGTCTGCGGTCGAGGCCTATGAACGAATGCAGGAATTGAGCGGCCGGATCGTCAGCTACGCCTCCCTGGTCCATGCCGGCAATCTCGCCGACCCTGAGATCGGCCGCTTCTATCAGACGATCCACGAGCGGATCAACGCGATCTCGACCACCCTGCTGTTCTTCACCCTCGAATTGAACCGCGTCGACGACGCGGTGCTCGCGGCCAAGGAGGCCGACCCGGCGCTCGCCCGCTATCGCCCGTGGCTGCGCGATGTCCGCGCCTTCCGCCCGCACCAGCTGTCGGACGAAGCCGAAAAGCTGTTGCACGAAAAATCCGTCGCCGGCCGCGCCGCCTGGACCCGGCTGTTCGATGAAACCATCGCCGATCTGAGGTTCCCGTTCCGCGGTCGGCAGCTGACCGAGGCCGAGGCGCTGGACCTCTTATCCGACCGCGACCCCCAGGTGCGCCATGAGGCGGCCTTCAGTGTCGGCGAAGTGCTCGGGAAGAATGCGCGGATTTTTGGCCTGATCACCAACACCCTCGCCAAGGACAAGGAGATCGAGGACCGCTGGCGCCATTTCGCCCGGCCGATCTCGTCGCGCAATCTGTCGAATTTCGTCGAGGACGAGGTGGTCGACGCGCTGATCGCGGCGGTGCGCGACAGCTATCCGCGCCTGTCGCACCGCTATTACCGGCTGAAGGCGCGCTGGTTCGGGGTCGAGGCGTTGCCGTTCTGGGACCGCAACGCGCCGCTCCCCGAAGACGACGACCGGCTGATCCCGTGGCCCGAGGCCGAGGCGACGGTATTGTCGGCCTATAACGCATTTTCGCCCGAGCTGGCCGCGGTCGGCGGGCGCTTTTTCGCCGCCCCGTGGATCGACGCGCCGACCCGGCCGGGCAAGGCCTCGGGCGCCTTCGCCCACCCGACGGTGCCGGGCGCCCATCCCTATCTGCTGCTGAACTACCAGGGCCGGGTGCGCGACGTGATGACCCTGGCGCACGAGCTCGGCCACGGGGTGCATCAGGTGCTGGCCGGCCGGCAGGGCTATCTGATGGCCGACACGCCGTTGACTTTGGCCGAGACCGCCTCGGTCTTCGGCGAGATGCTGACCTTCCGCGCCCTGCTGGCGCGCGAGACCGACCCGCGCCGGCGCAGAATCATGCTCGCCGGCAAGGTCGAGGACATGCTGAACACGGTGGTCCGCCAGATCGCGTTCGCCACCTTCGAGATCCGGGTACATGACGAGCGCCGCGAGGCCGAGCTGACCCCCGACCGGATCGCCGAAATCTGGCTGGAGGTGCAGCGCGAAAGCCTCGGCCCGGCGATCCGCCTCGACGGCGTCTACCGCCATTACTGGTCGTATATTCCCCACTTCATCCACACTCCGTTCTATGTTTACGCCTATGCGTTCGGGGATTGCCTGGTGAACTCGCTCTACGCCGTCTACCAGGAGGCGCATCAGGGCTTTGCCGAGCGCTATCTCGACATGCTGCGCGCCGGCGGCACATTGCGGCACAAGGAATTGCTGGCGCCGTTCGGCCTCGACGCCGCCGACCCCACCTTCTGGACGAAGGGCCTGTCGGTCGTCTCCGGCTTTATCGACGAGCTCGAAGCGCTGGGCTGATGCTTGCATGCGCCTTCACTAACGTTTAAGCCAACATCACGGACCCCGCCGCGATTATGACCAGCATTACGATCCCCAACTTGGATGAAGCGGTGCATCGCAAACTGCGCCTGCGCGCGGCCGAACGTGATCGGTCGGTGGAGGAGGAAGCGCGCGATATTCTGCAATGCGCATTGGCCGAAGAACCAGCCACGAGGGAGAATTTGGCGGACGGCATCCGCGCGCTGATCGAACCGCTGGGAGGGATCGAATTACCCCCGATCCCTCGTGGACCGATACGTGAGCCGCCCGACTTCGCGTGATCGTCCTCGACACGAACGTATTGTCGGAAGCGTTGCGACCGAAGCCGTTCGAAACCGTGTTGGATTGGATGCGTTCGCAGCCGATCGAGGCCCTGTTTACCACCACGATCACCGAGGCGGAGCTGCTCCTAGGTGTCGCTTTGCTGCCGGAAGGCAGGCGGCGCCGTGCCCTCACGACGGCAATTATTCGTATCTTGGATGAGAAATTTGCCGGACGCATTCTGCCGTTCGATAGCGGGGCTGCTCGCGAGTTCGGCGACATAGCGGCGCGCCGCCGCGGCGCCGGAAGACCAATTTCCGAGGCGGACGCGCGCATGGCGGCGATCGCCAAATCGCGTGGTGCATCCGTCGCGACGCGAAACGTCGGTGAGTTCGTCGATTGCGGGGTGGGGCTGATCGACCCTTGGCTTTGGCGCGGACCGCAAAGCGCGTGACCGACAACGACTCCTTTACCGGGCGGGTGCGGCGCTATGCCCAGGTGTCGACGGCGATGGGCGGGCTTGCCGCGCGGCTGGCGGGCGAGCGCTATTTCGGCATTGCGGTCGACCGCGAGCGCCATGCCGCCGACCTGAAGGCCGCACTCGGCGGGATCAAGGGCCCGCTGATGAAGGTGGCGCAGCTGCTGGCCACGATCCCCGACGCCTTGCCGAAGGAATACGTCAACGAGCTGGTGCAATTGCAGGCCAACGCGCCGGCGATGGGCTGGCCTTTTGTCAGACGGCGCATGGCGGGCGAGCTCGGGCCGGATTGGCAGAGCCGGTTTCGCAATTTCGAAAGGACAGCGGCGCGCGCCGCCTCGCTCGGCCAGGTGCATCGGGCGACGGCGTTCGACGGCTCGGCACTCGCGTGCAAATTGCAGTATCCCGACATGGCCTCGGCGGTCGAAGCCGATCTGCGCCAATTGAAGCTCGCGATGGGGCTCTACGAGCGCTACGACCGCGCCGTCGCCACCGCTGAGATCCATGCCGAGATCGCCGACCGGCTGCGCGAGGAGCTCGATTATCAGCGCGAGGCCGCGCATATGCGGCTCTACGGCGCGATCCTGCGCGACGAGCCCGGCATCGCCGTGCCGACGCCGGTGCCCGAGCTGTCGACCGGGCGGCTGTTGACGATGACCTGGCTCGACGGGGCGCCGATCCTCGACACCGCAACGGCGCCGCTCGCGCGGCGCAACCAGGTCGCGCTGCGGATGTTTCGCGTCTGGTACGTGCCGTTCTACCATTACGGCGTGATCCACGGCGATCCGCATCTCGGCAACTACACGGTGGCGCCGGACGCGACCGTCAACCTCCTCGATTTCGGCTGCGTGCGCGTGTTTCGCCCCTTGTTCGTGCGCGGTGTGATCGACCTCTACCACGCGCTCGAGCGCGGCGACCGCGACCTCGCCGTCCACGCCTATCAGAGCTGGGGGTTCGGCGATCTGTCGGCCGAGATGATCGAGGTACTGAACCGCTGGGCGCGGTTCGTCTACGGCCCGCTGCTCGACGATCGCGCGCGGCTGATCCAGGAAAAGGCGAACGGGGCCGACGGCGCCGCGGTGGTCGAGAGCGTGCACCGCGACATCCGCCGGCTGGGCGGGGTGCGGCCGCCGCGGGAGTTCGTGTTCATGGACCGGGCTGCGGTCGGGCTCGGCTCGGTGTTCATGCACCTGAAGGCCGCGATCAACTGGCACCGCCTGTTCCACGAATTGATCGAGGATTTCGACGAGAACGCTCTCGCCGCCCGCCAGCACACGGCACTCGCCGCGGCCGGGGTGCCGGTGGCCGCGCAGACACAGCGCCGGCCGACCGCCCGCAAACGGGTTGCGGGCCCACGATCGCGGTGAGCGAAAGCCGCTTTGACCTCGTCATTTTCGATTGCGACGGGGTGCTGATCGACAGCGAGCCGATCGCCAACCGCGCCCATGCGCAGGTGCTCGCCACCTGCGGCTATGCGATCGGCACGGAGGAATTGCTCGACCGCTTCTGCGGCCTCTCCGACGCCGCGATGCTGGCGACGATCGAGCGCGAATGGGGCTGCGCGCTGCCGGACGACTATGGCTCGCGAGTAGCAGCACTGCTGACGGCTGAATTCCGCCGCTCGCTCAGACCGATCGCCGGCATAGAGGAGGCGCTGGCCACATTGACGTTGCCGGTCTGCGTCGCGTCGAGCGGGACGCCGGAGCGCATCCGCCTCGGCCTGGAAGCAGTCGGTCTGCTTCGAGCATTTTGCGCCGAACCTGTTCAGCGCGGCGATGGTCCGGCACGGCAAGCCCGCGCCCGACCTCTTTCTATACGCCGCCACGCAGATGGGCGCGGTGCCGGAGCGCTGCCTCGTGATCGAGGACAGCCCCGCGGGGGTCGAGGCCGCACGCACCGCCGGGATGACGTCGATCGGCTTTGGCGGCGGCAGCCATTGCCGGCCCGGGCACGAGGCCCGGCTGCGGGCGTGCGGCGCCGCCCTCGTCATCGCGCATATGCGCGAGCTCGCGGCCACGATCGCGCAACTCGCTCCTTGACCGGGGGCGAAGGCATCTGCCGGCTGCCGCCGCGACGACGGCAAAATTGCCTTAATCGCATGATATGCCGGCACCAAAGATGCTCGCAACGCGGCCCGGGCTTCGATGGAGCGGTGCCGGCGGAGGGGTCCCGGCGCCTGATAATTTCCTGTAGAAAACAGGAGAAACAGGCGATATGCGCCGCGTCGGGGCTAATGCGCAATCGGGGAGAGGGCGAGGCTTGGTGCGGTCGAGAAGACTCGAACTTCCACGGAGTTTCCCCCACAGCGACCTCAACGCTGCGCGTCTACCAGTTCCGCCACGACCGCACGGCAGGGGACGGCCTCGCATCTCGCCGCGAGGCGGCGTGATTAGCAAATCGGCGCTACCATATCAAGCAGCATGGGTTTTGACGCAGCAGCCGGGCCGGACGGAATCGAGTGGCGCGTAAGCCCGGCCGCGGTTCCTTACGTCGAGGCAATCGCCGAGATGGAGAGCCGGGTCGCCGCGATCCGCGCCGGTGCGGCGCCCGAGCTCGTCTGGCTGCTCGAGCATCCGCCGCTCTTCACCGCCGGGACCAGCGCGCGCGACGAGGACCTGCTCGAACCCGGGCGGCTGCCGGTGCACCGCGCCGGCCGCGGCGGGCGCTATACCTATCACGGGCCGGGGCAGCGCATCGCCTATGTCATGCTCGACCTCGCCCGCCGCGCCGAGGATGTGCACTGCTATGTCCACCATCTCGAAGAATGGGGCATCCAAACCCTCGCCCGGTTTGGCGTCGGCGGCGAACGTCGCGAGGGCCGCATCGGCGTCTGGGTCAAGCAGGACGCCGGCGAGGCCAAGATTGCCGCGATCGGGGTGCGGGTGCGGCGCTGGGTGACCTATCACGGCATTTCGATCAACGTCGATCCCGATCTCGACCATTACCGCGGCATCATCCCGTGCGGCATCGACCGAGAGCACGGGGTGACCTCGCTCGCCGCCCTCGGCATCGCCGCGACGATGGCCGATGTCGACGCCGCACTCCGCGCCACGTTCGATCACGTGTTCGGCGAGCCGTCGGCATGCACGCCGGAAACGCTCGCGCCGCACTCCGCACGCCCGGCTGGCGCTTGATAGTCGGACAAATCTGTCCGACATTGAATGAATGGATGAAACCGGCCGAGCTTCCGCGGCGCTTGCGTCGGCTCGCCGCGAGGCGCGACCTGGATTTCGAGATAACGGAGGGAAAGAACCAGTACGAAGGTCGACGCTTGCCGGCCGGCGATAAGTCGTGGGGCGGCGTCCGACAGACCTGAGAGCAGAACCTTGCACGGCATTTTGAAACGATCGGGCTGAAGCATGAGGAGATCGAGGAATAACCGGGATGCGCTACGCCTACCCCTATGAGTTGCTGCCGCGGCCCGAGGGCGGTTTCACCGTCGCCTTTCCGGACGTGCCCGAGGCAATCACGCAAGGCGATTCCGAGAAAGAGGCTGCGGCGATGGCGGAGCATGCGCTGGTGACCGCTCTTTCCTTTTACACAGATCGCGCCGAACCGCTGCCCCACCCCTCTCCAGCACACGGCCGTCCTCTCGCCTACGTGCCCCCTCTGGTTGCGGCAAAGCTCGCATTGCATGACGCCATGATCGGGGCTGGCGTCTCGAACGTTGCTTTGGCGCGGCAGCTCGGCACGGATGAAAAGACGGTGCGGCGCCTTCGTGACCCGCTTCACCAAAGCCGGATCAATCAGGTCGATGCGGCGCTTCGGGCGCTCGGCAAGCGCATCGGAATCGTGATCGAGGCCGCATGAAGTCTTCGCCCATCCATCGCCCTGCGAGGGGCCCCCTCCTTCGTGCAGAGGGTCCGTTTGCGCGGCTGAGGTTGCCGCGCCATATCAGGTGGCGATGACCACCCTGTTCGAGAACCAGGCGCCGCGCCCGCTCGCCGACCGGCTGCGGCCAAAGAGCCTCGGCGAGGTTGTTGGCCAGGACCACCTGCTCGGTCCGGACGGCCCGATCGGGCATATGGTGGCGAGCCGGCAGCTGTCCTCGATGATCCTGTGGGGGCCGCCCGGCTGCGGCAAAACCACGATCGCACGTCTATTGGCGCACGGCACCGACCTCCATTTCGAGCCGTTGTCGGCGGTGTTTTCCGGGGTCGCCGATCTGCGTCGGGTATTCGACGCGGCGCGGAAGCGGCGCGAGATGGGTCACGGCACCTTGCTGTTCGTCGATGAGATCCACCGCTTCAACCGCGCCCAGCAGGACGCCTTTCTGCCGGTCGTCGAGGACGGCACCGTGGTCCTGGTCGGGGCCACGACCGAGAACCCGTCCTTTGAGCTGATCGGGGCGCTGTTGTCGCGCGCCCAGGTCTTTGTGCTGCGCCGGCTCGGCGACGACGACCTCGAGACCTTGCTGCGGCGCGCCGAGGACGCGCTCGGGCAGCCCTCGGGCGCGAGTGAAGCTCGCGCCATACCGACAGGCGAAGCTGCGCTTCGCCGTGGGCTGCCGCTGACCGACGGGGCCCGTGTCGCGCTGCGCGCGATGGCCGATGGCGACGGCCGTTTCCTCTTCAACCTGGTCGAGGAGCTCGCGCGGCTGCCGGCCTCAAACCCCCTCGACCCGCGCGAGCTCGCCCGGATCGTGCAGCAGCGCGCCCCGCTCTACGACAAGGCCCAGGAAGGCCATTACAACCTGATCAGCGCATTGCACAAATCCCTGCGCGGCTCGGACACCGATGCGGCGCTCTATTGGCTGGCGCGCATGCTGGCCGGGGGCGAAGACCCGACCTACATCCTGCGCCGGCTGACCCGCGCCGCGGTCGAGGATATCGGGCTTGCCGACCCGCAGGCGGTGGTCCAGGCATTGGCCGCCTGGGACATCTACGACCGGCTCGGCTCGCCCGAGGGCGAATTGGCGATCGCCCAATGCGTGATCTATCTCGCGACCGCGCCCAAATCGAATGCCGCCTACACGGCCTTTGGCGAAGCCCAGGGGATGGCGCGCGAGACCGGCTCGTTGATGCCGCCGATGCACATCCTGAACGCCCCCACCCGGCTGATGCGCAACCTCGGCTACGGAAGGGGCTACGTCTACGACCACGCCACCGAGGAGGGGTTCTCGGGCCAGAACTATTTCCCCGACGGGGTGCCGCGCCGCAATTTCTACCGGCCGGGCGAGCGCGGCTTCGAGCGCGAAGTCAAAAAGCGGCTCGATTATTGGGGAAAGCTGCGCGAGCGCGCCGCCGAAGCACCGCGATGATCAGCGCCGTCGAAACCATCGCCGTCGATCAGGATGACGGGCCGCTGCGGCTCGATCGCTGGTTCAAGCGCCATTACCCGGCGCTCGCCCATGGCCGGCTGGAAAAGCTGCTGCGCACCGGGCAGATCCGGGTCGACGGCAAGCGCGCCAAATCCGGCGACCGGGTGATGCCCGGCCAGGCAATCCGCTTGCCGCCGCTCGACGCGGTGCAGCCCGCGGCTCCCGCGGCGCCACGCCGGGTGCTGCCCGCCGACGAGGCAATGGTGCAGGCCGCCGTGCTGCATCGCGACGACGCGGTCATCGTGCTCAACAAGCCGCCCGGCCTCGCCGTCCAAGGCGGGACCCGGTCGGAACGCCATCTCGACGGCCTTCTGGACGCGCTGCGCTTTGGCCATGCGGAGCGGCCCCGGCTCGTCCACCGCCTCGACAAGGATACGAGCGGCGTTCTGATCATCGCCCGCAATGTCGCGGCCGCGGTGTTTCTGACCCGGGCCTTTCGTGAGAAGACCACGCGAAAGATCTATTGGGCATTGGCCGTCGGGCTGCCGAAGCCGCCGCAGGGACGGATCAGCCTCGCGCTCGCCAAGCGGCCGGGGCAAGCCGGCGAGCGGGTTCGCGCCGACCCCGATGCAGGAAAGCACGCCATCACCTATTACCGGGTCGTCGACAGCGCCGGCGAGCGGGCGAGCTGGCTCGCCTTGCTGCCGGTCACCGGGCGCACCCATCAGCTGCGAGCGCATTGCGCGGCGATCGGCACCCCGATCCTCGGCGACGGCAAATATGGCGGCGCCGCCGCGCACCTCGCCGGGCCGCCCGACGCGAGCCGGCTACATCTGCACGCGCGCGCCCTCTCGATTCCGCATCCGCAAGGCGGAGTTCTGCGGGTGACGGCACCGCTGCCGCCGCATATGGGGCGGAGCCGGGAATTCTTTGGCTTTCCCAGGGATGTCGAAGATCCCTTCGCCGGGCTGGATTTGCCGGAATGAAGCGCTTTCATCGCAATTCCGAAGTGGTGGCGGTGGCAGCCGGTTACGCCGTCGCCCTCGACGGCAGCCCGATCAAGACCCCGGCAAAGCATGCACTGACCGTGCCGAGTGCCGCACTCGCGGCAGCGATCGCCGCGGAGTGGAATGCCCAGCACGGCGACATCCACCCGGCGGAGATGCCGTTGACCCGCCTCGCGGGCACGGCGATCGACCAGGTGATGCCGCAGCGCCAAGCGATCGTGCAGCAGATCGCCGGTTACGCCGGGACCGATCTCGTCTGCTATCGGGCGGCGCATCCGCCGGTGCTGGCGGGGCGCCAGCAGGCGGTATGGCAGCCGCTGATCGACTGGGTGGCGCTGCGTTATGACGCCGCGCTGGAAACCACCGACGGGGTGATCCCGAAAAGCCAGCCGCCGGCGAGCCTGCACGCCCTCTACGCAGCGGTCGCCGAGCAGGATGATTTCGCGCTGGCGGCCCTGCATCTGGCGACCGGCGCCTGCGGCTCCTTGGTGATCGCCTTGGCGCTGATCGAGGGCCGCCTCGATGCAGAGCAGGCCTTCGCCGCCTCGCAGCTCGACGAAAGCTTTCAGATCGAAGCGTGGGGCGAGGATGCCGAACAGGCCCGGCGGCGCACCGCCCTGACCGACGACATCGCAGCCGCGGCGCGGTTTCTTGCGCTGTTGCGCGGCTGATCAGCGCGCTTCGAGCAGGTGAAAGACCGACCGGCAATGCTCGGTGAAATCGCGCTGGAGGATCGACCAGCCGCTGGTTTCGAGCTGCGCCTCCCACACCCGCAGCGGATAATTGCGGTAGCCGACTTCCCACTGGTGACCGCCTGGCGGCTCGGCTGCGAATTCCTTTCGCCACAGCAGCTTTTTCATCGAGAAATATTGGCGAAAGGTGGTCCGGTTCAGATAGATGTCGAAGCGAAATCTGGAACGCCATATAGGGAACCGAGACGATCAGGTATTTGGCGCCGCTCGCTCGGAACGTCGACAGCACCGATCCCACCCGCCCCCAGTCGAGGTGCTCGAGCGTCTCGCAGCAGAGGATCGCATCGTAGCCGGCGATCTCGTCGCAGCGCAGGTCGCAGATATCTCGTTCGAGGTGCGGGACGTCGGGATAGGCGAACGCCCGCGGCATCCGGTCGAGGGTGTGGACCTCATAGCCGACATTGGCCAACAGACTGGTAACCAGCCCGAGCGCCGGCCCGACTTCGAGGATTTTCTGGCAGTCGACCGTGCTCAGCAAGTGAAGCTGCATCCATTGCTGCACGATCCGTTTCCGAGAGTAGTAAGCGTTCCACTCGTGTTTTGAGGACAAATCGGCCATAACTCCGAAACCTACCTTTTCAATTCGGTAATCGCCTTACGGCGGAATGCGGGATAATCGGTTCTGAGATCGATAAATATTTCTTCGAAAGTAAATGTCTGATGCCAGAAAAATCCAACCCCGCTTTCTCGTTCGGTGAGCTTGCGACCGATGTCGGAGCGGGTGATATAATAGCGATGACTCGCCAGCAGTGCCGCCGTCTTAGAGGTGAAGCGCAGGTGATTGGGTTGATATTCGACAAACCAGCGATGATGAGCGAAGCCGATCTCGGGAATTACGCCAATGAGATATTTCAGCCTGAAGAACCTGTTTTTTGAATATATTTCTCGAATCCGGGATGGCGTTTCGATATAGCCGGCCTTGCCGACCCGACACAACTCCTGGCAAACCGAGATCGGATCACGCACATCTTCGAGCAGGTGCGAGCAAACGACGAAATCGAACGACTTGTCAGCGAATGGCCAGGGCGAACTGCATACGTCGTGCACGGTCCACGTGGCGGCGGAAAACCGCTCGCTGTCCTCCGGGTCGATGGCATCCCGAATACGGCGCGACTCGTAAGGATGTAAATCTATGACATGGGTGGCCAGATTGAACGGCTGATACCATCCACCAACATCGAGGACGCGGACGGAGCCGCCCGCAAATTCTCGCAGCTTCGGCAGATTCGAACGCAGGATCATCGCTTGCGCAGTGGGGTATGGTTCCAGCGCAGCCGTGTCGTCCGCCCGCTCCGCTGTTGCGCGTCGACCAGCTGCCTCAGGCCGTCGCCGGTTTCTCCGCCGCCTTTTCGGCACGGAATTCGGCGAACACTTTGCTCGCCACCATCATCAACTCGCGTATGATCGGCACCCCGACATAGCCCGAGAGATGCAGCAATGCCTCGGTCAATTCCTCCTCGCTCCAACCCTGGCGCAACGCCATGCGCAGATGGAGCGCCAGCTCGGGCTCGCGGCCGGTCGTCGTGTCCGAAATGACGCAGATCAATGCCCGGGTCTTCAGGTCGAGACCAGGCCGCGTCCACAGCGCGCCGAATACGGTCTCGGTGGCGAGGTCGATGAATTTCTTCATCACCGGGTCGCTGTAGGTCTCGCGGGCCGAGCGTTCGACCGCAGCCTCGCCCATCAGCCGGCGCCGCATCGCCGCCCCTTTTTGATACAGCTCGCTTTCGGCCATCAGCCTGTCCTCGCATGATTGAAATACGCCTTCGCAGCAATTCTGCGCTCGATCGCCGCTCGCGAACAAGCCGCACCAAGGCGCGCTCGCCGGCGGGTCTGGCGCCGTCCCGCGGTCGATGCTATCTCGCCCTTAGATAATAGCGGGGTGCGATGGACAATATTCTCGATCGCCTGGAAGAAAAGCGCAGGGCGGCGCGGGCGGGCGGGGGCGCCCGGCGCGTCGAGGCCCAGCACCGCCGCGGCAAGCTGACCGCGCGCGAGCGCATCGAGCTGCTGCTCGACCCCGGTTCGTTCGAGGAATGGGACATGTTCGTCGAGCACCGGAGCCACGATTTCGGCATCGACCAGCAGCGGGTTCCCGGCGACGGGGTGGTCACCGGCTACGGCACGGTCAACGGCCGTCTGGTCTTTGTCTTCAGCCAGGATTTCACCGTGTTCGGCGGCTCCTTGAGCGAGGCGCATGCCGAGAAGATCTGCAAGATCATGGACCACGCGATCAATGTCGGCGCCCCGGTGATCGGCCTCAACGATTCCGGCGGCGCCCGCATACAGGACGGGGTCGCCTCGCTCGCCGGCTACGCCGAGGTGTTCGAGCGCAACGTGCTGGCCTCGGGGGTGGTGCCGCAGGTGTCGATGATCATGGGGCCGTGCGCCGGGGGTGCGGTCTATTCGCCGGCGATGACCGATTTCATCTTCATGGTCAAGGACACCTCGTATTTGTTCGTGACCGGGCCCGAGGTGGTCCGCACCGTGACCCATGAGACCGTGACCCAGGAGGAATTGGGCGGGGCGGTGACCCACACGACCCGCTCCGGGGTGGCCGACCTCGCTTTTGCCAACGATGTCGAGGCATTGTTGGAATTGCGCCGGTTCATCGATTTTCTGCCGGCTTCGAACCGCGCGCCGCCGCCCCAGCGGCCGACCGCCGACCCGCGCGACCGGGCCGAGCCCTCGCTGGACACGCTCGTGCCGGGCAACCCGAACCGGCCCTACGACATCAAGGAGCTGATCCTCAAGATCGTCGACGAAGCCGATTTCTTCGAGATCCAGCCCAATTTTGCGCGCAACATCGTGATCGGGTTCGCGCGCATGGAAGGGTCGACGATCGGCGTCGTCGCCAACCAGCCGATGGTGCTCGCCGGCTGCCTCGACATCGACAGCGCGCGCAAGGCGGCGCGCTTCGTGCGGTTTTGCGACTGCTTCAACATCCCGATCGTGACCTTTGTCGACGTGCCCGGATTTCTGCCGGGAACCGCCCAGGAATACGGCGCGATCATCAAGCACGGCGCCAAGCTGTTGTTCGCGTTCGCCGAAGCGACGGTGCCCAAGGTGACCCTGATCACCCGCAAGGCCTATGGCGGGGCCTATGACGTGATGAGCTCCAAGCATTTGCGCGGCGACGTGAATTTCGCCTGGCCCTCGGCCGAGATCGCGGTGATGGGGCCGAAGGGCGCCGTCGAGATCATCTTTCGCGCCGATCTCGGCGACCTCGCGGCGATCGAGGCGCGCACCGAGGAATATCGCGAGAAATTCGCCAACCCGTTCGTCGCCGCCAGCCGCGGCTTTATCGACGACGTGATCGCGCCCCGCGACACCCGGCGCCGCCTCGCCCGCGCGCTCGCCATGCTGCGCGGCAAGCAGCTCGCCAATCCCTGGAAAAAGCACGACAACATCCCGCTGTGAACGCCGTTTATCAATTGGCCGCGCGAAAGGGGCCCCTCACCCCGGCCCTCTCCCCGCAGGCGGGGAGAGGGAGGGCCCCGCGCCGAAGGCGTGGGAGGGTGAGGGGCGGCGAGCGACGGGCCTGCACTGCTTTCTCGGCCTAATGTTCCGCAAGATCCTGATCGCCAATCGCGGCGAGATCGCTTGCCGCGTCATTCGCACCGCGCGGCGGATGGGGATTGCGACCGTGGCGGTCTATTCCGACGCCGATACCGAGGCGGCGCATGTGCGCATGGCCGACGAGGCGATCCTGATCGGCCCGGCGCCGTCGGCCGAGAGCTATCTCAAGATCGACCGGATCGTCGAGGCCTGCCGGGCGAGCGGCGCGGAGGCGGTCCACCCCGGCTACGGGTTTCTGTCGGAGAACGTCGCTTTCGCGAAGGCGCTGGCCGAGGCCGGCGTCGTTTTCGTCGGCCCCGGGCCGAAGGCGATCGCGGCGATGGGCGACAAGATCGAGTCGAAAAAGCTCGCCCGTGCCGCCGGGGTGTCGACCGTGCCCGGACACCTCGACATCGTGCCCGATGCCGAAGCCGCGGTCGGGATCGCGCGCGACATCGGCTATCCGGTCATGATCAAGGCGTCGGCCGGGGGCGGCGGCAAGGGGATGCGCATCGCCGCCTCGGACGGCGAGGTCCGCGACGGGTTCCGCGCCGCCGCGGGCGAGGCGAAATCGAGCTTTGCCGACGACCGGATCTTCATCGAAAAATACATCGAGCAACCGCGGCACATCGAGATCCAGGTGCTGGGCGACGCGCACGGCAACATCGTTTACCTCGGCGAGCGTGAATGCTCGATCCAGCGCCGCCACCAGAAGGTCGTCGAGGAGGCGCCGAGCCCGTTCCTCGATGCCGCGGCGCGTGAGGCCATGGGCCGGCAGGCGGTGGCCTTGGCGCGCGCCGTCGACTACCGCTCGGCCGGCACGGTCGAGTTCATCGTCGACCGTCAGCGCAATTTCTACTTTCTCGAGATGAACACCAAACTCCAGGTCGAGCACCCGGTGACCGAGCTGGTGACCGGGCTCGACCTCGTCGAGCTGATGCTGCGCGTCGCCGCCGGCGAGCCTCTGCCGTTCGCCCAGGAAGCCATTCGGCTCGACGGCTGGGCGATCGAGGCGCGGGTTTATGCCGAGGACCCGACGCGCAACTTCCTGCCGTCGACCGGCCGCCTCGTCCGCTATTCGCCGCCGGTGGGAGAGGGGCTGCGGCTCGACGACGGGGTCTTCGAGGGCGCCGAGATCAGCGTTCATTACGATCCGATGATCGCCAAGCTCGCGGCTTACGGGGCCGACCGCGACGCCGCGATCGATCGCCTGCGCGACGCCCTCGACCGATTTTATATTTCCGGGGTGCAGCACAACCTCGCCTTTCTGGCCGCGGTCGCCGGCAAGCCCCGCTTTCGCGCGGGCGCGCTGTCGACAGACTTCATCGCCGAGGAATTTCCGGGGGGGTTCGCGGCCCCCGCCGATTTTGTCGAGGCCGACCGGGTGATCCTGCTCGCTGCCGCGCTGGCCGGCCGCCGAACCCGCGAATGCGAGACCGCGATCGACGGCAAGCTCACCGGGTTTCGCGCGGAAATCCCGGAACAATGGACGATCCTGCTCGACGACGCGCCCTACCCCGTGGCGTTGTGGGTGGAGCCCGCCTCGGCGGCGACCGGCGGCGAGTATGGTGTCGAGATCGCCGGAGAGCGCCGGCTCGCCGGCACCCTCTGGCAGCCGGGGCAGACCCTGCTGCACGCCCGCGCCGAGGCATCCGCCGCGACCGTTCAGATCGAGCGGCTCAGCGGTTCGGAGTTTCGGCTGGTGCATCGCGGCGTCGTCCGCCGGGCGCAGGTGCTGTCGCCGCGCGCCGCCGAACTGTTGGCGCTGATGCCGCAAAAGAAGGCGCCCGACACCTCGCGGCTGCTGCTGTCGCCGATGCCGGGACTGCTTGCCTCGGTCGCGGTGAGCCCAGGGCAGGAGGTCAAGGCCGGCGAGCCGCTCGCCATCGTCGAAGCGATGAAGATGGAGAACGTGCTGCGCGCCGAGCGCGACGGCCGCATCGCCGTGGTCCGCGCCAAGCCGGGCGACAGCCTGGCCCTCGACGAGGTGATCCTCGAATTCGAGTGAGCCGTGCAGCGGGTGTCATTGCGAGGAGCTGGCAGGCGACGAAGCAATCTCGCCGTGGCGCGGGAGAAGCGGCGCGAGATTGCTTCGCTGCGCTCGCAATGACAGGAGCCGCGGCGGGTGAGGGCAGGGGCTACAGCATCGGCAGGCTTCCTTGGCGGCGGCCGCCCGGGAAGGCGGCGTCGATTTGCGCGATTTCCTCCTGAGAGAGGCGCAGATCGCCCGCCCCGGCGTTCTCCACGACATGCTCCGGGGTTGCGGCCTTGGGGATCGCCAGCACCGACGGCCGGCGCACCAGAAAGGCCAGCGCCACCTGGCGCGGCGTCGCATCGTGGGCGGCGGCGATCTCGGCCAGCACCCGCCCGCCGGGTGTGTGCGCGCCGGGAAAGCGGCTGTGGCCGAACGGGCTGTAGGCGACCACCGCGATCCCGTGCCGCTCGCCCCACGGGATCACCGACGTCTCGATGCTGCGCTCGAGCAGGTGATAGAGCACCTGGTTGCAGGCGACGACCCCTTCGCCGGCGATTCCCAGAGCCCGCTCGAGATCGGCCACGTCGAAATTGCTGACCCCCCAGCTGAGGATCTTGCCGTCGCGCCGCAGCTCCTCGAATGCGGCGATCGTCTCCGCCAGCGGCTGCGGACCCGGCCAATGCAGCAGGTAGCAGTCGAGCCGATCGGTGCGCAGCCGCCCGAGCGAGCGCTCGCACGCGATCCGCGTTCCCGAGCGCGAAGCGTTGTGCGGCAGCACCTTGGACACCAGAAAGACCTCGTCGCGGCGGCTGGCGATGGCCTCGCCGATCAGCTCTTCCGCGGCGCCCGAGCCGTACATCTCGGCGGTGTCGATATGGTTCATGCCGAGATCGAGGCCGCGGCGCAAGGCAGCGATTGCGGTGCGGCGGTCGGCCTGCTCGAAGTACCAGGTGCCCATCCCGATCACCGCCGCCTCGCGCCCGGTGGGGCCGAACACACGCCTCTGCATGGCTGTCCTCCGTGCTTCCGGGCGAACCTAGGCCGCGCGACGGCGCGATTTAGCCGCGGCGAACAGTTTGAGCGTTTCGCGGTTGAACGCCGCGATGTCGTCGGGCTTGCGGCTGGTGACCATATTACCATCGACGACGGTTTCCTGATCCACCCAATCGGCTCCGGCGTTCTTCAGATCCGTCTTCAGCGACGGCCATGAAGTCATCCGCCGCCCGCGAGCCATGCCGGCCTCGAGGATGGTCCACGGTCCATGGCAGATTGCCGCGACCGGTTTGCCGGCATCGAAGAAGGCTTTGACGAAAGCGACGGCTTTCGGCTCGATCCTGAGCGTGTCCGGGTTGATCACCCCGCCGGGCAGCAGCAGCGCATCGAAATCCTGCGGCCGGGCTTGGTCGAGCTTGACCTCGACCGGCAAGGTGCGGCCCCAGTCGGTAAAATTCCAGCCGCGCACCGTGTCCTCCTTCGGGGATACGATCCGGGTTTCGGCGCCGGCTTGGTCGAGCGCCTCGCGCGGCTCGATCAGCTCGACCTGCTCAAAACCGTCGGTGACGAGAATGGCCACTTTGAGCCCTCTGATGTCTTCGCTTGCCATGATAGTGCCCTCTCTTGCGAAATGGGTGCGGGATGACGCGCCGGGTGTGCCGGATACGGTGGATCGGCAGCGCCGGCGGCGAAACGCCTTGACGGGTCATCTTTTCGAGGTCAACGACGCAGCCGGTCGATCGCTCCCCGGACGGGTCGGGTCCGGGCGATGCGATAGCTGATGGAGAGGGGCGTGGTGAAGACCGTCAGGCTGCGCATCACCGGCCGGGTGCAGGGCGTAGGCTATCGCGCCTGGGCGATCGAGACCGCCAGGAACCTCGGATTGCGCGGCTGGGTGCGCAACCGCCGCGACGGCTCGGTGGAATTGCTGGCGACCGGACCGGACGATGCCGTCGCGGCGCTGATCGAGGCTGCTCACCACGGCCCGATCGCTGCGCGGGTCAGCGAAATCCGCGTCGACGACGATGAGGGCAACGGCAGCTTCGGCTTTGCCGCGCGGCCGACCGGATAGGCTGCACCACCCGTTGTGCTACTGTGGCCGATCGTGTTGCAGGAGGGGTTATGCCTGACGGCCATGTGGGGTCGAGCCACGTCTCGCTCCGCATCCCGAACGACCTGATCGCCGCGTTCGACAAGCTTGCCGCCGCCCTCGACGCTGCGCAAGGTGAGGACAATCGTCGCCAAGGCTGAAAAAGCTCGCGCCTCAGAAAAATGACGATCCGTGTCCTTCGGTCGCCCCGTGCAAATGTGGAGATCGAGGAGACCGCCGATTACCTAGCCGAGCACAGTCCAACGGCGGCGCAACGTTTTCTCGATGTGCTCGAACGCGCGCAACGCCAGCTGTCTGAGTATCCCGATTCCGGGCGGTCCGGCGCAATGCCGGGGACGCGGCGGCTCATTGTCGGAAACTACATCGTCTCGTATCGTCGGCGCGGAAGCGATATCGAGATCTTCGCCGTCAGGCACACCCGCCGGCGCGACGCGCGGATTTGGCGACCCAAACGCAAACGCTCGACCCGCGGGCGCGTCAGGCCGCTTCCGTCTCGTCTCGTTCCTCGGTGCCGGTCGGGCCCGAATCCTTGCCCTTGGCCAAGGGGTCGCGGTCGACGAGCTCGATCACCGCCATCGCCGCATCGTCGCCATGCCGAAAACCCGCCTTGATGATGCGGGTGTAGCCGCCGGGGCGGCCGGCATAGCGCTCGGCCAAAACCGTCATCAGCTTGTTGGCGAGATGCGAATCCTGCAGCCTGGCGATCGCTCGGCGCCGGTTGGCGAGCCCGCCATGCTTGCCGTAGGTGATCAGCCGCTCGACGATCGGCCGCAAATCCTTCGCCTTGGGCAAGGTCGTCGTGATCTGCTCGTGCTTGATCAGCGCGGCGGCCAGGTTCTCGAACATCGCCTTGCGATGCTCGGAGCGGCGGCTGAAGCTGCGGCCTTTCAGGCGGTGGCGCATCGGGTCCGGATCCTCAATAGGGTTCGTCGAGCCGCTTGGCCAATTCCTCGATGTTCTCGGGCGGCCAATTGGGGATTTCCATGCCGAGGTGAAGCCCCATCTGGGCCAGGACTTCCTTGATCTCGTTCAGGGATTTGCGCCCGAAATTGGGGGTTCGCAGCATCTCGGCCTCGGATTTCTGGACCAGATCACCGATATAGACGATGTTGTCGTTCTTCAGGCAGTTGGCCGAGCGCACCGAGAGCTCAAGCTCGTCGACCTTGCGCAGCAGGTTCTTGTTGAACGGCAGCTCGCTCGGCCGCGTATCGTCGGAGGGGTGCCGCGGCTCCTCGAAATTGATGAATAGCTGGAGCTGGTCCTGCAGGATGCGCGCGGCGAGCGCCACGGCGTCCTCGGGCGTCACCGCGCCATTGGTTTCGACCCGCATCGCCAGCCGGTCATAGTCGGTGACCTGGCCGACACGCGTATTTTCGACCCGATAAGAGACCTTGCGGACCGGGCTGAACAAGGCATCGACCGGGATCAGCCCGATCGGCGCGTCCTCTGCCCGGTTCTGCGTGCCGGGCACGTAGCCTTTGCCGTTCTCGACGGTCAGCTCGGTCGCGATCCTGGCGCCGCTCTCGAGGGTACAGATCACCAGCTCGGGGTTCATGATGTCGATATCGTGTCCGGTTTCGATCGCCCCGGCGCGGACCTCGCCCGGCCCGCTGGCGCGCAGCCGCATGCGCTTCGGCCCTTCGCCGTACATCCTCAAATCGATGCTCTTGACGTTGAGGACGATATCGGTCACGTCCTCGAGCACGCCCGGGAGCGACGAGAACTCGTGCAGCACGCCCTCGATCTGGATCGAGGTCACGGCCGCCCCTTGCAGCGAGGACAGCAGCACGCGCCGCAGCGCATTGCCCAAGGTCAGCCCGAAGCCGCGTTCCAGCGGCTCGGCGACGACGGTGGCGACCCGCTTGGGATCGTCGCCCGGCTCCACCGAGAGCTGTTTCGGCTTGATCAGGGTTTGCCAGTTCTTTTGAATCACCACTCGAACCTCGATCGGTGAAGGGGAGCGCCATTCACGGCGCCGGCCGGCGCATGGCGTCCGGCTTTTTCCTCGATGAAAATCTCCGCCCGGCCCCCGGGCGGTCTGCCGTCAGACGCGGCGCCGCTTCGGCGGCCGGCAGCCATTGTGCGGGATCGGTGTCACGTCGCGGATCGAGGTGACGGCGAAGCCCACCGCCTGCAGCGCGCGCAGCGCCGATTCGCGTCCCGAGCCCGGGCCTTTGACCTCGATCTCCAGGGTGCGCATGCCATGCTCCATGGCTTTGCGACCGGCATCCTCGGCTGCGACCTGCGCCGCGTAGGGGGTCGATTTGCGCGAGCCCTTGAAGCCTTGGCTGCCCGACGACGACCAGGCGATGGTATTGCCCTGCGCGTCGGTGATCGTGATCATCGTGTTGTTGAACGTGGCGTTCACATGCGCCGTGCCCGAGGTAATGTTCTTGCGCTCGCGCCGCCGCAGGCGCGGCGCCGGCGCCGCCGTTCTGGCCATCGATCCGGGCTACTTCTTTTTGCCGGCGATCGGGCGGGCCGGCCCCTTGCGCGTGCGCGCGTTGGTGTGCGTGCGTTGCCCGCGCACCGGCAGCCCCTTGCGATGGCGCAATCCGCGATAGCAGCCGAGATCCATCAGCCGCTTAATGTTCATTGCGACCAATCGGCGCAGATCGCCTTCGACCGTGAATTCGCGGTCGATCAGCTCGCGCATGCGCAGCACCTCGTCGTCGGTCAGCTCATGAACCCGGCGCTCGGGCGGGATCCCGATCCGGGTGCAGATCTGCTGCGCCGTCGTGCGCCCGATCCCGTGGATATAGGCGAGCCCGATCGGCACACGTTTTTGGTTGGGGATATTGACGCCGGCAATGCGCGCCACCTGCGCTTCTCCTCAAAAGAAAATAGGGCTGGGAAGGGCCACTCGCAAGGGCAGACATTATATCGATGTTCGACCCGACGTCAACCCGCACGGTATCGGGCAGCGTCGACGGCGCCGGCGGGCCGGCCGACCCCGCTCTCAGCCCAAGATCCTTTCGATCTGGCCCGCCACCTCGTCTATCCCCGCCATCCCGTCGACGGTGCGCAGAATGTCGCGGGCGCGGTAATAGGGCAGGATCGGTGCGGTCTGAGCGCGGTAGACCTCGAACCGAGCCTTCACTGCCTGCGGACGGTCATCGGGCCGGTGCACGAAGTCGCGGCTTCCGCAGACGTCGCAAACCCCGTCGATGTGCGGGCGACGGTGGCGTTCGTGGTAGCTCGCCCCGCACCGCGCGCAAGTAAACCGCCCGGCGAGGCGATCGATCAGCGCCGCCTCGTCGACCTCGATCAGAATGACGTGATCGAGACCGAGGCCGCGTTGCGCCAGCATCTCGTCGAGCGCCCGGGCCTGCGGCACCGTGCGCGGGAAGCCGTCGAGAATGAAACCCTTGGGGCAATCCGGCTCGATAATGCGTGCGCCGATCATATCGATGATGATCCCGTCGGGAACCAGCTGGCCGGAATCCATGATGCTCTTGACCCGGACCCCGAGCTCGTTGCCGGACGCGGTTGCGGCCCGCAGCATGTCGCCGGTGGCGAGGTGGCAGATTTGGCGGCTCTGTTCGAGGCGTTTCGCCTGAGTTCCCTTTCCCGAGCCTGGCGGTCCGAGCAGGATCACGTTCATCCGCGCCGGCCCCTCAGCTTTGCTTTTTTGATCAGACCCTCATACTGATGGGCCAACAGGTGCGAGTGGATCTGCGCCACCGTGTCCATCGTCACGCTGACCACGATCAACAGGCTGGTGCCCCCGAAATAGAACGGCACCGAATATTCCGAGATCAGGATCTCGGGCAGGATGCAGACCGCCGACAGATAGGCCGCGCCGACGACGGTCAGCCGGGTCAACACATAGTCGAGGTAATCGGCCGTATTCTTGCCGGGCCTGATGCCGGGTATGAACCCCCCGTACTTGCGCAGATTATCCGCGGTCTCGGTCGGATTGAAGACGATTGCGGTATAGAAAAAGCAGAAGAAGCAGATCAGGGCGACGTAGAGCGCCATGTAGAGCGGTCGGCCATGCGCCAGATACGCGGTGATTTCACCGAGCCAGCCAAAGTTTCCCCCGCTGGTCTCGAAGTTGGCGACCGTTGCGGGCAGCAGCAGCAAGGAGGACGCGAAGATTGGTGGAATGACGCCAGAGGTGTTGATCTTCAGCGGCAGGTGCGAGGCGTCGCCGCCGAACATCTTGTTGCCGACTTGGCGTTTGGGATACTGGACAAGAATGCGCCGCTGCGCGCGCTCCATGAATACGATGAAGGCGACCACCAGGATCGACACGACGAGGAACATGATGATGAAAAAGCTCGAGATCGCCCCGGTGCGCCCGAGCTCGAGGGTCGACGCGAGGGCATGCGGCAGGTTCGCGACGATGCCGGCAAAGATGATCAGCGAAATGCCGTTGCCGACCCCGCGCGCGGTGATCTGCTCGCCGAGCCACATCAGGAACACCGTGCCGCCGACCAAGGTCACGACGGTGACCAGCCGGAAGAACAGGCCGGGGTTCAGGACCGCCGTTTCAGCCCCGGAGTGCATGCCCTCGATCCCGACCGCGATGCCGTAGGCCTGGACCGCGGCCAGCAGCACCGTGCCGAAGCGGGTGTACTGGTTCAGCTTTTTGCGCCCGCTTTCGCCCTCCTTTTTCAAGGCTTCCAGGGTCGGGGACACCGCGGTCAGCAGCTGGATGATGATCGATGCCGAGATGTACGGCATGATGTTCAGCGCAAAGATCGTCATGCGCCCGAGCGCCCCGCCCGAGAACATGTCGAACATGCCGAGGATGCCGCCGGCATTGCGCGAGAAGATGTCGTGCAATATCGCCGGGTCGATCCCGGGGATCGGGATATAGGTGCCGAGCCGATAGATCACCAGCGCCCCGAGCGTGAACCAGATGCGGCTCTTCAGCTCGGTCGCCTTGGTAAAGGCGGAGAGGTTGATGCTGGAGGCGAGTTGTTCGGCGACTGACGCCATTCGCTTGATCCCTAGACAAGAGCCCGGCCTGGGCGAAGGCCCGGCTCAGGCAAAAGCCCGGCTTGACCAAAGGCGAGCCTGACCAGGCGGCCGGCCGCGGCGGCGCCGGACCGCCGCGTTCAGGCCGAGGCGGCCGCCTCCGGTTTTGCTTTCCGCGCGCGCGGCGCGCGCACGATCACCGTGCCGCCGGCGCTTTCGACCGCGGCGATCGCGGCCTTGGAGGCGCCGGCGACCTCGATCGTCAGCGCGGCCCGCAGCTTGCCCTCGGCGAGCAGGCGAACCCCGTCGCCGCGGCGCCGCAACACTCCCGAGGCCACCAGGGCCGGGCCGTCGATAGTGCCCTCGGGCTTGAGCTTACCTGCGTCGAGCGCCTGTTGCAGGCGGCCGAGGTTCACCACCTTGAAATCCGGCCGGAACATCCGGTTGTCGAAGCCGCGCTTCGGCAGCCGCCGGTGCAGCGGGGTCTGACCGCCTTCGAAGCCGTTGAGCGCCACCCCGCTGCGCGCAGTCTGGCCCTTGCCGCCGCGCCCGGAGGTTTTGCCCTTGCCCGATCCGATGCCGCGCCCGACCCGCTTCGCCCGATAGTGCGCTCCGGGATTGTCCCTGATCTCGTTGAGCTTCATCGCTTCGATTTCCTGGTCCTTGCCGGCCTTGCCCCTTACCCCTCGTCCTCGACGATCCGCACCAGGTGCTTCACCTTGTCGATCATGCCGCGGACCGAGGGGGTGTCTTCGAGGACGCGGCGGCGGTGGCGCTTGTTCAGGCCGAGCCCTTTGAGGGTGGCCTCTTGGTCGTGCCTTCGCCCGATCGGGCTTCCGGTCTGCTCGACGGTGACCGATTTCCGGCTCTCCATCACGCCGGCTCCCGCGCTTCGGCGTCGCGGCGGCCGAGGATCTCGCCGACCTTCTTGCCACGGCGCGCCGCCACCGCGCGCGGGCTGGTCGCCCGGCCGAGAGCGACAAAGGTCGCCTTGATCATGTTGTGCGGGTTGGCGCTGCCGGTCGACTTGGCGACGACATCGTGGACCCCGAGCGCCTCGAAGATCGCGCGCATCGGGCCGCCGGCGATAATCCCGGTGCCGGCCTTGGCGGCGCGCACGATCACCCGGCCGGCGCCGTAGCTGCTGGCGATGTCGTGATGCAGGGTGCGGCCTTCGCGCAGCGGCACGCGGATCATGCTGCGCCGCGCCTGCTCGGTGGCCTTGCGGATGGCCTCGGGCACCTCGCGCGCCTTGCCAGCGCCGTAGCCGACCCGGCCCTTGCGGTCGCCGACGACGACCAGCGCGGCAAAGCCGAAGCGCCGGCCGCCCTTGACCACCTTGGCGACGCGATTGATGTTGACCAGCTTTTCGGCAAATTCGCTGTCCTCGCGGTCGCGCGACTGACGGTCGCCGTCGCGTCCGCGCCGTTCGCCCCCGCTGCGCGCCATCGTCCGTGCCATTGACCCTACCCCTCAGAAATCCAGGCCGCCCTCGCGGGCGGCGTCGGCCAGGGCCTTGACCCGGCCATGAAACAGATAGGCGCCGCGGTCGAACACGACTTGCTCGACCCCGGCCGCTTTCGCGCGCTCGGCGATCAGCTTGCCGACGGCACCTGCCGCCGCGATGTCAGCTCCGGTGCCGAGGCTTTGCTTGAGGGCACCGTCGAGGCTCGACGCCGCCGCCAAAGTCCGCCCGGCCATATCATCGATGACTTGCGCATAGATATGCTTCGACGAGCGGAAGACCGAGAGCCGCGGCCGATTATTCGCGACGCGACGCAGCTTGCTGCGCACCCGCTGGCGCCGGCGCAGGAACAGGGCTTTGGCTTTTTGTGGCATCGCGCTTACTTCTTCTTGCCTTCCTTGCGGCGGACGGTCTCGCCAGCATATCTGATCCCCTTGCCTTTGTAGGGCTCGGGCGGGCGAAAGGCGCGGATCTCGGCGGCGACCTGGCCGACGCGCTGACGGTCGGCGCCGCTGACGGTGATCACGGTCGGCCGTTCGCAGGCGATCCGGACATCTTCGGGGATCGGGAACGGAATGTCGTGGCTGTAGCCGAGCTGCAGGTTCAACACACGACCCTGCACCGCGGCGCGATAGCCGACCCCGTTGATCTCGAGACCGACCGAGAAGCCCTTCGACACCCCGGTCACCATGTTGCTGACCAAGGCCCGGGTGGTTCCCCACATTGCGCGCGACTGCTTGGTGTCGTCGGCCGGGGCAATCGTGACCGCACCATCCGCGATCGAAGCCGTGACCGCGTTGCTGACGATCAGGCTCAGGCTGCCGAGCCCGCCTCTCGCGGTCAGGGTCCGCTCCGATAGCCTGACTTCGACGCCGCTTCGGCACGGCGACCGGATTCTTGCCGATGCGCGACATTCCGCTACCTCAAAAGACCCGGCACAGGACCTCGCCGCCGACTTTGGCGACGCGGGCCTCGTTGTCGGACAGGACCCCGCGCGGGGTCGACAGGATGGCGATGCCGAGCCCGTTATAGGTGCGCGGCAGATCGGCGATGCGCGAATAGATGCGGCGGCCGGGCTTGGACACCCGCGCGATCTCGCGGATCACCGGCTCGCCATCGACGTATTTGAGCTCGATCTTGAGCTCGGCCACGCCGGGGCGCAGATCTTCGCGGGTAAAGCCGCGGATGTAGCCCTCGCGCTTCAGGACTTCGAGCACGTTGGCGCGGATCTTCGAGGCGGGCGAGGCGACGACCGCCTGGCGCGCCTTCTGCCCGTTGCGGATCCGCGTCAGCATGTCCCCCAGCGGGTCGCTCATCGTCATCGCCGGGATCCCCCTACCAGCTCGACTTCAGCATGCCCGGGATCTGCCCCGACGAGGCGAGCTCGCGCACGGCGATGCGCGACAGCTTGAACTTCCGGTAAAAGCCGCGCGGCCGGCCGGTCAAGGAGCACCGGTTGCGCACGCGGGTCTGCGACCCGTTGCGCGGCAAGAGGGCGAGCTTCAGCTGCGCCGCAAACCGCTCCTCCGGCGGCGCGGTGCGGTCGGTCGCGATCTGTTTGAGCCGCATGCGCCGCGGGGCGATCTGCTTGGCGAGCTTGATCCGCCGGGCGTTCTTCTCGATCGCGCTCTTCTTTGCCACTGGGCTGAACTCCTCGCTCGGTCAGTTCGCAAACGGCATGTCGAAGCCTTTGAGCAGCGCCTTCGCCTCGGCATCGGTCTTGGCCGTGGTCGCGACCACGACGTTCATCCCGCGCACCGCGTCGACGCGGTCGTAATCGATTTCGGGAAAAACGATCTGCTCTTTGAGGCCGAGCGCGAAATTCCCGCGCCCGTCGAAGCTCTTGCCCGAAATTCCGCGAAAATCGCGCACCCGCGGCAATGCCACATTGATCAGCCGGTCGAGAAACTCGTACATGTGCCGGCGGCGCAGGGTCACCTTGCAGCCGATCGGCATGCCCTGGCGCAATTTGAAGGTCGCGATCGACCGCTTGGCCCGATTGATGACCGGATGCTGGCCGGTGATCGCGGTCAGCTCGCCCGCCGCCGCCTCGACCTTCTTGGCGTCCTGCACCGCCTCGCCGACGCCCATGTTGACGACGATCTTTTCGAGGCGCGGCACCTGCATCGGGTTGGTGTAGCCGAACTCCTGCATCAGCGCCGGGCGCAAGGTCGTCTCGTAATGTTCCTGCAAACGCGGCTTGCTCATTTCCTTCACCTGTCGATGACTTCGCCGGAGCGGCGCGCCACCCGCACCTTGCGGCCGTCGCCGAGCACCCTGTAGCCGATGCGGGTCGGCTTTCCCGACGACGGGTCGAGATGGGCGACATTGGAGATATGCAAGGCCAGCTCCTTTTCGACGATGCCGCCGGGATCGCCCATCCGCGGCTTGGTATGCCGCTTGGCGAGATTGACGCCCTGCACGACGACCCGCCGCTCGGTCGGAATGACCCGCAGGACCTCCCCGGTCCTGCCCTTGTCGCGCCCGCTGATCACGACGACGTTGTCGCCCTTTTTGATCTTCAACTTTGGCATGGTCGCGCTCCCGCCCGCCGGGTCACAGCACTTCGGGGGCGAGCGAGACGATCTTCATGAACCGGCGTGCGCGCAGCTCGCGGGTGACCGGGCCGAAGATGCGGGTGCCGATCGGCTCGCCCGCCGGCGTGATCAGAACCGCGGCGTTGCGGTCGAAGCGGATGGCGCTGCCGTCGACGCGGCGGATTTCCTTGGCGGTGCGGACGATGACCGCGCGATGGACGTCGCCCTTCTTGACCCGGCCGCGCGGGATCGCCTCCTTGACCGAAACGATGATCACGTCGCCGACGCTTGCGGTCCTGCGCTTGGAGCCGCCCAAGACCTTGATGCACATCACCCGGCGTGCGCCGGAATTGTCGGCGACGTCGAGGTTTGTCTGCATCTGGATCACGCCGCACCCCCCGCCGGCTCGACGACATCGAGCCCGGGCGCCAACCCGGGCTCGGGCGCGGCCCGGCCGACAGCGGCTGCGCGGGTGCGGCCGGCGCCGTCCTCCACCGCTCCCAGCACGACCCAGTGCTTGCTCTTTGATATCGGGCGGCTTTCCTCGATGCGGACAGCGTTGCCGACGTGCCAGCGATTGTCCTGGTCATGCGCGGCATATTTCTTCGAATGGGTGACGATCTTCTTGTAGACCGGGTGCATCACCCGGCGCTCGACCCGGACGATCACGGTCTTGTCGCCAGCATCGCTGACGACGATGCCCTGGAGAACGCGTCTGGACATTGCTGGGTATTCCTCAGGACGCCTTGCGGCGCCGCTCGCCGAGAATGGTCTTGATGCGGGCGATATCGCGGCGCACCTGGCGCACCCGTGCGGTGTTTTCGAGCTGCCCGTTGGCGCGTTGAAAGCGCAGGTTGAAGATCTCCTTGCCGAGCATGTCGATCTGCCCGGTCAGCTCGTCGTCGGTCTTGGCCCTGACATCGCCCGCCTTCATCAGCTGACCTCCTCGCCGGGGCGGGCCACGAAGCGGGTGCCGAGCGGCAATTTCGCGGCGGCGAGCGCAAACGCCTCGCGCGCGATATCGGCCGGCACCCCGTCGAGCTCGAACATGATCCGGCCGGGCTTGACCCGGCATACCCAGAATTCGGGCGAGCCCTTGCCGCTGCCCATGCGCACTTCCGCGGGCTTGTGCGACACCGGCACGTCGGGGAACACCCGGATCCACACCCGGCCGGCACGGCGGATGTGGCGGGTGATCGCGCGCCGCGCCGCTTCGATCTGGCGCGCGGTGATCCGCCCGGGATCGGAGGCCTTGAGCCCGTAGGCGCCGAAATTCAAGGTCGTTCCGCCCTTGGCGAGACCGTGGACGCGGCCCTTGTGCGCCTTGCGGTATTTGGTGCGTTTCGGACTGAGCATCGCCGCCTCACCCCAGCGCCTCGCGCCGGCCGCGCTCGTGGCTGGCCGGCGGACCCTGGCCCTCGGCCGCCCGCTTTTCCTGCGCCATCGGATCGTGCGCCAGGATCTCGCCCTTGAACACCCAGACCTTGACGCCGCACACGCCGTAGGTGGTCTTGGCGGTGCCGTAGCCGAAATCGACGTCGGCGCGCAGGGTGTGCAGCGGCACCCGGCCTTCGCGATACCATTCCATGCGGGCGATCTCGGCTCCGCCCAACCGGCCGGAGCAGTTGATCCGGATCCCCTGCGCGCCCAATCGCATCGCCGATTGCACGGCGCGCTTCATCGCCCGGCGAAACGCGACGCGCCGCTCGAGTTGCTGGGCGATGCCGTCGGCGACCAGCTTGGCGTCGATCTCGGGCTTGCGGATCTCGACGATGTTGAGGCTGACCTCGCTCGGCGTGATCTTGGCGATGTCGGTGCGCAATTTCTCGATGTCGGCACCCTTCTTGCCGATGATCACGCCGGGGCGGGCCGAGTGCAGGGTGATCCGGCTCTTCTTGGCGGCGCGCTCGATGATGATGCGCGACACCCCCGCCTGCCCCAGCCGGCGATTGAGAAAGCGCCGCAGCCCGAGATCGTCGAGCAGCAGGCTGGCGTATTCCTTGCGCGCGAACCAGCGCAAATCCCAGGTGCGGTTGATCCCGAGCCGAAGCCCGATCGGATTGACTTTCTGGCCCATCTAAATCGTCTCCATCTCAGGCCGTCTCCTCGGGGCGCTCGCGGACGATCACCGTCAGATGCGCGAAATGCTTTTCGACCCGCGCCGAGCGGCCGCGGCCGCGGGTATGGAAGCGCTTCAGAACAAAGGCTCGGCCGACCGTGGCCTCCTTGACGTAGAGCCGATCGACATCGAGCTGATGATTGTTCTCGGCGTTGGCGATCGCGGCCTGCAGCACCTTTTTGACGTCGCCGGCGATGCGGCGATGGGAAAAGCTCAGCTCGGCCAGTGCCGAGGCGGCGGTCTTGCCGCGGATCGTCCGGGCGACGAGGTTGAGCTTGCGCGCGCTCGTCCGCAGCCCGCGCATGCTGGCCAACGCTTCGCTGTCGTCGAGGCGGCGCTCGGCGGCCGGCTTGGACATTTCAGGCTCTCCGCGCCTTCTTGTCGCCGGCGTGACCGTAAAAGGTCCGCGTCGGCGCGAACTCGCCGAGCTTGTGGCCGATCATGTTCTCGGTCACCAGCACCGGGATGAATTTGTGGCCATTGTAGACGCCAAAGGTCAGCCCGACAAATTGCGGGAAGATCGTCGACCGCCGCGACCATGTCCGGATCACCTGGTTGCGTCCGGAGCGCCGCGCCTCCTCGGCCTTCTTCAACAGATAACCGTCGACGAACGGTCCCTTCCATACCGAGCGGGTCACGCGATCTCTCCGTCGTCCAGTTGCGGGTCAGCGCCGGCCGCGCCGGCGCACGATCAGCCGGTCGGTCGCCTTGTTGTGGCGGGTGCGTTTGCCCTTGGTCGGCTTGCCCCACGGGGTCACCGGGTGGCGGCCGCCCGAGGTGCGGCCCTCGCCGCCGCCATGCGGGTGATCGATCGGGTTCATCGCCACCCCGCGCACCGACGGGCGGCGGCCGAGCCAGCGGTTGCGCCCGGCCTTGGCGATGACGATGTTCTGCTGGTCCGGGTTCGAGACCGCGCCGATCGTCGCCCGGCACTCGGCGCGCACCATGCGCAATTCGCCCGAGGACAGGCGCAACAGCGCATAGCCCTGGTCGCGGCCGACGAGCTGGACATAGGTCCCGGCCGAGCGCGCGATCTGGCCGCCCTTGCCGGGCTTCATCTCGACATTGTGGATGATCGTGCCGACCGGCATGCTGCGCATCGGCATCGCATTGCCGGGCTTGACGTCGACCTTCTCGCCCGAAATGACCGTGTCGCCAGCTTTGAGCCGCTGCGGCGCCAGGATATAGGCGAGCTCGCCGTCCTGATAGCGAATGAGGGCGATGAAGGCGGTGCGGTTGGGATCGTATTCGAGACGCTCGACCCGGGCCGGCACGTCGAATTTGGTGCGCTTGAAATCGACGATGCGATAGCGCCGTTTGACGCCGCCGCCGCGCCAGCGCACGGTGATGCGGCCGGTGTTGTTGCGCCCGCCCTTGCCCCGCAGCCCTTCGGTCAAGGCCTTGACCGGCTTGCCCTTCCACAATTCGCTCCGGTCGACGATGACGAGCTGCCGCCGCGACGGGGTGGTCGGGTTGAATGTTTTCAGCGCCATCGCCGCGGCTCCTGCCGGCTCAAATTCCGGTGGTCACGTCGATCCTCTGGCCCTCGCCGAGGGTGACGATCGCTTTCTTCACGTCCGGGCGGCGGCCGATCCGCCCGCGGAAACGCTTGACCTTGCCCATCACGCGGATCGTGTTGACCGCGGTCACCTTGACATTGAACAGCCCCTCGACCGCCGCCTTGACCTCGCGCTTGGTCGCGGCCAGCGGCACGCGAAAGATCACCTGATTGTGCTCCGAGGCGTTGGTCGCCTTTTCGGTGATCACCGGGGTGCGGATGATGTCGTACATCTGCTGGCGCGTGAGCTTGGTCTCGACGCGCGGGATGACGCGAAACCGGCTCATTTCAGGCGCGCCTCCAGCTGCTGCACCGCCTCGCGGGTCAGCACCAAGATGTCGCGGCGGAGAATGTCGTACACGTTCGCCCCTTGCTGCGGCAGCACATCGACCTGCGGCAGGTTGCGCGCGGCGCGGGCAAAGTTCTGATCCACTGCCGGGCCGTCGATGATCAGCACCGAACCCCAGCCGAGGGTTGTGAGGCGCGCCCGCAGCGCCTTGGTCTTGGCTTCCTCGGCGCGGGCGGCGTCGATGACGACGAGCTTGCCCTCGCCGTGCTTCGCCGACAGCGCGGTCTTGAGGCCGAGCCGGCGCACCTTCTTCTGCAGACCGAAGGCGTGGCTGCGCACGACCGGGCCGAAAATCACCGCACCGCCGCGGAACTGCGGCGAGCGCAGGCTGCCCTGGCGGGCGCGCCCGGTTCCCTTCTGCTTGTAGGGCTTTTTGGTCGTGCCCTGGATATCGCTGATGCCCTTTGTCTTGTGCGTGCCGGCGCGGCGCTTGGCGAGCTGCCAATTGACCACGCGGGCGAGGATGTCGCGGCGGATCGGCAGCCCGAACACGGCGTCGTCGAGCTCGATGTCGCCGACCTCCTGATTGTCGAGGTTGCGCACGACGAGCTTGCTCACGCGGGTTCTCCTGCCGGGCTTTCGGCCGGGGCCGGGCCTTCCGCCGGGGCCGGGGCGCTGCGGATCCCAGCGGGGAAGGGGAGGCCTTCGGGAGCCTTGCGCTTAACCGCGTCCTTGACCAGGACCAGGCCGCCCTTGCTGCCGGGCACCGCACCCTTGAGCATCAGCACGCCGCGTTCGGCATCGGCCGAGATCACCTCGAGGCTCTGCACCGTCACCCGGGCGGCCCCGAGATGCCCGGCCATCTTCTTGTTCTTGAAGGTCTTGCCGGGCGATTGGCGCTGGCCGGTCGAACCATGGCTGCGGTGCGACACCGAGACGCCGTGGCTGGCGCGCAATCCGCTGAAATTATGCCGCTTCATCGCGCCGGCAAAGCCCTTGCCGATGCTGATGCCGGCCACGTCGACGCGCTGGCCGGGCAGGAAATGCGCGGCGCTGATCTCGGCGCCGACCGCGACCAGCGCATCCTCGGAAACCCGGAACTCGGCGAGCCGCGCCTTCGGCTCGACCTCGGCTTTGGCGAAGTGGCCGCGCTGCGCCTTCGACACGTTCTTGACCTTGGCGGCGCCGACGCCGAGCTGCAGCGCGCAATAGCCGTCCTTCTCGACGGTCCGCACGGCGACGACCTGGCAATTGTCGATCGCCAGCACGGTCACCGGCACGTGGTTGCCATCCTCGGTGAAGATCCGGGTCATGCCGAGCTTGCGGGCCAAGAGGCCGGTGCGCATCGCCCTATCCTCTACCCGTGCCAGCGCCAAAACTGCCGAGATCCGTCGCTGGCCGCCCCTCATCCTCCTCCCCGGACCCGATCCGGGGATCCGCGGGTCCCTCCCTCTCCCCGCGTGCGGGAAGAGGGAGGGGGTGAGGGGCAAACGCTGGCCCGAGGTGTCCGGACATCAAAGTTATCTCAGCCATCACAGCTTGATCTCGACATCGACGCCGGCGGCCAGGTCGAGCTTCATCAGCGCGTCGACGGTTTGCGGCGTCGGGTCGACGATGTCGAGCACCCGCTTGTGGGTGCGGATCTCGAACTGCTCGCGCGACTTCTTGTCGACATGCGGCGAGCGCAGCACCGTGAATTTCTCGATCTTGGTCGGCAGCGGGATCGGCCCCCGGATCCGCGCCCCGGTCCGCTTGGCGGTATTGACGATCTCGCTGGTCGACTGATCGAGCACGCGGTGATCGTAGGCCCGCAATCGGATGCGTATGTTCTGGTTGTCCATTTGGCGTTTCGTTCCCCTGGCGCTGTCTTATCTGTTCGATGTCGGTGCTATTTGATGATCTTGGCGACGACGCCGGCGCCGACGGTGCGGCCGCCTTCGCGGATGGCGAAGCGCAGGCCCTCGTCCATGGCGATGGGCGCGATCAATTCGATCTCCATCGAGATGTTGTCGCCCGGCATCACCATCTCGGTGCCCTCGGGCAGGTGCACGGTGCCGGTCACATCGGTGGTGCGGAAATAGAATTGCGGCCGGTAATTGCCGAAAAACGGGGTGTGCCGGCCGCCTTCCTCCTTGGTCAGGATGTAGGCCTCGCACTGAAACCGGGTGTGCGGGGTGATCGAGCCCGGGGCCGCCAGCACCTGGCCGCGCTCGACCTCCTCGCGCTTGGTGCCGCGCAGCAAGGCGCCGATGTTGTCGCCGGCCTCGCCCTGGTCCAACAGCTTCCTGAACATCTCGACCCCGGTCACCACCGTCTTGGCGGTCGGCCGCAGCCCGACGATCTCGACCTCGTCGCCGACCTTGACGATGCCGCGCTCGACCCGGCCCGTCACCACCGTGCCCCGCCCCGAGATCGTGAACACATCCTCGATCGGCATCAGAAACGGCCGGTCCTTGGCCCGCTCCGGCTGCGGGATGAACGAATCCACCGCCTGCATCAGTTCGAGGATCGAGGCGTGGCCCTGCTCCGGGTTCTTGCCTTCGAGCGCAAACAGCGCCGAGCCGCGCACCACCGGCAGATCATCCCCGGGAAACCCGTAGGACGACAACAGTTCGCGCATCTCCAATTCGACCAGGTCCAGCAATTCCGGGTCGTCGACCATGTCGACCTTGTTCATGTACACCACCAGGGCCGGAACCCCGACCTGGCGCGCCAACAGGATGTGCTCGCGGGTCTGCGGCATCGGCCCGTCCGCCGCCGACACCACCAGGATCGCCCCATCCATCTGCGCCGCCCCGGTGATCATGTTCTTGATGTAGTCGGCATGCCCCGGGCAGTCGACATGCGCATAGTGCCGGTTCGCGGTCTCGTACTCGACATGCGCCGTCGCGATCGTGATCCCCCGCGCCCGCTCCTCCGGCGCCTTGTCGATCTGGTCGAACGGCACAAACGTCGCCCCGCCGGTCTCCGCCAACACCTTGGTGATCGCCGCCGTCAACGTCGTCTTGCCGTGGTCGATGTGACCGATCGTCCCAATGTTGCAGTGCGGCTTGGTCCGCTGAAACTTCGCCTTCGACATCGCCTTGTTCTCCGCTCAGACCGGCTCGGGGCCAGAGGATCAGGCCATCTTGGCGCGGACTTCGTCCGCCACCGCCTGCGGCACCTGCTCGTAATGATCGAAATGCATCGTGTATTGGGCGCGGCCCTGACTCATCGAGCGCAAGGTATTGACGTAGCCGAACATATTGGCGAGCGGCACCATCGCGTCGATGACCCGCGCGTTGCCGCGGGTGTCCATGCCGGTAACCTGGCCGCGCCGGCTGTTCAGATCGCCGATCACGTCGCCGAGATATTCGTCGGGGGTCACCACCTCGACCCGCATGATCGGCTCGAGCAGCTTGGGCGCCGCCTTCATGACCCCTTCCTTGAAGGCGGCGCGCGCGGCTATCTCGAAGGCGAGGGCGCTCGAATCGACATCATGATAGGCGCCGTCAAACAGCACCACCTTCAGATCGATGACCGGGAAGCCGGCGAGCACGCCGGTCTCGGTCGACGCCTTCAGCCCCTTTTCGACACCGGGCACATATTCCTTCGGCACGGTGCCGCCGACGACGTCGTTTTCAAAGACGAAGCCTTCGCCCGGGGCGAGCGGCTCGAAGCGCAGCTTGACGCGGGCGAACTGGCCGGCGCCGCCGGTCTGCTTCTTGTGCGTGTAGTCGACCTCGGCGGGCCGGGTGATGGTCTCGCGGTAGGCGACCTGCGGGGCGCCGACATTGGCGTCGACCTTGAACTCGCGCTTCATGCGGTCGACGATGATCTCGAGGTGCAGTTCGCCCATGCCCTTGATCACGGTCTGGCCGCTCTCGTGGTCGACGGTGACCCGGAACGAGGGGTCCTCGGTCGCCAGCCGGGCCAAGGCCTGGCCCATCTTTTCCTGGTCGCCCTTGGTCTTGGGCTCGACCGCGATCTCGATGACCGGCTCGGGAAACTCCATCCGTTCGAGCACGACCGGATGAGCCGGGTCGGACAAGGTGTCGCCGGTCGTCGTGTTCTTGAGACCGGCCAACGCCACGATGTCGCCGGCGCGCGCCTCCTTGATGTCCTCGCGGTGGTTGGCATGCATCGCCAGCATGCGGCCGATCCGCTCCCGGTTGTTCTTGACCGTGTTCAGCACCTGGCTGCCGCTCGCCGCCACGCCCGAATAGATGCGCACAAAGGTCAGCGAGCCGACAAAGGGATCGCTCATGATTTTGAAGGCGAGCCCGGCAAACGGCTCGTCGTCGGAAGAATGGCGCACCACCGGCTCGTTGGTGCCCATCCTGACGCCTTTGATCGCGGCGACATCGGTCGGCGCCGGCAGATAGGCCACGACCGCATCGAGCAGCGGCTGCACCCCTTTGTTCTTGAATGCGGAGCCGCACAGCACCGGGACAAAGGCGCCGCCGATCGTGCCCTTGCGAACGCAGCGTTCGAGGGTTTTCGCGTCGGGCTCCTCGCCGGCGAGATAGGCTTCGAGCGCGGCGTCATCCTGCTCGACCGCGGCTTCGACCAGCCTGGTCCGCGCGGCCTTGGCCTCGGCCATCATCTCGGGCGGGATCGCGACCACGTCGAACTGGGCGCCCAGGGTCTCCTCGCGCCACTTGATCGCCCGCATGCCGACCAGATCGAGCACGCCGACAAAATCGCTTTCGACCCCGATCGGCAATTGCACCACCAGGGGCCGGGCGCCGAGCCGGTCGGCGATCATCGCGACGCAGCGCGGGAAGTCGGCGCCGACCCGGTCCATCTTGTTGACGAAGCAGATCCGCGGCACGCCGTATTTGTCGGCCTGGCGCCACACCGTTTCCGATTGCGGCTCGACCCCGGCGACCGAATCAAAGACCGCGACGGCGCCGTCGAGCACGCGCAGGCTGCGCTCGACCTCGATCGTGAAATCGACATGGCCCGGGGTGTCGATGATGTTGATGCGGTGGTCCGCCCAAAAGCAGGTCGTCGCGGCCGAGGTGATGGTGATGCCGCGCTCCTGCTCCTGCGCCATCCAATCCATCGTGGCGGTGCCCTCGTGCACTTCGCCGATCTTGTAGGACCGCCCGGTGTAATAGAGGATGCGCTCGGTCGTGGTGGTCTTGCCGGCATCGATATGCGCCATGATGCCGATATTGCGATACCGCTCGAGGGGTGTCTGACGGGTCATGAAAAGCTCCGAGGGCTGGCCTGAGAGCCGAGCCCCGACCAAAACAGGGTGACGATCGTCCTCTGCATTCGCCTGCTCGGCGACCTCGCTGCCGGCACCCCCGCTCACCAGCGATAATGCGAGAAGGCCTTGTTCGCATCGGCCATCCGATGCGTATCCTCCCGTCTTTTGACCGCGACCCCGCGGTTGTTGGCGGCATCGAGCAATTCGCCCGACAGCCGCTCCTCCATCGTGTTCTCGCCGCGCCCGCGCGAGCTCGAGATAAGCCACCGGATCGCCAGCGCCTGGCTGCGGTCGGGGCGTACCTCGATCGGCACCTGATAGGTGGCGCCGCCGACCCGGCGCGAGCGCACCTCGACCGAGGGCCGGACATTGGCGAGCGCGTCATGGAAGACGCGCAAGGCGTCTTGGCCGCCGCGCTTGGCGACCCGGTCGAGCGCGCCGTAAACGATCCGTTCGGCGACCGATTTCTTGCCTTCGTACATCAGGCAGTTCATGAATTTGGTCAGGACGGGGTCGCCGAATTTGGCGTCCGGCTGGACCTCGCGTTTGACCGCGGCGCGGCGGCGCGACATGGCGTTCTCCTATCTCGGGCGCTTGGCGCCGTATTTCGAGCGGCGCTGCCGACGATCCTTGACGCCCTGGGTGTCGAGCGTGCCGCGGATGATGTGATAGCGCACCCCCGGCAGATCCTTGACCCGGCCGCCGCGGATCAGCACCACCGAGTGCTCCTGGAGGTTGTGGCCTTCGCCGGGGATGTAGCTGGTCACCTCGAAGCCGTTGGTCAGCCGCACCCGCGCCACCTTGCGCAGCGCCGAGTTCGGCTTTTTCGGGGTGGTCGTGTAGACCCGCGTGCACACCCCGCGCTTCTGCGGGCAGGCCTCCATCGCCGGCACCTTGTCGCGCGCGGCCTGGGGCCGTCGCGGATTGCGGATCAGCTGGTTGATCGTCGGCATTCTCACAACCTTCGTCAAACGCACCAACCGCCCGACGCTTGCCGCGCCGGAGCGGTAAAGCAGCTCTACGCACTGATAGTGTCGCGCCCTCTTGCAAGGGCCCCGAGCCACGGACTGTCGATCGGGCTGCGTCTAGGTGGCTTGCTACGGCCAGCCCCGAGAAAGAGGCATCATATAATTGCCCGGTGCAGGGCGGGTCAAGACCCTTGGCGCGAAATGCCGGCCAAGAAAGGAGGCAGGCGAACCTGCCTCCTTTACCTCAGGCGGTCTTCTTGTCGGCTTCGACGAGCTGGGCGGGCGGCACCTCGGCGGCGGCGTTCGCAGCGATCACGGCGAGCTCGCGGTCGCGCTCGGCGGCGACCTCGCGCAGCCGAGCGATGACGCTGCCGGTGCCCGCCGGGATCAGCCGGCCGACGATGACGTTCTCCTTGAGCCCGGTCAGGGTGTCGATCCGTCCCGACACCGCGGCCTCGGTCAGCACCCGCGTCGTCTCCTGGAACGAGGCGGCCGAGATGAACGAGCTCGTCTGCAGGCTGGCCTTGGTGATGCCCTGCAGCACCGGGTGGGCGAGCGCCGGGCGCAGCCCGTCGCGCGCCGCCTTGGCATTCTCGAACTCGAACTCGGTGCGGTCGACCTGCTCGCCGGCGAGCAAGGTGGTCTCGCCGGGCTCCTCGATCTCCACCTTCTGCAGCATCTGGCGCACGATCACTTCGATGTGCTTGTCGTTGATGCGCACGCCCTGCAGGCGATAGACCTCCTGGATCTCGTTGATCAGGTAGTTGGCCAACGCCTCGACCCCGAGAATCCGCAGGATGTCGTGCGGCACCCGGTTGCCGTCCATCAGGAGGTCGCCCTTCTGGACGTAGTCGCCCTCCTGCACGCTGATGTGCTTGCCCTTGGGGATCAGGTATTCGACCGGCTCCTTGCCCTCCTCGCTCGGGACCACGATGATCCGCCGCTTGGTCTTGTAGTCCTTGCCGAACTCGACCCGGCCGTCGCTCTCGCTGATGATCGCGAAATCCTTCGGCTTGCGCGCCTCGAACAATTCCGCGACGCGCGGCAGACCGCCGGTGATGTCGCGGGTCTTGGAGGATTCGCGCGGGATGCGGGCCAACACGTCTCCGGCTTTGACCAATGCCCCGTTCTCGACCGACAGGATCGCGTCGACCGACATGAAATAGCGCGCCTCGAGCCCGTTGCCGAGCAGCAGCACCTCGCCCGCTTCGTCGCGCAGGGTGATCCGCGGCCGCAGCTCGCTGCCGCGCGGCTGCTGCTTCCAGTCGATCACCACCTTGGACGAGATGCCGGTCGCCTCGTCGACGACCTCGCGCATCGAGAGGCCTTCGATCAGGTCGACGTAGTGCGCGACCCCGTCCTTTTCGGTGACGATCGGGATCGTGTACGGGTCCCATTCCGCCAGGCGCTCGCCGCGGTGCACCTGCGCCTTCTCGTCGGCGAGCAGCCGCGCGCCGTAGGGCACCCGGTGACGCGCCTTCTCGCGCCCGGCTTCGTCGAGCAGCACGATTTCGAGATTGCGGCCCATCACCACCGGCACGCCGGCCGAGTTCATCACGACGTTGCGGTTCTTGACCGCGACCGTCGCATCGAACGCCGCCTCGACCGAGGATTGCTCGGCGCCGCGCTGCGCCGCCCCGCCGATGTGGAAGGTGCGCATCGTCAGCTGGGTGCCGGGTTCGCCGATCGACTGCGCGGCGATCACGCCGACCGCCTCGCCGATGTTGACGACGGTGCCGCGCGCGAGGTCGCGGCCGTAGCAATTGCCGCACACCCCGATCCGCGACTCGCAGGTCAAGACCGAGCGGATCGGCACCGCGTCGACCCCGGCCCGCTCGATCCGGTCGATGGCGTCCTCGTCGATCAGCGCCGCCGCCGACAGCACGACCTCGCCGGTCAAGGGGTTGAGGATGTCGACCGCGGCGGTGCGCCCGAGGATGCGGTCGGCCAACGGCGCGATGACCTCCCCGCCGTCGACGACGGCGGAGACCATCAGCCCGCGGGTGGTGCCGCAATCCTCCTCGGTGATGATCGCATCCTGCGCAACGTCGACGAGGCGGCGGGTCAGATACCCCGAATTCGCGGTCTTCAGCGCGGTGTCGGCGAGGCCCTTGCGCGCGCCGTGCGTCGAATTGAAATATTCGAGCACGGTCAGCCCTTCCTTGAAATTCGAGATGATCGGGGTCTCGATGATCTCGCCCGAGGGCTTGGCCATCAGCCCGCGCATGCCGGCGAGCTGCTTGATCTGCGCCGCCGAGCCGCGCGCCCCGGAATCCGACATCATCCACACCGAGTTGATCGGCTCGCCCGGCGGGGCCGAGCGGATCATCTTGAGCATCTCCTCGGCGACCTTATCGGTGCAGCGCGACCACACGTCGACCACCTTGTTGTACTTTTCGCCCTGGGTGATCAGACCGTCCTGGTACTGCTGCTCGTACTGCTTGACCTGGTCCGTCGCCTCGGCGACCAGGTGGCGCTTGGCTTCCGGGATGATCAGATCGTCCTTGCCGAACGAGATGCCGGCCTTGCAGGCCTGCTGGAAGCCCAGCGCCATCAGCCGGTCGCAGAAGATCACGGTCTCCTTTTGGCCGCAGTGGCGATAGACCTGGTCGATGACGTTGCTGATCTCCTTCTTGGTCAGCAAGGTGTTGACCAGCTCGAACCCGATCGCCGGGCTGCGCGGCAGGATCTCGGACAACAGCATGCGGCCGGGGGTGGTTTCGACCCGGCGCACGATGGGGCTGCCGGCGGCGTCGACGGTGTGGTAGCGCGCCCGGACCCGGGCATGCAGCGACACCGACTTTCGATTCGAGCGCCTGCTCGATCTCGCCGATGCTGCTGAACACCATGCCCTCGCCCTTCTCGGCCTCGCGCTCCATCGTGATGTGATAAAGCCCGAGCACGATGTCCTGCGACGGCACGATGATCGGCTTGCCGTTGGCCGGCGACAGGATGTTGTTGGTCGACATCATCAGCACCCGCGCCTCGAGCTGCGCCTCCAAGGACAGCGGCACGTGCACCGCCATCTGGTCGCCGTCGAAATCGGCGTTGAAGGCGGTGCAGACGAGCGGGTGCAGCTGGATCGCCTTGCCCTCGATCAAGACCGGCTCGAAGGCCTGGATGCCGAGCCGATGCAGGGTGGGCGCGCGGTTCAGCAGCACCGGATGCTCGCGGATCACCTCCTCGAGGATGTCCCAGACTTCCGGGCGCTCTTTCTCGACCATGCGCTTGGCCGCCTTGATCGTGCTGGCGAGGCCGTAGAGCTCGAGCTTTGAATAGATGAACGGCTTGAACAGCTCGAGCGCCATCTTCTTGGGCAGGCCGCACTGGTGCAGCTTCAATTCGGGGCCGACGACGATGACCGAACGGCCCGAATAGTCGACCCGCTTGCCGAGGAGGTTCTGGCGGAAGCGGCCTTGCTTGCCCTTCAGCATGTCGCTGAGCGATTTCAGCGGCCGCTTGTTGGCGCCGGTGATGATCCGCCCGCGCCGGCCGTTGTCGAACAGCGCATCGACCGCTTCCTGCAGCATGCGCTTTTCATTGCGCACGATGATGTCGGGCGCGCGCAATTCGATCAGCCGCTTCAGCCGGTTGTTGCGGTTGATGACGCGGCGGTAGAGATCGTTCAGATCCGAGGTCGCGAACCGGCCGCCGTCGAGCGGCACCAGCGGGCGCAGCTCGGGCGGAATGACCGGCACGACCTCGAGGATCATCCATTCCGGCCGGCTCTTCGACTCGATGAACGCCTCGACGAGCTTCAGCCGCTTGACCAGCTTCTTGCGCCGCGTCTCCGAGTTGGTGTCGCGCAATTCGCCGCGCAGCTTTTCGCGCTCCTCGCCGAGATCGATCGCCGAGAGGATCGTGCGCAACGCCTCGGCCCCGATCGCCGCGGTGAACTGGTCGTCGCCGTAATCGTCCTGGGCCTGCAGATACTCCTCCTCGCCGAGCAGCTGGTGCTGTTTCAACGGGGTCAGCCCGGGCTCGATGACGACGTAGTTCTCGAAATAGAGGACGCGCTCGAGATCTTTGAGGGTCATGTCGAGCAGCAATCCGATGCGGCTCGGCAGCGACTTCAGAAACCAGATATGGGCGACCGGCGAGGCCAGCTCGATATGGCCCATGCGGTCGCGGCGAACCTTTGACAGGGTGACCTCGACGCCGCACTTCTCGCAGATGATGCCGCGGTACTTCATGCGCTTGTACTTGCCGCACAAACACTCGTAATCCTTGATCGGCCCGAAGATCCGGGCGCAGAACAGGCCGTCTCGCTCGGGCTTGAACGTCCGGTAGTTGATCGTCTCCGGCTTTTTGATCTCGCCGTAGGACCAGGAGTGGATGCGCTCCGGGCTGGCGATCGAGATGCGGATTTGGTCGAAGCTCTGCGTCCCGGTGACCTGCCCGAAGATGTTCATCAACTCGTTCATGAACGACCCCTTTTGGAAAACTTATGACCGGGGCGGCGCCGCGCCCCGCGGTTGCTTTGCCAACCCAGGCGTTTGCTCGTCACACCCGCGAAAGCCGGCGTCCCGGGCGGTCGGCACCGGGCTGGCGGCCCTCCGCCTGCCACGGGGCGCCGGTGCAGGGCGCGAAATCCGCCTGCGGTTTTCGCCCGAGCCGCGCTCAATAGTCGCGCTGCTCGAGCTCGACATTGAGGCCGAGGGAGCGCAGCTCCTTGACCAGCACGTTGAAGGATTCGGGAATGCCGGCCTCGAAATTGTCGTCGCCGCGGACGATCGCCTCATAGACCTTGGTGCGGCCCGACACGTCGTCCGATTTGACCGTCAGCATCTCCTGCAAGGTGTAGGCCGCGCCGTAGGCCTCCAATGCCCATACCTCCATCTCGCCGAAACGCTGGCCGCCGAACTGGGCCTTGCCGCCCAATGGCTGCTGGGTGACGAGGCTGTAGGGGCCGATCGAGCGGGCATGGATCTTGTCGTCGACCAGGTGATGCAATTTCATCATATAGATGTAGCCGACCGTCACCTTGCGATCGAACGCATCGCCGGTGCGGCCGTCGACCAGGGTGACCTGGCCCGATGACGACAGCCCGGCCTGTTCGAGCATCGCCACGATGTCGGCTTCGCTGGCGCCGTCGAAGACCGGGCTCGCCATCGGCACGCCGTGCTCGAGGTTGCCGGCGAGCTCGATCAGCTCGTCCGGCGCGAGGCCCGCGATCTCGGCGCTTTCGGCCCCCTGATACATGGCGCCGAGAACCCCGCGCAGCTCGCCGTCGCCGACCCCGCGCCGGACCCGGGCCAGCACCTCGCCGATGCGCCGGCCGAGCCCGGCCGCGGCCCAGCCGAGATGGGTTTCGAGGATCTGCCCGACATTCATGCGGCTGGGCACGCCCAACGGGTTCAGGACCAGATCGACCGGGGTGCCGTCCTCGAGGTAGGGCATGTCCTCGCACGGCATGATTCGCGAGATCACCCCCTTGTTGCCGTGGCGGCCGGCCATCTTGTCGCCCGGCTGCAATTTGCGCTTCACCGCGACAAAGACCTTGACCATCTTCATCACGCCGGGCGGCAGCTCGTCGCCGCGCTGCAGCTTTTCGACCTTGTTCTCGAACCGCGAGGTGAGCTCGCCGACGGCATCCTCCATCTGCTTTTTCAACGCCTCGATGTCGGCCATCCTGGCGTCGTCGCGGATCGAGATCTGCTTCCACAGCGAGGGCGCATACTCGGCCAGCGCCGCCTCGGTGATCTCGGTCCCCGACTTCATCCCCTTCGGCCCGCCAACCGCGGTCTGGCCCAGCATCAGCTCCTTGAGCCGGGCGGCGAAGCTGCGCTCGAGGATCACCCGCTCATCGTCGCGGTCCTTGGCCAGACGCTCGATCTCGGCGCGCTCGATCGCCAGCGCGCGCTCGTCCTTGTCGACGCCGCGCCGTGAAAAGACGCGCACTTCGACGATCGTGCCGGAAACCCCGGGGGGCAGGCGCAGCGAGGTGTCGCGCACGTCCGACGCCTTCTCGCCGAAGATCGCGCGCAACAGCTTCTCCTCCGGGGTCATCGGCAACTCGCCCTTGGGCGTGACCTTGCCGACCAGGATGTCGCCCGGCTTGACCTCGGCGCCGATATAGACGATGCCGGCCTCGTCGAGGTTCTTGAGCGCCTCCTCGCCGACATTCGGGATGTCGCGGGTGATCTCCTCCTGGCCGAGCTTGGTGTCGCGCGCCATCACCTCGAACTCTTCGATGTGGATCGAGGTGAACACGTCGTCGGAGACGATGCGCTCGGAAATCAGGATCGAATCTTCGAAATTGTAGCCGTTCCACGGCATGAACGCGCACAACACGTTGCGCCCCAGCGCCAGCTCGCCGAGCTGGGTCGACGGCCCGTCGGCGATGATGTCGCCGGCGGCGACCTGGTCGCCGACTTTGACCAGCGGCCGCTGGGTGATGCAGGTGTTCTGGTTCGAGCGCTGAAACTTCAGCAGATTGTAGATATCCACCCCCGAGGCGGCGGACGAGGTTTCGGCGGTCGCCCGGATCACGACGCGGGTCGCGTCGACCTGGTCGACGACACCGGAGCGGCGGGCGATGATCGTGACCCCGGAATCGCGGGCGACGGTCTCCTCCATCCCGGTGCCGACCAGCGGAGCCTCGGCGCGGATCAGCGGCACCGCCTGGCGCTGCATGTTCGAGCCCATCAGCGCGCGGTTGGCGTCGTCGTTTTCCAGGAACGGGATCAGCGCCGCCGCCACCGACACCAGCTGTTTCGGCGACACGTCGATCAGGTCGATGTCCTGCGGGCGCTGCATGACGAAATCGCCGCCCTTGCGGCAGTTGGTCAGGTCGGCGGCGACCCGCCCCTCGGCATCGGTCGCGACATTGGCCTGCGCGATCGAATAGCGGCCCTCGTCCATCGCCGAGAGGTAGACCACCTCGTCGGTGACCCGGCCGTCGACGACCCGGCGGTACGGGCTTTCGATAAAGCCGTACTGGTTGACCCGAGCATAGGTCGCCAGGCTGTTGATCAGACCGATATTCGGACCCTCCGGGGTCTCGATCGGGCAGATCCGGCCGTAATGGGTGGGGTGGACATCGCGCACCTCGAAGCCGGCGCGCTCGCGCGTCAGCCCACCCGGACCCAAAGCCGACAGCCGCCGCTTGTGGGTGATCTCGCTCAACGGGTTGGTCTGGTCCATGAACTGCGACAGCTGCGAGGAGCCGAAGAACTCGCGCACCGCCGCCGCCGCCGGCTTGGCGTTGATCAGGTCGTGCGGCATGACCGTGTCGATCTCGACCGAGCTCATCCGCTCGCGGATCGCCCGCTCCATGCGCAGCAGGCCGATGCGGTACTGATTTTCCATCAGCTCGCCGACCGAGCGCACCCGGCGGTTGCCGAGATGATCGATGTCGTCGATTTCGCCGCGCCCGTCCTTCAATTCGACCAGCACCTTGAGGATCGCCAGGATGTCGGCCTTGCGCAGGGTGCGCACCGTGTCGTCGGTTTCGAGGCTCAGCCGCGAGTTCATCTTGACCCGCCCGACCGCCGAAAGGTCATAGCGCTCGGAGTCGAAAAAGAGGCTGTTGAACAGCGCCTCCGCGGTTTCGAGGGTCGGCGGCTCGCCCGGCCGCATGACCCGGTAGATGTCGATCAGCGCGTCCTCGCGGGTCGCGTTCTTGTCGATCGCCAAGGTGTTGCGGATGTAGGGGCCGGTCGTGACGTGATCGATGTCGAGCACCGGCAGCTCGCCGATGCCGATTTCGACCAGCTGGGCGAGGGCCGCGGCGGTGATCTCGTCGCCGGCCTCGAAATAGACCTCGCCGGTCTCCTCGTTGATCAGATCCGAGGCCAGATAGCGGCCGATCAATTCCTCGTCGCGCACCAGGATGTCGGCGAGCCCCGCTTCGACGAGCCGGCGGGCGACGCGCGGCGTCATCCGTTCACCCGCCGCCAAGACCGCCTCGCCGCTGCGCGCATCGCGCAGGTCGTTGGCGAGCTTGCCCTTGAAATGATCCGGGTCGAACGGCGCCATCCAGCCTTGCGGGCCGTGGCGGAAGACGATCGTCCGGTAGAACCGGGAAAGGATCTCCTCCTTGGTCATCCCTACCGCTTCGCCGGGCTGCAGCGGCTTGCTGTCGGCCTTGCGCTGCGCGCGCGTTTCCTCGGTCGCGGCATCGTCGAGCGCCAGCAGCAACGTCGTCGCCGGCAATTTGCGGCGCCGGTCGATGCGGACATAAAGGTGGTCCTTGGCGTCGAACTCGAAATCGAGCCACGAGCCGCGATACGGGATCACCCGGGCGGCGAACAGGTATTTGCCGGAGGAATGGGTCTTGCCCTTGTCGTGGTCGAAGAACACGCCGGGGCTGCGGTGCATCTGCGAAACGATGACCCGTTCGGTGCCGTTGATGATGAAGGTGCCGTTCTTCGTCATCAGCGGCATGTCGCCCATGTAGACGTCCTGCTCCTTGATGTCGCGGATCGAGCGCGACCCGGTATCCTCGTCGACGTCCCAGACGACCAGGCGAAGGGTGACCTTGAGCGGCGCGGCAAAGGTGATGCCGCGCTGCTGGCACTCGTCGACGTCGTATTTCGGCGCCTCGAGCTCGTAGCGCTCGAATTCGAGCTGCGCCCGCTCCGAGAAGTCGCGGATCGGGAAGACCGATCTGAGCACCTCCTGCAGGCCCACATTGGCGCGTTCCTCGGGCCTCTCGCCCATCTGCAGGAAATGGTCGTACGAGCTCTTCTGCACCTCGATCAGGTTCGGCATCGGCGCAACCTCGGGGACGCGTCCGAAGCTCCTGCGGATGCGCTTCTTGCCCGTAAAGGATATAGCCATTCATGCTCCTCGCTGCGGGCTGCCGCACGCAGACCCGATCTCGGTTTCCCGGCCGGCGATATGATCGGCGCCGGTGGGTTCGCTGCCTTGCCAGCCCGGTCGGCTGATCCGCCGACCAGCCCTCTCGCCCGCGCGGCCGACCCAGGGGTCGCGCCGGCCGTATTCCGGTTGCAGTTCCCTCCCTATAAGACGCCGAAACCCGGCGTGCGCAACGGATCGCGCCCCGGTTGGCCGGCTCGATGTCGCGTGCGGCGGCGGCGTATGGTCGGACGCCCGCCCGCGGTCCACGAACGCTCGCAGCAGACCTACTTTATTTCGACCGTCGCACCTGCATCTTCAAGCTGCTTTTTCAGCTTTGCAGCCTCTTCTTTGTTGACCCCCTCTTTGACGAGCTTGGGCGCCGCCTCGACGAGGTCTTTCGCTTCCTTGAGGCCGAGGCTGGTGATCGCGCGGACCTCCTTGATCACATTGATCTTTTTCTCGCCGATGGCGGCCAGGATCACATCGAACTCGGTCTGCTCGACAGCCGCCTCGGCGGCCGGCGCCGCGGCGCCGCCAAAAGCCGCCGCCGCGACCGGCGCGGCGGAGACGCCCCATTTCTCCTCCAGCAGCTTCGACAGCTGGGCCGCCTCGATAACGCTCAACGCCGACAGATCGTCGACAAGCTTGGCCAAATCCGGCATTTCCTGCTCCTGACTCCGAGACTGAGGTTGATCTCCGACGATAAAAGGCGGCCCGGCTAGGTCGTTTGGCCCTGGGTTTCGGCGTATGCGCCGAGCACTCGGGCAAGCTGCCCGGCAGGCGCCTGCAGAACCCCGGCGACCCGTGTAGCCGGGGTGACCAAGAGCCCGACGAGCCTGCCGCGCAATTCGTCGAGCGAGGGCAGCAGGGCCAATTCCCTGACCCCCGCGGCATCGATCAGCCGGCCGCCGAGGCCGCCGCCGATGACCCGCAGCTTGTCGTTGCGGTTGGCGAACTCGACCGCGACCTTGGCTGCGGCGACGGGGTCGCGCGAAAAGGCGATCGCGGTCGGGCCGGTGAACAGCGCCGACAATGGCTCGAACGGGGTTCCCCCCAGCGCGCGACGCGCCAGCCGGTTCTTGGTCACGCGAAAGCGCGCTCCGGCGTTGCGCATCTGACGGCGCAGCTGGGTCGCCTCGGCGACGGTCAGCCCGGACTGGTGCGTCACCACCACGCACACCGTGTCGGCGAGCTCCTGCTGCAAGCTCTCGACCAGCTTCTGTTTTTGTCCTCGGTCCACTCGTGTCTCCGAACCCGATCCGTCCCCGTCATTCGCCGGGCGCCGCGAAGCTGTCGCTGCGGCGGCCGTTGCCGTCACCCCGGTCGAAGCCGCGCACCGCCGCCCAGCGGCGCGGCGCCCGGCTACGCCCTGGCCTCCTCCGCCAGGTCCGCCAATTCGAGTTTGACGCCGGGACCCATCGTCGAGCTCAAGCTGACCTTCTTGATGTAGGTGCCTCTGACGCCGCTCGGCTTGTTTCGGGTGATCGCGCCGACAAAGGCGCGCACATTATCGGTAAGCGCGTCTTCGGTAAAGCTCGCTTTGCCCACGCCGGCATGAACGAGCCCGGCTTTTTCGGCGCGGAACTCGACCTGGCCGCCCTTGGCCGCGCGCACCGCTTCGCCGACGTTCTGCGTGACCGTGCCGAGCCGCGGGTTCGGCATCAGACCGCGCGGGCCGAGGATCTTGCCGAGCCTGCCGACCAGCGCCATCAGGTCGGGCGTGGCGACCGCCCGGTCGAAATCGATCTGCCCCGCCTGGATTTTTTCGGCCAGATCCTCGGCCCCGACCAGGTCGGCGCCCGCGGCCTCGGCCTCCTTCGCCTTGTCGCCGCGCGCAAACACCGCGACCCGAACGGTCTTGCCGGTGCCGTGCGGCAGCATCACCGTGCCGCGCAGGTTCTGGTCCTGCTTGCGCGGATCGAGGTTCAGGTTCATCGCCACCTCGATGGTCTCGTCGAACTTTGCCGAGGCGCGCGCTTTGACCAGCTTGATCGCTTCGTCGAGCCGGTGCGCCGCCGCCGGATCGATGCCCTCATAGGCCTTTCTGAGCCGCTTGCCGATCTTCGCCATTGTTCACTCCATCACGTCGAGCCCGATCGAGCGCGCCGAGCCGACCAGCATGCGGCACGCGCCCTCGATATCCTTGGCATTGAGGTCCGGCATCTTCTTTTCCGCGATTTCGCGGATCTGGGCCATCGTGACCCGCCCCACCGTGCTGCCCTTGCCGGTGGTCTGCGAGCCCTTCTCGACCCCTGCCGCCTTTTTCAGAAAATAGCTGTTGGGCGGGCTCTTGGTCACAAAGCTGAACGAGCGGTCGGCAAAGGCCGTGATCACCACCGGGATCGGCATGCCGGGCTCCAGGCTCTGCGTGGCGGCGTTGAACGCCTTGCAGAACTCCATGATGTTGAGCCCGCGCTGACCGAGGGCGGGGCCGATCGGCGGCGACGGGTTGGCCTTGCCGGCCGGTACCTGCAGCTTGATGATGCCGACGATTTTTTTTGCCATGGAATGCGTCCATATGTCCCGCGATTTTACCGCCGCCCCCGCGCAAGCGGGGGTCCAGGGCTACAGGCGTGGGCCTTGCCGCTCTGGATTCCCGCTTTCGCGGGAACGACGCGTAGACGAATGATAGGCCGTTTTCGCTATAGGCATCATGAGGTCGCCGCCGCTCACACCTTCTCGACCTGGGAATATTCGAGCTCGACCGGGGTGGCGCGGCCGAAGATCGATACCGCGACCTTGATCCGGGCCTTCTCCTCGTCGACATCCTCGACCAGACCGTTGAACGACGTGAAGGGGCCGTCGCACACCCGGACCTGCTCGCCGATCTCAAACGTGATCGACGGCTTCGGGCGCTCGATCCCCTCCTGGACCTGATGCATGATGCGCGCCGCCTCGTGCTCGCTGATCGGCGACGGCCGCCCGCGCCCGCCGAGAAACCCGGTGACCTTGGCGGTGTTCTTGACCAGATGCCAGGTCTCGTCGCTGAGATCCATCTTGATCAACACATAGCCGGGGAAGAATTTGCGCTCGGAGCTGACCTTGGCGCCGCGCTTGACCTCGACCACTTCTTCGGTCGGCACCAGGATTTCCTCGAACCTCTCCGACAGCCCCTTCTGCTCGGCCTGCTCGCGGATCGAGGAGGCGACCTTCTTCTCAAAGCCCGAGTAGACATGAATGACGTACCAGCGGCTGGTCATGGCCCCGTCCCGAACCCTAAGTCCCCAGCCCGAAGATCAGCCGCACGCCAGCCGAAAAGACCTGGTCCACCACGAAGAAAAATCCGGCGGCGATGAACACCATGACGAAGACCATCGCGGTGGTGACCACGGTCTCCTTGCGGGTCGGCCATGTGACGCGCGAAACCTCCTGCCGGACCTCCTCGACAAATTTGACTGGACTTGTCTTCGCCATGATCTATCCGCGCTCGAACGGCATCGGCACCGCATCCCATATGGTTTCGCGTCCGCTCGCATTCCAGAACGGCCGCGCGGGCCACAACGACGCGTTGGCAGGAGTGGAGGGGCTCGAACCCCCAACCCCCGGTTTTGGAGACCGGTGCTCTACCAGTTGAGCTACACTCCTAACGAATGGATCCCGGATCGCGTCCGGGATGATGCCCGCGCATGCGGGCAGTCATTTGATGATCTTGGCGACGACGCCGGCGCCGACGGTGCGGCCGCCTTCGCGGATGGCGAAGCGCAGGCCCTCGTCCATGGCGATGGGCGCGATCAATTCGATCTCCATCGAGATGTTGTCGCCCGGCATCACCATCTCGGTGCCCTCGGGCAGGTGCACGGTGCCGGTCACATCGGTGGTGCGGAAATAGAATTGCGGCCGGTAATTGCCGAAAAACGGGGTGTGCCGGCCGCCTTCCTCCTTGGTCAGGATGTAGGCCTCGCACTGAAACCGGGTGTGCGGGGTGATCGAGCCCGGGGCCGCCAGCACCTGGCCGCGCTCGACCTCCTCGCGCTTGGTGCCGCGCAGCAAGGCGCCGATGTTGTCGCCGGCCTCGCCCTGGTCCAACAGCTTCCTGAACATCTCGACCCCGGTCACCACCGTCTTGGCGGTCGGCCGCAGCCCGACGATCTCGACCTCGTCGCCGACCTTGACGATGCCGCGCTCGACCCGGCCCGTCACCACCGTGCCCCGCCCCGAGATCGTGAACACATCCTCGATCGGCATCAGAAACGGCCGGTCCTTGGCCCGCTCCGGCTGCGGAATGAACGAATCCACCGCCTGCATCAGTTCGAGGATCGAGGCGTGGCCCTGCTCCGGGTTCTTGCCTTCGAGCGCAAACAACGCCGAGCCGCGCACCACCGGCAGATCATCCCCGGGAAACCCGTAGGACGATAAAGCTCGCGCATCTCCAATTCGACCAGGTCCAGCAATTCCGGGTCGTCGACCATGTCGACCTTGTTCATGTACACCACCAGCGCCGGAACCCCGACCTGGCGCGCCAACAGGATGTGCTCGCGGGTCTGCGGCATCGGCCCGTCCGCCGCCGACACCACCAGGATCGCCCCATCCATCTGCGCCGCCCCGGTGATCATGTTCTTGATGTAATCGGCATGACCCGGGCAGTCGACATGCGCATAGTGCCGGTTCGCGGTCTCGTACTCGACATGCGCCGTCGCGATCGTGATCCCCCGCGCCCGCTCCTCCGGCGCCTTGTCGATCTGGTCGAACGGCACAAACGTCGCCCCGCCGGTCTCCGCCAACACCTTGGTGATCGCCGCCGTCAACGTCGTCTTGCCGTGGTCGATGTGACCGATCGTCCCAATGTTGCAGTGCGGCTTGGTCCGCTGAAACTTCGCCTTCGACATCGCCTGCGGCTTTCCGTCAGAGAAAACGCGTCACAATACTCGACCCCGGACCCCGCCTGGGCTGGAGCGGGTGATGGGAATCGAACCCACGTAGCCAGCTTGGAAGGCTGGAGCTCTACCATTGAGCTACACCCGCGCTCCGCAGCGCCGCCGACCCAATCCCCGCCGCCGCCCGTGGCCCTCGCCCGACCCGCCTCGGTCGCCTTTCCGCTCGGCGGCGTCCAAAGCGGTGGTGGAGGGGGTAGGATTCGAACCTACGAAGACATACGTCGGCAGATTTACAGTCTGCTGCCTTTAACCGCTCGGCAACCCCTCCGCAATCGCGTGCGGCCCGGCGCAGCGGAAACCGCGGGTCATAAGGTTTTGACCCGGACTTGTCAATCGGGCTTTGTCGGTCCAGGTTTTGCCGCCGCGACCGCCCCAGTCCACGCCGGCGGCGATGCGTGAACCGATCGCGAGACCGCACGGAGACGACGTATATGGGCGCGCCGCGAACCTTGCGCCAGGGCCGAAGGGGGGTCGCGCGGCCCGGGCTCGCCGCCGGACCCGGCAGCAAGCCTGGCGGCGGCGAGCGCTGGATCTACGGCCGGCACCCGGTGGCCGCCGCCCTTGCCAATCCGGAACGGCGCTGGCGCCGTCTTGCCGTGCTCGCCGGAGAGGAGGCGCAGGGGCGGGTGCTGGCCGCCGGCGCTGCGGCCGCGCAGCGCGGCGAAGGCGCGCCGATCCTGGTGCTCGACCGCGAGGGCTTCTCGGCGATGCTGCCGACGGGGGCGGTGCATCAGGGGCTGGCCCTCGAAGTCGAGCCGCTCCTCGAGCCCGATCTCGGCGATGCGCTGCGGCAGGCGGAGACAGCCGCCGGGCGATCCGTCATCCTCGCTCTCGACCAGGTCAGCGACCCGCACAATGTCGGCGCGGTGCTGCGCTCGGCGGCGGCGTTCGGCGCGCTCGCGGTGATGGTCGCCGAGCACGGCGGGCCGCCGGTCACCGGCGCGCTCGCCAAGGCCGCCTCGGGCGCGCTCGAACGGGTGCCGCTCGTCCGCGTCGTCAACCTGGCCCGCGCCCTCGACCGGCTGAAGCAAGCCCAATTCTGGGTCTGCGGGCTCGACGAGACTGCGCCGCAGGCGCTGTCGGCACTCGACCTCGGCCGGCGCGTGGCGCTCGTGCTCGGCTCCGAGGGCGGCGGCATGCGCCGGCTGGTGCGCGAGCGCTGCGACCATCTGGCCCGGCTGCCGACCCTGGCCGCGCAGCCGACCCTCAACGTCTCCAACGCCGCCGCGGTCGCCCTCTACGAGCTGATGCGAGGCGCGCCCGGTTGAGCGCGGCCCGACAACGCTCTTGGTCCCGCGCCGGCACTTCGAGCCGGCGCTTCGCTGCTCCCGGGCAAATCCCAAACATTCGTAGTAAATTAACCTAGAATATCCTGAGATGCGAAGCGGGCGGGATTATGCTGCCAAAAGTCCGGCGAGAAGGCGGTACGATGACAATCACGGATACTGTGCGCTGGCTGCATAAAGAGATGCAGGGCGCGCTCGGGCTCGGGCTTCCGGTGGTCGGGTTCTTCGATTGGCCGGACCCGGCCCAGGCCGACCCGCCGCAATTGACCCGTGCGCTCGACCAGGACGATGTCAAGCGGGCGATCGATCGGGCGCATCGGCGGGGCATCGCGCACTGCCATGTCCTTGCGGTCTGGCATGCGGTAGAGGCCGCGCACCAAGCGGGCGAAACCAAAAACTGGATCGCCGATCTGATCGACATTCTCGACGACCTGCCGCCGGGAAATCAGCCCGTCGGCGGCGGCCGCCCATAGGCTCCTCTGATCCACTTCAAGTTCGGCGCGGTTCGTCGGCGGCTGCTTGCGGCTGCTGTGACGTGATGATGCCGCTCGACCATGCCGCGACCTCGTCTTCGCTGACGGCCAGGCATGACGGCCGGGCAGCCGCCGGGCGGCGGCGGAGATGAAGTCGGAACCCGGCGCCGTCTGGCGCTGTCTGGGCGGTCCGAGACGGCGCTGCGACAGGATGACCCTAGCGGGGTTGAGCTTCAGAGCCAGGCGCCTACTTGTTGCGCTGCAACAAAAGTGGGTGCATGCATGCCCGAAGAGATCGAAAGCGAGCGCGGCCTGCGCGGCGGCGGGTGGTCCATCGTCGCCGCGGCCTGGCTGGTCGCGATCGTGTTCGTGGTGCTGTTCGCCGGGGTCGAAGCCTTGGCCTGCCGGCATGGCGTTTCGCGGCCCGCGGCGAGGTTGGCCCCCGAGACGAGTTTGGCCGGGGCCGTAATCCCGCGGCATGATCCGGGCTTTGTCGGACCCGACGAGGTTGCGGCGTCGGACTGGCAGGAGCGGACCCGGGCCGAGGCCTATTCCGGCTGGTAAGCCATTCGCCGCCGCGCCCTTGCAGCCCGGCCCGGAGGTTCGTGCCCCGGCCAGCGAGACGAGAGCCGGGGTCAGGTCGCGGTCAACGCGACCAAGCTCCAACCATTATGGACGACGGACCATATGAGCAAGCAGGCCCGGTTTCGTGGGCAATCTCGCTAAGGTGGGCAATCTCGCCGAGCAAGATCAGTCGGATTGATCCACATTACGGGACATCACTCTTCTCCCCCTCTCCCCCGCCGGCCGAGGGAGGGGTGAGGGGGCCGCGCAAGCATAGAGTGCGCAACCGAGCCGAAGCGGTCCGCGCTGCGCCGAGGTGGAGCTCGTCGCGGGCGCTCTCCCCGCGTGCGGGGGAGAGGAGAAACATTGGTGCGGAAACGGAGTATGGATCACCTAGCCAATTCTAAGTTCGCCGGGTTAGCACAGTGGCAGTGCAGCGGTTTTGTAAACCGAAGGTCGGGGGTTCGAATCCCTCACCCGGCACCAGGTCGTCGCGCCCGCCGGTTGTCGATCGGGCGCCGCTAAATTAGGATCGCGGGCTCGATTCCCCAGCGCGGGCTGCGAGGATGATGGTGACCGCTGCGATCTGGCCGGCGCTCGACTACAGCCGGGTGCCCTACCGCCTCTATCACGATCCCGACATCTACCAGCGCGAGCTGGAGCGGATCTTCCGCGGGCCGGTCTGGAGCTTTCTCGGGCTCGAAGCCGAGATCCCGAGCCGCGGCGATTTCCGCGCGACCTCGGTCGGCGAGACCCCGGTCGTCGTCAACCGCGACGAGACCGGTGCGATCCGGGCCTTCGTCAACCGCTGCGCCCATCGCGGGGCGCTGGTGCGTCGCGAGCTTTCGGGCAACGCGCGCGAGCACATCTGCATTTATCACCAATGGTGCTACGGGCTCGACGGCGGCTTGACCGCGATCCCGTTCCGCCGCGGGATCAGGGGCAAGGGCGGGCTCGACGCCGGTTTCGACATGGGCTTGCACGGCCTGCACCCGTTGCGGGTCGACACGGTCTGCGGGGCGATCTTCGGCACCCTCGCCGCGGATGCCGAGCCGCTCGCGGACTATCTCGGCGCTCCGGTCGTCGCCCAGCTCCAGCGCCTGCTCGACCGGCCGGTGCAGGTGCTGGGCTACAACCGCCAGCGCATCCGGGCGAACTGGAAGCTTTATGCCGAGAACACCCGTGACAATTATCACGCGAGCCTGCTGCACGAGTTTCTGGTGACCTTCGGCCTCGACCGCTCGACCCAAATCGGCGGGGTCACGATGGATGCGCGCCACCGCCACAACATCACCTGGGCCGAGGCCGACAGCGACACCGACGAGGTCGCGCATCAGGCTTATGCCGGCGCCGGGGTGCGCAACGACTTTCTGTCGCTGAAGGAGCCGGCGCTGGTCCAATTCCGCCGGGAGCGCGACGACAACCTCAACCTCGCCGTGACCTCGGTGTTTCCCTCGGCCGTCTTCGTGCAGATCAGCAATAGCCTGGCGATCCGCCAGATCCGGCCGCGCGGGGTCGACGAGTTCGAGGTGCTCCAGACGATGATCGGCTACGCGGACGACCCGCCGGAGATGACCCTGCACCGCCTGCGCCAGGCCAATCTGGTCGGCCCGGCGGGTCTCGTCTCGATGGAGGATGGCGAGGCGATCGAGATCGCCCACCGCGCCTCGAAACCCGATCCCGAGGGCGCGACAATCATCGAGCTGGGCGGCGGCGGCGTCATTTCCGACCGCGACTACCGGGTCACCGACGTGCCGTTGCGCGGCTTCTGGTCGTATTACGCCGAGCTCTTGGGGATCGAGCCCGCGGGTGCCGTGCGGTGAAGCCCGACCGCGCCGCCATTCACGATCTCCTCGCCGAGTATGGCGCCTTGCTCGACCTGGCGAAATACGACGAGTGGCTCGGCCTCTTCGCCGAAGAATGCCGGTACAGCGTCGTCCCGCGCGAGAATTACGACCGCGGCCTGCCGGCGGCGCTGATCTTCTGCGACAGCCGGGCGATGCTCGAAGACCGCATCCGCGCCTTGCGCGAGGCCAACAAGTACAACATCCACACCGACCGCCACCTGATCGGCCTGCCGCGCGTGATTGAAACCGATGTCGGGGGGCTGATGGTCGAGGCGCCGTTTGCCGTGTTCCAGACCGACCAGGAGGGGGCGACGCGGCTGTTTGCGACCGGGCTCTACCGCGACCGGCTCGAGCCGGGGAGCGGCGGGCTGAAGATCCGCGACAAGCTGGTGCTGCTCGACACTTTCGCGGTGCCGACCCTGCTCGCCACCCCGCTTTAGGCCTTAGCGTAGAATGAACTCATCAGTTCCAACAACTTATCTCTAGCTTCCTGCTCCGCCAGAGCGATTGTAAAGTTTGCAACATATCGCGTTAGCGTTCGTAACACTGGAGCCGCTCGTGTACATAAAGCGCGGAACGTATCCCGCTGAGGCTCAGGGCCAGCTCGATCGGCCCGCATTTCAGCAACTATCGCCTCGACCTTGCGACCTTGTCGAGCAACACTTGATTCTGAAGATGGGGTCTAAGTTTCAGTAATATCTCAGAGAAATCGTCCAACCACTCGATTTGAGTCCGAACGTCTGACTGGACTATTGCAAGATGCTCAATTTGAAACGGATGTATCAGAGACAACAGACCCGCCGAACTCCATTGTTACGCCCATGTATGCAACTACCAAATGCTTTTCCGTGTCGGTTCCATCCGGGCTGTCCGCTACCATACTCGGTCCCCTGTAGGTTCGAACCCCCCTTAATCCCGGCAAAGGCCCGGACCCATTTTTCCGCCGCTCGCAATCTGATCAGTGGGTCCCGGCCTGCGCCGGGATGGCGATGGTGACAGCGGGAACGCAGCTACATGCCGGCACTGTACGAGAGCCGCCTTTAATCAGCCGCGAGCCGCACTGTCCTCGCCGACCAGAGTCAGGATCAGCGAGCGCTGGTGCGGCGAGGCGCGGTGCTCGAACAGAAAGATCCCCTGCCAGGTGCCGAGCTGCATCCGCCCGGCGGCGACCGGGATCGTCAGCTGCACCTGGGTCAACATGCTCTTGATATGGGCCGGCATGTCGTCCGGCCCCTCGTCGTTGTGATGGTAGAGGGCCATGTCCTCGGGCACGATCCGGCGCAGGAAGGCGTCGAGATCCCGCATGACGTCGGGCGACGCATTCTCCTGGATCAGCAAGGAGGCCGAAGTATGCGGGATGTAGATCGTGAGCAGCCCGACAGCTGTGCGTTGGCTTTCGACCCAATCCGTAATCTCGCCGGTGATCTCCTTGATCTCGCGCGGTTCGGTGTCGATGGTCAGTCGGGTCTGGGCGATGCGCATGACCGGGAAATATGGTTCCTCGCGCGTTCTGCAATGGCCGCGATGGCTCTTGGATCGGCCACAGGCGTATAGAGGTGGACCGTTCCCTTAGTGAAACTCTCGGCGTTCGACCGATGCAGAACACCCGGCTCGCCTCCCTCGATTTCGATCTCGGCCCGGAGATCGACATGCTGCGCGCGACGGTGCGCGATTTCGCCGAAGACCGGGTGGCCCCGCTCGCCGCCGAGATCGACCGCACCGACCGCTTTCCGGTCGAGCTGTGGCCCGACATGGGCGCGCTCGGGCTGCACGGGATTACGGTCGAGGAGGAATATGGCGGCGCCGGGATGGGCTATCTCGCGCATTGCGTCGCGATGGAGGAGGTGAGCCGCGCGTCGGCCTCGGTTGGCCTCAGCTACGGCGCGCATTCGAACCTCTGCGTCAACCAGATCCGCCGCAACGGCAATGAGGCCCAAAAGCGCAGATATCTGCCGAAGCTGATCTCGGGTGAGCATGTCGGCGCCTTGGCGATGAGCGAGCCGGGCGCCGGCTCCGATGTCGTCTCGATGCGGCTGCGCGCCGATAAGCAGGGCGACCGCTATATCCTGAACGGCACCAAGCTGTGGATCACCAACGGCCACGCCGCGAGCACGCTCGTCGTCTACGCCAAGACCCGGCCCGATGCCGGGGCGCACGGCATCACCGCCTTTCTGATCGAGAGCGGGTTCAAGGGGTTTCGCCCGGCGCAGAAGCTCGACAAGCTGGGCATGCGCGGGTCGCCAACCTCGGAACTCGTGTTCGAGGATTGCGCGGTGCCCGAGGACAACGTGCTGGGTGGGGTCGACGAAGGCGTGCATGTGCTGATGAGCGGGCTCGACTACGAGCGCGCCATTCTCGCCGCGGGCCCGCTCGGCATCATGCAGGCCTGTCTCGATGTGGTGATCCCCTACATCCACGACCGCCGGCAGTTCGGCCAGCCGATCGGCGAGTTCCAGCTGATCCAGGCCAAGGTCGCCGACATGTACACCGCGATGAATGCCTGCAAATCCTATGTCTACATGGTGGCGCGGGCGTGCGATCGCGGCCGGACGACCCGCAAGGACGCCGCCGGCGCGATCCTCTACGCCGCCGAGAAGGCGACTGCGATGGCGCTCGACGCGGTGCAGATTTTGGGCGGCAACGGCTACATCAACGATTTCCCGACTGGCCGCTTGTTGCGCGACGCCAAGCTCTACGAGATCGGCGCCGGCACCTCGGAGATCCGCCGCATGCTGATCGGCCGCGAAATCTTCGCCGAGACGGCGTGACATGCGCCGGCTGATCTCCTCCGGTTCGCCGTTCGAGGCAGCGGCCGGGTACAGCCGGGCGGTGGTCGACGGCGAATGGGTGTTTGTCGCCGGCACCACCGGGTTCGACTACGCCCAGATGACGATCGCCGACGACCCGGCGGCGCAGGCGCGTCAGGCGTTGCGCAATATCGAAGCAGCATTGGCCGAGGCCGGCGCCAGCCTCGCCGATGTCGTGCGGGCCCATTACTACCTCCCCGATGCGGCCGATTGGCGGGCGGTCGCGCCGGTGCTGGGCGAGATTTTCGGCGCGATCCGCCCGGCCGCGACGGCGCTGATCTGCGGCCTCGTCGACCCGCGCATGAAGATCGAAATCGAGGTAACGGCGCGGCGAACTGCCCGGACTTGAACCCGCCATAGGCCTGCGCCCGGCGTGACAGAGTTTTGGGTGTGATCCGCAGGGAGGCCGAGCAAAAATCCCGTTGCATCGACAGCGTGCGTGCTTCGAGACGCGCTCCGTCTGCGTCGGAGGGCTCGTCAGGATGACGTAAGCATTTGATAGCACTAAGAATGTTTGTCATCCTGAGGAGGCCGCAAAATGGCCGTCTCGAAGGACCCACGGCCTGGATCCTGCTCTCACGGCAATGAGTGCCCAGCCTCAGGGATCCACCCGCGCCCCCTTGCTTGCGGAGAGGCGAGCAAGCCGCGACCGTCGCGCAGGGCTCCTCTGCCGAATTTATAGGCAGCCGCCCGGAACGCTGCCTCCTTTGCTGTCGTTTTACGGCCGGCTAGGTCGTGGAGGACGCAACCATGGGTGCTATTCTGTTGTGGCTGCTCGGCATACCGCTGCCGATCATCATCATTCTGCTGCTGTTGTGGCATTAGCCGGTCCGGGGAGACTTGCCATGGAAACTTCGTCTGTTCGGGTCGGTGACGAGCGGCTCGTCGCCACCGGCGTGGTGCCGGGGGAGAGCTCCGTCTCGGCAATATCATGGGCGGCGATCATCGGCGGCGCGTTTGCGATCGCGGCGATCAGCCTGATCCTTCTCGCCCTCGGCGCCGGCGTGGGCTTCGCCTCGCTCTCGCCGTGGTCGAATTCGGGGCCGTCGGCGACGACGTTCGGCGTCGTGGCGGCGATCTGGCTGATCGTCGTGCAGTGGCTGTCGGCCGCGTTCGGCGGCTACCTGACCGGCCGGCTGCGCACCAAATGGGTTTCGGTGCACAGCGACGAAGTTTATTTCCGCGACACCGCGCACGGCTTTCTGGCGTGGGCGGTGGCATCGGTCATTACCGCGGCGGTGCTGGCTTCGGCGGCCTCCTCGCTGGTCGGCGGCGCCGCCCGAGAAGCCGGCGCGGTTGCCGCGACACCGGCGCAGGAGACTGCCGGGACCGCTGCGGCACAGCCGGGCGCGTCGGCGCTGAACCCGACCGCGTATCTGGCGGACACCCTGTTCCGCTCCGATCATCCCGATGCCAACCCCAATCCGCAGTTGGCGCGCGCCGAAGCCACCCGGATCATCACCCACGATTTGAGCGCAGGCGACTTCCCGGCCGCCGACAGAACCTATCTTGCCCAGCTCGTCTCCGCCCGCACCGGGCTCGGCCAGCCCGACGCCGCCAAACGGGTCGACGAAGTGATCGCCCAGGCGAAGGCGGCCGAGGTCAAGGCCCGCCAGGCCGCCGACAAGGCGCGCAAGGCCGCATCCTACCTGTCGTTCTTCACCGCCTTCTCGATGTTGGTCGGCGCCTTTATCGCAGCGGTGGCAGCAACCGCTGCCGGCCATCGGCGCGACGAGGTACTGGCGCGCCGCTAAAGCGGCCGCCATCACCGCCGCAGAGGAGCCGCACGAGAATCGCCGACTAGGGCAGCAGGCCGGGAACCCCGCGATACAGATCGGCAAGCGGGATATCGAGCCCGATTGTGTCGAGCCGGAGCCGATCCCGTTCGCCGACCGCGATCGTGGCCCAATTGTCCCCGGCGCGGCGGTAGACCGTGGCACCGACCCGCTCGGTCTCGACGTAGAGGATCTCCTGCAAGCTCGCGATCCGCTGATAGGCGGGCAGCTTGACGAAAACATCGTCGCGATCGGTCGACGGCGACAGCACCTCGACGATCAGCAGCGGCTCAGAAACCATCCCGCGGAAATCGCGGTCCAGCGGTGCGCAGCTGACGGTTAGATCGGTTTCGAAATGATCGCGGCCTCGGATACCCAAAGGAGCGATCCCCGCCTGAGGACGTACAAAGCACTCCGGACGGGTGGAACGAAGGGACGCATAGATCTCGCCCGAAAGCCTGCCGGCAATTACCTGATGCGCGATCGCGGGCGGCGCCATCGCGACCATGACGCCGTCGAACAGCTGGTAGTGGCGCTGGTCGTTCGGGCAGGCATCGAGGAACTCCTCGACGGTCAGCAATTTGTAAGCAGGCTCCATGAACTCAACTTAGCGCGGCCAACAACGGCTTTCCAGGGCGGTCAGGCCGCGTCCGCTTCGGCCAGCACTTGCGCGAAAAGGGCGCGGTCGATGTTGCCGCCGGTCTGGATCACCGCAACCCGCTTGCCGCGCAGCCGGTCGCGTTCCTGCAGTGCGGCGGCGAGTGCGGCTGCGCCGGCGCCCTCGGCGAGATTGTGCGTGTCGGTGAAGAGGATGCGCATCGCGCGGCGGATCTCGGCCTCGGACACGGTCGCGATGCGCGCCGTGCCCCGACAAATGACCTCGAGCGCCGCCGGGTCGGGCACCCGCACCGCGAGCCCGTCGGCGATCGTGTCGGCCGAATTGGTGGCGATCGGGCGGCCGGCGGCAAAGGACAGCGCGTAGGCGGGCGCATTGGCGGCGACGACGCCGACGATCTCGGTCTTCAGCGCCAATGCCTCGCGCGCCGCGATCACTGCGGAGATCCCGCTGCCGAGGCCGATCGGCACGTAGACGACATCGAGATCGGGGACGGCGCGGAACAGCTCGAGCGCGTAGCTCGCCACCCCGCGCACCAGGAGCGGGTGGTACGAACGCACGAGATGCAGCTTTTCGCGCTCGGCCAGCGCGACGGCGTGCTCATAGGCGGCCTGGAAATCATGACCCTCCTCGACCAGCCGGGCGCCGAACGCCGCCATCGCCCGGTTCTTCTCGACCATGTTGCCGTGCGGGACGACGATCGTCGCCGCGAGGCCGAGCCGGGCGGCGGCGAAGGCGATGCTCTGCCCGTGATTGCCGCGGGTCGCCGTGACCACCCCGCGGATCTGCGGCTGGGTGCGCCGGAGATCGTCGAGATAGACGAGCCCGCCGCGCAGCTTGAACGCGCCGATCGGGGTGTGGTTCTCGTGCTTGACCCACAGCTCGGCCCCGATCCGCCGCGACAGCAACGGCCAGCAATGCTGCGGGGTCGGCGGGACGACGGCGCGCACCAGCGCCGCGGCGTCGTCGAGGACGGAAAGGGAAATCATCGCATGCCGATCTGGGCGGTCTCGCCCGGGTCGCGCCGGCGCATCGCCCGCACGGTCCGCGCTACTGCACGTTCAGGAGCTCGACATCGAAGATCAGGGTGGCGTTGGGCGGGATCACGCCGCCGGCGCCGCGCGCGCCATAGCCGAGCTCGGGCGGGATGGTCAGGGTGCGCTGGCCGCCGACCTTCATGCCGGCGACCCCTTGGTCCCAGCCGGCGATGACCTGCTGCGCTCCGAGGGTGAAATCGAAGGGCCGGCTGCGGTCGCGCGAGCTGTCGAACTTGCCGCCCTTGGCGCCGTCTTCGGACAGCCACCCGGTGTAATGGACGGAGACCTTGCAGCCCGCCGTCGCGGTCGCGCCGTCGCCGAGCTTGGTGTCGGTGTATTGCAGTTCGTCTGGCATCTCGATCACCTGGTTCGCCGCCGCCCCGCTCGCCCGAGCGGGGTGCCGGCGGCTATGATGGCGAGCGCCGCAGCGGTGCCGCCTTGTCGGATCGGTATCATGAATTCCCGGCATCGGTGAGCGACAAAAGGAAACGGCGGCGCGAGCAGTGGGCGGGCGAATGGAGAGCCTCCCGGAGGCGGTCGGGTGCGACCAGCAAGTCAAGATGAACGTGGATCATAGTATAAATGCACCTCCCTCATGATCGTCTAGCCGAGGCCAAGCCGGCCCGGCATTATTCGTCGGCCCCGCGCAAGCGCGGGTCCATGGTGAAACCGAGACCTGCATTGGCTTTGGATTCGCGCCTCGGCGGGATTGACGCCGGATCGGTGTAGAATGGTTTAATTTAATCGAAGATGTTGCTGGAGCTTGCGGCGAAGCGTAGCATGCGGCTCGCACCTTTCGAAGGGTGATGGCGGGTCGCGAACCCCGGTGGGAACCGGCCCGCCGCGACGGCCCCAGGGCTCGGGTCGGAGCGGGGCAACGAGGAGAAAAAATTATGGCGTATGATCTCTTGATCAAAAACGGGCGCGTCGTGGACGGTTCGGGCGAGCCGGCATTCGCAGCGGATGTGGCGGTGCAGGACGGCAAGATCGTCGGCGTCGGAAAATACGCGGGCGCCGCCGCCAAGCGCACGATCGACGCCGCGGGCCGCGTCGTCGCGCCGGGCTTTATCGACCACCACACCCATTTCGACCCGCAGGCCGTGTGGGATCCCTATTGCGGCTCGTGGGTGCACAACGGCAACACCACCGTCATCGTCGGCCAGTGCGGGCAGGTCATCGCCCCGGTCCGGCCCGGCGACAGCGAGTGGTATCTCGAATTCTTCTCCGACGCGGAACAGATTCCGCTACCGGTGCTGAAGGCCGGGGTCGACGTGACCTGGGAATCGGTCGGCGACTATCTCGATGCGCTCGGCAAGAAGCGCGGCATCAACGTCGGCACCTTGGTCGGCCATTCGGGCATCCGCCGCTATGTGATGGGCGAGGCGGCCTCCGAGCGGCAGGCAACCCCCGAGGAAATGGCGTCGATGCAGCGGTTGATCCGCGAGGCGATGCATGACGGCGCGCTCGGCTTCTCGACCGCGCCGAAGGATCGCGGCGATCCGGCCGGCGTCGGCAACGACGAGGAGCGCTGGGCGCTGGCCAGCGTGCTCGGCGAACTCGGCACCGGCGTGTTCCAGGTCGCCGGCGGCGCGCCGGGCGGCACCAAACAAACCCGCGAGGTCGCCCGCCAGCTGGCGGCGCGTACCGGCCGTCCATCGATCTACAACTTAATGTCGGATCCGATCGCCAATCCCGACGAGTGGGTCGAGCATCTGCGCTGGCTCGAGGACGGGTTCAAGAGCGGCGCGCGCTGCTACGGCTCGTGCCTGTCGACCGTGGCCGGCGCGATTTTTGATCTGCAGCGCGGCCTCAATGTGCCGCAGGATGAGGACATCACTCATCCCGAAGGCATCTTCCGCGGCATGCCGACCTGGGACAAGGTCATGGCCTTGCCCTATCAGGAGCGCATGCGGGCATTCCGCGATCCCGCACTGCGTCAGGCGCTGTCGGCGGAAGCGGTCGAAGGGACGGTTGAGCAGCAAGGCGGGATGACCGACCGACGCGGCCGCGCGCGCGGCTTCTTCAACCGGCGCTGGGATCTCGTCGAGGTGTTCATGACGACGAAGGGGCAGAACCGGCATCTCGAGGGCAAGAGCGTCGCGCAGATCGCGAAAGAGCAGAACAAGGGGATCATGGACGCCTTCCTCGATCTGTCGCTCGACGAAGACCTGAACACCTGCTTCCAGGCGATCGACCGCAACGGCGATCCGAAGACGCAGAAGCACATCCTTGGCTCGCAATATACCGTGATCGGCACCAGCGACGGCGGCGGCCGGCCGCATACCGCCGACCGGCACGAAACCAGCACGAATCTGCTGGGCCACTGGGTGCGCGAACAGCAGGTGATGACCCTCGAAGAGGCGGTCTATCGGCTGACCGGCAAGACCGCGCTGATGCACGACATTACCGATCGCGGCTTCATCGCCGCCGGCAAGGTCGCCGACATCACGATCTTCGATCCCGACACGATCGCGTCCAAGCCGCGCGAGCCGGTCGCGAACCTTCCAGCGGGCGGTGTTCAGGTCAAGCGCGACGCGGTCGGCATCGATTATGTCGTGGTCAACGGCAGCGTGTTGCTCGACAAGGGCGAACTGACCGACGCATTGCCCGGCCAGATCGTCCGCGGCGCGCTCTACCAGGGCGCTCACGCGTAAGCTGCCGACCGGCGCGCCTGCCCGGACCCGTTCCGGACAGGCGCGCGCTCTACCGGAAACATTTGACGACGAGACGCGGCCGGGCTCGACCCGGCCGCGGCGCCGCGCGTCGGGATCGCGCCGGCGAGCTCCGCTGCAACAGGTCGAGGCGGCGGTCGAAGTCCCGGCCTCGGTCGCATCAACACTTCGCTGTTGTCGCTGTTATTTGCAGCGGCGTATCGGCTGCGGATGCCGCTCTATCGCAAGTTGCCGATCGACTTGAACGTGCACGCACCAACGGCCGTCCCGAAATCGATGATCAAAGTGGATGACCACCGCCCTACCCACCCGCCGCCGAATTCGAGGTGATCGCTTGACGGGCGCCCGCGAGAAGGATTACACAACGACATCTGCGCTTTCGGCAACTGCAGGCAATTAGGGAGGTCTCGGATGGCTCGCATCAGGCATATCGCACTGGCGACTGACGATCCCGCAAAGACCGCAGAATTCTACAAGCAGCATTTCGGCTTGACCGAGCTGTATCGCCGACCCGGGGATACCGGCGAAAAAGGGGTTTGGCTCAGCGACGGCTACATATATTTCGCTATTCTAAAATATGGCGAGCCCGGAGTTCCCCGGCTGGGGCCGGGACAAAGCTCCGACATCCGCGGGATCCACCACATCGGATTTTATGTGGATGATGAGCAGGCAACGGCGAAGGCCCTCAGAGACGCGAATTTTCCACCGGTCCCGATGGGGAAGTCCGAGGATCCCGAGGCGAGCCGGATGACCGTGATGGGCGACGCCCAAAACTTGAAATACCTCGGTCCCGACGAGGTTCAGCTCGATATCCGCAGTCGCGGCTGGAATGAAGCGATCAGCTTCGGGATGCAGCGTTACGAGCTGACGCCGGTCGCGGAAGAAGAGGCCAAATAACGGCGAGCCGGGTCCGGTGAGCGTTGTTGGCGCTCGCCGGATCGAGGCTGTACAGCGCGCGACGCCGCCATTATGCCCGCGTGGGCATAGGATCAGCGCGGGCCGGCCCGGCCGGGTGCTCGAGAGCCGGCGCGACGACGCTGTGCCGGTACCGTGCCGGCTCGTCAAAGCGGCTCGCCGGCGGCTCGGCTATCCGCTCTCTCTCGTCGTAGAATGCGCTGTCGTTTCCCCGGCATATTACCTCGCCCACCCCTCACCTGGAGGATGTATCGATGATCTATGAAGTCCGCACCTATACCCTGCGCCCCGGGACCGTGGCCGAATTCGAGGAGCGCTATGCCAAGCGGCTGCCCTTGCGCGAGAAGCACTCCAAATTGGGGGCGTTCTGGCACACCGAGTTCGGTCCGCTCAACCAGGTCGTCCACGTCTATCCCTACGACGATCTGCGCCATCGCACGGCGGTGCGTGCGGCGATGGCGCAAGACGCCGAGCGGAATGCGCTGCCCGGCGGCGGCGACCTGATCGTCGCGCAGGAAGCCGAGATCATGAACCCGGCGCCGTTCATGCGCGCGCTCGGCAGCCGGGATTACGGCACCGGGAACGTCTATGAGATGCGCACCTACACCTACGCCCCGGGCGACATCCCCAAGGTGCTGGAGGCGTGGGCCAAGGCCGTTCCTGATCGCGAGAAGCTCTCCCCCTGGCGGCCTGCTGGACGAGCGAGCTCGGCGGGCTCAACAAGTTCGTCCACACCTGGGTGTACAAGGATCTGGGCGAGCGCGCCCGAATCCGTGAGGAATCCCGCAAGCCCGGCGGTGCGTGGCCGCCGCAGGCCGGGGTGCGGCCGGTCCGCCAGGAAAACAAGCTGCTGATCCCGGCGGCGTTCTCGCCGGTGCGCTAGCCGGGGCCTCGCCCGGCCCGCCCGCGCGTGCGGGCAGTGGTGACGGCGCGCCGGTTCACCGGCGCGCCCGACCCCGCGACCTGGGCGAGCGATCGGCACGATTTTCCTCCTCGGGGTCGATGCTCGAAGAGCCCGGCGGCAGCGCGTTGCCGGCCGCGAACCCGGGGCGAGCGACGGCAACCGTCGCCACTGCTCGACCTGGCCGGCGTCCGGCGCAACGTGCTTTTTAGGCTGATGCAGCACCCCGTTCCGACATTCCGCGAAGCCCCCGACCTCGGGCGCGTCCGCGACGATCGGGTCTAGGCCGCCGGCGCCATGCCCGAGCGCTGCGACGTCGTCGTGATCGGAGCCGGACCGGGCGGCTATGTCGCGGCGATCCGGGCGGCTCAGCTCGGGCTCCGGACGGCCTGCGTCGAGGCGCGCGGCAGCCTCGGCGGGACCTGCCTCAACATCGGCTGCATCCCGTCGAAGGCATTGCTGCAATCCTCCGAAAGATTTGCCGAGGCCCGGCACGGGCTCGCCGAGCACGGGGTCCGGGTCGGCGAGGTTGCGCTCGACCTCGCCGCGATGATGACGCGCAAGGACAAGGTCGTGTCCACCCTGACCCGCGGCGTCGAGTTCCTGTTCCGCAAGAACAAGATCGACTGGCTCAAGGGCACCGGCCGCATCGCCGCGCCGGGGCGGGTCGCGGTCGCCGCCGCGGACGGCGCCGTGCAGGAGGTCGAGACCGCTTCGATCATCATCGCCACCGGCTCAGAAGCCACCCCGCTGCCCGGCATCGACATCGACGAGCGGCATATCCTGTCCTCGACCGGGGCCCTGGCGCTCGACCATGTGCCGGACCGGCTCGTCGTCATCGGCGGCGGCTATATCGGGCTCGAATTGGGCTCGGTGTGGCAGCGGCTCGGGGCCAAGGTCACGGTGGTCGAGCTCCTCGACCGGATTGTCCCCAGCATGGACCGCGAGCTCGGAACCGCATTGCAGCGCGTGCTGGCCCGCTCCGGGATCGAATTCAAGCTCGGCACCCGGGTGGCCGGAATCGGCAATTCGCCGGACGGGGTGATATTGGAGCTCGACGGCGCCGAACGGCAAAGTCTTGCGGCGGATGCGGTGCTGGTGGCGGTCGGCCGCCGCCCATATACGCAGGGGTTGGGGCTCGAAGCGGCCGGCGTCGAGCGCGACGCGCAGGGCCGGGTCGTCGTCGACCACGGCTTCGCCACCAACGTCCCCGGCATTTATGCGATCGGCGATGCGATCCGCGGGCCGATGCTGGCGCACAAGGCCGAGGAGGAAGGGATCGCGCTCGCCGAAATTCTCGCCGGGCAACAGCCGCAGATCGATTACGACGCGATCCCGGCGGTGGTCTACACCTGGCCCGAGGCCGCCTCGGTCGGCAGGACCGAAGAAGAGCTGAAAGCGGCCGGGACCGCTTACCGCGCCGGCAAGTTCCCATTCACCGCCAACCCGCGGGCGCGGACCAACGGCGACACCGAGGGGTTCGTCAAGATCCTCGCCGACAGCACGACCGACCGGGTCCTCGGCGTCCACATCATCGGCCCCGACGCCGGCACGATGATCGCGGAGGCGACGCTGGCGATCGAGTTCGGCGCCTCGGCCGAGGACATCGCGCGCACCTGCCACGCCCATCCGACCCTGAGCGAGGCGATCAAGGAAGCCGCCCTCGCCGTCGACGGCCGGGCGATCCACATCTGAACGCGGTAGAGGAGCGATTAATGACGATCGAGCGGCACAAGGTCGGGGCGCGGATGAGCCAGGCCGTGGCCTACGGGCCGACCGTCTACCTCGCCGGGCAGGTCGCCGACACGCCCGCCGCCGATGTGCGCCAGCAGACCGAGGAAGTCCTGCGCAAGATCGACGAATTGCTCGCCGCCGCCGGCACCGACAACTCGAAGCTGCTGTCGGCAACGATCTGGCTTTCCGACATGCGCCATTTCAACGACATGAACGCGGTCTGGGACGCCTGGGTCTCGCCCGGCAACACCCCCGGCCGGGCCTGCGTCGAAGCCCGCCTCGCCGCCCCGCATTGGAAAGTCGAGATCGCCGTCATCGCCGCCCGCGAGTAGAGGGGCCCGGCCGGGGCCGGCGAAGTAATTGCACGAGCGGCAGGTATCAGCCCCGACCCGGCGCGCCGCAAGACTAAATCAAAACCGACGCACGGGCGCAGACGACTGAGGGGATAATACCAGTGACTTTGCGAGTACTTCAAAAAATTTGTCATAATGTGGTTTATGCGACGGAGGCGGTCGCGCGCCGATTTCCAGATTGCTTATGCGGGAGGGGTAGGCGGATTGAGCCGGGATGATCTCGGCTCAATCCGTATAATGGTCAGGCAGCCGCTTTTAAGATTCCCAGTTGCTGGAGCGCAGTGACGCCATCGTCGAGTTCGATTTCCTCGGCAATCTTGCCATTCTCGACACGAAGCACCGTAGTACCGGTAAAACGCATCTTGCGGCCCGAAGCTGCGGGCAGCGAGCCTACGAGGAAATCGTTAAACGCAGGGCCGGTGTGCGTACCGCCACCCTCCCAACGGCCGACGACAAAATCGCCCTCGGCAATGAGATCGGCCGCGCCCCAAAATTTGAGATCAGGGAAAGCCGCGCGGAAATCCATCATGAAGTTCCGAACGTCCTCGCGACCACGACGCGGCGCATGCAGCGAATACTGAAGCAGCACGTCGGGCGCGGCGAGTTCATCAATGACGTTGGGGTTCCACGGATTGCCCCAAAACCCTTCGAACCAGCGGCCCACAAGGGCCTTGTTTTGTTGTTCGCGTGACATCTTCGGCCCTCTTGGCTCTGTGAATGAAGGTGTGCCCACCTTTTGACGAGCCATCTCTAGCTCGCAGGCCGGAGACGTAGATATCCGATCCTTGCTGTTTGATTCCTGGTCTTTCAGCAGGGCGGCGAGCTCGGGACGCAACCCATCGCCCCGCCGCGCGGCAATGGAATGAAGAGGCGAAAGTAGAGATATCATCGGCCGAACTCCGGTGAGTGAAGGCGTGATACGCCTTCCGACGAATGCGTCTGTACGCTGCGGGCCGCAGGCGCTGATATCCGGTTCTTGCGCTTTAATTCGCCCCCAGAGCTGGGCAACATGGGCGATCCACCCATCGTGCCCGTGCAGAATTCAAGAAATATGCACCGGAGGCGATTCGTAGCGATCACTGGTAGACAAGTGATCGGTTTGGACTCGCTCCTTGCCATCTGAGCTCAGTTTGCTGACCCCCCGGTAGACCGACATCGAAAAGGAAACGCTTAAAATTTTCTGGTCCCATGTCGGCCGGGTTGGGAGCATCATTTCGTGCCGCCCATTTCCTAACCTCGGCAGCTACTTTGCTCCAATCTAGAAGCGGGGCAATGCGGTCGAAATCGGTCGCGGTGCTCGATATCGCGGTCGCTGTGGCCTTTGTCACTTCCCCCAACCGCGCGTCCCTAGTTAGCTTGCCACCCCATGCCTCTAAGGCAGTTATTCCTTTTGCCCAACTTGCTAGATCAATCTTGATTAGTGCGAAGCCTACAAGTAGGGGCCAGAGCACCGCACTCATCAGCGCGGCCCAATCCTTCAGTGTGCACATGCCTTCGCGCTCCATTGTAGGGATATCGCCTGCCGGCGGACACCGCTTAGCAAATCAGCGTTCATATCATAGCTAGACCGGGCTGTTCGGTCAGAGGCCGGTGAGTGCGGAATTCAAGATATCTGCATCATCGCCGCGCCCTTGATAAAATTGCGCTTTTTCGATGCAGATTTCTGATGCAGAATGAAAAGCATGATTTACGGCTATGCCCGCGTCTCGACCGCCGCCCAGGAAGAAACCGGACAGGTGCGCCAGTTGAAGGCGGCCGGATGCGAAAAGGTGTTCCGCGAGAAAATCACCGGCACGACCGCCGAGCGGCCGCAGCTTCAAAAGCTGATGAAGGCCCTCGCCCCCGGCGAGTTGTCATCACCCCGGCCGTTGATCGCCTCTCGCGCGACACAACCGATCTTCTGGTGATCGCCCGCGACATACAGCGCGCCGGCGCGGGCTTGCGTTCAATTGCCGAGCCGGTTGTCGATACCACGTCCGATTTCGCCGAGCTTGTCCTCGCCATGCTTGGCGTCGCGGCGAAGCTCGAACGCCGTCGCATCCTGAGCGCACAGCGCGGGGCCGGGCCGACGCCAAAGCCAAGGGAGTCAAATTCGGCCGCAAGCCGACGCTCACCCCGCACCAGCAGAGGAGGCCCGCGCACGCCTCGCCGCCGGCGAGACGCAGCGCAGCGTCGCCCGCAGCTACAATGTCAGTCAGGCGACGATTTCGAGGCTGACGGGGTGGGCCAGCCGGCAGGGAGAAATCCCCAAGGGAAACGCTATCGCCCCGTCGGCAAGTGCATCTAATGCGGCTCAGACGGAGGAACCGACCGGCTTGCACAAGCGGCGAGCACACACCCACATAAGCGCGAGGGAGATAGGAACGGGCACACAATCGCGAGTTCCGCATGCGGGAATAATCTGGGCGAATTGGTGGAGGTGTTCAGGTGGCGCTGAGGGCAGCAAGCGTATTCACCCCCAACGACTTTCCAACATATACCTATATTAAGAGAGGCGGAGATGACCTCGAAGAGCGTCTTCGCAATGCGTCAGCCACGCCCAAACTCGTTGTATCGGTCTCTGGACCGTCCAAGTCTGGTAAGACCGTTCTCGTTGAACAAGACATTGGCACTGACAACATTATCCATATGTCCCGGCGCGCTAATAAAAGGCCCGGGATGGGCTTGGGAAATTCCAGTCTTTGATTGGTTCGAGGTGCCGGCGACAGCAGCCACGCAAGTGCAAGAGAGCGAAGGCGATAAAGTATTGGTAAGGGCGGAATTACGGATAAGGTCCCCTTGATAGTAGAAGCTTCTGGCGAGGCCGGTTACGAGCATTATTCTGCGACAACGAGCACGGAGTAAAAAAGTCGTGCTTATGGATTAGGTTAATACAGGGGTGGTAAAGGAAATAGCAGATAGCGATATTGTGATATTCGTTGATGACTTTTCACTATATGTCGCGCGATGTCCAGTCAGAAGTCGCGAGCAGATCAAGGCCGCGGCTCAACGTCATATGCGAATATGTTGCTTATTTACCTCATAGGGTTGATAGACGTCGTCACGGAGCAACCTTGAGCTTCGCGGGCCAACTCAGCCAACCATTGATACGTCGATTTGGAGCAAAGAAGAGCTCGCTCGTATAGCGCCAACTCCGGCTTCCGGCGCTTAGCGTCAGAGATAACGTCCCAGAAATCGACCTGGACTTTGCCGCCAGAAGCGTGCCCCACCATCCACAATTGGGTTGCAACCGATTTGTTTACAGGCTTCCTCTATTCTGCAGGTATCGTGGAAGAACAGAGTTTACGAACTGCGCTCGCGGTAGATGATAAGAGGCGGCGGAGTATTCCAAGCTAAACACCAGCATCCCAATGGGCTGCCACAGTTCTCTTGTTCGCGAAATGCATCAAGGTCCGAAAACCCGAGGAACGGAGCAGAGAGCACAGGTTCGTCGATGGAACAGTTGGAGATGTTTATCGGTGTGTATTATTGGCGCTGGCCGCAGATCCGCCGGGCACAGACTTTCCGTGGGCGCAACTAAGCGCGAGGATTTCGCAGGTATGTGTTGATGACTTCCGTCGGAAGCAGCTATCGTGAGGCATGTAAGCAAATATCCAATTTTGCGCTGACGATGTTCCCAACACAGCGAATTATTGAGTGGGACGAAGAGTCCGAGGTCGAGATTTTCACCATTGTTGACCCCTATTTTCTGTTTTATCTGCGATCATCGAGCAAGCTGGCCGAGCTCGGGAAGCGTGCCGATCTTGGGCAGCTGAATTAGATTCACCCGCTGCGTACTTGCCTATAAGGACCTCATCCGGCAGTTTCGCTGCATGCACCAACCGGGTTACGCCGGTTGAATACTTCAGGCAGGGGGGTTGATTTCACCGGTGTTGCCGAGTTTTACATATTGCGTCTTATCCGGCATTGACGAGGCCAGCCGGACCCGCCAGAAACACAACATCTAGAAAACAGGGGAGCCATGACCAGCAGATTTGGTACCTTCGCCCCCGCCATATGTAGCCTTGCTCACTGTCACCGCGCTCGCGGAGATCCAGGGGGAAGGTTTCAAGCTGGGAGGCGGCAGCGAGTACCTTTCACGACCGGATAGGAATTGCGGATACGGACACCCGCTCAGCGGCATCTGAAATCCCGCTTTTCGAAAGGGCCTCAACAAAGGCTTCAAACATCGGCCATGGATAGGGAGAGGGCCCGATAATCAGGCGGTCAAAGGCAGCCGCGAAATCTAGCGTGGCAAGAGCAGGACTTACCCTCACATCAAGGGGTATTTTGTAAACCGGCTGAGGTAACCCGCCAATCACTTCAATGGAAAATTCCCATCAATGGTGAAGGTGCCCGCTTTGGCGAGTAAATAGCCCTCCACTCCCCCTCCTCATGAAAACCCTCATGCTTCAAGCAGGTAACGCCCGCAATTAACATGCTGAAAACCGTACCAAGTATGGCAGACCGATCGATCGACCGCAAAAACTCACAGTTTTCACCAACATTAGTGATGATCTCTTCGACTACATCGTGAACTTGATCTTCGGTCAGATATGCGACTGGACTAAAGAGAAGATTTAGGGCATCTCCCGCCGCCGTAAATTTCGGGATGGAGAAGACGAACGCGACCCGTGGCGTGTTCTGGCCCCCAAAATGCGCGCCACATCGAGAGCCGTCCATGCTGATCTTCATGCGCGGCGTGTAGTGAGATTGAGGTGATATAAGTGTTGAATTGGGTATCGACTTGGGGATGCGCCCACCATTGGTCGAACAGTTTAATCGCTTCTTGAGCCACGCCCGGTGCACAGACGTCAAGGACGGCGGAAAATCTGGCAGCCCTATCTTTGTCCGAAAAGTATCTTTGTAGAATATCGAACCCGTGTTGCACTTCACGATAATCTGACATGCAACTGGCGTTGCGCATCCAAAGACGTTTACTGTTGATTATTTTCAATGCTGCGTCAGCAGACGTGTAATGGGCAAAGCGCAACCGATCTTTATCCGATGCTGCATCGAGAGGTTTTCCTGTCTGTTCGTTGAAAGCGTCGGCACGCTGCTTCATCGCATAAGGCATAAAAATACTTTCCAACCTTGATGCAAGTTGAACTGCCGCGTCGTCAATTGCTGAAGCGCCCAAGATTTCACCTATTCCATCGAGAGATCATTGCGCACAGAAGCTAAGCTGCATGCCGTGCGATTTCCATAGCTGGCGCGGTGAACCTCACGTGGACCGCGGCGCCGTTTTCAGTCTGCAATTGGCGTGAATTTTCCATATCTGAGATTATGCGCCAAATGAGATCAGGGGCCAGCACGGCGAGCCGCTGTTCGGGCCTGGGACGCTTGGGTGTCGCCTGGCAACACCCCCGGCCGCGCCTGCGTCTAAGCCCGGCTCGACGCCCCGCACTGGAAAGTCGAGATCGCCGTTATCGCCGACCGCGAGTAGTCGAGGCATCCGGGTAGGGGTGAGACCCGGTCAAACGGCGTCGAGTCCCTTCCCTCCCTCCGGGCCGATCGAAAGAAGCTGGCGCGCTTTCCAATCACATTGAACCGTCATTCCCGTGAAAGCGACGCGAAAGCGGGAACCCAGAGCACGCGACGAACGGTTGCCCCTGGACCCCCGCTTACGCGGGGGCGACGCGAGCGGACGGTTCGATCTGATCGGATCGTGCGCTAAAGCGCGCGCATGAACGCGACCAGGTCCTGCTTTTCCTGCGGTGCCAATTTGGTGCCGAGGATCAGGTTGAAGAACTCGACCGTGTCCTCCAAGGTCAGCAGACGCTCGTCGTGCAGGTAGGGCGGGTTGTCCTTGACGCCGCGCAATGCGAAGGTTTTGATCGGTCCGTCCCCGATCGCCATCATGTTGTTGATCATCACCGGCTTGAAAAAGCGCTCGGTCTTGAGGTCGTGCATCAGGTTGTCGGTGTAGAAGGGCGGCTGATGGCAGCTGGCACACTGGCCCTT
>CAVPFW010000026.1:0-279335 GCA_963703855.1 uncultured Alphaproteobacteria bacterium
ATTCAACCCTTTGCAACGGCCGCAAATGGGCGGCGAAGGCCGCTGGCTTGGCGAGCCCGGCCAGCGCTCCAAAGAAGCCCAAGCTCCCGGCATCAAAGGCTGTGCGCAGGCGTTCCAGGAACAGCCGGCGATAGAGGCGGGAGAGCACCCGGACCGGCAAGAAGAAGCCGGGCCGGCAGGCGATCCAGCGCCCCTCGGCCGACAGCCCGCCGCCCGGCACGATGCAATGGACATGCGGGTGGTGGAAGAGGTTCTGACCCCAGGTGTGCAGCACCGCGGTCATGCCGATCGCGGCCCCAAGATGCTTCGGATCGGCGGCAATGGTTTGCACCGTCTCGGCTGCCGCCCGGAACAGAATATCGTAGACGACCGCCTTGTTCTGCAGCGCGATGCCGGCGATCGGCGCCGGCATGGTGAAGACGAGGTGGAAATAGGGCACCGGCAGCAGCTCGGCCTGGCGGTCGGCGAGCCACTGCGCGCGGGCCAGACCCTGGCACTTTGGACAATGCCGGTTGCGGCAGGAGTTGTAGGCGATGCGGGTCTCGCCGCACGCCTCGCATTGCTCGACATGGCCGCCGAGTGCCGCTGTCCGGCACATCTCGATCGCCGCCATGACCCGGCGTTGTCCGGAGGTCAGGGTGTCGGCCTGATCGGCGCGATAAGCGGCACCGTGGCGGCGGAAGATGTCCGCCACCTCGAGCGCGGGCCGCATGCCGGGCGATCAGTTCGGCGGCATCACCATCAGGCTGAGGCGTTCAAGCGGGCTCGTCGTGTCGGCGATCAGGTTGTCGCGACCTGGGTATAGCGGGCGGTCGTCGACAGCCGGGCATGGCCGAGCAGCACTCGGATGATGCGGATGTCGGTGCCGGCTTCGAGCAGGTGGGTGGCGAAACTGTGCCGCAAGGTGTGGACCGTGACCGGCTTGCTCAGCTCGGCCCGGCGCGCCCGCTACCCGGCAGGGCTCTTGCAGCGTCGCGACGCTGACCGGCTCGCCCGCCGCCCGGCCGGGAAACAACCAGCGGCCCGGCCGCGCCAAGCGCCAATAGGCGCGCAGGATCTGCAGCAGCTGCGGCGACAGCAAGACGTAGCGGTCCTTGCCGGCCTTGCCATGCTCGATCCGGATCAGCATCCGATGGCTGTCGATGGCGCCGGTTGCAAGACGCGCGACCTCGCCGATGCGCAGGCCCGCCGCGTAGGCCGTCGTCAGCGCCGCCCGGTTGCGCGGGCCGGGAACCGCCTCTAAAAACCGCACGATCTCGTCGGCGCTCAACACCACCGGGAGCTTCTGCGGTTCACGGGAGGCGACGATGCGTTCGAGAGCATCGGTCCAGCCCAACGTGACACCGTAGAAAGGGTTCGTCGACAGTCAAGGCGAGGAGCATTTAGAGGAAGCGTTCCAGTCCATAGGGCTCGATCAGGCTGTCGCGTCGGCCGGTCAGAACCTCCTCAGCGGCACAGCGACCTATCGCTGGAGCGAGCGTAATACCGGAGTGCATGACCGCAACATAAAGGCCGGCGATGCGGGCGGCGCGACCTACTGCGGGAAAGCCGCCCTTCGGGATCGGACGAATACCAACGACGTGAGAGTCCGACACGAGCGACGCAACCGAGGTGATCATACCTCTGATTGTCTCGAATGCGACAGCGGCGGCTTCTCGGCCATCAGCACCCGTATCCTTGAAATCGACGGCGGCGACAAATCGCCCCTCCGGTGTCTGCCTTAGCTGCATCGCGGGGGACATGACGAGGCCATTGAGCCGCTTGGCATGAGGCTGGGTGCGAACGAGCAGCGCTGGCGATGCCGTTATTCGTAAAGTAAGCCCAGCGGTGGCCACCAAGTCTGCCGTTCCAACCCCGGCCGCTACCACGATCTCGTCCGCGTCCAGGAGACCGGCATCGGTCTCGACGCCAATAACACGATCACCACTCAGCTTGAGGGCGTGGACCGGATTGTTCGCAATGACGGCCGCACCGAGTGCCTGCGCTGCGGCCAGGAGAGCCTGGGTCGCGGCAAGCGGCTCAACGACCCCCTCGGCAGGCGCATGTAGTGCGAATTCGGGGGGATCGGCGAGGTGCGGCTCGATCCGTCGCACCTCGGCGCGCTCGACCGGACGAACGTCGTAGCCCCAAGCCGCATGACCGACCTGGAAGCTGCGTAACTTCTCCGGCGATAGCTCCCACAGCAGGCTGCCGACCCAGGCGACGCGAAGGTTGGGCACCTCCTGTTCAAGCCTGCGCCATTCGTCCATCGCATGGACGCGCAGGCGAAAATACGGCTCTGGATTGCCCCAACTGGCGTTGATCCAGGCCCACGAATTTCTTGTCGCGATGCCACCCGGCTCACTGCCGTCCATCACGGTGACGCGCGCGCCGGCCCGCATCACATGCCATGCGACTGAGGCTCCGATGATGCCTGCGCCAACGATCAGGACGTGTGGGCGACCCATCTGGCGGATCAAAGCATGAGTTGAAGCCGAGGTCCGACTTCAGCGAATCCTGCCCTCAAGTAAAATCGTAGACTGCGCTCCCAGGTAGGCTGATGTGGAGCCCCCACCTCTAATCGGCTCCAAGAGCGCTCTCTTCCGAGAGCAGCCGCAGCGTTGATCAGCATCTTAGCCATCCCGGTGGAGCGCTTTTCCGGAACCACAACTGGCTTTCGTTGCCAGCGTCTCAGCACCGACAGCGAGTAGCCATCTTGCCAAGCTCGTTGACCTGGGCCTAATCACGGTGATTCCCCAGGGCCGACATCGATACCATCGTTTGGTTCGGCCCGAAACCGCGCAAGCTCTTGAAGCACTGGCAGTCCTGGCTGCCACGCCATCACGCAAACCACGGACGCCGGGGCCTCGCGATATCGCCTTACGGGAAGGCCGGACTTGCTACGACCACTTCGCAGGCCATCTCGGTGTGGCGCTCGCCGATGCCTTTCTGGCAGCCGGGTGCGTGGCGGAGGATGGACAGGACTTCCGGGTTACCGACGAAGGCGAGCAACGGTTCGCGTCGCTGGGCGTCGACATTCCGGCTCTCCGCAGAGAACGCCGACCTCTCTGCCGGCGCTGCATCGACTGGAGTGAACGCCGGCCACATCTGGCGGGCGCGATCGGAGCCCACCTTACCGCGAATTGTATTGCGGCCGGATGGGTCGAGCGGGTCGGTGAGACGAGGGGCGTCCGCGTGACTGAAGATGGGCGGCGCGCGTTTCTCGATATCCTCGGGCTGGACCTCCGGCTGCATCTCGCGGCTTGACAGTCGGCCCGCGCTCTAAGAGCCTGACTCAAAGTCGGATAGGTTGTATTGTTAATGCTTAGCAGGGGCAGATGCGCATAACAATTCTCCTTGTGAGGAGCTTGACGCTGGCGATCATCAGCCAGTCAAGGGCGATTTCAATGGAGGCTTCAAAATCTTTGGCCAGCCGGCGGTTGCGGTTGAGCCAAGCGATGGTGCGCTCGATCACCCAGCGCCGCGGCAAGAGGGTAAAGCCCTCGGTGCCGTGGGGACGCTTGACGATCTCGACCGTCCATCGCCCAAGCTTGGCCAGCGCTGTTTCGAGCTTGCGCCGGCAAAGCCGGCATCGGCAAAAACGTGGCGCCGCCACGGGAAACTGGAGCGGATCGAGGCCAGCAGCGGAAGCGCACGTCGCGGTCCGCGGCCTGCGCCGGGGCAGGCTCTGATCATCGACGACACGGACGCTGTCCCAGAGAAGCGGCAGCCCGATCGGTGGTGACGCGACAAGATTGCGGCCAGTTGATTTGCAAGCAGGCATGAACTCCGCGCGGTGACCGCTCTCGCCTCGGCTGGTTATGACCAGCCTGGCCGATCGCTTATCGGCTCGTATCTGCCCGGAGGATTGGGCCCAGGATCAAGCCCGGCGGGACGAGGCCAAGGTGCCGCAGACGATTGCTTTCCAAACCAAGCCCGAGATCGCCTTGGAGCAGATCAAAGCGGCCCGGGCCGCGGGGCTGCCCGAGGGCGTGGTGCTGATGGATGCCGGCTACGGCAATGACACCGGGCTGCGAACCGAGATCACCGCTCTCGGCTTGCGCTACGCGGCCGGTATTGGTCCCAACACCTCGGTCTGGCCGCCGGGCACGGGGCCTTTGCCACCGCAGCGTGGCCGGGGTAGCGGACGGCCGCCCAAGTTGCTGCGACGCGACGAGCAGCACCAGCCGCTCTCGGTAAAGGCGCTCGCTCTCGGCCTGCCGGCAGAAGCGTGGCAAGCCATTACGTGGCGCGAGGGCAGCGCGGACTGGCTCGCTTCGCGCTTTGCACGGCAGAGGGTGCGACCGGCGCATCGCGATACCAAGCTGACCGAGCCGCGCGCGGAAGAGTGGCTGCTGATCGAGTGGCCGCAAGGCGACACCGAGCCGACTAAATATTGGTTTGCCACCTGGCCCGAGGATGTCGCGTTTGATCAGCTGGTCGACATCGCAAAACTGCGGTGGCGGATCGAGCGCGATTATCAGGAGCTCAAGCAGGAGCTTGGCTTTGGCGATTACGAAGGGCGCGGGTGGCGCGGCTTCCACCATCACGCGACACTCTGTATCGCCGCCTACGGCTTCTTGATCGCCGAACGCGGCGCCCTTCCCCCCTGAGGACCGACTTCCGCCACGCTCTTGTCGGGATCTGGCTTTCCCGACGGTTACCGACCCAGAGGCGCCGCCGATCCGACCCGAACGACACGTCCCAAATTCGATCGCAACCCTGCGGCGTCGGCTCATCGTCGCGCTCGCCAGGACCCTCCCAGATGCCCTTGCTGCAACGCGCCGATCCGCAAAACACCAAGGATTCCAGATTATTGACGCAGTAAGACTAAGAGCCTGACTTAGAGTCGGATAGGTTGTATTGCTATTCTTGTCAGGGGCAGATGCGCATAACAATTCTCCTTGTGAGGAGCTTGACGCTGGCGATCATCAGCCAGGCAAGGGCGCTTTCAAGGGAGGCTTCAAAATCTTCGGCCAGCCGGCGGTTGCGGTTGAGCCAAGCGATGGTACGCTCGACCACCCAGCGCCGCGGCAACAGGGTAAAGCCCTCGGTGCCCTGGGGACGCTTGACGATCTCGACCGTCCATCGCCCGAGCTTGGCCAGCGCTGTTTCGAGCTTGGCGCCGGCATAGCCGGCATCGGCAAAACGTGGCGCCGCCACGGGAAACTGGAGCGGATCGAGGCCAGCAGCGGAACCGCGCCGTCGCGGTCCCCGGCCTGCGCCGGGGCAGGCTCTGAACCTCGGCGCCATGGACGATGGCCCCGACCAGCCGGCCGCCCGTATCGGTGATGATGTGGCGCTTGCGGCCGTTGATTTTCTTGCCGGCGTCGAACCCGCGCGGGCCGCCCGCCTCGGTGGTTTTGACCGACTGGCTGTCGATTACCCCGGCCCCCGTTCTGCAACGGGGCAGGCTTTGGGCTGGCCTCGCGGCCCGCCGCCGCGCGCGCCTGCATCAGCAGCGTATGCGATCAGCAAGATATCGCCGTGGACGGCAAAGTCGCTCAGCGACGCGGCGAAGAACGCAAATTCCGCGCCGTCATGGATTTGTCGGCGGAGCGCGTCATCCTCGGCCGGTCGGCGATCGTCACCGGCTGGGCGATCGGCGGCGTCGGCGCGGCCTGCTTCGCCGCTTCGATCTTCGGCTGGGTGACCGTGCTGCCGCTCAAGACAAGCGAGGTCAAATTCTTCCTGGTGGACAAGTCCACCGGGATCATCGGCGAGCCGGTCGGTCTCCAGGATGCGCCGAGGATCTTCGGCGCCGCGGTCGAGCAGCAATACCTCAAACGCTACATCGAGGCGCGCGAGGAGTGGGTCCCCGAGATGGACGAGCGCAACGACCACATCACCAAGCTGATGTCGACGCCGGACGAGCAGGCGCGCTACGCGGCCGCTCGCAACGCGCCGTTGAGCCCGGTCAAGGCGCTGGGCAAGGATGGCCATGTCATGGTCGGGAATTTCCGGTTCCACCCGCTGGCGATCGGCAAGGACGGCGACACGCGGCGCTACCTGGTGCAGTTCGACCGCACGGTCTGGCGCGGCGAGAACCGGGACACGGTACAGCCCTGGAGTGCGACCGTCGATTTTCAGTGGCATCCCGAATTGCCGATGCGGCCGGACGACCGCAGCGACAATCCGGGCGGGTTTCAGGTGCTGGGATACAGCGCCAACTCCGATAGCCCGGACCAGAGGCGGCAGTGATGCGTATCGCCTCGGCCATGCTGCTCGCCTCTGTCTCGCTTGCCGCGCTCGACCAACCCGCGGCGGCGGAGACTACGCAAAGCGCCGCGCAGATCCGCGTCGTGCCGTACTGGCCATTGCTGCGCACCGAAATTGTCGGCGTCATCGGCCAGCCGACTACGATCACCTTTCCGCCGGGCGAGAGCGTCTATCGCGTGGTGCAAACCGGCAAGCCCGACAAGCAGGGCGCCTTGGCCGATGCGGGCTGGCAGGGGGCGGCGCCATCGGAGATCAAGGACACGCCGCTCGGCAACAACCTGACCTTGTGGCCGGTCATGCCCGGGGAAAGCACGATGACGGTGATCACGATGTCATCCAGCGGCGCGCAGAAGGTCTATCCGTTTCGGCTATTGGCGCGGCCGGATGCCGACGGTGCGGCGGACGCGCCGGGCGTCGTGCTGAACCTGATCTTCAAAGGCGGTGCGGCGATGGCACCGGGGATGCCGGCGGCGACCCAGAAGGCGGGTGTTGTTCGGACGACAGGCATCCGGCACCGCCTCAGCACGATCGCGCAGCAGGCGGCCGAGGAGCAGTTGCGGACCGACGCCTTCAACGGCGCCGATGGTTCGTGCCATTACCTGGCCAAGGGCCGATGGCCGACCCCGATCCAGCCCCGCTGCCCGATGGACAACGGGCAATGGGTCTTGATGCGGTTCCGGGTCTCTCCGAGAAACCCGCGGTCTATGTCGTCGGCGAAGACGGCGGCGAAAGGCTCGCCCGGCAGCATGGTGCGGGTGACTTTGTCGTGGCCGAAGAGATCGCACCCCACTTCCGGCTGCGGCTTGGTCCGAATGTGCTCGACATCATCAGCACCGCCTATGACCCGGCCGGGAAGCCCACAGGCACCGGAACGACGGCGCCGACGGTCGAACGCGACATTCTGCAGGCGAAAACCCGATGAGCGAGTTTCACGCGAAGAATGAATGGGAGGAGGACGAAGAGGCCGAGCCCTTGCCGTTCTGGAAATGGCGGAAATGGCTGCTTATCGGGCTCGGGGTCGTGCTCCTGCTGGCCTTTCTCTTCACCCGCGGCAAGCCGCAGCACGCGCAGGAGGTGCCGAAAGGGGACGAGCCGTTCATCGGCGTTGTCGTGCCCTATCAGCCGTCCAAACCCGCACCGGCGCCGGCCCCGGTCAAGGTCGCCGAGGCCGCGCCAACCGCGGCGCCGGCGCCGCCAACGATGCCGGCCTTTCGTGCCCAGCTACCGGCGGCGAATGGGCCGCCCGTTCGCCCCGCAATGCTGTCCTAGGTGGTGCCGCATAGCGATGGCCCGAAGCCGGCCGCGGCGGCGCCCGCCGATCCGCCGCAGACCGGCCTGGCGTTCCAGGCGTCCAGCCTGCCGGGCGTCAAGGCGTCGCCGGCGATCGACGACACCTATCAGCTGATGCCGGGCCTGTTGCCCTGCGTGCTCGATACCGCGATCCAGAGCGACTTGCCCGGCCCATTGCTCTGCCATCTGCCGGGGCCGGTCTACAGCCCCAAGGGCGTGCTGCTGATGGAAGCGGAGACGCAAGTCATCGGCCGCTACGAGTCGATGGGCAAGAACGGCGGAAGCCGGCTGATGGCGGTTTCAGCCTACGCTCATACCCCGAACGGCATCTGGGTGCCGCTCGCCGGCAACCCGATGTCGGACGATCTCGGGCCGCACCGGTTTCGCCGGCGCCGTGGATAATCACTACCTCGAGCGCTTCGGCGGCGCCGTGATCCTGAGCCTGACCGAGAGCGGCCTCGGCATCGTGCGGGCGGCCGTGTCGAAGGGCGGCAACACCTACATCTCGACCGACAGCGCCAACAATCTGGCCGAGCAGATCCCTGCAATCGCAGGTCAACATCGCCCCGACCTTTTCGAAGCACAAGGGCGAAACGATCGCGATCTGGCTCACCACACCGAGCACATCCGCCGGCACTGGCCGGCCACACGCATCACCCTGCGGGGTGACGGTCATTACGGCCGTCCCGAGGTCATGGCGTGGTGCGAGGACAACGCCATCGACTATGTGTTTGGGCTCCCCGGCAACGCCACGCTCGACCGCGCGGTCGAGGAATGCGCATTCCGGTGAACGTGATCAGCCATACCGGCTGAAAGTGATCACCAATTCCGGTGATCGTGATCACGCTGATCACGGGCGGTAAAAGCCCAGCGTGATGGTCACGGCGCTCCACGCCGCCGACATAAGCGTAGGTTGGACTTGCGTCATTTTAGTGGAGAGGCACTGGGTCATCCGGCGGTCATTTTTTCGAACTGTGCCGGGCTTGCGCAGTCCAAGGCGGAATGGCGCCGGACAGGATTGTAGAACCCGTCAATGTAGCGGCCAATGGCCTGGGCGGCTTCCCGGCGGGTGTAGAAGATGGTCCGCCACACAAGCTCGGATTTCAGGGTCTTGAAGAACGTCTCCACCATGGCGTTGTCGTAGCAATTCCCCCTTCCGGACATCGAGATCAGGACGCCGTGCTTGCCGAGCTCGGCCTGATAATCGACCGAACAATACTGGCTGCCCCGATCGGAGTGATGGATCAGCCCGGCTGCTGGACGGCGTATGGCAAGGGCTTTGCGCAGAGCGGCGAGAGCCAGGTCCCGGTGTAGCCGGTCGCCGGTTGCCCAGCCGACGACCCGGCGAGCAAACAGGTCGATGACGACGGCGAGGTACAGCCAGCCTTCGCGGGTCCAGACGTAGGAGATGTCGGCGCCCCACTTCTCGTCAGGCCCCGTCGCCGTGAAGTCCTGATCGAGCAGGTTCGGCGCGACCGGCCAGGGGTGTTGGCTGTCGGTGGTCCGCTTGAACCGCCGCTTCTGCCGAGCCCTGAGCCCATTCTCCCGCATCAGACGGGCCGTCCGGCGGCGGCCGACGGTGAGGCCGCTGTCCTGCAATTCCCGCGTCATCCGTGGGCTGCCATAGGTGCCGTTCGACAGGGCAAAGGCCGATCGGACATGCGCCAGCAGGACCATGTCGTCGCGTTGGCGGCGGCAGGCCGGCCGACCTCTCCAGGCAAAATAGCCGCTTTGGCTGACACCAAGCACGCAACACAGACGATGGATGGGGAATTCCGCCTTCGCCCGATCGATCAGCGCGAACCTCATCGACTTCCCTCCCGGGCGAAAAAAGCGGTGGCCTTTTTCAGGATATCCCGCTCCTGGCGGAGGATCTCGTTCTCCCGGCGCAGCCGTTTCAGCTCTGCCGTGACATCGCTCGCTGCTGCCGTGCCGGGATCGGCCGCCCGCCGATCCCGGCTCCGCCCGATCCAGCGGACCAGCGTCGACAGCCCAATCCCCAGATCACCGGCAATCTCGCGCTGCGTCCGCCCGCTGGTTTGCACCAGCCGCACCGCTTCCTCCTCGAATTCCCTCGTAAACCGTCGCTGCTGCATCCTCGAGTTCCTCATAGCTCATCGGGAACTCTCCACTTTTCCGAAGCAAGTCCAACCAACCGGCGCATCAGCCAGAGCGCCAGCGACAGCAGCTGGTGGTCGTACCCGAGCACGGCGAGCACCGTCGGCTACACCGCGAAAATTTGAACCAATACAGCGCGGTGGGCTCGGTCACCCCGACCTATGACGGCAACGGCAATCTGACCTATGACGGCACCTTCACCTACGGCTATGATGCCGAGAGCCGGCTCGTCTCGGTGAGCCAGGGCGGGACCACGGTGGCGAGCTATGCTTATGACGCCCAGGGACGGCGCAAGTCGAAGACGGTCGGTAGCACGACGACGACCTTCGCCACCGACGCCGACAACCGCGAGGTCCTCGAATACGACGGCACAACGGGCGCGGTGCAGCGCTGGTACGCCTTCGGCCAGGGCGCGAACGCGGTGCTCAATCAGATGAACGCCGCCCTCGGCACGCGCGAGACGATGATCCCCGACATCCAGGGCTCGATCATCGGTACCCTCGATTTCGAACGGCACCCTCGCCAAGAGCGGCTACCAGCCCTATGGCGAGAACCCCGCGGTCACCACCGGCACCTACCGCTACACAGCCCGCCGCTTCGACCCCGAGACCGCCGGCAGCACCAATCAGCCTTCCGGCCTCTACTACTACCGCGCCCGCACCTTTTCCCCGACCATCGGCCGCTTCCTGCAGCCCGACCCGATCGGCTACGCCGGGGGCAGCAACCTCTACGCCTATGTCAAAAATGACCCGCTGAACCGGGTCGATCCGATGGGTCTTGCCCCCGACGGTCCGCAGCAAGGTGGCGGGCCAGTTGGCGCTGGGAGGCCAATACAGAATGCATGCCCGCCAGGCGCCCCGGACTGCGCCATCAACGTTGGTGGCGCAATGACGACGCTGATAGCCGGAGGGGCGAGCGGAAGCTTGGTACGGACAATAGTGGGAATGGTGACCAGCCAGTTTCTCCCTGATACGACTGCACCTATCTTAGCTAATCCGACTGAGCTCCTCGGGAACAATGCCAGGGTACAAGGTGAAAGAGTACTGACCGACCTTGCGTCGAATGGAGATCCCGTTGGCAATGCCCGCCAGCTATTTGATCAGTTACGGGGGAATCAGCCGGTTCAGTCGTTCACACCATCCGGTGGAGGGCAGGGTTACTATGTTGTGACGCCCATAGGGCGATTAAACCTGAGGATCACTCCCGACGGGATAGCGCGCATCGATCGACCGCTCGATCCCTCGAGTTTTCCGAACCAAAGGATCGAAACAATCCACTTCAACTGAAGAGAAAATGACCCAGGTGCACTCAAAGACGCTCGATAAGAAAGAGCTGTCAATATTGAACCAGCTTAGTTCACAAGAACTGAACGAGTTGTGGGCTGTTGACCTGACGAAGGATACCAATCCGGGCGATAGAAACGGTTTCATTCGGGCAGAAAGCTTCATTCTACGAGGTGTGCCGCTAATACGGCTTTTCTGCCGGCCTCTGACAATGCCTTCTGGATACGACGAGTTCACAGTTGGTGTACTCGCGAGCGAGGGAGTTCTCCCTCCGGGTTCGGTCTTGCTCGCTCGCTGCGGTATGAACCAGCCATCGGCATTACCTGCGGATCTCCTTTGCCTTACCCCGAGGCGCGTCCTATGTGTACGAGCGCGTATGCCTGTTACGCGTATGCCTGCTCTTCAGGGAGAAGCGGGCTCTCTCGAGTTTTACCATGAATACGATTGCGGCGTGCTTATAGAAGCTGGTAAAACAGACCGGCTGCTGTTCGTCGCTCATAAGGCCCAGCCATTTATCATGGAGGTTACTGGGAAGAACGACATCATCCAGCGGGAATTAGCGAATTACGCACTGGTAAACGTTTCGCCCGCATAAGCCTCCTTCACCTGTCAGCGGCGAGTGACTGATCCGCTCGGCACGTAGCGCAGTACGCTTGCGACCGCTTTTGGGCAACCCGATCTCAACTGCGGGATCCTCGAATATGACGGCAGCGGCGGCGCGGTGCAGCACTGGTACGCCTTCGGCCAAGGCCCCGACGCGGTGCTCGATCAAATGAACACCGCCCTCGGCACCCGCGAGACGATGATCCCCGACATCCAGGGCTCAATCATCGGCACCCTCGACTTGGGCGGCACTCTCGCCAAGACCGGCTACCAGCTCTACGGCGAGAACCCGACCGTCATCACCGGTACCTACCGCTACAGCGCGCGCCGCTTCGACCCAGACACCGCCGGCAGCGCCGCCCAGCCCTCGGGTCTCTATTACTACCGCGCCCGCACCTACTCGCCCACAATCGGCCGCTTCCTCCAGCCCGACCCAATCGGCTACGCCGGCGGCAGCAACCTCTATGCCTATGCCGATAACGACCCGCTGAACCGCCTCGACCCGTTTGGCACGTGCGACAACCCGCAGGGATGTGGCGGAGGTGGTAATATTTTGATGGCGGGCAGCATCGCGGCTCCGGCTATCGGTGCTGGTGAGGTCGTGCTTGGAGGCGGTGCTGCCACGGCGGTGATCGGAACTGCCGGTGTTGGCGCCGTAGTGTGCATCCTGCTCTGTCCGTCACAGATCGCGCCTGAGCCGCCGATCATGATGAACCAAGCGCCGTCTTCGGAAACGCCGCCCGCGGCAACCGAGGAGGGTCCTCCCGCTTCCGCTCCCGTCGGGAGTTCGACCAGCCCGATCGAGATTTCAGCCTGGCGCCAATGCACCAGCGACCATCGGCAATACCCCCTATAGCGGTCATGCGTTGGATCGAGCGCAGGGAAGAGGAATACCGCCGTCAGTCGTGACTGATACCATCCAAAACGGCGAAACGGCGCCAGGTAATCAGCCCGGCACGACAACTCACTATAGCCCCGGGAACAACTTGACCGTCGTTACAGATAATGCGACGGGAACAGTGATCACAGTGAGAAAGGTGCGCCTTAGGAGGTTATGCGAGTGACACCCGACCAAAGACTGTTTGATGAAATGGCGGCAGCAGTTGGGCAATTTGCCGGCGGGCAACTGTCGTTTCGCGCACTTCTCGATCGCCTCGAATCGTGCGTCGATCACCTCAGCGATGAAGATGTTCCGTGGAAAGAAGCGTTCCAGCGGGAATGGGGACGGATGGAAGATGCCTACGCGTATGCGTCATTCAAGGGTCAGAAAACCATCCCTGAGCGCGACATGCCTGCGGTCGAGTTCGCCTTGACTGAAGTGAAGCGATTGATCGCGGAGAAGGCCAGGCGGCCTCTTTAAGTGCGATGTTTCTGGCCGATTGCCGACCTCGTTCTCGCGCGATGCCCGAATCATTTTGCTGTTCCAATGGCGGTCGCGGACACAGTGATGCGACCTTGGAGCAACACGGCGTGCGATTGGCATTGGTTGAAATAAGCGTAGATGGTCGCGGTTGAGCATAGGTTCGGCCTGGTTGTGGAGCGACGGCAAGATAAAGCGAACGTCGTTCGCGCCAGGCGGGATTACGGTGACAGTGCAGTTAATTGACAAGGCCAAGCGTCGCGGCGATGATGACGGATGGCTCGTCTTGCCCGGCTCGTCCTTCCCGGCCTGCCGCATCACGTGCCGCAGCGCGGCAACGGCCGGGCACAGACGTTCTTCTCGACGCCGACTACGCGCTCTACCGCAATCTCTTGGCGCAGTCGTGCGCGACGGCGGGAGTTGAGGTGTGGAGCTGGGTGCTGATGCCCAACCACGTGCATCTGATCCTCGTGCCGTCCGACGCGGACGGGCTGCGCCGGGCGCTCGCCCCGGTGCATCGGCGCTATGCCGGCCATGTTCACGCGCGCGAGCGGCGCACCGGCCATTTCTGGCAGGGTCGGTTCGGGGCGGTCGTGATGGACGAGGCGCATCTCGTGGCGGCGGCGCGCTATGTCGCGCTCAATCCGGTGCGGGCGCGGCTGGTGGCGCGTGCGGCCGACTGGCGCTGGGCGAGCGTGCACGCGCTGCTGGCCGGGCAGGATGACGGGCTGACGACGGTCGCCCCGGTGCTCGCCCGCTGCCCGCGCTTTGCCGAGCTGATCGAAGAGCCAGCCGACCAGGAGAGCTTCCGCGCGCTGCGCCGGGCCGAGTGCATCGGCCGGCCGCTCGGCGACGACGCCTTTCTCGCCACGATAGAGGCGCTGACCCGGCGGCCCCTCAGGCCCGGCAGGCGCGGCCCAAAGGCGGCAGCACCAGCCGCGGCGCAACACAGCAAATAAATGCACTGTCACCGTAATTTGCGGCTCTAGTAGGGCCTTGGGCACCGACCCCACAGTGACCTATGATGGAAAGTGCCATGACGTCACCACGTCCATACGACCCAGCCAAGTTTCCAGTCGGATCGCGAGTACGCGTTTCCGATCGAACAAAACTCGATGAGTTTGCGCGCACTTGGAAATTGCATCACAAGCTCGAATTCAGAACAGCTCAAATATGCTGGACAGGTTGCCAAGGTGGCGAATTCTTACATGTATCACGGCGGCGATGTCCTCTATGAGCTCGATGAGGTGCCTGGTCTGTGGCACGAGCAATGCCTTGAGGTCGATGCCTAACACGCTTCGACGCGGGTCAACGGGTACGACCGCCGGCTGACGAGTGGGGCCGCACTGCCGGCGCGGGCGGCACTGATGAGCGCGTTCACCTACGATCCCGACGGCAGGCTGTTGCAGACCCGGCAATCGGCCGGGGCCACGGTGCTGGCGACGACCAAGGCCGGCTATTCCCCCTCGGACAAGCTCGCGACCGCGACCGACGCCGACGGAAATGTGACCGGCTACGCCTATGATGCCGTCGACCGCCTCGCGAAGGTGACCGACGCCGCCGGGCGGGTCACGAGCTACAGCTATGACGCGATCAGCCGGCGGACCGGTGTGTTCAACCCGGCGATCCAGGGCGCCGCCCTCTTAACCCTCGGCTACACCCCGGACGGGCTGCTCGCCAGCCTTGGCGACGCCGCCGGCCACACCACCACCTACACCCCGGACGGGCTCGACCGGCTCTCGATCACAACCTTCCCCGACAGCAGCGCCGAGACCCTCGCCTACGACGCCGACAGCAACGTGCTGACCCGGCAGACCCGCCGGGGCGACACCATCACCTTCACCTATGACACGTTGAACCGGCCCAAGACCAAGGCGGCGACCGGAGAGGCGACGGTGAGCTATGGCTACGACCTCGCCGGGCGCCCGACCAGCATCGCCGACACCGGCGCCGCGATCATGGCACCCTCGACCACCGCCAGCTACGCCGCCAGCACCACTTACGACGCGATGAACCGGCCGGCTGCGGTGAACTGGAGCCCGGCCGCGGCCCAGACCACGCCAGCCGTCAGCAGCACGACCTTCGGCCACGGCTACGACCCGACCAACCGGCGCATCAGCCAGAGCGCCAGCGACAACGGCTGGTGGTCCTACCCGAGCACGGCCAGCACCATCAGCTATACGCCGAATAATTTGAACCAATACAGCGCGATCGGCTCCGTCAGCCCGACCTACGACGGCGACGGCAATCTGACCTATGACGGCACCTTCAGCTACCTGTATGATGCCGAGAGCCGGTTGACCAGTGTGAAGCAAGGGACCACCGCGGTTGCGAGCTACGCCTATGACGCCCAGGGCCGGCGCAAATCGAAGACGGTCGGCAGCACGAGCACGGTCTTCGCCACCGACGCCGACAACCGCGAGGCGCTGGAATATGACGGCAGCAGCGGCGCGGTGCAGCGCTGGTACGCCTTCGGCCAAGGTCCCGACGCAGTGCTGAACCAGATGAATGTTGCCTTGAGCCCCCGCGAGACGATGATCCCCGACATCCAGGGCTCGATCGTCGGCACCCTCGATACCGGTGGCACCCTGAGCAAGAGCGGCTACCAGCCCTATGGCGAGAACCCCTCGGTCACCACCGGCACCTACCGCTACACTGCCCGCCGCTTCGACCCCGAGACCGCCGGCAGCGGCGCCCAGCCCTCCGGCCTCTATTACTATCCCGCCCGCACCTACTCGCCCACCTGGGGCGACTTCCTCCAGCCCGACCCGCTCGGCTACGCCGCCGGCCCCAACCTTTATGCCTATGTCAACAACGACCCGCTCAACAAAACCGACCCGCTGGGGCTGTGCGATAATCCGCAGGGATGCGGTGCCCTCGCCCCGCTTTTGGCGGGGAGAGGGAGGGACCCGCGCAGCGGGAGAGCCCGCCCCGGACCCGATCCGGGGGTGAGGGGCTCTCTGCGAAAGATCAGGGCGAGGCGTGGCCCATGAAGATCGCCGGGATCGGCTGGCCCCACGGGCCGCCGGTGCCCTGGCCGCGTTCCAGGCGGTTGGGCGGGGTGCTGGCGTTCAACACGTCGGTGTCGGCCCAATGCTCGTGCACCCGGCCCCACGGATCGGCCCAATAATCGAACAGCTGGCTGCCGATCAGGTGGCGGCCGATGCCCCACATGTGCTGGTAGCCCTTCTTTTCGAGCTCCTCGTGGCCGGCCATCACGTCGTCGATGTCGGCGGCCTCGTAGGACAGATGGTTGAGCCCGCTCTTGTCGCCGCGGATGCAGAAGAACGCATGGTGATCGACGTAATCGTCGCCGCGGTCGAGCCGGTTGAACGAGCCGACGACGTTGCTCGGGTCGCCGGCATAGAACTCGTCGGAGCAGCGAAAGCCGAGCATCTCGCGATACCAGCCGAGCGTCTTCTCGAAGTTCTTGCTCATGATGACAAAATGGCCGAGCCGCTTGATGTGCGAGGGGCCGGGCTCGACCCGGAACAATTCGCCCTTGCGGCGGTATTTGTCGTTCCCGGAATTGACCTGCGGCCGCTTGACCGGGATCGGATCGAGCATCTGCATGCCGTGGACGATCTCGACCTGATAGCCGTCGGGGTCCGTCAGGCGCACCCGCTTGCCGCCGCCGGGCTCGTCGATGTCCTCGATCTTGGACGCGCCAGGGGCCCGCGCCACCCGTTCGAGATCGTCCATGCCGGCGGCGTGGACGGCGATCCCGACATAGCGCGGCTCGCCCAGTTCGGTGACGTGCAGGTGGTGCGGCGCATCGGTGCCGCGCATGTAGAGCGCGGTCTTGGTGCGGTCGGCCCGGACCATGCCGAAATCGGTCAGAAACTCTTCCTGCTTGTCGAGATCGGGCGAGCGCAGCCGCCCATAAGCGAGGTCGAAGGCTTTGATCACAGGCATGATGTCATCCTCCCAGGGCGCGGTGTCGAAGCATTCTAAATTATTCCGCCGAGCAGCGCGACCCCTCGATTGCAATGCGGGGGTCTCGCCGACCCGCGAGCGGCAGGGCTCGACACGCCGAGGAGCGCAATGCTATCCCCCCGTAAATGGCGTGGTTCTTCATCCTGTCTGCCGATGTGTTCGAAATCGCCTGGCCGTTCCTGCTGAAATGGTCGGCGCCGCTGTCGCGATGGGCGCCGCTGCTGGTGGTGCTGGTTTGCGCCATCCCGGCGACCTACCTGCTGGCCGAGGCGGTCAAGCGGCTGCCGGCGGCCACGGTCTACGCCACCTTTGTCGGCATCGGGACCGCCGGAACGGCAATCGTCGGCATGGCATTTTTCCGCGAGAGCACGAATCTCGGCCGCGTCTGTTCGCTGGTTCTGATCGCCGCCGGCCTGATCGGCCTGCGAGTGTTTTCCGGCTCGCAGTGATCGGAGATAACCGCCGCAGCCAGTGGCCCCCGTGGCCGGACCTGATCCATGGCTGTCGGGTTCAGCGGAGCCGATTGCACACAAAGCCCCTTGAACAATCCACGATCCCGGTGGCCGTGCTCGTCACGGCCATCCACGACTTCCTCCGGGTCGGCTATGACGGCTTCGAAGGCGTGGATGCCCGGAACACGTCCGGGCAAGGGGTCTCTCAGATTGTGCCATCATAGGAAAGAGCCATCCCGGCGTTGCAAAAATTTCCGAACCGGACAGCCGTGGAACCAGTCCGGCGATGACGACGGTCGAGGGAGCGTATCGTTTTAATACCCGCTCAATTTGCCGGCAGATCTAAACCGAGCAGCCGTGGGCCACGCCCGGCCGCCCAATTCTCCGAAAGCGGCTGCGTCGAGTGCAGCTTGTTGCCAGGGATGCCCAAAAAATCAGACAATGGCGCTCAACGGCGGGCAGAATCCGAAAATGTCGGCGCAAGCCGGCCGGCGGGTCAATCCCAGCGCGATCGAATGGGGAGGAGGCGCGAATCATGCTCGAATATCTGGAAAACCAAAAGAAGCTGACGATCAATCAGTGGAAGATCTTCGCCGCGGCGACGATCGGCGACATGCTCGATTTCTTCGATTTTCTGCTGATCGCGTTCGTTCTGGCCTTTATCGTCAAGGACTGGCACCTGACCTATGGCCAGTCGGCGGCGATATTGCTGTCGTCGGGCATCAGCGCGCCGTTGGGTTCCTTGATCTGGGGCTGGCTCGCCGACAAGATCGGCCGGCGCAAGGTGATGATCGGCACGATCCTGAACTTCTCGATTGCGACCGGATTGATGGCGCTGACCCCGGAGCACGGCTGGGTGTTTCTGGTGGCCTGCCGCTTCTTGGTCGGGTTCGGCGTCACCGGCCTCTATACGGTCGATATCGCCATCGTGCAGGAGTTCGTGCCGGCCTCCAAGCGCGGCTGGATCACCGGGCTGACCACGACGATGCTGCCGGCGGGGTTCCTGTTGGGAGCGGTGCTCGGGCAGCACGTCGAGGCCTATATCGGCTGGCGCGGCCTGTTCGCGATCGGGTTGCTGCCGGCGGGGTTGAGCCTGCTGATCCGCGCTTGGGTCCCCGAATCGCCGCATTGGCTGATCCGCGTCGGCCGCCTCGAGGAGGCGCGCCAATCGCTCGCCTGGGCGTTGATGATCGACCCCAACGAAATCCGGCTGCCGGCAGTGGCGCCACCGGTCGAGAAGGTGGTCTGGCGCGAATTGTTCAAATATCCGCGCAGCGTTGCCGCCGGCTGTCTCGCCGGGCTGAGCGGGACCGGCATCACCGGGTTCCTGTTGTGGCAGGTCACCTTGTTCGTCATGGTGCTGCACGTCACCCCGGCGCAGGCCTCGGGTCTGGTGATATGGCTCAGCCTCGGGCAGATCATCGGGCGCTTCTTCTGCTCGTGGATCTCGGACGCGATCGGGCGCCGGGCGTCGATTGCGCTGACCTGCGCGATTGCCGGCGTCGCATTTTCGCTCGCCGGGTATTGGAACGATTTGTTCCTCGGCAGTTTCTCGGTGTTCTACCTGATGATCATGGTGCAGCAGTTTTTCGGCAGCGGCAGCTATTCGATCATCGGGCCGTACATGGCGGAGATCTGGCCGGCGCGGTTGCGCGCCAGCGGCATGGGGCTGGCCTATGGCGCCGGCAATCTCGGCAAGTTCATCGGTCCGGCCGGGCTGGCGCTGATCGCCGGGTCGTCCAACCTGGTCAGCCCGCAGGCGACCGTCGCCGTGCTGGTCCCGGCCATGAACTACTTCGCCGCGTGGTATGTCCTGGCACTGGTAGCGGTGTTGTTCATCGGCTTCGAGACGCGCGGCCGCACGATCGAGGAGATCGACAGCGCGCTGACCGCCACCGGGCCGGCCGCGGCGCCGATCAAGGCGCCCGCGGCTTAACCGAGTCTTCGGCGGCCTCGGCTCGTCAATCGAGGGCGAGCCGGGGGCGCCGCCTGGGGCAAGCGGACAAAGCCGTCCCCGGTCGCAGCCCCGCCGCCTCGGCCGCTCAGCGCAGCGCCAACTCCCAATCGAGGTCCTCGACCGCCTCGCGCCGGTTGCCGGGCCGTGCGGCGCGCGCGATCTCGCTGACCCGCGGCGACAGCAGCTCAATCGTCGCCCAATAGCCGGCGCCGGTCGCCACCAATGTGACCAGGACCCGGATCCATTCGGCGGGAATGACGAACATATAGGCGAGAAAGCCGAGCGCCGTCCACGCCACGGCAACCGGGTTGACCCCTTTCCAGTACCAATAGGGGCCATTGGGCTCGAACAGAGCCACGAGGTCGATCTTCATCCGCTTGACCAGGATGTAGTCGGCGATCAGCACCCCGCCGATCGGCGCGAACACGTTGCCCAGCATGCCGACATAGGTGGTGTAGCCGCTGACGACGTTGGGCGTCGCCGACAGCGCGATGCCGAGCACGCTGATGATCACCGTGGTCCAGAACCGGCCGAGCCGCTCGAACATGTTCGACAGGGACAGCCCGCCCGTATAGAGGTTGAGGACGTTGATCGTCCAATTGTCGAGCGCGATCACGATCAGGAACAGCAGCAAGGTAAAGTGGCTGACCCCCAGCCCGGAAACGATCGCAAAGACGTTGGCGGTTTTTCCCAATGTCGCCGCGGCGCCATAGGCCCCGAGCACGGCGGCAAAGCACCCGCCGCCGACCTTGCCCAGCAGAGTGCCCCACCACATGTCGGTGCGCGAGCGGGTATAGCGGCAGAAATCGGCTGAATCGGTGACCATCGTCAGCGAGCCGGCGGCGACGACGTTGAGCCAGGTCACGAACAGGAGCCATCCGGCCTCGGGCTTGCCAGCGTAATGAAAGACTTGCGACGGGGCAAAATGCGGATCGCTGTGGGTCGCCAACAACACCAGAATAAAGCAGAGGATGGCGATCTTGAACGGCAATGCCATGCGCGACAGGTGCTTCAAGGAATCGTAGCCGATGATCGCGACCGCCGCCTGCAGGACGGCAAAGGTGAGGCTGACTGCGACCAATGAATGCGCGGTCCCGGTCCAGCGGTCGAGGATCGCCACGACCGCCAAGGAGCCGGCCACCGTCTGATAGGCGAACCAATAGGTCGAGGCGATCGTGCGCAGGAACGACGGAACCCATTTGGCCCCGCGCAGGCCGTAGACCATGCGGGTCGAGACCTGGCCCGGCAGCCCGAAATCGACGCCGATCGTGGCCATGATCGTATAGGCGATCGTGGCCAGCAGCACCCCGCCGGTGATCGCGCCGACCGCGCCCAGGAACGACAGCCCGGAGACGACCGCAAAACCGCCGACCAGGATCGAGCCGGGATTGAGCGCAAACCCGAAGATGATCGAAAAGATGTCGAGCCAGCGCACGGTCTTCAGCTCGGTCGGCACCGGCTCGATGCCGAATTGCTCGACCCCTTTGGGCTGATGGTAGCGCCGGCGGATCTTTTCCTCGATTTCGGTGACCGAGTGCATTCGCATTCTCCTTGCAGGCTCGCGCCGCAGCAGCGGCGACGACTGAAGGGAATGATCTCGCAAGAAGCATGCCATAAGCATAGTGCACAAATACTGGGCAATTCCAAATCAATGTATGTTTGCTTTAGACTAACAGCAGACTGACTTATATTTATGCACATGAGGGCCAACAAATCATCTGGGTCGGAGCGCTGCTGAATTTTCGATCATGGTGCAGATTTTACCGGCACCAGCGCAACACCTGCCGGGCTCGTGAGCAGTCAGCGGTCATCGATCGTGCTCGGCAATCAACCCGGCCTCGTCTGACCGATGCGCGTCCTGACATTGCCCCCTGCGCGGTTATCGGGCAGACCGATGACGATTGTTGTCGCCGACCAAACCGGATGCCGCCGCCTGGGCGAAATGCGAGCACGACAAAGCCGGGACCGGCCATCAGGCCTTTGCGCGGCGCGACGCGCAGGCCGGCGCCGATCCCAACCCTGATCCCCATGCCGCCCCGAACCGGCACAAATTGACCGACCGCACCTCGCCGGCTAATCAGGGCGTGCTCGTCGGCTCCTACGCCGCGGTGGCGCGGATGCTCGACGAGGCCGCAACTGTGCCGGGGGTCAAGGGCGTGATGCTTACCTTCGACGATTTCGTGATCGGCATGGAGCAGTTCGGGCAGCGCATCGAGCCGCTGACGAAGAGCCGCGCCCAGGCGCTCGCCGCGTGACCCCGCTCGACAAGGAGGCGCTCGCCGCCCTGTTCACCGAGGCCCGCACCTGCACCCGCTGGCAGGAACGGCCGGTTGCCGACGGCATCATCGAAAAGGCGCTGGAATTGGCCCAGCTCGGCCCGACCAGCGGCAATTGCGAACCGATGCGGCTCGTGCTGGTGAAGAGCCCGGCGGGCAAGGAGCGGCTGCTGCCCTGCGTCTCCTCGGGCAATTCCGAGAAGGTGCGCACCGCCCCGGTCACGGCGATCGTCGCCTATGACCGCGAATTCTACGAATACCTGACGCGGCTCTATCCCTATACCGACGCGCGCGCCTGGTTCACCGGCAACGCGGCATTGGCGCTCGAAACCGCATTTCGCAACAGCTCGCTGCAAGGCGCCTATTTGATCTTGGCGCTGCGCGCGCAGGGGCTCGATTGCGGGCCGATGTCCGGCTTCGACAACGCCAAGCTCGACGCCGAATTTTTCCCCGACGGCCGCTGTCGCAGCAATTTCCTGCTGAACATCGGTTACGGCGAGCGGCCCCATCCATACCCCCGCCCGCCGCGCCTCGGTTTTGCCGAGGTCGCGGAGTGGGCGTGACCGGCGGTTACGTGGTGCGGCGGATCAGCCCGGCCCAGCGGTCGAGGATCGGCACGATCCGGTCGCTCGGCTCGGACAGCAGCATGATTACGACCCGCGCGACGCCCATGTCGCGGTAGCGGGCGAGCTGGCCGGCATCCTCATCCGGGTTGAACAGGGTGATCGGCAGGGATTGCGGATCGCGCCCGGCGTCGCGCGCCATGTTCCGGAATTGCTCGAGCGTATCGAGCGGGCTCGAGCCTGGACGCGCGATCGGGCACCAGCCGTCGCCATAGCGGATCGCGCGCCGCGCCGCCTGCGGGAAGGCGCCGCCGACCAGGATCGGCGGGTGCGGCTTCTGCACCGGCTTCGGCCAGGCCATGATCTCGTCGAAATCGACCATGTCGCCGTGATATTCGGCCTTGGACTTGGTCCAGATCTCCTTCATCGCCTCGATCCGCTCGCGCATCAGCTTGAAGCGGGTTTTGGGGTCGGTGCCGTGATTCTCCATCTCGTCGGCGTTCCAGCCGCCGCCGACGCCGAACAGAAAGCGCCCCTGCGACACCTGGTCGATCGAGGCGACGAGCTTTGCGGTCTGGATCGGGTCGCGTTGCTGCACCAGGCAGACGCCGGTTCCGAGCTTGAGCCGGGTCGTGGCGATCGCGGCGGCGGTCAAGGACACGAACGGGTCCATCGCGTCGTAATACCGCTTCGGCAATTCGCCGCCGCCCGGAAACGGCGTCTTGCGCGAGGTCGGGATGTGCGAGTGCTCGGGCGCCCACACCGATTCGAACCCCCGCTCTTCGAGCGCCCTGGCGAGGTCGACCGCCGGGATCGCGTAATCGGTAAAGAACATCAACGCGCCGAAATCCATCTCCTGCTCCCTCCTCCGGGTTCCTCTCGGTCGGGCGAAAGCTTACCCGCGATCGGCCATCGCCGGCCAGCGTTGTGGCATTGCGGCTCCGCATGTCCGGGTTCATCCTCGGCCGCGCGGGCTGCGGGGAGAGGCAATGCCGGCAATCGATGCGAAGCGGGTCGGGGTGATCGGCGCCGGCATGGTCGGGGTGTGCGCGGCAAGCTATTTGCAGCGCGACGGCCACAAGGTCTTTATCGTCGAGGCCGGCGAGCCCGGGCATGGCGCCTCGTTCGGCAATGCCGGCGCGTTCAACGCCTCGTCGGTGACCCCGCTGTCGATGCCGGGGGTGATGTGGAACGTGCCGCGTTGGCTGCTCGACCCGCTCGGCCCATTGTCATTGCGCTGGAGCTATCTGCCGACGATCGCGCCGTGGCTGATCCGCTTCATCCGCGCCGGCACGCCGGAAAAGGTCCATGCCCAGGCCCGTGCGTTGCGCCCGCTGGTCGGCGCGACCCTCGAGGCGCTGATGCCGCTGGTCCGCGACGCCGGCGCGCAGGATCTCGTCCACCGGCTCGGGCATCTTTATGTCTACCGCTCGCCGCAGGGGCTGGAAAAGGACCGGCTCGCCTGGGCATTGCGCCGCGAGAACGGGGTCGAGATCGACGAATTCGACGCCGACGAGCTGCGCCAGCTCGAGCCGGCCCTGTCGCGCGACTACGTTCGCGGCATCCTGGTGCGCGAGAACGGACACACCTCGAACCCGCTCGGGCTGGTCCAGCGGTTGCTCGACCATTTCCTGCGCTCGGGCGGGGAGCTGGAGCGGGCTCGCGCATTGGGTTTCCGCCTCGACGGACGCCGGCTCGCCGCGATCGCCACCGATCAAGGCGAGCTCCCGGCCGATGCCGCGATCGTCTGCGCCGGCGCCTGGTCGAAGCCGCTGGCCGCGGCGCTCGGCGACCCGATCCCGCTCGAAACCGAGCGCGGCTATCACCTGATGATCCGCGATCCCGAAGCGATGCCGCGGATTCCGACCGCCGACGCCGACGGCAAGTTCGTCGCGACGCCGATGGATACCGGGTTGCGCTTTGCCGGCACCGTCGAGCTCGCCGGCCTAGCGGCACCCCCCGATTGGCGCCGCGCCCGGATACTTTTGGAGCAAGGCCGCAGGATGCTGCCGGGCCTCGCCGCCGACTATCCCGAAGACCGCATCTCGCTATGGATGGGCCACCGGCCGAGCCTGCCCAATTCGTTGCCGGCGCTCGGCCCGTCGCGGGCGACGCCCGATGTGATCTACGCCTTCGGCCACGGCCATGTCGGCATGACCTCGGCGCCGATGACCGGCAAAGCTCGTCGCCGACCTCGTCGCCGGCCGCCCGCCGTCGATCGACATCGCCCCGTTCGCTCCGTCCCGGTTCGGGTGAGCGCCGGCGCCGGACAGGCCGCGTCGCTCAATACGCGACTGAAGACTTCATCCTAATCGTTTTAAGCAATATCGCCAGATACCGCTCAATCTCTCGCCCTTATCGAAGGCAAGGCTGGGAACTTCCCAGTCTTTGTGCCTGTTCGATCATCAAGCCGTTATCCTAACTCTGTGGATGAACGGTGAAGACTTAACCAATGGAGTCGTTATTATGGCCGATCGCGACCAATCCCAGACGTCGAACCGCGGCTTTGCCTCGATGGACGAGAAAAAGCAGCGTGACATCGCCAGCAAGGGTGGCCAGGCAAGCGGCGGGAATTTCAAGAACGATCCCGAGCGCGCCGCCGAAGCCGGACGTAAGGGCGGTCACGACGTGCCCGCCGAGGAGCGCAGCTTCTCCAAGGACCATGAGCTGGCGGCCGAGGCAGGGCGCAAAGGCGGCGAGCAAAGCCATGGCACCCACAGCACCGGCGGGCCGCATGACAGCAGCCATCAGGGCAGCGGGCATCAGGGTGGTCGGGGCAATTTCGCCGAAGATCGCGAACGCGCCTCGGAAGCCGGCCGCAAGGGCGGCGAACACAGCCACGACAAGCGCTAGCCGCGTCTTGCCGGTGAGAGCCCCGCATTGCGGGGCTCTTGCCTTTTTCGCGGGTCGAGCTCGCTGAAAGGGTTCCGTAGGAGTCTGCAATTAGGCGTGGCAGCCATGCAAGCATGGGGCCGCACACGGCGCGGGCGGTATTTACCGAGCCTTCGGTGCTGCCCTACGCTTGCCTGCAACAGCAACACCCAAGGGAAACGCCGCATGAGCCCGACCATCGAGCAGACCACGATGCGCAAGGTCTATGCGCGGCTGCTGCCGTTCTCGGTCCTGTGCATGTTCGTGTGCTATCTCGACCGGGTGAACGTCGGCTTTGCGGCGCTGACGATGAACAAGGATCTGGGGTTCAGCGCCTATCTGTTCGGGTTGGGCGCCGGTTTGTTCTACGGCGGCTACTGCCTGTTCGAGATCCCGAGCAACCTCGTCCTCGAGCGGGTCGGCGCCCGCTTTTGGCTTGCTCGCATCATGATCACCTGGGGCCTGTGTTCCGGGGCGATGGCGTTTGCCCGCGGGCCGATCAGCTTCATCATCCTGCGTTTTCTGCTCGGCGCTGCCGAGGCCGGCTTTTTTCCCGGCATCCTGTTCTATTTCCATTCCTGGTTCCCGATGCGCCATCGCGGCCGGATGATCTCGTGGTTCACCGTGGCGACGCCGATCTCGGTCGCGCTCGGCGGCCCGATCTCGACCGCGCTGCTCGGGCTCGACGGCACCTTTGGCCTCAAGGGCTGGCAGTGGGTGTTTCTGTCCGAGGCGGCGCCGGCCGTGATCCTCGGCTTTCTATTGCTGACCTACCTGCGGGACCGGCCAACCCAGGCGTCATGGTTGACGCCGGAACAGCAGCAATGGCTGACGGCGGACCTCGCGCAGGAGCGGCGCGAGGTCGAGGCGGTGCGCAGCTATACGCTGTTCCAGGCATTGACCAATATCCGCGTGCTGGCATTGGCGGTGATCTATTTCGGCATCGTCACCGCCAGCGTTGGGCTGGTGATTTTCGTGCCGCAGATCATCAAGCAGCTCGGCGTGTCGAACCTGCAGACCGGTTTCCTGACGATGATTCCCTATGTCGTCGGCACCGTCAGCATGATCGTCTGGGGCCACATTTCCGACCGGATGCAGGAGCGTCGGTGGAACCTGTTCACCGGCTGCCTCGTCGGCGCCGTCGGGCTGGTGATGGCCGGGCTGCTTGGCGGAAGCTTCTGGTCGCTCGCGGCCATGTGCCTCGCCACGATCGGCTTTTACGGCTCGAAGGGGCCGTTTTGGCCATTGCCGTCGAGCTTCCTGACCGGCACCGCGGCGGCCGCCGGCATGGCGCTGATCAACTCCGTCGGCAATCTGGGCGGCTTCTTCGGTCCGTTCATCGTCGGCTGGATCAAGACCAGCACCGGGAGCTTCGACGACGGGCTCTATGCGCTCGCCGGCTTCATGGTGCTGGCGGCGGCCGTCACTGTCGTCGGGGTGAAGGTGCCGCGCCCCAGGGTCGTGCGCGCCGGGCTCGGGGTCAGCGCCGCGGAATAGCGGTCGCGCCGGCAGCAAGCCGCGCCCGGCTTCCGCGGACCAGCGTGGCGAGAATCCCGCCGCTGGCCGGCTTCATGGCCGCGCCGCGGTCAGTAGGGCGTGCCGTCCTTATGGACGAAAAGCCGCGCGCCGTCGGGCGCCAGGGCGCGGCCGATGTCGTCGTCCGGGTAGATCACCGTGTCCCCGGGATCGCGGTCGCCGATCTCCAGATAGAGCACATCCCGCACGGTGCGGTTCAGCAGATGATGCCCGTCGCCCGAACCGGCTTTGAAGCCGGCGCACATGCCCGGGCGCAGCGGCGTCTCGCCGGCGTTCGTCACCAGCACGGGCTCGCCTTCGACGACGTAGATGAACTCGTCTTCGCGGGTGTGGGTATGGCGCAGCGCCGACATCGCGCCGGGCGGCAGCCGAGTCAGGTTGACGCCGAAATTGGTCAGCCCGAACAGATCGCCGAGCGGCCGCCGCACCCGCCCGGCCACGCGCGCGGCGAATGGCTCGGGATAGCCGCGACCCGGGCGCGCCTGCGGTGCATCAGCCGCCTCGGTCGCGATTGGATTGCTCTGGTCCGCCATGATTCCCCCCAGACAATGACACTGCTGCAGCCGGGCATTAAGCTACCCCACGAACCCGATCCTGGGAATTGGCGATGGATGGATTGCCGGCTGGCGACGGCGCCGGTCAGGGATCGGCAAAGCGAGGATCGCGGATATGGCAAAGGATGGCCCCCTCGCCCACCCGACCCCCCTCTCCCGCAATGCGGGAATGGGTCCCGGGCGTCGTGCGGGGGGTGAGGCCAGCCCCCGCATCGCCTGGGGCGGCAAGCCGGTCTATGGCGCTCGCCTCGGCATTCTGATGCTGGAGGCGCGGTTCCCGCGCATCCCGGGCGATATGGGAAATGCCGCGACCTGGCCGTTTCCCGTCCTCTACAAGGTAGTTCCCGGCGCCTCGCCGGAGCGGGTCGTCTGCGACAAGGCAGCGGGCCTGCTCGACCGGTTTCTCGACGCGGCCGCCGAGCTGGTCCGCCTCGGCGCCGACGGCATCACCACGAATTGCGGATTTCTGTCGCTCCACCAGCGCGAGATCGCCGCTCGTGCCGGGGTGCCGGTGGCGGCCTCGAGCCTGATGCAGATCCCGTTCGTCGAGCGCCTGCTGCCGCCCGGCAGGCGCGTCGGGGTGCTGACGGTCAGCGCGGCCAGCCTGACCGCCGAGCACCTGATCGCCGCCGGCGCCGATCCGCAGACCCCCTTCGTGGGCACCGATCGAGGGGCCGAGTTCACCCGCGTCATGCTCGGCAACGAGGATCGGCTCGACGTCGCCGCCGCCGAACGCGACATCCTCGACGCCGGCGACGAGCTGATCGCCAGCCGCCCCGAGATCGGCGCGGTGGTGCTCGAATGCACCAACATGGCGCCCTATGCCCGCGCGCTGCGCGAGCGCCTGCGCCTCCCGGTGTTCGACATCTATGCCTTTATGACCTGGTTCCACGCCGGGCTCGCCCCACGCGACTTCGGGCCGCCCGGGAGCGGCCCGCGCGATTGGCGCGAACGATGAGCCGGGCGATCGCGATCCGCGTCGCCATGCGCGAGGATGCGGGCCTGGTGCTGCGCCTGATCCGCGAGCTTGCGGTCTACGAAAACGCGCCCGATGCCGTGGTTGCGACCGAAGCCGACCTCGTTCGCCACGGTTTCGGACCGGACCCACAGTTCGAGGCGATCCTCGCCTTTCTCGACGGCGAGCCGGCCGGCTTGGCGCTGTTCCATCCGAGATTTTCGACCTGGCTCGGCCGGCCGGGAATGTATCTCGAAGATCTTTACGTCGTGGAAGCGGCGCGCGGGCAGGGCGTCGGCCGCCGCCTGATGGCGCGGCTCGCCGCGATCGCGATCGAGCGCGGCTGGGGCCGGCTCGATTTTCAGGTTCTCGAGTGGAACCCGGCCCGCGACTTTTATCATCGGCTCGGGATCGAGCATCTCGGCGAATGGTTGCGCTACGGCGCCGACAGCGACGCCCTCCGCCGCCTCGCCGTCGAGGACCGCAGCTGAACCGGCGACCGGCTACCAGAGCACCGGGATCTCGTAGTCGAAAAACACCTTGTCGACCGTCACCATGTGGCAGTGCTCGGCTATCGCCTGAGCCATCATGATCCGATCCCAAGGATCGCGGTGCGGCCCTGGGAGTCTTCCGGCTGCTTCCGCATGTTCCGGCGTAATCGGCAACGGAAAGAGGCGAGCCCGCCGGATCAGATTCCCGAAGGAAAACGGCAACGGTGATGGCAGCCGCCCGCGCTGTTGTTTGTACGCAATCTCATAGCCCGAGCAAGCGCTCGCGAAAACCTCATTTTCAGGAGCCGTGATGGCCTGTCGCGCGTTCCCGGACAGGTGGTCGTCATCGGTCAACCACCAAATCAGCGCATGGGTGTCGAGCAGCAGCTTCACTGATCCTCGGACCCGGGCAGTGTAATGCCAAACTCATCGGTAAATTTGCCCTCCGCGGCATCGAGATCCTCAGGATCCATCGGCTCGAGAAATACGTCGCTCGGGATCTTCCAGCCCCGCAAGAGACCGGGCTTTCGCGGCTCGCGCTCGGTGACCGGCACCAAGCGCACGATGGGCCTGCCTGAACGTGCGATGACAACATCCTCACCGGCCAGCGCGCGGTCGAGCAATTCGGACAGCTTCGCTTTTGCTTCGGCAACGTTGATTTGAGCCGCCATCGCGATCGACCTCTCCAATTACACTTGTTGAGATAAGGCAGGGGATATCGGATGGTCAAGCTCGATGACCAAGTCCCTGCGCCCACGACCGGGCCTGCAGAAGCGATTTCAGGCCATACAGGTCATCAGGGCAGTGCAGCGACGAGGTAACCCCGAGCCGCCATACACGATTGCCGGATTGCTTCGCTGCGCCGGCAATGACATCGTGCGGGAAGCCCAACGCAAGCGAGAGGATTTATGATGCTGGAAGTCTGGTCATGGCCGACGCCGAACGGCCACAAGGTTCATATCGCGCTCGAAGAGCTGGGCCTCGAATACAAGGTGATCCCGATCAACATCGGCGCCGGCGACCAATTCAAGCCCGAATTCCTGAAGATCACCCCCAACCACCGCATCCCGGCGATCGTCGATCCCGACGGCCCGGGCGGCAAGCCCTTCACCCTGTTCGAATCGGCGGCGATCCTGATCTACCTGTCGGAAAAGAACGGCGGCAAGCTGATCCCGAAAGACCCGGCCGGCCGCTACAAATGCCTCGAATGGATGATGTTCCAGATGGGCGGCGTCGGCCCGATGTTCGGCCAGTGGAACCACTTCGCCTCATACGCGGTCGAAAAGATCCCCTATGCGATCGACCGCTACACCAATGAGGTGAGGCGCCTGCACCGCGTGCTCGAGCATCGCCTGGCTGAGGTGCGCTGGCTCGCCGGCGACGAATACAGCATGGCCGACATCATCACCTTCCCGTGGATCCGCGGCGCCGACCGGCGCGGCATCGATCTCGGCGAATTCCCGTCGGTCAAGCGCTGGCACGACGAGATCGCGGCGCGCCCGGCAGTGCAGCGCGGCGTCGCGGTGCTGGCCGAGCACCAACGCCACGGCCAGATCACCGACAAGGAACGCGAAAACTATTTCGGCAAGACCCAGTTCGCGGCGCGCTGAACGCGCGGCGGGGGAAGCGGCCGGCCGCGCGGGGTCGGCGGCGCCCGCTGCTACTCGAACAGCGCCAGGTCGACAGCGTCGCCCATCTTGTTGTAGCCGAGGTCGCTCGGGTGCAGTCCGTCGCCGCAATCATAGCTCGGCAGCATTTGCGTCGGATGTTCAGGGTCGCGCAACGCCTGGTCGAAATCGGCGACGGCGTCGAAGGCGCCGACCTCGCGGATCCAGCCATTGACCGCCAGACGGACCTCCTCGCGTCGCGGGTTCCAGGCGTCGGCCATATAGGTCTCGTTGCCGAAAGGCGTCAGGGTGGCGCCGAGGATCTTGATGCCGGCGCTGTGGGCGCGCACCGCCATCTGCTTTAGCCCCGCGATCATCTGCAGCGCAGTAGGTTCCTCTTCCGGCTTCTTCCACCGATTGCGCAGATCGTTGGTGCCGAGCATGACGATGACGTGGGTGACGCCGGGCTGAGACAGCACATCGCGGTCGAAGCGGCGCAGCCCGCTGTCGCCGCGGATGTCGAAGAGGATGCGGTTGCCGCCGAGCCCCTGGTTCATCACCGCCATCGGCCGGCCGCGAGGGCGCCCCATGAGGCGGCGGGACAGCTGGTCGGGCCAGCGGCAAAAAGCGTCCATCGTCGAGATGTTGCCGTCGGTCAAGGAGTCGCCGAGCGCGACGATGCCGCCGGTGTCGGCGCTGGCGAGCACGTCGACGCCGCAGACGAAGAACCAGTCGCTGGTGAGGCTGGCGATCGGCATCACCTTCGCTGCGGTGAAATCGCCCGGCGGCGAGACGTAGTTGGTCTGCCGCGCATAACGGCCGGTGACCTGAAGATCGTTCGGGATGTCGCCGGGCAGGTAAAGGCTGACCGCGAGATCGGCGAGCGGCGCCAGGTCGAGTGGGACCGGATCGCTGAACAGGGCGGCACCCGCCGCAATCGTCGCCGTCGCAGCGCCGCCGAAGCTCAGCTCACGGTCCGAGCCGGCAACGATCGCCGGCCCCGCGTCGCGCAGCGCGATATGCGCGCCGCCAATGTCGAGCGGACGCCGGCCGTAGGCGTTTGAGATCCGCACCCGTACGGTGTTGCCGCCGAGGCTGGCGCGCATGGTCATGCGCAAGGTCTGGTTGTTGAACGCGCCGGTTTCGGCCGGCGCCGGCGCCGTGGTCCAGCTGCCTACCCAATGCTGATTGTCCGACATGGCTTTATCCTCCCGAACGCCCGGCTGGTTGAGGACGCAGTCTAGAGCGAATCCCGCTCCGCGCCCAGATTCCCTGTACCTGCCAAAAGTAAAGGTATTCTGCTCGGTCTGCGCCCCGGAACTCTCGGCAAACCGCAAAGGGGTATATCAGACCTGTCAGGGCCCGAACCATAATGATTCCCGTAATATCAACCCATTATTCGTCATTCCCGCGAAAGCGGGAACCCAGGGGCGCAAGGGCTCGAACGGTTGCCCCCTGTTCAGGCCAGGGGCAGGCTCGGGACCCCCGCTTTCGCGAGGGCGACGATAACCTATTGAGATAGCGTGTTTCATTTCGAGCCGGACACTCAGGGCCGCGATGCGATTTCGCCGACTCGCCGACGCCGCCGAAAGCCGGTGACGCGGCGATCGGCGAGGCGCCGGTCAGGTGATGAAGAACAGGGCGATGCGGTCAGGATGGGGTCTCCGGTCAGGGCGGTGACGAGGTGCTCGGTGGCGGTGGTGCCGGAAGCGGAATAGAACAGGTCGCCATTGGTCGTGCCATAGGCGAAACGCTGGGTGGTTTTGGTAAATGTGCCGGTGCTGTCGCTGACGAAGAGGCTCGTCGGCAGCGCCTTCGGCGTCGCGGTGGCGCCGCTGAGATCGAGACCGAACCTCTTGTTGCTGAACACGATCTCGTTTGTCGTCCCGGTGCCGCTGAGCTCGAACACCGTGCCATCCTTGTTCATCCCGCCGCCTGCTGTCGTACCAAAGAGGTCCCCGGCGGCATCGGGGATCAGACCGGTATCCAGGTATTGCCCGTTGGTGCCGTTGACCAGTGTGGTCGGCGTGCTGGCGTAGCCGCCGCCGGTCTTGGCGATCTCGAACACATTGCCAACGTTGTACGTCCCACCCGCTGTCGTGCCAAAGAGATCCCCGGCGGCGTCGGCGATCAGACCGGCAAACGGATATGCCCCGCCACTGCTGGTGCTGTTGCCGCTGGCGCCGTCCTTGATCGCCAGCGCCCCGCCGCTCAGGGTCTTGTCGATGACCGCGACCGTGCTGTTGCCGGCCGCCAGATTGATCGTGCCGAATTTGCCGACCCCGGAGAGACTGACCGTGCCCGAGTCTTCAGGGTCAGTATTTTAGAGCCGCCGCTTCCGGTGATCGTCACCCCGTTCAACGCCGAGGCCAGCGCGTCGACCGTCCAGGTCGCGCCCATATCGACCGTCACCGTGCCGAAATTGGTGAAATTGGTGCCGAGCGCGTTCAGGATGCCGCTGCCCGAGCCTTTTGCCAATTCGAGGACGCTGCCATTGCCGCCGCCTGCGACCGTGCTGCCGAACGCGGCTCCGGGATCGAGGACCAGCCGGCTGGCGCCGCTGGCCATCTTTACCGCGGTCGCCTTGCTGCCGTTGATCGTGCCGGCGCTGGTCACCGTGCCGGTGAGCTTGAGCGGCGAGCCGAGGCTGAGCGTCGCCCCGGCATCGACAAAAACCGCGCCGCCGGCGGCGACACTCAGCGACGCGCCGGTGAAGGTGCCGCCGCCGTTGGGCGCATTCCACCAGCACCCCCAGATGGTATTCGATCCTGATCAGCGGGTGCACGGCCCGTAGATCCATGTCGGACTCTAATCGGACGTTGGTGTTGTTGAAGTACGACCCCTGGGGAGCAATCGTGACGTTTTCCGCTTGCAGCCAGGCGTTCCCGACCAAAGCGGTACGCACCATCGAAGCGGCTCGATTGATCTGTATTTCCTCAGTGTCGCTCGGTGGCCGCTCCCAATGCTCGAAGCGAGCATTCCAGAACGACCGGGTCCGTGGGCCTTCAGCAAGGATTTGAGAAATAAGCGACATCATAAACTCCGCTGGCTTAGAAAATTTCGGGTTAGATATTCATTCGTGATCAAATAGAGCCGTCTTGATTCCCTGAACTGCCGAATACTCAACGCTTCTTCCGCAGCTGATCCAGAGTCTCCACGCCCTCGCGCTTCAGCACGGTTCCGAGTTTGGTATCGCTCCGGTAGCCTTGAGCAAAATTGTCCCCGTACTCTTTGCGCAGAGTGCCGACGAGCGTGTCGCTGCGCTTTTGCCGGATTTCGCCGTCCTGATCCCGCATCCGGTTGTCGAGACCTTTCGGGAAATGCTTTGTCATCGATAGTACTCCTCTCTTGGTCACAGATTCACTCACGCTCGTTGCCCTCGGCATATCGCAGCTCGCCGATGTCCGGGGCCGCCGGGAGGCTTCCCCCAACAATTGCTGCCGCACCGCGCCCGTCCCGACGAAATGCGAGAGCAGCCGGAAGTTCTGTGTTTCATGCCTGATACGTCCGGCGATGATCGCCGGGTGAATTCCGAGGCTCTGCGCAAGCGACATCACCGTCAGCGGCGACGGATCAAGCTTGGCCCGGCTGGTGCTCCAGAAATCGCGCGGGATCAGCCCCTCTTCCGCCCATTCGTCCGCTTCGTCCTCTTTCGGATCGCGGCGCAGGCCTTTCACGTCGCCGAAGGGTCAGATCGTCGACAAAGGCCTCGCTCCGCATCTTCCCCATGTGGCGGCCGATATGCGCAAGCTCGTGCAGCAAACAGAACCAGAAATTGTCGAGTCGGTCGTAGCGGAGCGTCAGGCCGACGACCGGGGTGCCGTCGGCCAGTTGAAGCGCCGCTCCGTCGAGATGCGTGCGCGGCAGATGGGCAAGGCAGACCAGATGAATGCCATGCTTCGCCAGGAACTCCTGAGCGAGGCGTGGGCCGTCCTCCGACCAGCTCAGCCTGGCGACTTGGCGGAGGAACGTCTGAGATCGACAGTGCCGGGCTTATAGGCGACCGGCAGCCGCTGCGCGTTCGCGCGAGCTAGGATTTCCCAGCACCACGCCTTGAGCGAATAAGGGTCCGTTTTCGCATTCAGGCGCGCATGGTCGTTCTTCCGGTAGAGGGCGACCGGCAGGACATGCTCTCCGCCGGCGCGGCGAATGAGATCGCGCATCACCTCCTCGGCGTGCGCGGCAAGGTCGCGGCGGTTCGAAATCCAGCCGCGCTTGGCCATCTCCGAAAGCGGGAACCGGTCCCACTCGATCCCATCGAGGGCGGAGCGGAGTTCTCCGCCCGGCCGTTGCAGCAGCACATCCGCCGGAATGCCCAGACTGGCATGAAGCGCCCGCGCCATCTGCATGGTGAGCGCGCGCTTGCCTGACAACACCTCGGAAACCTTCGCACGGCTGCCCATGAATGGAATGAGATCCCGAGGCGTAAGCCCGCCCTGCTCCATGCGGAATTGAATGGCCGCAAGCGGGCTCGGATATCCCATCGGGACGTTCTTTTCCTCGTAGTGCTCAACGAGATCGACGAGCACATCGAGTTCCTCGCCTTCGGGGCTGCCCAGCTCGGCGTCCATGAGCGCGTCGATGCGCGCAAGCGCCGCCGCGTAATCCGCCTCGCTTCGGATCGCTCAAATCTGGCTGCTCATGTCATACCTCCTCCACGTCGATTGCGTCATATTCCACATGCGTGCCGACGAAACGCACATAGACGACCCGATACGGGTAGTTGATCTTCACGACCAGGCGGTAATCGTTGCCTTTGATATTGAACACCACCCGATTTCCCTTCACGATGCTTGCACTCCGGTACTTCTCCTTTACCTGTGACGGCTGACCCCAATCTTCCTTTTCGACCTCGCGATACCACGCCAGCAGCGGCTCCTCCGCGTCGGAGTAGCGCTCCCCGAATTCCCGCAGGGTGCGTTTGGCGATGATTCGCATTCTGCGATACTAATATACTCCCAAATCGTTATCAAGGGACTTACGTATAAATGGGAACATATTATATAACGTGCAATCCCAATTGGTTAAGGGCGCAACGAAGTCGTTAAGGCGCCGCCCATAACCGCCCCAGCCCAATCGGCAGACCCGCCGGGTAGGGATCATCGCCGCGGCCATCCAGGACCTCAGGCCCAATCGCGACGGCAGGTTGATCAACGCGCTCGCCCGAGCATCTCAGCGACAGCGTCTACCGCATTGCGTCCCGAACCCCGTCCATAGCGGAGATTTTTCCTGGCCTGGCGGATAAGAGCGTCGAGCCTCGACGCGCCGACAGGCCAATTTGCTCTCGCAATCCCTTGAGAGCAGACGATCGGCCGTGGCCGCACTTGATCGGCTGTGACACGGGCCGGAAGGCCGAACCGCCGGTGTCGAGTTCGACCCGCAGGCTTGCAGGCCCGTTATCGTTTGAGGTCGCGGTCCTGTAGGAGAAAAGCAGCCTCGTCGTTCTTAATGCGGATCAGCCGCTTCTTGCCGCGGCTTCAATCGCCGCCGCCCACGCGCGACGGCCGAATAGGACAAACCGGTATTCCGTCCCCTGTTTCGTGAGAACGGCCAGCGAGTTTGGAAGCAAAGGCACAATGCCCATGAATTTCGTCCAGCACGGCTGCGAGCTTTGCATGTTCGAAAGCTCGATCTCCGTTGTTCCGTCTTGAACATTTAACTTATGGGCTTCAAAAACGCGTCTTTGGTTCGTCAAACACAGCTTTTCCCTACCGTCTCCCAATTCTTTTTGCAAATTGGCGCCACCTTCTTTCCTAACCTTCTCGTCCTACCGCAGGTCGGTTTTCATGGTTGCCTTCTTGCGATTGCTCGATCAGCCTAAGCCAACATTTTCCGGATACCGAACCCGTTGGACGAGATTTTCCGTCTCGGCGTGGCGCGCTGCAACGGAATTCGATCGCAGCCGCGGGCCACGTCCTTGCAGCCTTCGCAGCACGGAGGACCCCGCGCGACGCTGGAGGCGGCTGCGCCGCCTGCGGCCAAACCGAAGAGGAGGAGCGCTCGCGCTTGCGGCCATGCGCTGATGCAACGGCACGATAGGACTGCGCACGGAAGGACGCCGGCGCGGCATCTCATCGAGGGATGCGAGGCTGCCGGAAACGGTGAACGGGTCGAGCTGAATTCTCGTTTAGCCACGTTGGTGTGTTGGGGAGCATCGGGGTTAGTCGAAGGCGGCGGCCTTTTCTATCCGCTGCCTGGCGTTGACGCAGTGGTCGGCATTCGTCCTTATCGGAAAAGCTTCAGATGGGCACCCGCGCAGGCAAGCCTGCGCGCCGGGCTCTTGTAAACCAAGCCGCCCCCCAGCGAGCTGGTCGGCGTCTTGGCCCTGCCGGGCTTCGATCCCTGGCGTAAACCCAGAAAGAAGAAAGCTGCGGGGACAGAGTCCTGGAAGACCGGCCGTCCCGGTTGCTCCGCGGGCGAGAGGGAGAGGGCGGAGAGGGTTGGGGTGACGGGTTTGGAGGTCGAGAGAAGGCTCCGACCGCCCGTCTCGGAAGGACCCCACCCATGGCAAGAACCCAACCCACCGTCGTCCTGAGCAAGTCTCAGGATATTCCATTCAACAAGTTGATCCTGTCCCAGGCCAATGTCCGGCGCGTCAAGACCGGGCTCTCGATCGAGGAACTGGCCGAGGACATCGCCCGACGCGGGCTCTTGCAGAGCCTGATCGTCCGGTCGGTGCGAGATGCCGGCGGCGCCGAAACCGGCGCCCTTTGAGGTTCCGGCGGGCGGGCGGCGCTTCCGCGCCCTCGAACTTCTGGTCAAGCAGAAGCGCATGGTCAAGACCCAGCCGGTGCCCTGCGTCGTGCGCGACGAAGGCATTGCCGAAGAGGACAGCCTGGCCGAGAACGTCCAGCGCGTCGCGCTGCATCCTCTCGACCAGTTTCGCGCTTTTCGGACCCTGCGCGATGCCAGCCTCGGCGAGGAAGAGATCGCCGCGCGCTTTTTCGTCAGTGTGAACGCGGTGAAGCAGCGCCTCAAGCTCGCCGCCGTCTCGCCGAAGCTGCTCGATCTCTACGCCGAAGACGAGATGACGCTTGAACAGCTCATGGCCTTCACCGTCACCGACGACCGGGCGCGTCAGGAGCAGGTTTGGGAGAATTTGTCCGGCTCCTACAACAAGGAACCCTATTTCATCCGCCGCCAGCTGACCGAGAGCGCGATCCGCGCTTCGGACACAGCGGGCGCAATTCGTCGGCGTCGCCGCCTACGAGGAAGCGGGCGGCATCGTGATGCGCGACCTGTTCGAGCAGGACAATGGCGGCTGGCTGAGGGACGCGGCGCTGCTCGACCGCCTGGCGATTGAGAAGCTCACCGCCGAGGCCGAAGCCCTCCGCGCCGAGGGCTGGAAATGGATCGAGGTTGCGCTCGAATTCCCCTACGGCCATGCCAACGGATTGCGCCATCTTAGTGGCGCTGTTGCCGAAGTCAGCGCTGAGGAGCAGATCCGACACGAGGAGCTGTGCGCGGAGTTCGACCGGCAGAACGAGGAGTATCCCGACACCGACGAGCTTCCCGAGGAGGTCGCCCGGCGGCTCGAGGAATTGGAGGCCGAGCTGCAAAGCTTCGCGGAGCGGCCGGAGATTTACGATCCCGCCGACATCGCCCGCGCCGGCGCCTTCGTCAGCATCTCCAGCGAGGGCGAACTGCGCATCGAGCGCGGTTACGTGCGGCGCGAGGACGAGGTCCCGGCCGCGGGCGAACGGGCGTCGTGGCGGTGTCGGGTGTGCCCGACGGCTCCGGCGCGCGACCGACCATCATCACCGTCACCGGCGATGCGGGGTCCCCGGATGCCGAAACCGGCGACGAGGGCGACGGGATCAAGCCGCTGTCCGAACGGCTCGTCACCGAGCTGACGGCGCACCGGACGCTGGCGCTGCGCGACGCGCTCGCGGGCGATCCCGAAATCGCCTTCGTCGCGGCGCTGCACGCCCTCTGCCTCAGGACTTTCTACGCTCCGCCGTCGATTCCTGCCTGGAGATCGAGGCCAGGAGCACCGCCTTCCTCCATCAGGCGCCGGGGCTGGCCGAGTGCGACGCCGCCAAGGCGATCGAGGCCCGGCAGGAGGCCTGGGCGAAGCGACTGCCCAAGGAGTCCGAGGATCTTTGGGACGCGCTCATCGCTCTGGACGCGGCGTCCAGGGCAGCGCTCTTCGCCCATTGCGCCGCGCTCACGGTCAATGCGGTCCACGATCGATCCCTACAGCCGCAGCCCGAGCCGCATCGCGCACGCGGACCGTGTCGGCCGGGGCGGTGGGTCTCGACATGGCGGCACACTGGACGCCGACGGTCGACAATTATCTCGGCCGCGTCACCAAGGCCCGCATCCTCGAAGCGGTCACCGAGGCCAAGGGCGAGGCGGCGGCGCAGCTGATCGACCACCTCAAGAAGCCGGAGATGGCCAAAGAGGCCGAACGGCTGCTCGCCGGGACCGGCTGGCTGCCCGAGCCGCTACGCCTGCCGGAGCCGGAGGTTCCGGCGGACGCCGCAGGCGCCGATGTCGGGGAGAGCCTGCCCGCTTTCCTCGACGATGAGGAAGCGCCGGCCGCACCCATGGCCGACGCAGCCGAGTGACCGATCCGCGGGGCGGCCCCATCACACGCCGCGGCCGCTCCGCATTTTTCCAAGCAGATTTGAGGAGAACATTCATGACCACCGAAAAATCTTCGGTCGATCTTGCCGCCGGGCTGCGTGACGATCACCTCAGCCAATTCACCGGCAGCGAACACTGGTATCGCCACGGGCTGGCGCGCGACATCCTGTTCACCGACGGCGCCAAATACGTCGCCGATGAGGGCGGCGCGCTATTGGCTGCTCGACGAGATCGCCCTCGCGCAGCGCGGCCAGAAGCGGGTCGCCGCCGAGGAATTTCAGGTCTGGAAGCTGAGCGTCAACCGCGACCATACCGCTACCCTCGCCTGCGAGGACGGTAATGGCCAGACCGTGTTCGAGAAGGCGCTCGAATACACCGATTTTCCGGCCGAGCGCATCGAACTCTGGTTCGAGAACAACACGATCTACCTGCCGAGCGAACGCTGATCGGCACAGGGAGCCGCCCCCGTGCGGCCCCCTTCCCCGCAACCAAGAAACTCATGGAGACAACCATGCCGACCTACACCGCCGAATTCCGCACCGATGCCGATTACGCGACCCGCGCCTTCAAGGCGCGCTCGCCGCAGGACGCCCTGAAGAAAGCCCGCGCCTTTTGCGACGAGCACACCGAGGAATTGATCTTCGAGCGCTATGACGGCGGCCATCCCGTCAACGAGATCGCCGTACGCGACAGGAACTTCAATCAGCTTGTGTTGTGGCGGGACGACGAGCTGCGCCTGCGTCTCGCAGCGGCCGATATGCTGGAAGCCCGGGAACTGTGTGTCGGTTGTCTCGCCGATCTCGCAAGGCTCGATGACGGCACGCCATCGATCAGCGCGCTGAAGCAGGCGCGCGCGGCGATCGCGAGGGCAAAGCCCGAAACGGTTGCTCCCGCGATCATGGGAACCCCACAACCGCTCCCGCCCGATCCGGAGAAGATGAACGGCGACCGCGCCGAATGGGCGGCGGCGGCCCTGCGCCAATTCCAGTGCGCGACCGGCTGCGATTACGAGGACAGCCTCGGCGATCTGCTCTGCGACCTGATGCACTGGAGCCACAGTAACAATTTCGATTTCGAGGCCGCGCTGTGTCGCGCGCGCGGCCACTATGAGGCGGAAACTGCGGGAGACCGGCCATGATTGCCGCGTCCCCCCGATGCCGGGCGATCCGCTTTACATCGACGCTGTCGATCCCGATCCGCGACAAGGCCCGACGACGAAGCGGCCCGGCCGGTTGGCCCGGACCCCGCAGCCCAATTGATCAACCCCGGGGCGGCCTATCCGCCTCGTTTTCTCTATCCCATGACAGGAGAACATTCATGACCAACGACACGCCTCAATCCGATACTCAAGCAATCGACTTCTCTTGGCTCGCCAAGTCCCAGCAACATGGCCGCCGCACCGCAGAGGCCCTGCCAGCCAACAAGGCCGCGCTGTTCGACGCGCTCGCGCGCGCCGGCATCACCAGCGTCACGGTCAAATTCGACGGCTACGGCGACAGCGGCCAGATCGAGCAGATCGAAGCCCGCGCCGGCGACGCCTTGGCGGAGCTGCCCCCGGACCAGATCGAATTCGTCGAGCCGGTGTTCGACGATCCGGAAAAAGTTGAAAGATCGACGCATACCGTCAGCGATGCGATCGAGACACTCGTCTATGCTTTCCTCGATCAGACTCACTGCGGGTGGGAGAACAATGACGGCGCCTTTGGCGACTTCACGTTCGACGTCGAAAACCGGACCATCACGCTCGACTACAACGAGCGGCTCACCGAGACCGACTACTCCTGCCATACTTTTTAGGGAGGCCATCATGGGACATTGCTATCACCACGCGCTTTCCTCGGCGCGCAAATGGGGCGGAACGGCGGAGGACTATCTCCCGCTCCACCAATGGTTCGACGAGCCCTCGAAGCTGATCACCGCCGATTTCCGCCACCGGGCGCTCAGGCATCACGCCGAGGGTATTTTCATGCTGGAGCGCTTTTTCGGCCCGACGCTCACGGTCTCGACCGGCCGCGTCGTGCCGGTGCGATTTATCGGCGAGCAACATGTGCGCGAGGATCTCGGCTTCATCCCGAGCTTCGCCGATTGGGTGCGCTGCATCCGCCCCGAGCCGTGGATGGGCCGCGCCCAGCCGATCCATCGCGACGTCGATCCCTTCGCCGCCATCGGCTGACCAGCGCTTTAAATCATCAACCTGCGAAGAACCCGGCCATCACGCCGGGTTCTTCGCGTTTCAGGAGGTCTTCATGACTGATTACTATTCACCGACCGTCATCCAGCCGACGATCCCGGTAGCCGCGATGACACCGCTCGAACGCTTGGTGCTCGAAAACATTTTCAGCGCCGAGCCGGTCGGCGATGACCTGTATTTCTATGCCGAGGAGATGCTGGCGCAGATCATCTGTGTTGACCGAGGCGAGCTCGAGGCCGCGCTCGCGGCGTCCGGGGACAGGACGCGGCCGATCGATGCCTATGTGGCGGCGCGCTTGGCGCAGGCCCCCGCCGATCACGATGAGATCGAGATCGAACTGGACATGACTGCCGATGTCGACTGGGAGCACATCTTCCAGGACATCGTGCGCCGGTCGCCGACCCTGCGCTACGTCACCGCCATCACCTCGTTCGAATGCTCGAAGATGCGCCCCGACGGTTTCGGCGGCATGGCCGTGCTGATCACCGCCGACAGCATCATCAGCAAATCCACCGAAGATATGATCGCCGAGTTCCTGGCCGAGGCCGGGCTCGATGCCTGAACCCGCCACCGGCGCTGTCGGGCCCCGCCGGAAAGGAAGAGGATAATCTCCGGCGTTGTCCCTTTACGACCTCAACACCGATCGAAGCGCGGCCTCCGCCTGTCCACAGGTGGACCACAACTCGGGAACGAGGTGGCATAAGTGCACCAGATGGGAGTGCAGCCGGATCGCCTCTTCGGTTGTTATCGGCTGGAACGCGCAATCGATCATGAAATCGCCAATGCACTTGCACCAATCCACCAGCTCTGCCCGGCTGGCACAAGCTATAATGGCAATTCGAACGCCGTCTTCGATGGTCAATTCATTCGGGTGAAAGTGCCGGTACGTACGCACCAGCAAGAACAATGCGTCAGCCAATTTGCAGCTTCGGGTGATGGCTGCCGCGGAGGCTAGCCCAAGCAAGTGCGCGACGAAGACCGCCGTATTATCATGAGGGAGTCGGTAATCCGCGCGGGCGATGGCATCGGCGGCCGTGTCAGCGAGCTCGGCCGGAAACCGAACCACGATGGCTGCGTTCGCCAGTCCTGAAACGGACTCAATCGTGATCGTCGCAGCCGACAACTCATCCCTGATCCGGGTCACTTCCTCTGCGGGCAGTTCAACAGGGGGCGCGACCGAACCTTCGAGGGGGCCCGGCAGACAGGCGTGCATTGCATTGAATTGCCGCTTAAGGCTTCCCTCCCCGTCGCCTCACCAAATCGGTCAACTCCGGTTCCAACACGCCCGGCGCTGTCTTGGCCGCTGCCGTCCAAACGCGGCCACATATCTCATTTCTTAGCTGACGCGGAAGCCCAAAATCCGGCAGCCACCGAGGCTCTACCCGCAAATCGGCAAAGCATTGCAACAAATACATTTGACTACGGACCGACTGCAGCCAGTGGGCCAGCTCGGTCGCGTCGCCTCCGAAGTCGTCAATACACCGCGCGATAAGCGAGGCTTGCGCCATCGCCGCCAATTTGCGCCATAGTGGCGGTTTCGCGGCATGTATGCGGCAATGCGCGATTTCGCCGTACACAACGAGGAAAAGGCACGAGAGCAGCTTGATTGGATCGACATTGGCCACGGGCTTGCCCGAAACGAAAACATTTAGAAGTAGACTGAGCGGCTCCTTAAGGCGATCGTCGCTGCCTAGACGAGCGAGCGCAATTTCGATCCCGGCCGCGCAAGACATGGCGTCGCCCTTGTCTGCCAGCCAGGAAATGACCTCCCGGAGCGTGTCGTCGCCGATTTGCGCTTCGGCAAGTGCCTCGCTTAGATAAGGCTGCGGAGCAAGGAGAAGAGCGAGCTTCAGTCCCTCGGCTCCTCGCCATTTCAAAAGTGCGCTGAATTGACGAGGTGCGACCTCCTTCACGTAGTCGTCGAGCGAAAGTCCGCTCTCCCACCGGCCCACAAGCCGTTCGTAGTACCGGGCAGATCGCGGCACCCATACATCCAATGAAACCGAGATGTTCACGAATGATGCTCGCGACTGCAATCGGCGTGTCTTTTAGATCTTCCTCAATGAGGATTACTTCATCATCAGTCAGCGCCCGCTCCTCGATCATCTCTTTCCACGGAGCAATTTCCTCGGGTGAAAAGCAAACATTGTCAGCTTCATGGAAGAGAGTGGCGAGGCGTATATCCTTGCTGGGGCTTAGGACGCCAAAGTGGCTGACCAAGAGCCGCGTCGTTCCCCGCGCAAGGGTGATCTGAATCGGCGATTTGTCCGCGAGTATGCGAATCTCCCAGGTCTCACCCTGCGTATTGTCCACGGGGACCGGTTCGTGTCCCGGATGGAAGGCTTGTCGGATAGAGTCAAAAAAAGCCGAGCGCTGAAATGTCAGGTCATCGCGTCCGAAACGGATAATTGCGTTCGCCTTGAGCCCGAACCCTTCCGTGAATTTCACGTCTGATATGACCGCATCGCGGACGGTGGTCGGAAAAAGCCGGGTCGCCGCTATGGCGACCGAGGCGCGTATATACTCTTCCCGCGACATCACGCCCCCAACTGACGCATGGCCGTGTCGACCGCGTTGACGATCAGTTCCCGCGCCCTATCAACGATCCATCCAAAAACTTCCGGTTCGCTATCGCGCACCTCCCGCAGGAGCCTGCGGTCGATCCAGTCATAATATGCGTCTCGGACGCTGTTCGATGTGTCGTCCGCCGGTGCCGTCAGCGCCTGAAGATGCGCCGCGTGGGCAAACAAGGCGAAGTTGCGCTCATTGCCTGGTATCGCCGAAGGAGCCCACCCGCGTACATCCATCAGTCCGAGAAGCCATTCGGCTCGTATCGCGGCTTCGTCCAAGTCAGCCCCCGTTTTCCAAAGCCCCCTAATGGTCCGAATAACCGAGCGCATACTCTCGTGCAGCCACATTACCTCGGTTGGGATTTGAAGAATTTTGCGCATGCGGGCCATCAGCAGCGACTCCCGGATGGCGCGCAACTCGGCGGTCTCGACGATTTCGCCGTCGTTCAACGGGGCATCGGCCAAATGGTGAAGAAGCTCCTCTTCAGTGATCGGAATGAACTGGAAACCAGCGCGGCGCAGATGCGTCCGGTGCGCGTATACGTTTTGCTTGGAGATCGCGCCCTTACCCGCAAGGTCCTCCAGCAAATCGAGAGTCGACAGAATGGGAGTCCTGCGGTTATTGGCGTCCATAAAGGGGTGCTGATTGACAAACCGGTCATCGATCACCAGGGCGCCAACCGCTTCATCGATCCCGAGGACGGTAAACGTCGGATGCGATCCCAGAATTTTCTCATCTCCGATGGGAGGTGATTTGACTGCTTTTACCCGGCCCGAGGCGAGACCGTCGATTAGCTTGAATAATTCATCAGGCTAGGCTAAAGGATTAGCGGGAGCGACATAAGCTGTTGGATTCGTGTATGATTTGGTTGCTACGCCGGATCAACCGAGGCCAACGGAGTTCGCGCCCGCCATGGACGATTTTACGGGGATTCTGCCGGGTTTGCCACCGGTGAAGGGCAAGCCGGTGCATGTTGCTTTCGACGGTGGCCGGATGACCTCGGATGCCGGGATATTGCTGCTCGCGGCGGTCGAGCAGCGGCTCGGGATCGCCAAGCGCCTGGCCGATTGCATTGAGGACCCGCGAGCGCCGGAACGGGTGCGGCATACGCTCGCCGAGATGATCCGCTATCGGGCACTGCTGATCGCGGCGGGCTATCCCGACGGCAACGACTGCAATCGACGCAATGATAGTGTCTCGTGGACTCCCCACCAAGGCGACTGCCTGACGTGCTAACTCCGCGAGTTGCTGACCGAAATTAGGATCCTCAAGAAGCCTCACGAGAACAGGAATACTTTGAAGGTGCTGTGGTTCAAATTTTTGAAAACCCCCTCTGAATTGTGGCGTAGTCCGGCGGACCAAGACGTTGATGTATTTACTGTTTAGATAACCAAGCAGGGAGAAAAGTAGATCCTCCTGTTCAGGCATAACGGCGGTTCCACCGACAACAAATACATGACCATTCGAATGAGCCGCAAATGAGGTTTCTGGCGCCAAATCCCTGATCAGAAGTTTTGGCCTACGTAACCACTCCTCGTCTCGTCGCCGCACCAACTCATACCACCGAAGACCGGAAGCCGAAAGGTCATCGGTGGCAAACCCGGCAGAATCCCCGTAGGATCGTCCATGGCGGGCGCGAACTCCGTTGGCCTCGGTTGATCCGGCGTAGCAACCAAATCATACACGAATCCAACAGCTTATGTCGCTCCCGCTAATCCTTTAGCGTGGCCTGATGAATTATTCAGGCTAAGCTGCAGCAGAGGCTTGAAGGGGAGAGGCGTGCGCGAACCGGCATTGAGGCCTCCCTCACGCAGCTCGCCGGCGCGATCACTCGCGATGCAGTCGTTATGATTACTGAAAGCATTAAGGAAAGCCTTGGCAACAGCATAATCGAGCTCGGTGCGCCAGAGGCGGCTCAGATCCGAAGCGAGACGGCAAGCTACGAAACCGCCGTGGAGGGATCGACTGACGCCCTCAAGACGGTTACGAGCGCCTACATTGCCTCAGTTCGTGCCCAGATTGTTGCTTGGAGGACGAAAGGGGGCCAGACGGCGAACGAGATCGACGCCAAAAAGAAGGAATTGCTGAGCCACGGCATACGGCTCGACATGCCGTTCATTTAGAAACTCGTTTCCGATGAGGCGAGGACTGCCGAAAACTTGCGCATCCTCAGGACATGGGCTCCCGAGGTGGCGCGCCTCCGAAAAGAGCACTTTGATCTGCTTCGACAGCGTTGGGCTGCCCGTGATCAGGTCGCGGCGCTGCGCACGGGTTTCGCGATTCAGGCGTCTAACTAAAGCGTTGCAGGGTACGCTCTCGGACCTTCCGTCACGGTAAAATTTGACGTGAGCAGCCTCAGTCCCGACGCTGAGCGCCTCATTATCGATGCGATGGGTTGGCGAACACTCCAGCAATTGAAAGCTGCGGCGGTGATTAGGCAACTGACGCTTCCCACGCTGCTCGATTGCGTCAGGCGGAAATCTGCCGCGCCGATCACGGCTTTGAGAAACGCCAATGGGGGGCCCATCTTTGCACAGAACGAGGCTGAGATCCTGCTTGAGCGACTGAGTGATCCTGATCTGCTCGCCCAACTGGAGAGCGTCGCCGTTTACGATTTGCAAAAATAACCGTGACAAAGCGGATCGACAGTCCGGGGGGAGCGCCGAGATACATACCGCGCGACTTCAAGCGGTTATCGCTCGGTCAGCAGCAATCGGTGCTGCTCGCGTTGATGCTGACGAGTCAGAGCAAGGCACCTCTCATCGTCGACCAACCTGAGGATAATCTCGACAGCGAATTTATCTACAAGACACTTGTCCCGGTGATTAGGGCCGCGAAAGAGCGGCGTCAGGTCATTGTCGTTACACATAATGCCAATATCGCCGTGCTTGGCGATGCCGAGCAAATCGTGGTTCTTAAAGCAACAAATGATAAAGCGATGATCACAACTCGTGGATCGATAGACGAGCCCACTACAAGGGACGCTGCCTGTGCGATCCTCGAAGGATCACGCGAGGCGTTCGAGCGACGGGCACGGATCTACGGGATTCGCTAGTGCACTGAATCAATACGGAAGCTACAGGCAAACGTCTGAGCTTGGCGAGGATGACATCGGCGGGCTTGGTCCACCGGGAGGGATTGGCGGTCCTGTTGTGCTCGCGGATGTAGGCGGCGATGGTCTGCTCGAGATCGGGAACAGATTTGCAGATGCCGCGCCGGATGCGCCGGCGGGTGATGGTCGAGAAGAAGCCCTCGACGGCGTTGAGCCAGGAGGCCGATGTCGGGGTGAAGTGGAACACCCATCGCGGGTGGTTGGCCAGCCAGGCGCGGGTCTTGGGGTGCTTGTGGGTGGCATAGTTGTCGAGGATCGCATGGACGATCTTGCCGGCCGGCACGGCGCGTTCGACGGCGTTGAGGAAGTGGATGAATTCGCGATGCCGATGCTGCGCCATGCAACGCCCCAGGACGGCGCCGTTGAGCACGTCGAGCGCCGCGAACAGCGTGGTGATGCCCCCGGCTTTCGCTCGGGGCAGGCTGTTGCGTTTGTAGTCGTGGGCATAGTCCCGCATTTGCCCGGTTTGAGCGGCAGGCCGGGCTGGGTGCGGTCGAGCGCCTGGATCTGCGATTTCTCGTCGATCGACAGCACCACGGCGTGGGCCGGCGGATCCATGTAGAGGCCAACGATATCCTCGACCTTCTCGACAAAAGCTGGATCGGTGGAGCGCTGAAGGTGCGCAGGCGGTGCGGCTGGAGGCGATGCGCCGCCCAAATGCGCTGCACCGAGCCCAGGCTGATGCCCGCGGCCTTGGCCATCGCCCGCCCGGTCCAATGGGTCGCGGCACCGGGCGGCTCGGCGCAGGTCGCCGCGAGCACGCGGGCGACGATGGTCTGAGGCAGCGGCGCGGTGCCCGGGCGCCGGGTCTTGTCGCGCAACAGACCTTCCACTCCGGCCTCGGCGAAACGCCGTTGCCACCGCCACACCGCCGGCCTGCTCACCCCGGCCCACCGTGCCACCTCGGCCGCGGCCACCCGGTCGGCCGAATGCAGGATGATGCGTGCCCGATCGACGTGCTTGCGCGCGCGGTTGCGGTCGGCAATGACCGCGGTAAGCCTTGCCCGCTCTTCGCTGGAAACGATCACACAGAGTTCTTGCGCCATGCGCGAGCATAGCACATTTCCAGTTCAATAATCTTCTGAGTGAGTCAGTGCACTAGAACCTGAGGTCGGCGCGAAACTCGACCTTGCGCGGAGATCGACTTGCCGTCCCGCCCGTGGCGTCGCCAACGATCGGCCAGGAAGACGATGGCGGCGACTGATGATGATGATGATGATGATGATGATGATGATGATGATGATGATGGCGAGCTTGCCGAGCGCTGGACGCCGCGGTTCCGACGATAACTCGCAGAGCCAGGCATTGTTCGCGCGGACGGTAATTATTTCGCGTCCTCGCCGTCAGGCTACAGGCGCCAGTCCGTCCGTATATTTCGACATAGAAACAAAATTTCTGCCGATTTTCGACTCAGATCAATGGATTTCGACGGTTGAATGATGTAGGGTGGATTCGACATCATCCTTTCTAAGAGGGTGGTTTTCGTCCCACGCGAAGGTTTTTCGACATGCGCTTGACATCGACCCCCATCGCCGTCTTTCAGGAAAAGACCATCCCCGAGGGCGCCGTCCTGGCCGGCTGGTCAGCGCTGGCGCACGGGCTTGGCATCCAGGTCCCGGTCCGGCGGCCGAGTTGCGTCGCCGAAAGACATGTGCGCGGCAGCCAGCGCCGGCAAGAACCTTGGACCATCTTCGACAAAAGATATTGGCACGGCGACACCCTTGCCGATCACCTGACCTTTGCCCTCCGCCATGAGCCCATCGACCTTCTGATCTTGAAGAAGGTCTTCGATGCCTCGCCACCGTCCGAGATCGAGGCTCTGGTCCGCGCCGCGCCGACCGGTGTTCCCGCGCGCCGGGTCTGGTATTTGTATGAAATCCTGACTGGCCGCACCCTCGACATCGCCGACGCCCCCAGGGCTCAGGCAATCGATCTGCTCGACCCGAAAGCGTATTTCACGGGAAAGCCGAAGCTCTCTGCCCGCCATCGCGTTCGCGATAATCTGCTCGGTAACAACAGGTTTTGCCCGGTCGTTCGCCGCACAAAAGCGCTGACCGATTTCCTGGAACTCGATCTCGCCGCCAAGGCTCGCGAAACTGTCGGCCGTACCGGCGCCCATCTGGTCGCGCGTGCGGCGAGCTTCATGCTGCTCGCGGACAGCCGGGCCAGCTTCGAGATCGAAGGCGAGCGCCCACCGCGGAACCGTCTCGAGCGGTGGGGCCGTGCGGTCATGCAGGCCGGCCGCAACCGACTCACGCTCGATGAAATCATCCGGCTTCATGGCGTATTGATCGAAGACGCGCGCTTCGTGCATCTCGGCTTGCGGCCGGAGGGCGTCTTTCTGGGTGAGCGCGATCATAACGGCGATCCCTTGCCGGAATTTATCGGCGCGCGCCCCGACGACCTGCCGGATATCATGAGCGGCCTGATCGACGCCAACGACCGCATGCGCGATGGCGGGCTCGACCCGGTGCTGCAGGCGGCGGCCACCGCCTTCGGCTTTGTCTATGTCCACCCGCTTGAGGACGGCAACGGTCGTCTCCACCGCTGCCTAATCCACGGCGTGCTGGCCGAGCGGAAATTCACCCCACCCGGAATGGTGTTCCCGGTCTCCTCCGTCATGCTCGATCGCATCGACGAGTATCGGGAGACGCTGCAAGCCCACTCCGGGCCGCTCATGAACTTCATCGAGTGGCGGCCAACGCCCAATCACAATGTCGAGGTCCTGAACGACACCGCCGATCTCTACCGTTATTTCGATTGCACGGAGGCGGCAGAGTTCCTCTGTGCCTGCGTCTCGCGCACCGTCGAACATGACCTGCCCCGGGAGATCGACTATCTCCGCAGGCACGACGCAGCGCTCAGCCGGATCATGGATACCGTCGAGATGCCTGATCGCGTGGCCGAGAACCTGCTCATGATCATCCGCCAAAACAGGGGGACCCTGTCAAAGCGGCGCCGCCGCGACGAGTACAAGGATCTCCGCGACAACGAGGTCGAGATGCTGGAGAAGATCGTGCGCGATGCCTTCGAAGGCTTCGACGACGATCCGACTCTGACAGCCGATCTGGTCCCGGCGGAGTGACGGAGAACCCCACCTCAGTTGCGCTTCGTTGGACAACCCAGAAGCAGTCAGGCGGCCGGCAGCCATTGAGCACACTTGATCGAATTCAGCAGCATCGGGCAGACCATTGTCGAACGAAGTCCCCATGCTTCAGATTGGGTTCCCCCGATCCTATCGTCGGTATCGCCCCGGTTGCTAAGGGGCGGAGGCGCTTTGGAGATAGGGAAATCAAGGCGGCGTTGTCGTGGAAAGGAGGTCCAGTGCTCTGCTATCAAAGGTCCGAACTCAGAACTCTGGGCACTTCTGGCGTCAATTTCGCGCGCGAGATCCGCGCCCGAGAGCGTCAATGCCGATCTGGACAGCTTCTGGACAGTTCAAAATCATCATAAATTACCAAGTAAAATCAACTAGATGAAATCATACCAGTACATCTATGTAATGAAGGGGCTGAACAAGACCTACCCCGGCGGCCGCGAGGTGCTGAAGGACATCTGGCTGTCGTTTCTGCCGGGCGCCAAGATTGGGGTGCTGGGAGCTAACGGCGCCGGCAAGTCGACCCTGCTGCGCATCATGGCCGGGATCGAAGGCGATTTTGCCGGCGAGGCCTGGGCGGCGGACGGGGCGCGGGTCGGCTATCTGCCGCAGGAGCCTGCGCTCGACGACGCCAAGGATGTTTTCGGCAACGTCATCGAGGGCCTTTCCGAAACCAAGGCGCTGCTCGACCGGTTCGAGGCGGTCAGCGCCCGCTTTGCCGAAGACCTGTCGCCCGACGAGATGGAGGCGCTGATCGCCGAGCAGGGCGAATTGCAGGAAAAGATCGACCACGCCGACGGCTGGGAGCTCGACCGCGCGGTCGAGATCGCGATGGACGCGCTGCGCTGCCCGCCGGGCGAGGCCGAGGTGGCCACGCTCTCCGGCGGCGAGCGGCGTCGGGTCGCGTTGTGCCGGCTGTTGCTGCAGCGCCCCGACCTCTTGCTGCTCGACGAGCCGACCAACCACCTCGACGCCGAATCGGTCGCCTGGCTGCAGCGCTTTCTCGAAGATTATCCGGGCACCGTGGTCACCGTCACCCACGACCGTTATTTTCTCGACGAGGTGGCCGGCTGGATCCTCGAACTCGACCGCGGCCGCGGCATTCCGTTCGAGGGCAATTATTCGAGCTGGCTCGAGCAAAAGCAGCGGCGGCTCGCCCAAGAAGGACGCCAGGAGGCGGCGCGGCAACGCGCCCTCGAGCGCGAGCTCGAATGGGTGCGGCAGAGCCCGCGGGCGCGGCAGGCGAAGAGCAAGGCGCGGGTATCGGCTTACGAGTTGCTGGTGGCGGAGAGCCGGGAGAAAGCGCCCGAGACGGCCCAGATCGTGCTCCCGCCGGGGCCGCGGCTCGGCGATCTGGTGATCGCGGCGGAACACGTCGCCAAAGGCTTCGGCGACCGGCTGCTGATCGAGGAGCTCGATTTCCGCCTGCCGCCGGGCGGGATCGTCGGCGTGATCGGCCCCAACGGCGCCGGCAAGACGACATTGTTCCGGATGATCACCGGCGATGAGATCCCCGACAGCGGCAGCTTCCGCATCGGCGACACGGTCACCCTGGGCTATGTCGACCAGTCGCGCGACACCCTCGCCGCGGGCGCCTCGGTGTGGCAGGAGATCTCCGGCGGGCAGGACGAGATCGATCTCGGGCGCCGCAGGATCGCCAGCCGCGCCTATTGCGCGCTGTTCAATTTCCGCGGCTCCGACCAGCAGAAAAAAGTGGGTCAGCTCTCGGGCGGCGAGCGCAATCGCGTCCACCTGGCCAAAATGCTGAAAGCGGGCGCCAACGTGCTGCTGCTCGACGAGCCGACCAACGATCTCGACGTCGACACCTTGCGGGCGCTCGAAGAGGCGCTGCTCGACTTTGCCGGCTGCGCCGTGATCGTCACCCACGATCGCTGGTTTCTCGACCGGGTCGCCACCCACATCCTCGCCTTCGAGGGCGACAGCCGGGTCGCCTGGTTCGAGGGCAACTACGCCGATTACGAGGCCGACCGCCGCCGCCGCCTCGGCAGCGAGGCCGACCGGCCCCACCGCATCCGCTACAAGCCGCTGATCCGGGCGTGATCGAGCGCGCGCAAATGCTGCCGCGGGCGCCCGGCCTCTGCGCGGGCCAGCGGCACGAACCTGACGCTTGGCTCCGGCTCGGCGTCACCGGGATTGCTTCGCGGAGCCTGTCCCTGGCCCGAACAGGGGACAGGCTCCGGCGGGGGTCCAGGGACGACCGCACGGCGCTTGCCCCTGGGTTCCCGCTTTCGCGGGAATGACGGTCAATTCCTTGATCTTTTGCCATTCTTTTCGGGTCGGGCACTCAGACGCAAGATCCACTCAAACACTGTCATGGCCGGGCTTGTCCCGTCGGCCTTCAGCCCACGGACTTGATCCGCGGGCATCCACGACTCGCGGCCCAAGCTCTTCCGGTTTCCGTGGATGCCCGGCACAAGGCTGGTCCTCGGGCCGCACCAGGCGCGGGACCCGTGGGCCGGGCATGACGATCGCGGTGACTCTGCACCGTCTGAATGCGTCTGACCGCTAGCGCAGGCCGGCTCTCTCGGTCTTTTGCCGCAGCGCCGTGATCAGGCCCTGCACCTGGCCGCCGTTGCGTTGGATCACCGACGCGAATTCGGAGCGCTGGGTCACCGCCATGCTGACCCCCTCGACGATCACGTCGCTGATCTTGTACGCGCCTTCGCGCTGGTTGAGCAGCCAATCGACCTTGGCCGGCGGAGCGCCGTTCGGGCGCAGGATCTCGCTCGACACCAGCGACCCGTCGGGTGCGGGCCGGCTGCCCGTCACCCGCAGGGTCTCGCCGCTGTATTCCGCCAACCGGTTGCTGTAGGCGAGCGCGATATAGTCGGCGAACAATTTGACGAATTCCTGCTGCTGCTGCTCGGTGGCGACATGCCAATAGCGGCCGAGGACAAAGCGCGCGATGCCCGGAACGTCGAAATCCTCGCTGAACAGCTGGCGAAACCGGGCCACCCGGTCGTTGGGGTTGACGTTTCGCCCGAGCACTTCGAGGGCCTGGTTGCCGAGATCGGTGATGACCGCGGCCGGGTCCGCCGCCGCCGCGGCAGGTGGGGCCGGGGCCAGGACACCGAGGATCAGAACACAGGCGGCAATCAGAAACGCACGTCGCATCATCACCGGGATACCTCGAAACCGTTTTGCACCGCAGAGACAACACCGGCCGCGGCAACCAAGTTCGCCGGGGTCGCCGGGCTGCCGTTTTGAGTGAAGCCCGAGGGCGGCGGCAGGTTCTTGTTCTCGTGGCGGATCAGCGCCGCGCGGCGCTGGCGATAGAGCGAACGGATCGTCGCGTAATAATCGAGCGAGGTGCGCTCGATGTCGGCGAGGGTGTCGAGATAGCGCGCCCGCTGATCGATGCCGCCGACTGCGCCGCGCACAAATGATATCCACACCATGTGGTGCTCGGCGGTGAGGATGTTCCAGGGATCGCCAAACCCCTCTGCGACTTGCCCGCCGAGATCGCGTGGGTTCGAGGGGCCGAGGATCGGCAGGACGATGTAAGGGCCCTCGGGGATCCCCCAGACGCCGAGGGTCAGGCCCAAATCCTCCTCGTGATAGGGGATGCCCCAGCGCCCGGCGACATCGACGATCCCGCCCATGCCGATCGTCGAATTGAGCACAAAGCGGACGAGCGTATCCTTGGCCCGGCCGAAATCGCCCTGCAAGGTGTCGTTGGCAAAGATCAGCGGCCCCCGCAGATTGAACAGAAAGTCGCGCAGCGAATCCCGCACCGGCTCCGGCAGCGAGGCCCGGTAGGCCTTGGCCACCGGTACCAGCACGTGGCGGTCGACGGCCTGGTTGAAATCGAAAATCCTGCGATTGGTGTCTTCGAACGGATCGTTGAAATCCTCCTCGGCGGCGGCGCCCTGCGCTGGGTTTCGCGGCTGGGTCGCGCATCCCGAGGTGACCAGGGCGAGGACGATCAGCAGATTGGAGAACACCAGATGCAGGGGGCGAAGGGTCATCGATGGGTCTCGCATCACGCTGCCGTCTCCTCGGGGGCGCGAGATAAATGGGGGAAATCCGCGCTATCGGCAAGCGGTTGCTTGCTGGGGCTGGCTTCCGGCCCGATGGCGCGGCGAATTGGCTTGCTAATATAAAGATATCCGTATATGTAGTTTCAGAGAACAGGAAGCGAGCATCGATGGACCATCTCCTGGCGGCGCTGCGCGCGGCCGCCGAGCCGACCCGGCTGCGGCTCGTCGTCCTGTGCGCGCGCGGCGAGCTCACCGTCAGCGAGCTGACCCAGATCCTCGGGCAGAGCCAGCCGCGCGTCTCGCGCCATCTGAAGCTGTTGTGCGAAGCCGGGCTGCTCGACCGTTTCCGCGAGGGCAGCTGGGTGTTCTACCGCTTGAGCCAGTCGCGCCCGGCTGGGGCGCTCGCCCGGCAGCTGGTATCGGCTTGCGACGAGGCCGATCCGACCATCGCTCTCGATCTTCAGCGGCTGCAGACGATCAAGCGGCAGCGCGCCGATCTCGCCGGCGCCTATTTCCGCGAGAACGCGGCCCACTGGCATCACATCCGCTCGCTCTACGTCGACGAGAGAGAGGTCGAGGCGGCGCTGGTCGACATCATCGCCCGTGCCGATCCGCGCGATCTGCTCGACATCGGGACCGGGACCGGGCGCATGCTCGAAATCCTGGCGCCGCGGGTCGAGCGCGCGCTCGGCATCGACCGGTCGCGCGAGATGCTGGCGGTCGCGCGGGTCAATCTGGAGCGCGCCGGGCTCGAAAACGGGCAGGTGCGGCGCGGCGACATGTACCAGCTGGCATTGCCCGACGCGTCCTTTGACGCGGCCGTGATCCATCAGGTTTTGCATTACGCCGACCGGCCGGCGGCGGCGATCGCCGAGGCGGCTCGGGTGCTGCGGCCAAAGGGGATCCTGGTGCTGGTCGATTTCGCGCCGCACGCGCTCGAATTCCTGCGCGACGAGCAGGCCCATCGCCGGCTTGGCTTTGCCGATGCCGAGATCGCCGAGTGGTGCCGCGCCGCGGGCCTCGATCCCGCCCCGCCGCGCCTGTTGCCGGGCGATCCGCTGACCGTCGTGATCTGGACCGCGCAGCGCACTGGGGCCGCGGCGCAGTGGCGGCCGGCAGGAGATCGGCGCGAGGACGCGCCGGCCGCGATCCTCGAAGGGGAGCTGCGCTGATGAACGGATATTTGGGCTCGGGGCTGTCGCGGGGGCGGCTCGCCGCCGACCCGGTCATCGATTTCGACGCCGGTCCGCCGCGCGTCTCCTTCGAGTTCTTCCCGCCCAAGACCGCGGAGATGGAGGCGCGGCTGTGGGATGTCGTCAAACGGCTCGAGCCGCTGGCCCCGCGGTTTGTATCGGTGACCTACGGCGCCGGCGGATCGACCCGCGAGCGCACCCATGCGACGGTCCGCCGCATCCGCCATGAGACCGGCCTCGAGCCGGCGGCCCATCTGACCTGCGTCGCCGCGAGCCGGGCCGAGATCGATGCGGTGGCCCAAGAGTACTGGCAGGCCGGGATCCGTCACATCGTCGCATTGCGCGGCGATCCTCCCGCCGGCGGACAAGCCTATGTGCCGCAGCCGGGCGGTTATCCCTACGCCGCCGATCTCGTCGCCGGCCTTAAAAAGGTCGCCGATTTCGAGATCAGCGTCGCCGCCTATCCCGAGACCCATCCCGCGGCCGAAAGCGCCGAACGCGACCTCGACAACCTCAAGCGCAAGGTCGATGCCGGCGCCAGCCGCGCGATCACCCAATATTTCTTCGATGTCGACCTCTTTCTGCGGTTTCGCGACCGGACGGCAGCGGCCGGAATCGGGGTTCCGATCGTCCCGGGCATTCTGCCGGTCACCAATTATGCCCAGGTTAAGAAATTCAGCATGGCCTGCGGGACCTCGATCCCGGCCTGGATGGAAGGGCATTTCGACGGGCTCGACGACGACCCCGACACGCGCCGGCTGGTCGCCACCTCGATCGCCGCCGAGCAATGCCGGCGGCTCCATGCCGAGGGGGTGCACGAGTTCCACTTTTACACCCTGAACCGCGCCGATCTGATCGTCGCGATCTGCCACCTGCTCGGGGTGCGCGCGCCGAGGCCGGTTGTGGCGGCGGCGTGATGGTAAAGCGCTTTAGTTGTCCCCCTCTCCCCCGCAAGGCGGAGAGGGGCTCTCCGGCAGGTTATTCCCTGCAATGACCCATTTTCTCGATTACCTCGCCGACCGGGTCGTGCTGTGCGACGGGGCCATGGGGACCCAGGTGCAGGCGCGCAACCTCGACATCGAGCGCGATTTTCTCGGCAAGGAGAACTGCACCGAAATCGTCTGCGAGAGCCGCCCCGACCTGATCCGCGAAATCCATCGCGGCTACCTGGAGGCCGGCTGCGACGCAGTGCAGACCAACAGCTTCGGCGGCTCACCGATCACCTTGGGCGAGTTCGGGCTCGCCGACCGCGCGCCTGCGCTGAACCGCCGCGCCGCCGAGATCGCCCGCGAAGCCGTCGCCGAATTCGCCCATGATGGTCGCACCCGGTTTGTCTTGGGCTCGGTCGGACCGGGGACAAGGCTGCCCTCGCTCGGCCATGTCGCCTATCAGGAGCTCGAAGACGCGCTGACGGTCCAGTGCGCCGGGCTGATCGCCGGCGGGGTCGACGCGATCATCATCGAAACCTGCCAGGACCCCTTGCAGATCAAGGCCGCGGTCAACGGCGCCAAGCGGGCGCGCGCAGACGCGCACAAGGACACGCCGATCCTGGTCCAGGTCACGATCGAAACCACCGGGACATTGCTGGTCGGCGCCGATATCGCCGCCGCGGCGACGGTGGTCCGCGCGCTCGACGTGCCGATGGTCGGGCTCAACTGCGCAACCGGCCCGCGCGAGATGGCCGAGCACGTCAAATGGCTGGGCGAGAACTGGCCCGGGCACATCTCGGTCCAGCCCAATGCCGGATTGCCCGAGCTGGTCGCCGGCCATGCCCACTACCCGCTCGGCCCCGCCGAGCTCGCGCAATGGCTCGAGCGTTTCGTCGTCGAGGACGGGGTCGCGATGATCGGCGGCTGCTGCGGCACCGACATCGCGCACATCGCCGCCCTCGACGCGATGCTGCGCCGTCTCGGGCGCGACCACCGGCGGCCCGCGCCGCACGCCCGGCGCCCGGTCTGGGCTCCTTCCGTCGCCTCGCTCTATGGCCAGGTCGCATTGCGCCAGGAGAACGCCTGGCTGTCGATCGGCGAGCGCTGCAACGCCAACGGGTCGCGCAAATTCCGCCAATTGCAGGAAGCCGGCGACTGGGACGGCTGCGTCGAGATGGGGCGCGAGCAGGTCCGGGAAGGCTCGCACACGCTCGATTTGTGCACCGCCTTTGTCGGGCGGAACGAGGTCGCCGACATGACCCAGGCGGTCACTCGCCTGCGCGGTGCGGTCAATGCGCCGCTGGTCATCGATTCGACCGAGTATCCGGTGCTCGAAGCGGCGCTCAAGCTGTACGGCGGCAAACCCATCGTCAACTCGATCAATTTCGAGGATGGCGAGGAAGCCGCCGACAAGCGGCTGGGCCTGGCGCGCCGTTTCGGCGCCGCCGTCATCGCGCTGACGATCGACGAGACCGGCATGGCCAAGGAGGTCGATCACAAGCTCGCCGTGGCGCGCCGCCTCCATGATTTCGCCTGCGGCAAGCACGGCCTGCCATCCTGCGACCTGATGTTCGACCCGCTGACCTTTACGATCTGCACCGGCAACGAGGACGACCGCAAGCTCGGCCTCAATACGTTGGACGCGATCGAGCGCATCGCCCAGGCGATGCCCGAATGCCAGATCATCCTAGGCCTCTCCAACATCTCATTCGGGCTGAACCCGCCGGCGCGGCAGATCCTCAACTCGGTCTTTCTCGACCACGCGCTGCGCCGCGGGCTGACCGGCGCGATCGTGCATTTCTCGCGGATCATGCCATTGCACAAGATCCCGCAGCGGGAGCTCCAGATCGCGGAAGATCTGATCTTCGATCGGCGGCATGAGGGCTACGATCCGCTGCACGCCTTCATTGGGCTGTTCGAGGACCGCACGATCGAGACGAGCGAGAAGAAGGGCCGGCCCGAGAAGCTGGAGGACCGTCTCGCCCAGCGTATCGTCGACGGCGACCGCCTGGGGCTCGAAGCCGATCTCGACCTCGCGATGCAGAGCTATAAGCCGCTCGACATCATCAACAACATCCTGCTCGGCGGCATGAAGACGGTCGGCGAATTGTTCGGCGCCGGCAAGATGCAGCTCCCCTTCGTGCTGCAATCGGCCGAGACGATGAAGGCGGCGGTGCGCTTTCTCGAACCGCATATGGAACGGGTCGAGGGTCAGGAGAGGGGCACGGTGGTGCTGGCGACGGTGCGCGGCGACGTGCACGACATCGGCAAGAACCTCGTCGACATCATCCTGACCAACAACGGCTATCGGGTCATCAACCTCGGCATCAAGCAGCCGATCGGCGCGATCCTCGAAGCCGCGGTCACGCACCGGGCCGATGCCGTCGGCATGTCGGGGCTGCTGGTCAAATCGACCGTGGTGATGCGCGAGAACCTCGAAGAGATGAGCCGGCAGGGGCTCGAGCTGCCGGTCATGCTGGGCGGTGCGGCGCTGACCCGGCGCTATGTCGAGGAGGACTGCGTCAAGGCCTACGCGGCGGGCCGGGTCGCCTATGCGCGCGACGCCTTCGACGGCCTCGGCCTGATGGACAAGATCGTCAACGGCAAGTTCGACGCCCATCTCGACGAGGTTAGGCTCAAGAGCGAGGGCCGCTCGGTCAAACCTTCCCGCAAGCTCGGGCGCGCCGCCGACGCGCGGCCGTTGCGGCCGCTCGATCTCGACGAGATCCGCCTGCGCCGGGCCGAGCTGACCCGCGGCGTTGCGGTGCCGCAGCCGCCCTTCTGGGGTCCGCGCACGATCGAGCGGGTGCCGCCCAAGGCGGTCGTGCCCTATCTGAACGAGCGCATGCTCTACCAATTCCAGTGGGGCTACCGCAAAGACGGCAAGACCTTGGCCGAATACCGCGAATGGGCCAAGGACGAGCTGCGCCCGGTGTTGCGGCGCATCCTCGACATCGCGGTCCGCGAGGAGATCCTGGCCCCGCAGGCCGCCTACGGCTATTGGCCGTGCGCCGCCGACGGCAACGACGTGATCCTGTTCGACCCGGACGGCGGTCGCGAGCTGACCCGCTTCTCGTTCCCGCGCCAGGGCAAGGACGGCGGGCTGTGCATTGCCGACTTTTTTCGCGACGTCGGCGACCGGCAGCGCGACCTGATCGGATTGCAGGTGGTGACGATGGGGCGGCGCGCCTCCGAAGCCGCGCGCGAGTGGTTCGCCGCCGACCGCTACCAGGATTATCTCTATCTGCACGGGCTCTCGGTCGAAATGGCCGAAGCCTTGGCCGAATACGTGCACCGGCGCATTCGCGGCGAATTGGGCTTTGCCGCCGACGAGGCGCGCGACCCCGAAGCGATGCTGGCCCAAGGCTATCGCGGCAGCCGCTATTCGTTCGGCTACCCCGCCTGCCCCAACCTCGCCGACCAGAAGCAGCTGTTGGGCTTGCTCAAAGCCGAGGAGATCGGCGTCGCGCTGTCCGAAGAAGACCAGCTCGACCCCGAGCAATCGACCTCCGCCATCATCGTCCACCACCCGCAAGCGAAGTACTTTTCGGTGTGAGCCGCGGCCTCGCGCGGCGGAACCCGGCGGCAGCGCCGGATGACGGGCCGGGCACGGGGACTTGCAGCAAGCGTAGGGCGGGTGCAACCCGCCGTGCCGCCCACCGAACCGATGGCGGCGGGTTGCGCGGCGCTCCACCCGCCCTACGGCTTCCCGTCCATCGCCCCGCGTCGTCTCATCGCCGCCCGCCGGTCTCGACCGCTTGGCGCCGTCGCCGAGCCAGCCCGCCGGATATCAGTTGGCGGCCGCTGCTCTCGCCGGTTGATATGCCCGCAGGAAGGTGCGGATGTGGCGCACCGCCAGCGGAATCTTGTCCGTGGTGTCCTTCCACGGGTAGAGGCTCGCTTGGGCGTTCGGTGCCAGCAGCGCGCTCTCCATGGCGACGGCGTAGGGGTGCGCCGGGACGTCGTCCGGCAGGACCAGTATCGGGGTCTGGCAGTCGCGCACGAAATCGCGGGTCACGGTGAAGACGAAGTCGGCGTTGGCGCGGTACATCTTGTTGAGGAACGCGTCGACCATCGCCATCGTGATGTCGGGCCGGCGCTCGCACAATGCCGGGCCCCAGCCCTTGATGTTGTTCTGGTAGAACAGGTCGGGCAGCTCCGGGCGGAACCCGCTCGGCTGCGCCAGCACCGCGGCGGCGATGCGCCCGCGCGCCCGCTTCAACAGGTTCCAGATGAACGGGCCGCCGATGCAGAAGCCCAGCACCATGAACTCGCCGATGCCGAGGTGATCCATCAGCCCGATATGGTCGTCGGCATAGGCGTCCCACGGCCGGTCGATCTCGAGCGGGCCCGTGGACTGGCCGCCATTGGCGTTGCGCAAATCCGCTGCGATGACCCGGTGCTCGCCTTTGAGCTCCTCGATCGGGTTGAACGGGTGGCTCGCGAGGCCCGCGACCGTCGAGTTCAAACCCCCGCCGGGAATCACCAGCAGCGGAAAGCCGGAGCCAGCCTCTTGGTAATGGATGCGAACATCGCCTCTTTCATAGAACGGCATGGGGTGTCTCCTATTGGGCCGCAGCCGCCATCGGCGATGCTGCGATCGCAGGCTTATGCGCCCGCAGGAAGGTGCGGATGTGGCGCACCGCCAGAGGGAATCTTGTCCGGCGTGTCCTTCCACGGATAGAGGCTCACTTGCGCGTTCGGCGCGAGATGCACGGTCTCCATCGCGACGGCATAGGGGTGCCCCGGCACGTCGTCCGGCAATACCAGGATCGGCGTCTGGCAGTTGCGCACGAAATCGCGTGTCACGGTGTACACGAAATCGGCGCGAGCACCACCGTACATGTTGGTCAGGAAAGTATCGACCATCGCCATCGTGATGTCGGGCCGCCGGGCGCACAGTTCCGGGCCCCAGCCCTTCATGTTGTTGTTGTAGGAGAGGCCAGGCATCTCCGGGCGGTAGCCGCTGGGCTGCGCCGGCACGGCCGCGACGACGCGGTCACCGGCGCGTTTCAGCAGGTTCCAGATGAACGGGCCGCCGATGCAGAAGCCGAGCACCATGAACTTGCCGGATGCCGAGGTGATCCATCAGGCCGATATGATCGTCGGTATAGGCGTCCCACGCCCGGTCGACCTCAGCGGGCCGGAAGACTGGCCGCCCTTGGCGTTGCGCAGATCGGCCGCGATCACGCGGAATTCGCCCTTGAACTCGTCGAACGGATTGAACGGGTGGGTCGCGAGGCCCGCCACCGTCGAGTTCAGCCCGCCTCCCGGTATGACCAGCAGCGGGAAGCCGGAGCCGGCCTCTTCGTAATGGATGCGAACATCGCCTTTTTCATAGAACGGCATGGAGTCTCTCCTTAGCCCGGTGTGGTCCCTTGTATGCGCGCGCCTCGGCCAGCCTCGCGCAAACCCGCAGCAAGCATAAAGCGGAAAGCGGAGAAGGTGGGCAAGAAAGTGTTGCATCGACGCCGTGCGTGGTTCGAGACGCACTCCAGCTACGCCGGAGCGCTCCTCACCATGACGAGAGCCTATGGCGGCGTTGAGAAAGATCGTCATCCTGAGGTGCCTCGCGAAGCGAGGCCTCGAAGGACGCACTCCAAGCCCATCGCATTCCAGCCCAGCGCCAGGTGCGCGCCCGCGCACCCCCTTCCGCGTCGACACAAGGGTCGTCCTTCCCGATCATATGCATTGCCTGTGGACCTTGCCGCACGGCGATGTCGACCTCCCCGGTCGGTGGCGCGCCATCAAAATCGCATTCGTGATACCAACCGGCGCAGACTCACTCCCCGTGCCCGGCCTTGAGCCGGGCACCCACGTCTTAATTTCGGCTCAAGATCAAAGACGTGGATGCCCACGGATCAAGTCCGTGGGCTGAAGGCCCACGGGTTAAACCCGGCCAAGGGGTCGGTGTCTTTCGGCACCTGGTATAAGATGTTTGCCTGCCGGCGACGCACGATCAACGGTCATGACCAACCGCGGCGAACGGGGCATTTGGCGGCGTCGCTATTGGGAGCACACGATACGCGACGATCGGGACTTTGCGGCTCACATGGACGACACGCATTTCAACCCGATGAAACACGGTCTCGTAGAGCACCCGGCGGATTGGCCGCATTTGTCGTTTCGTCGGTGCGTAGACGGCCGACTGTATCCCGACGGGTGGAAGGGCGGCAGCGATGAACCCGCAAGAGACGGGCGAGCGGCTCTGACATCCAGGCGCGGAGGCAAGCGGAGGGATGCGCAGCGACTGGAGGACGAGGGACCCAGCGACGATGATGGAGGCGGAATACGCTACCTTTTCCGCCCTAGGGGAAAGGCGGGTCAAGCCCGCGGCTGGCTTTTCCGCCCTAAACGCGGCTACCTCTTTAATGCCCCGGGACGATGATCAAGAAGCTACTCCGTAAGGCTGACGGAGTGTGTCACCTTTCGGTACTCTTCGCGTGCATCCGAAATGTCCGAGAACAGCTGCGCCAGGAGCTTCGGCGTGTTCACCTCCGTCCGCCAACGCTGATCATCCTCACCCGGGACCGCGGCTCCTGGGCGGAAAGTAGCGTGCTCGCGACCGTGTAAGGCTAGCCAAGCTTCATTTTTTCGCCGTCGTTGGGATCGCCGGAAGGTGTGGCCCATGAGCACGTCGATGATCGCTGGCCAATTTAGAGATAATTTTCATAAGTTCGCCGCGGCAGAAACCGGATCATACCACCAGACTTCGGGCGAGTGTGTCCATTTCAGCTTGCGAACGGGTCTCACGATCGAGGCTTAGCGATCGCGCTGGGTATTAGAGCATTTGCGGCCGTAATTCGTCGATACACTTCCAACAATACTTTGGCACTTGGCCGAACGGAGGTGACCTCGTCGGTGCTGCGAACAGCTACAATCGCCGTTCCCAGGGCAACGTGGACTTCAAACTTAACGAAGGAATTCTGGAAAACACTCTTGCTCGGTCGCGCCCTCGACCCATAGCACGAAATCCGAGCCGAACACATCTGACAATCGTGCCCCGACCTCCATGAGCGCGCGGCGTGTGTCTGATGCGGCCTGAGGAGCAATCCGACAGGATTGCTCTGATACTCCGCCCACTCAACAGATGGAGGGCCGATGGATCTGGACGCGGAAAACCGCCGGCGAGGTGCAGCAATTATGTATTGATGTTGACCGTATAATTTGAAAATCTCCATGAGTTTTCGTGCCGCCCCTGGATGCAAAAAACTGTTTGGCTATAGCTAACAAGGCTCTGGGGTCAGCAGTGGATAACAGACAGGCCGCAGAGCCTATAGTTGCTCAGTCCGGATCGCACTCATTCAGTTGGATTGCTAGACATCGCGTTCTGTTGTCGGGTCGATTTGCCATACACGCATTTCTACGGCGTCGTCTTTCGATGCGCCTGACAACGCGGCGAATGTCGGAAATATGTTACAGACGTGTTCGTTGAAGCAATCAAACCGGACAGTGTTGCCCATTAATTTAGTAGTACCGAAGGAATCGCGGCGTTCGTTGCAGACCTTCATCATCGGCGAATGGCGACGTTCCAACATTGAGACGCTCAGCTCGAAACACGTATATACCGACCCTGCTAAAAAAATTTTGTGCTGCAATTGTGCCCATATTGTCGTTGGTCATCGAGTCGGCCTCGGAGGACAAAATCGGTCCAATCTGGCAGTACACCATATACTGGGCAGTTATCGCGGAAGTGATCAATCTCGAATAAATGATCTGATGGGCAGACAGGGACACGACGCCGCTCCAGTATCGCTTAAGAGCCAGAATATGAGCGAGGGAGAACGAAGGGCATCTTCGAGCTTCTGAAGCTGATCGCCGGTAGCATCGGGTACTGGGAAATTGAAATCGCCGCCTGCTTGAAGGAGGAGGTTACGCAATTCGTCTCCGCTACATCTCGATCTCGAACGTGCAACGGCTATTTGGATTGACTGGCGCTCCTCGCGGCAACGCGGGCTCAGGAGCTGCTTCGAGTTGAGGCTAACATAGCGCTACCAAGGGCCGTGCCTGGGTTTTCGGCCCATAAGCAAGTTGAACCCGGGCTCAAAAAGAATTAGTCCCGAGTTTTCGAAGCCTTTGTAGTTTTGAACCGTCACGGAAAGCAACCGCATGATTTAACGCTATTTTTAAAGTAAGCGTAGGGCGGAAAAGCGGCAGCGCCTTCTGCCATGACGGTTCGCGTCGTGTCGGCGGAATGCCCCCGGCTTTCGCCGGGGTTTTCCGCCCTACGGGCTGTGATAGGGACGCCCCCGCCTTATTGGGCGGCGGCTCGCATCGGTTGATGCGCCTTGAGGAAGGTGCGGACACGGTTGATGGTCCGCTCCTTCAGCTCCGGGGGCTCGCGCCACGGGAAGATTGTCACCTCGGCGTTCGGCGCCAAGGAGGCGACGTCGACCGAGGTCTGGAGGGGGTGCGCCGGGGTGTCGTCCGGCAGAACCAGCATTGGCGTCCGGCAGTTGTGTATGAAGTCGCGCGACACGCTGTACAGGAAGTCGGGGCGGACGCGGTAGAGGTCGTGCAGGTATTTCTCGACCTGCGCCATGTTGAGGTCGGGCCGTTTCGGCAGCAGTTCCGGCGCCCAGGCATCCTTGCCGGAATTGTACATGTAGTCCGGAAGCTCCGGGCGGTGCCCGACGGTCTGGCAGAACACGGCGGCGACGACGCGGTCGGGGGCCCGCTCCATCAGCTTGCCGGCAAAGCAGCCGCCGATGCAGTAGCCCATGTAGAAGAACTGGCGGATGCCGAGGTGGTCCATCAGCCCGAGCTGGTCGTCGGCAAAGGCGCCCCACGGGTCCTGGGCCGGGATCGGGCCCGTTAATTCGCCGCCATTGGCGTTGCGCTGGTCCATCGTGATAACGCGGAAGTCGTTTTTGAAGGCCTCCGGGGCGTTGAACACCGCGGTCGGCCAATTGCTGACCCGCGAGTTCAAGCCGCCGCCGGGGGTGACCAGCAGCGGGAAGCCGGCGCCGGCCTCCTCGTAGCGGATGCGGATTTCGCCTTTTTCGTAGAACGGCATGGCAGTCTCTCCTTGCCCAGTGGGATTACCCAGTGTGATGTCCGGCGTCCTCGCTGTGAGGGCGGATGTTATCGCGCGAGCCCCCGCACCGGAACCCCCACGGGCCGAGTTTTCGCACGGTCTGCTTGATTCGTGCACGCATCAAACGGCCGCTGGGGGTCGGGCCGCTGGTGTTCGGATGCATTCCGATGGTGCAGCGCCAACTCCGGCCGTCATGCCCGGCCCATGGGTCTGGGCCTCGCGCGGCCCGAGGACAAGCCTTGTGCCACTGCTGTCCGGTTTAGAAATCGTCACAACGTGAGGTCAGTGATCGCGAATGCCAGCACGACCCCCAAGCACCCCATGCCCGGACTTGTTCCGGGCATCCACGTCTTGGAAGCCGGCACGGCCGCGCCGAAGGAAGGCGTGGATGCCCAAGGATCAAGTCCGTGGGCTGAAGGCCCACGGGTCGAGCCCGGCCGCGGGGTATTACACTTCTTTCCTGCAACCATTCCGGGTAGCTTATTGTGAATATCGCTACTCCATCAATATGCCATAATGTGATGCTATATCGGCAACATGATCCGGTTTGCCGTTTTCTCATTTGCCGCGCTGATTGCGCGGTTGGCCCGGGCTGTCGGCCATCCCGGCGACGGGTCGTCGAGGGTCGGCGGCGGCGGTGGGGGTCTGTTGTTCCGGCGGGCCGGCGGCTGTCGCGGGCGGCGTCGGGCCGGTCGATTTCGGGGCAGGGTCGCCTGTTTTTCCTCTGTAATAACAGGTGGAGCGCTACCTGTCGTTGAATCAGAAAGCGCCCAACCCGAGGATGCCGTCGGTCGGGTCGAGGCCGGCCAGCACGCGCTTGCCGATCAGGTCGCGCAGGGTCTCGCTGGTGCCGCCGCCCAAGGTGCCGTAGCGCGCGCCGCGGTAGAAGCGCGAAACCGGGTATTCGTCGGTAAAGCCATAGCCGCCATGGACCTGGATCGCCTCGCTGGTGACCTTGAGCGCCATCTCGTTGCAGGTGACCTTGGCGATTGCGGCCATGAGCGGGTCGGGAAACGGATCGGCGGTGGCGCAGGCGCGGTACAGCACGCTGCGCGCGGTCTCGATCTCGCGGTACATCTCGGCGATCTTCCAGCGGATGCCCTGAAAGTCGGCGATCGGGCGGCCGAACGCCTTTCTCTCCTTGACGTATTTGACCGCCTCTTCGAGCGCACCCTCGGCGAGGCCGAGCGAGATGCTGGGGTTCAGGCAGCGCTGCGTGTTGAACGCCGACAGGAGTTTCCTGAACCCGTCCTCCAGCACCAGGTTTTCGGGCGGCAATTCGCAATCATCGAAGCGGATCTCGTGCAAATTCTCCCCGCCCATCGTGTGATAGGTGCCGGTGACCGAAAACCCCGGCGTCCCTTTCTCGACCAGGACGCAGCCGATGCCGTCGCGGCCGGGCTTTTTGTCGATGCGGGTGAAGACGACGAACATGCCGGCCTCCTCGGCGCGGCTGATCAGGGTCTTGACCCCGTTGAGCCGCAGCCGGTTGCCGACCCGGTCGACATTGGTCCGGTAATTGGCGACGTCGGTGCCGGCGTCGGGCTCGGTCATGCAGATCGCCAGCAGGCAATCGCCGCTGACCACCGCCGGCAGTATGCGCCGCTTGATCGGCTCGGGCGCGTAGGCGGCGATGATCCGGGTCTGCACCCCGACCTCGCCCAGCACCGCCATCGCGGTCACATAGCAGATCTTGGCGATCTCCTCGAGCACCAGCGCGGTATCGAAGACCGGCAATCCAAGCCCGCCATATTCCTCGGGCACCGCCATGCCGAGCACGCCCAATTCGGCCAGCTGGCGCATGTTCTCCCACGGGAAGGTGCCGTCCAGGTAGTTGAGCGCGCGCGCACGGAACTCGCCCTGCGCCAGCTCGCGGACGGTATGCACGAACCGGCGCTGCTCGTCGGAAAGGCTGGTGAACACGGAAATTTCCTCCCACTCGATGTCGCAGCGGTGAGTATGCCCTCTCCGCCCTTCAGCGGGGAGAGGGTGGGAGGGTGAAGTGGGCAGCCCGCTTCTTCCTCCCTCGCCCCGACCCCATCCCAAGCCGGTGGCGAGGGAAAAATAGGCGAGCCCGAGGGACCTCCGGTTGCGCGGCGCCCCGCGGAGACCGCTCAAATCAAGCCCAGATCGCGCAGGCTGGTGTGGCGGTTGCGGCCGATGATGACGTGGTCGTGCAATACGACGCCGAGCGGGGCGGCGGCTTTCTTGATGTCCTGGGTCACGGCGATGTCGGCCTTGGACGGGGTCGGGTCGCCCGAGGGGTGGTTGTGCACCAGGATCAGGGCCGAGGCGCCGAGCTCGAGCGCGCGCTTGACCACCTCGCGGGTATAGACCGGCGTGTGGTCGACCGTGCCGCGCTGCTGGCGCTCGTGCTTGAGCAGCACGTTCTTGCGGTCGAGAAACAGGATGTGGAACTCCTCGACCTTGTTGTGGGCGACCTGGGCGGTGCAATAATCGATCAGCTTGTCCCACGTGTTGATGACCGGCTGCTCCTGCAGTTCGGCGCGCATCAGCCGCAACGCCGCCTCGCGCACCGATTTCAACGCGGCGATCCCAGCGAGGCCGAGCCCGGCCGCGGCGAGCGCGTCGGGGTCGGCGCTGAGCAGCTCGGCAAAACCCCCGAACTGCGCGAGCAGCGCCTTGGCCAAGGGTTTCACGTCGCCGCGCCGGTTGGCGGCGAACAGCAGCATTTCCAAGAGCTCGTAGTCGGGCAGGTTCTCTGCCCCGGCGTCGACCAGCCGCTGGCGCAGCCGGTTGCGGTGGCCGTAATAGTGCGGCACGGCGGCCGCCCCATCGGCGAACTCGTTCCTGGCCCCGCCGCGGCCTACGGCGTTCGCGAACGGCGCCGTCCCGCCGGCGCCGTAGGCCATTGCGTCTGTGCCGTATATCTCGCTGCACAGCGACTTGACGCGATCGTGGTCGCGCAGGTCGAACACCCACACGCGCCGGGCCGCGTCCCAGCTGCCGCCGAGACTGCGGGCCCGCGCCGGGAAGTTGGGGTGGTAAGGAGAGCTGACCGCGATGCGGCCGTCCTCTTCAACAATCGACAGAGGCATCCAACGCCCGGCTTCGAGAACGCCGATCATCGCGCCGCGATCGTCAAAAAGGCGTCATTAACCAAAAGGCATGTCGCCGGGTGATGGCCCCGGCCCGGCCTCGATGTTTTTCGGCGGATTTCACCGGCGCGCCCGGCGCGCGGCGAGCCGGGCGAGGGCGGCACCCGCCATCCGCCCCGGCTCGTCGCCGTCGAAGGCGCTGACGAACGCGTCGATGCCGCGCTCGATCGCGGCTCCGATCGGCAATTCCTCCCAATCGAGGATCAGCGCTTTCTGCAGGCGGACGGCATGCGGGCCGGCGGCGAGGATCGGGCGCACCAGGCGGTCGACCGCCTGGTCGAGCCCGTCGGCGGGGGCGACGGCGTCGACCAGGCCCCAGACCAGCGCCTCGGCGGCGCCGATCGTCTCGCCGGTCAACAGCAGCCGCCGGGTCCGGCCCGGCCCGATCAGCCTCGGCAGCAAGGCCGCCTCGACCACCGAGGGGATGCCGACCCGGACCTCGGGCATGCCGAAGGTCGAGCCTTCGCTGGCGACCCTCAGATCGCAGGAAGCGGCGAGCTCGAGCCCGGCGCCCAGCGCGAACCCGTCTATGCGGGCGATGACCGGCACCGGCAGTCGGCGAAACGCCTCGCAGCAGCGGTGGACCGAGGTGATGAAGCGGCGCGCGCCCGCGTGCTCGAGCGCCGCGATCTCGCCGAGGTCGGCGCCGCCGACAAAAGCCCTGCCACCGGCCCCGGTCAGAACCGCCAGCCGCAGCCGCGAGTCGCCGGCGAGCCCGGCCATGGTCTCGACGATCTCGCCCATCAATGCGGAATTGAGGCTGTTCAGCTTCTCGCGACGGTCGATCGTCAGATGCAGGATGTGGCCGCCCTCGGGCCGCTCCTCGTGCCGGACCAGGAAGCCCATCCCGCCCTCCCCGCACCGTTGCCGACTGATACGCGCCCCGGCCGCCAAAGCCAATGGAGCTGTCGCGGCCTCTGGTGCATAGTGGCGCCGCATTTTAAGGAGACCACAGGTGGACACGATCGAGGATCCGCAGCAGCTGCGCGAGATTTACGGGGCGCCGAGCGAGCGGGCATTGAAAAAGGAGCAGCGCCGGTTCGACCGGCATTGCCGCGACTTTATCGCACGCTCGCCGTTTCTGGTGATCGCCTCGTCCGACCCGTCGGGCCGCTGCGACGCCTCGCCCAAGGGCGACGCGCCGGGTTTTGTGCAGGTGGTCGACGACCGGACCTTGCTGATCCCCGACCGGCTCGGCAACAACCGGGTCGACACGTTGGGCAACCTGGTCGCCCGGCCCGGGGTCGGGCTGATCTTTTTCGTGCCGGGGGTCAACGAGACCCTGCGGGTCAACGGGCGCGCACGGGTCACGGCCGATCCGGCTTTGCTCGAACCGCTCGCGGTCAACGGCAAGGCGCCACGCAGCGGGATCCTGGTGGCGGCCGACGAGATCTATTTCCATTGCGGCAAGGCGCTGATCCGCTCCGATCTGTGGAACCCGGAAAAGCACATCCGGCGCAGCGAGTTCCCGTCGCTCGGCCGCATCCTCGCCGACCAGATCGGCGGCATCGACGTCGAAGAGGCCGAGCGCTACACCGCCGAAAGCTACCGGACGCGGCTTTATTGAAGCCGCCGATCTGAACCGTGCGGTGTGCGCGGCCGGTTAGCCGACTGCGCCGCGGTGGCGTGAGCAACACGGCTTTGGTCGGGTTGCAAACGCCGAGCTTGCTCGCATGCGGGGATGTGCTTAAGTTTGACAGCGGTTGGAGACTGCTTCGATGGGGACGCTGCGAGCGCTCGAGATACCGGTCGCCGACGTGTTCATCACCCACGAATTGGACCGGCGCGCGCCGAAAAAGACCGACTACCTTCAGGAGAAGCTCGCGCTCCAGGAGTTGGCCGCCCGCATGGCCGATCAGCCCGAAGGGGTGCTTCCGCGGTTCGTCGACTTGGCGATGGAGATGGCCGGCGGCGTATCCGCGGGGCTGAGCCTTTACGAGGAAGCGCCGGCTCCCGGCGTCTTCCGTTGGCAGTACCTGCGAGGCGTCCTGTCGCCGTTCAACGGCATGACGACGCCTCGGGATTTCAGTCCGTGCGGCATCACCCTCGACCGGAACGCTCCGGTTCTCTCGCGGTATCCGGAGCGCGTTTACGACTGGATCGCAGCGGCGAACATAACCGTGCCGGAGGTCTTGCTGGTGCCGCTCTACCTCGGCGGCAAGGTTCCGTTGGGAACGCTGTGGATCATCTCCGACCAGGAAGGGCATTTCGACAGCGGGCATGCCCGCGTGATGACGGAGCTCGCCTCGTTCGTCGGCATCGCGCTGCGGATGGTGCGGAGCGAGCAGCGCCTGCAGCAGGCATTGGCCGAGCAGGAGACGTTGACGAGGGAAATGAGCCATCGGGTCAATAATCTGTTCGCGATGACCGACGGCATGATCCGGATCAGCGCACGGGCCGCTGCGACCAAGGACGAGCTGGCGCAGGCGCTGTCCGGCCGGCTGCACGCATTGGCCCGCGCCCATGGGCTCGTGCGCCGAAGCTTCAGCGACATCGGATCGCCCCCGCACGGCTCGGAGCTCGCCGAGCTGATCCGGACGATCGTCCGGCCGCATGAGGGGTCCGCGGACGATGCCGCAGGTCGATTTTCGATCGAGGGGCCTGCGATCCGGTGCGGCGACCACGCGATGAATGGCATCGCGCTGATCTTCCATGAGCTGACGACCAACGCCGCAAAGTACGGTGCGCTGAGCCTCGATGAAGGCCGCGTCGACGTAAGCTGGCGCCAGGAGGAAGGGCAACTGGCGATGCGCTGGGTCGAGCGCCGCGGTCCCCCAGTCGAAGCGCCGCCCGCGACCAAGGGTTTTGGCGGCACCTTAGTGCAAAACACCGTTGTCCGGCAGTTCAAGGGAACGTTGGATTACGAATGGCGACGTGAAGGTCTGACAGTGACGATCAGCTTGCCGATAGAGAGCCTGTCGACCTGAGCCGCTGCCCTCCCAGCTCCGGGCAAGCTCTCGCCGCCGATCGCAGCCGGTTACCGCGGCGTCCGGCGATCGAGGGTCCCATCGACGGACCCGCCGATCCGGATCGAGGTGTCGGTGCCGGGGATCAGAAACGACCGCGGAAAGCTGCCGCCGGTCGCTGGCCGGTCCGGCGTCGCGGCGCTGCCATCGGGCGCGGCGGCGCCGGGGGCCGTCTGCGGCGGCGCCGGCGCCGGCAGCTGCTCGATCGGCTGCTGGAGGAGCAGCCGATTGTTGCGCGGATCCGACAACTCGCCGGCCTCGACCGTGAGAACACCCGTCAGCAACGCCAATGCGGCGCTCAGAGCGCCGAGTTGGCCCAGCCGGCGCACCCAGTGGTGCGCCGTGCCGCACGCCTCGATCCCGATCAGACAACCCGGCCGCTTGGCAAAGAACGGCTTGATCTGCCGGCGCTCGAGCTGCCGGCGCAGCATCACCGCGCGAGCGGCGTCGGCGCCGCGAACCTGAAAAACCCGCTTGGCCAGATCCAGGCCGATCGTCGTAATCTCGGTCATGGATGGTCCCCTCTGTTGGACTGCGACAGCCCAACCTTGGCACAATCGATGCCGTTCGGGGGCCATCCACCCCATCAAGTCCGGGCAAGGGGTACTCGCCGCGGCACGAAGCCGGGCAACGGGAGCTTGATATTGCATCAACCGGTCGGCCGTGCGCTTGCGCGGGAGTGACGGGTTTCAGGGTCCCGTGCGAGCGGGGTCGAGCCTGCCCCAGCTGCTCGCCGCGCGGCTGCCGTTTTTCTACGGATGGGTGGTGCTGGCGTGCCTGTGCTGCGCCGGGTTTTCGCGCCAGGGCGGGGCCGTCGCCACATTGTCGATTTTTGTCAAGCCGCTGACCCGCGAGTTCGGCTGGTCGCGCACCGCGCTGTCGGGGGCGGTTTCGCTCGGCGGCGTGTTGGCGGCAATATCGTCGCCGCTGATCGGGCCGGTGCTCGATCGCCGCGGCTCGCGCCTGACCTTGTGCCTCGCCGTGCTCGTCACCGGCGTCGCGATGCTGCTGTTGTCGCTGACCAACTCGCTGCTCGTCTTTTATCTGCTGTTCTGCATCGCGCGGATGAACTGGGCGGGCCCGTTCGACCTCGGCATCTACAGCGCGCTCAACAACTGGTTCGTGGCGCGCCGCGCCTTCGCCACATCGATCGCGACGATGGCGCAGATGGCGGGCCTGGTCGCCATGCCGCTGATCGCCGAGCTGGCGATGCGCCGTCACAGCTGGCGCGCTGGCTGGCTGGCGATCGGCGCGAGCGTGCTGCTGATCGGCTTTCTGCCGGTTTGGCTGCTGATGGTGCGGCGGCCGGAAGATCTGGGGCTTCGCCCCGACCGCTTGGCGGCCGCTGCCGCCCGCGAGCCGGCCGGCGCGACGCGCAGCCGTGCCGAACCGGCCTTCTCGCGCCGCGAGGCGGTCCGCACCTCGGCGTTCTGGCTGCTGCTGCTCTATACCGTGCTGGTCTACCCGGTGCAGGCCGGGGTCAGCCTGCACCAGGCGGCCAATCTGATCGAGCGCGGCATCTCACCCGCCGCGGCGGCGACGATCGTCAGCCTGTTCTCGCTGATGTCGGCGCTCGCGAGCTTCGTCTGCGGCGTGCTGCCCCGCGCATTGCCGATCAGGTACCCGCTCGCCGTCATCGGCGCGGCCCTCGCTGCCAGCACCCTGGCGATGATCGGGATCTCGTCGACCTTGGGTGGAGCGGTCGCCGCCGCGCTGTTCGGCTTCGGGATCGGCGGCATCCTGACCTTGCTGCCGATCGCCTGGGCCGATTATTTCGGCCGGGCGAATTACGGCGCCATTCGCGGCCTGGTGCTCTGCGCGCAGGTGTTGGCCCAAGCCTGCGGCCCGCTGCTGTCGGGGGTGCTGCGCGACCGGACCGGCAGCTATCAGCGCCCGCTGCAGTGTTTCGCGGTGCTGTCTTTCCTCAGCATCCTCGCGGCGCTGGCTGCGCGCCGGCCGCGGGACAGCCGCGGCGTTCGCAGCTAGGCTCGCCGCGCTGCCCCCGCCTTGTCGAGCAATTGCTCCAGCACCTCGTAGGGCTGGGCGCCCACCACCCCATAGCGCGCGGCGACGAAAGTCGGGACCCCGGTCACGCCGTAGGCGTGCGACTTCGCCCAATCGGCGTCGACCGCATCCTTGAACCGGCGCTCGCTCAGGACGGCGCCCGCCGCCTCGCCCGGAAGCCCGGCTGATCGCGCTATGTCGATCAGGATGCCGGGATCGCCGATGTTGCGGGCGTCGACGAAATAGGCGCGGTAGAGAAGGTCGTGAACCGCCTCGCCGCCCGCCTGCGTGTCGGCCCATTTGCCCAGCTCCTGCGCGAGACGGCTGTTGTAGGTGTGGGTGCGCCGGCCGTAGGGGAGCCCCTCGGCATCCATCAGCCCCTTCATGCGCAGATACATCGCCTCCGGGTCGACATTGCGCCCGGCGTGCAGCTCTGCCATCGAGCGGCCCTCGGCAGGGGTCTCGGGATGCAGCGGAAAGTGAACGAGCTTGGTCTCGACCTCGAATGCCTCCTTCAGCTTTTCAATACGCACGGTACTGAGATAGCACCAGGGTCAAACGTAGTCGGTAAAGATCTCCAGGGTGATCGGCGTCGCCATCTACGGCCCTCCGAACCGGTTTTCCGCAGGGAGCTTAATCCCCCCGAGACCCGGCGGCAAAGAGAGAGTTGCGGGTGGCGGGCTGCCCGCCCGCGTCACCTCGGAACCCGGCGCAAAATGCGTCCGGCGCCGCCGAAGGATGCTAAGCTGCCCCCGGAAAAATTCGTGGAGGAGAGCCGATGCCGACCGCGGTCGAAGACAAGGACGCCATCCGCGAGCTGATGGCCGAGTATTGCTTTCGTCTCGACGATGGCCGCTACGCTGAGATGGCGGCGCTGTTCACCGAGGACGGCACCTGGGACACTGCGTTCGGCAAGGCGACCGGGCGGGCGGCGATCGCCGAGCTGGCGCGCAATATCCGCGCCCGGGCCGGCGCCGAGCGGCCGCGGGCGGCGCATCTGGTGACCAACATCGCGATCGCCCTCGACGGCGCGCGCGCGCAAATCCGCTCGAACTGGATGGTCATGCAGAACAGCCCGCAGGGGCCGAAGATCGGCTCGGGCGGGGCCTATGCCGACGAAGTCGTGAACGAGAACGGGCATTGGCTGTTTCACAATCGCCGGATCGACCGCTTCATCGCCCTCTGAGCGCCGATCTGCCAAGCCGGCGGCGGACCAGATCGTCCAAACCGCAGAAAGGGTGCGTTGCCGCCGGAACCGCGCTTCACGGCCGCCGGTCCTCCTGCAGGAGAGGGGATCGCCTTGCGCTCTGCGTCGGAGGGTATTCCGTTTGGCCGGGTGCAGGGTCGGACGGCGCGCCTGATCACCCTGCACGGCGGCCTACGAGCAGGGCGTCGAGGCGTTTCGCGTCACCGACCGGCTGTCCGAAAGCGATCGCGCACTTCTGATGGGCGGGACACTGGCGCAGGTGTATGGCTGGCCGCCGTCAGGAGCCTGATTCCCGGTTTTCCGGGTACGAAGCCCCTTTCATCCCGCCGTGCATTTCGGCGACGATCTCGAACGATCGTTTGCGTTTTGTGTGGTCGAAGATGTTCGCCGTCACCATCAGCTCGTCGGCGCCGGTGCGGCGGATGAAATCGTCGAGGCCGCGTCGGACCGTATTCGGGCCGCCGACGACGGCGCTGGAGAGCCCGTCGTCGAGGATCGCACGGGCGTAGGGATCGAGTTGCGCGTCGAAATTCTCGACCGGCGGAGGCACCCGCCCGCGCCGCCCGATCCGGTTGTTCAGCATCGACTGCTGCAATGACGAGAACAGGAAGCGCGCTTCGCCGTCCGATTCTGCGGCGACGACGGTGACCCCGAGCATGATGTTGGGTGCGGCGAGTTGCGCCGAGGGGCGGAACCGCTCGCGGTAGATCGCCATCGCATCCATCATCATCGCCGGCGCGAAATGCGAGGCGAAGGCGAACGGCAGGCCCAGATACGCCGCGACCTGTGCGCCATAAAGGCTGGAGCCCAGGATCCAGATCGGCACCTCCAACCCGGCGCCGGGAACCGCCTGCACCGCCTGGCCCGGCTCGGCGGGCTGGAAGTAGCCCATCAGCTCGACGACATCCTGGGGAAAGTTTTCGGCGCCGCCGAGCAAGGCTCGGCGGACAGCCCGCGCGGTGACCTGGTCCGACCCGGGCGCGCGGCCGAGACCCAGCTCGACCCGCCCCGGATGCAGCGCGGCGAGAGTGCCGAACTGCTCGGCGATCAGCAGCGGGGCGTGATTGGGCAGCATGATGCCGCCGGCGCCGATCCGGATCGTGCTCGTGCCGGCCGCGACATGGGCGAGCGCCACCGCGGTCGCGGCACTGGCAATGCCGGGCAAATTGTGATGCTCGGCCATCCAGAAGCGCCGATAGCCGAGCGCCTCGACATGCCGCGCCAGATCGAGCGAATTGCGCAGCGACTGACCGGCGTCGCCGCCTTCGGTGATCGGGGAAAGATCGAGAATCGAGAGCGGGATCATCAGCTGACCATCGCACCGGACGCCGCCGGCGGAAAGCCCTTAAGCCGCCACCGGTCAGACCGGCCCGCATCCTGGCCCGTCCGCCGCAGGGGACGGGTCGCGGTTGGTGTCGGGGCAGGATGTTGCGGCAAACCGGTTGCGCTCGCCGCATGCGGAACTACTGTTGCGGCAAAGGCGGGCGGAGGGCGCCGCGGTGATCGTCGGGCGCGTGATCGGGTGGCTAGTCGTTCTCGCCGGCCTCGCCGTGCTGGCGCGCGACGTGACGGTTCGGATCGACACCGGACGCTGGGCGCCGATAGCACTCGGCCAATTGTGGTACGAGCTCAACCGGTCGAGCCTCAACCTCGTCCAGGCGGTCATCCAACGCTACGTTTCCCCGTTTTTGTGGAACCCGATCATCGTCAGCATCCTGTTGTGCTGGACTTTCGCGGTGTTGCTGCTGGCGGGCGGACTCACCCTCGCGATTTTTCGCAAGCGGCGGCGGCGGATTTGAGCCGTGTCGGCGACTGCCCCGCCGGCAGGTCGGGATCACCCTTCTATCGTGATCGTGCTGCCGGGCCCGAGGAGCGGGGTCAGACGGACGAGAACCTCCTTCTCGACTGCGATGCATCCGGCCGTCGGGGAAAAATCCGGCCGCGCGACGTGCAGGAAAATAGCGCTGCCCGCGCCGGCCACGACCGGCTCCATGTTGTAGCCGATGACGACCACCAGATCGTATACCGGGTCGTCGAGCCACATCGGCTCGGCATGGGCGGGGTAGGGCAGGGAGACGAGACGGTTGTAGCTGCGGTCGGCCGGGTCGTCGACCCAGACGTCGCCGGGCGACAGGGGGCGTAACGGCAGGCCGGACCGTGGCGACATCATCCGGTCCGCGCGAAACAGCACCGAAACGAGCGGGAAAGTCCCGGCGGGCGTGGCGCCGTCGCCCTCCTTCTTCGTTGCGGTGATGCCGGCTCGCCCGACTGCAGCCCGCGCGACTCCTCCGGGCCAGATCAGCAGGCCGCCGCGGTATTCGAGCTTCTGCCATGTCGCCGGCGTTGCGTCCGCCAAATGCGTCGCCCAACGCACTGCCGGAAGCGTCAGCAAGGCACGGCGGGCGATCGGCATCGTCAATGCCTATGCCGGCTCAATACATGTGCTGGCCGCCATTGACCGAAAGGGTCGAGCCGGTGATGAAGTCGGCGTCGTCGGCGATCAGGAACAAGACCGTGCGGGAGATGTCCTCGGCCTTGCCGAGGCGGCCGACCGGGATGCGGGCGACGATTTTTTCGAGCACCTCGGCCGGCACCGCACGCACCATCTCGGTGTCGACATAGCCGGGCGCCACGGCATTGACGGTGATGCCGCGCCCCGCACCTTCCTGGGCGAGCGCCTTGGTAAAGCCGTGAATGCCCGATTTTGCGGCAGCGTAATTGACCTGGCCGTATTGCCCGGCCTGACCGTTGATCGAGCCGATATTGACGATGCGGCCAAAGCCGCGCGCGCGCATTCCCTCGATGACCGCCCTCGACATGTTGAAGCAAGAGGCGAGGTTCGTTTGGATCACCGCGTTCCACTGCTCAAAGCTCATGCGGTGCATCGTCGCGTCGCGGGTGATGCCGGCGTTGTTGACCAGCACCTCGACCGCTCCGAGCCTCGCCTCGATCGCCGTCACGCCCTCGGCACATGCCCGGAAGTCGGCGACATCGAACTTGAACACCGGGATCGCGGTCTCGTCATGGAATTGCTGTGCCGCGCCATCGTTGCCGGCGTAAGTTGCCGCGACCCGATAGCCGGCTTTCGCGAGGGCCATCGAAATTGCGCAGCCGATCCCGCGGGTCCCGCCGGTGACCACCGCCACCCTGGCCATGCGCCCCTCCCTGGTGATTTGGCCCCCTACCTGGTGCAGACGGGGCTAATCGCGCTCGAGACACATAGCAATTCCCATGCCGCCGCCGATGCACAAGGTCGCCAGCCCCTTTTTCGCATCGCGCCGCTGCATTTCGTAAAGCAGGGTGATCAATACCCGCGCCCCGGACGCGCCGATCGGGTGCCCGAGGGCGATGGCGCCGCCGTTGACGTTGACCCTCTCGACATTCCAGCCAAGATCCTTGTTGACCGCGCAGGCCTGCGCGGCGAATGCCTCGTTGGCCTCGATCAGGTCGAGATCGTCGACCGACCAGCCGGCCTTCGCGAGCGCTGCTCGGCTCGCCGGGATCGGGCCCGACCCCATGATTGCCGGGTTGACCCCGGCCGTCGCCCACGAGACGATACGCGCCAACGGGCGCACGCCGCGGGTGGCGGCTGCATGTGCCGTCATCAGCACCACCGCCGCCGCCCCATCGTTGATGCCCGACGCGTTGCCGGCGGTGACCGTGCCGTTCTTGTCGAAGGCCGGGCGCAATTTGGCCAGCACCTCGAGGGTGGTGCCGTGCTTGGGGTGCTCGTCGGTGTCGACCACGGTCTCCTCGCGCCGGGCGACGATCTTGACCGCGACGATCTCGTCCTTGAAGCGGCCGGCTTTCTGCGCGGCTTCGGCCTTGGATTGCGAGGCGGCGGCGAAATTGTCCTGCTGCTCGCGAGTAATCTGCCAGCGCCGGGCAACATTCTCGGCGGTGTTGCCCATGTGATAGCCGTTGAACGCGTCCCACAGCCCGTCGCGGATCATCGTGTCGACGAGCTCGGCATCGCCCATCTTGACGCCGTTGCGCAGATGAATGCAGTGCGGCGCCTGGCTCATGCTCTCCTGCCCGCCGGCGACGACGATCTCGGAGTCGCCGTTGCGGATCGCCTGCCAGCCGAGCGCCACCGTGCGCAGGCCCGAACCGCAGAGCTGGTTGACACCGTAGGCGGTGACCTCGAACGGCATCCCGGCGCCGATCGCCGCTTGGCGCGCCGGGTTCTGGCCTTCGCCGGCGGCGAGGATCTGGCCCATGATAACCTCGGAGACCTCGCCGGGCTCGACCTCGGCGCGGCGCAGCGCCTCGATGATCGCAACCTCGCCGAGCTTGTGCGCCGGCAAGCTGGCGAGCCCGCCGTTGAAGGCCCCGACCGGAGTGCGCGCGGCGCCGGCAATCACGATATCAATCATCGGGGAACTCCTCGTAAGGTTGTAGCGCGATTGGGCAGGTGCCCGCGAATGTAAGAAGGCAGTGGCGGGAAGTCCACCGGCGCCGAGGTCATGACCGGCTCAATCGTGCTCGCAGCCACTCGGCGATCGGCGTCCACAGCATCGTCGGGGCGCCTGCGGCCGCCATCATGCCGATATGGCCGAGCGACGGGCGGAGGATTTCGGCCGCGCCGAACGCAGCTGCCAACGGCTCGGCCGAACGCGGCGGGACGATCCGGTCGCGGCCCGGGATGACGACGAGCGCCGGGCGGCGCAGCAGCTGCGGCTGCATCCGGCGGCCGGCGACCCACCAGAGCCCGCGCACGGGCTCGTTGTCGGCGCACCAGGAGCGCAGGCAGTCCCGCGCCACCGCCCGCCCCAACGGAACCCCGTCGTTGATCCAATCCTCGAGCGCGACAAAGCGGCGCGCTTCCTCGCCTTCCGGGTCGAGCCCGGAAAACCGCACGAATTTGCGCTCCGACAGAAAGGGGTCGACCCGGAAGAAGAAACTCTGGACCGCCTCGACCGGCACGACCCCCGAAACGCCGCCGGCCTCCGCGAGATCGTCGGCGGCGAGGCCCGTGAGCCCCGCCGGCGCGCGCTGCCCGGCATGGAAATCCCACGGCGTCGCCAGCAGCGCGAGGCACGCGATCCGCCGCCGCCGCAATGTCAGCGCCAAGGCCAGCAGCCCGCCCATGCAATAGCCGAGAACCGCGAGCGGAGCGCCGGCGCCGCGCGCCGCGGCGGCGAGCGCATGGTCGAGCCGTTCGATGTAGCCGTTCAGATCGAACCGGCGCTCCGCGGTGCCCGGAATGCCCCAATCGACGACCAGCGGGCGCAACCCGCAGCCAGCGAGATGGCGCAGGAAGCTGCGCTCCGGCAGCAGATCCAGAACATAGTAACGGTTGATCAGCGAGGGCACGACCAGCACCGCGGGCCCGGCCGAGCCTGCGCCATAGTCGAGAAGGCGGGTCGTGCCCTCCTGCCACAGCACCGGCGGGGTGGTCTCGGACCGGCGGAAGGGGTGGCCGCGATAGGCTTCGAGCCCGGCGAGATAGGCTTCGGCGCGCCGCGCGATCTCGTCGTCGAGCGCGCGCGCAACCCGCTCAGGCCCGAGAACGTCGATTTCGCAGGCGAGGGCGCGCAGTCGTCTTATGGTCGCGCTCGACCGCGGCGACCCGCTGTTCAAGAACGGCGAGGCGGGCTTCAACCATGGCAAGGCGATGCGCGAGCTCAGCCACAGGCTCATCGCGCTCGCCAGATGGGCCGGCAGCGGACGCGGCGCCAGCCGGCGGTCCGGTCGCACCGGCGGGCTCACCCGGCTGCGGGCTGCAACCCGGGTCCGGCCCGGCAGCGATCCGGCGCGGCGGCGGCTCTGCTGCTTCGGCATCGCACAGCAGCGCCGCCAAATAGTCCTCCCAGAGCGCCAGGTAGCGGCGGGCGAGGCCCCGAGCGTCGGTCATCCCGACCAATATAGGCTGGCGCAACGCGCCGGGAACCAAATCGGGGCCGCCCGCCACCGGTTTGATGAAGCGATCGCGCCGAATCATTGTATTGTCGCGGCGGGGGTCCGTCCCCGAGAGGAGATGGCGCGCGCATGAACACCCCGAACAGTCAAAAGCCCGACGGCAGCAAGCCGGTCATCGTCAAGAAATACGCCAACCGGCGGCTCTACAACACCGCGACGAGCAGCTACGTCACCCTCGACGATCTTGCCAAGCTGATCAAGGAGGGCGGCGACTTCGTCGCCCATGACGCGAAAACCGGCGAGGACATCACCCGCTCGGTGCTGACCCAGATCATTGTCGAGCAGGAGCAGAAAGGCCAGAATCTGCTGCCGATCAGCTTTCTGCGGCAGCTGATCGGCTTTTACGGGGACAGCATGCAGTTCTTGGTCCCCGGCTACCTCGAGCAGGCGATGGGCGCCTTTGGCCGCAACCAGGAGCAGATGCGCAAAAACCTGCAGGCGACGTTTGGCATCTTTCCCGTTCGGGCAGTTCGAGGAAATGGGCAAGCAGAACATCGCCTTGTTCCAGCGCGCCCTCAAAATGCTGGCTCCCTATGGGGCGGAGGATAATCCGCCGGCGACCGACGCGCCGCCGGCGGCGGCGGGCGAGGACCCGCGCCTGAAGCGGCTCGAGGCCCAGATCGACGCGCTGACCCGGCAGCTCGAAGCGCTGGGGCGCGAGCGCGAGCCGCACAAGCAGGAATGATGGTCGCCGCCAAGATCTGCGGGCTGTCGGGCGAGGTTGCGGTCAGCGCCGCGATCGCCGGCGGCGCCGCCTATCTCGGCTTTGTGTTCTACCCGCCGAGCCCGCGCGTGGTGAAACCGGAGCAAGCCGGCCGGCTGTGCGCTGCGGTGCCCGCCGGGATCAAGCGGGTCGGGCTCTTCGTCGACGCCGATGACGACACCATCGCCGCAATCCTCGCCGCGGCGCCGCTCGACATCCTGCAGTTCCACGGCAGCGAAACTCCGGCGCGGGTCGCCGAGGCCAGGCTGCGCTTCGGCCGCAAGGTGATGAAGGCAGTGCCGATCGCCGGCGCGGACGATGTTGCCCGCGCCGAGGGCTTCGAGGACGCCGCCGACCTGCTGCTGTTCGACGCGAAGCCGCCGCGCCGGCCGGATGCGCTGCCCGGCGGCAACGGCCTGGCCTTTGACTGGCGGCTGATTGCCGGCCGATCGTGGCGCCGGCCCTGGATGTTGTCGGGCGGATTGACCGCGGCGCTGTTGCCCGAGGCGGTGCGTATTTCGGGTGCGGCCCACGTCGATGTTTCCTCCGGCGTCGAAAGCCGCCCGGGCGAAAAGGACCCCGACAAGATCCGTGCCTTTCTCGCCGCCGCCCACGCGCTTTAGAGCGAGTTGACCGGCTCCGGTTGAGCAGATATCGCTTGCGGATCGCGGCCGTCCCGGCCGCATGCGGGCCACAGGCCCGCGGTCCCTAGCCCCAAAATGGGGTAATGATGCAGGTTCCGAACACTTTCCGCGGCGGTCCCGACGAGCACGGCCATTTCGGCGTCTATGGCGGACGGTTTGTCGCCGAGACCCTGATGCCGCTGGTGCTCGCGGTCGAGGCGGCCTATCTCGAGGCCCGCGCCGACCCCGGTTTTCAGGCCGAGCTCGACTATTACCTCGAGCACTATGTCGGGCGGCCGAGCCCTTTGTATTTCGCCGAGCGGCTGACCCGGCATTTCGGCGGGGCCAAGCTCTATCTGAAGCGTGACGAGCTCAACCACACCGGGGCACACAAGATCAACAATGTGCTGGGCCAGGTATTGCTGGCGCGGCGGATGGGCAAGCCCCGGATCATCGCCGAGACCGGCGCGGGCCAGCATGGGGTGGCGACCGCGACGGCCTGCGCCCTCTTCGACCTGCCCTGCGTCGTCTTTATGGGCTCGACCGACATCGAGCGGCAAAAGCCCAACGTCTTCCGCATGAAGCTTTTGGGCGCCGAAGTAATCCCGGTGCATTCGGGGACGGCGACCCTCAAGGATGCGATGAACGAGGCATTGCGCGACTGGGTCGCCCATGTCGACGATACGTTTTACGTAATCGGCACGGTCGCCGGGCCGCATCCCTATCCGGCGATGGTGCGCGACTTTCAGTCGGTCATCGGGCACGAGACCCGCGCCCAATTGGAGAAAGCCGAAGGCCGGCTGCCCGACACCCTGGTCGCCTGCATCGGCGGCGGGTCGAACGCGATGGGGCTGTTCCATCCGTTCCTCGACGAGCCCGAGGTGGCGATGGTCGGCGTCGAGGCCGGTGGGCACGGCATCGAGACCGGCCTGCACGCGGCCTCGCTCAACGGCGGCGAGCCCGGCGTCCTGCACGGCAACCGCACCTACCTCCTACAGGACGCGGACGGGCAGATCCGCGACGCGCATTCGATTTCGGCCGGTCTCGATTACCCCGGGATCGGCCCCGAGCATGCCTGGCTGCACGATCTGGGGCGGGTGCAGTACGTCGCGATCACCGACCGCGAGGCACTTGAGGCGTTTCAACTGTCGAGCCGGCTCGAAGGCATCATCCCGGCGCTCGAACCCGCGCACGCGCTCGCCCATGTCGCCAAGATCGCGCCCGGCCTGCCGCGCGACCATCTGATCGTGATGAACATGTGCGGGCGCGGCGACAAGGACATCTTTGCCGTCGCCGACCATCTGGGGGTCAGGCTGTGACGCGCTCGCTCGGTTGGAACGCATCCGAAAATTCGCCTCTCCCCCCTGAAGGGCGGAGAGGGGACATCGTTAAAGGGGCTGGGTCATGAGCCGCATCGAGCAGCGCTTTGCGGCGTTGCGCGGGGAGGACCGCGCCGGGCTCGTCGCCTATCTGACCGCGGGCGATCCCGACCCCGACACCTCGGCCGAGCTCTTTGGCCGCCTCGCCGCGGCAGGCGCCGATCTGATCGAGATCGGCATGCCGTTCTCCGACCCGATGGCCGACGGCCCGGCGATCCAGGAGGCCGGGCAGCGCGCGTTGAAGGCCGGCATGACCTTGCGCGGCACCTTGGCGCTGGTGCGGGCACTGCGCCGCGGCGACGACGCGACCCCGATCGTACTGATGGGCTATTTCAACCCAATCTACCGCTTCGGCGCCGAGAGGTTCGTCGGCGAGGCGGTCGCGGCCGGGGTCGATGGGGTCATCGTCGTCGATCTGCCGCCGGAGGAGGATTCCGAGCTCGCGGTTCCGGCGCGCGCCGCCGGTTTCGATGTGATCCGGCTGGCGACGCCGACCAGCGACGAGCGCCGGCTGCCGCGGATCGTCGAGCACGCCAGCGGCTTTCTCTATTACGTCGCGATCGCCGGGATCACCGGCACGCGTTCGGCCGACAGCGCCGTGGTCGCCGTCGCGGTGGCGCGGTTGCGCCGGTTCACCGGGCTGCCGGTCGCGGTCGGCTTCGGCATCAAGAACCCGGAGCAGGCCGCCGCCGTCGCGCGCGCCGCCGACGCCGCGGCCGTCGGCTCCTCTTTGGTCCAGCGCCTCGCTCTCAACCTCGACCCCGACGGCCGCGCCAAGCCCGGCCTCGTCGACGCCGTCCTCGGCGACATCCGCGCGCTGGCGCAGGGGGTGCGCGGGGCTCGCAAGGAACAGACCTGAACCGAGGCTGCGATGCTCGACCACGTCACGATCGGTGTCAGCGACCTCGACCGGGCGAAAGCTTTCTACGATCGCGCTCTTGCCGCTCTCGGCATCGAGCGCCTCTATGCTGAAGGTCAGAATTTTGCGGGGTACGGCGCCGACAACAAGGCGTTTTTCTGGATCGGTGCCCAAGACGCGGTGCACAACAGCATGCATATCGCCTTCAGCGCGCCCGATCGTGCGACGGTGAATGCATTTTACGCAGCCGCGCTCGCGGGCGGAGGCCGCGGGAATGGGCCGCCGGGCCTTCGGCCCCATTATCATCCAAACTATTACGGCGCCTTTGTCCTTGATCCTGACGGTCACAATATCGAAGCCGTGTGTCACGCCCCACCCTGACCGCCCGCGACACAGCGTTCGGTCAGATCGGGAAGCAGCGGCCATTCCCCGGGATTGAATTTCGCCGGCTTGTTCACCTTTGCTGTCGCAGGGCTTTCGGGTGAGCCGCTGCCGTTCAAGAGAGAACGATTTCTCGCACAGTCAAGTCCTCGCCGGTGTCGCCAAGTTCGCGCCGACCCCTCAGTCGCGACCGTCTGATCATCTGGTCCGATCGCGTTAAATCCGCGCGGTCGCCGGACTGCCGGGGGCCTCGGGACCGCAGGCAAACCAACGGCCGGCTGCGCCCGTCCTTTGCCGCACCGCGGTGAGGAAAGCCGGACGCAGCGCCAGTCGCCAGCCATCAGAATTGCGCATGCTCCAATAGCGGGGCAGGTTAACTATGAATATTGCCTAATTAACTATCAATATTGTGGATGATTCTACTTTTTCGGCGTTATTCCAAGCGTGGCGGAAGAGGCCGAGTGTTCAGGCGCAACCTGGCGGAGTGTCGTCCACGGGCGATTTCCAACACGACCGTCGCGGCCGTCATTGAAGCAGTCGAGCCGGATTTATTCAGGTCATGCAGCGAGACGAGAATGCGGCCGCGGCGGTCGAGCCCGCGCGATGGATTTGGGCGTTCGGGGTGGGCCACCGGGGGATCGACGGGCCTTTGGGCCGTGGCTGATCCAGCCCGTCCGATGGCGGAATTGCCGGCTCCCAACGTCAAAAGATGGACGATCCGGCGCAAGGCTGCGGTCGTCGCCGCGGTGGCCAACGGGGTGCTGAGCCGAGAGGAGGCGTGCCGGCGCTACCAGCTTTCAGAAGAGGAGCTCCTCAGCTGGCAGCAGGCGTTTGAAACGCATGGTCTGCCGGGTTTGCGCTCGACCCGGCTTCAGCATTATCGGGGGTCGGGCGCCCGCCGCCGCGACCGGTCGGGTCGCTGAGAGCGGCTGGCCGAGAGCCCGCCGCAGCGGTCGGTCGTCGGCGCGCCGGCACTCCGGTCGAGGATTGCGGAGGCCCCTTGCCGCGCAGCGCGGTGGCGGCGACCAGGGCTGCGAATGCCGCGGCGACCAGCGGCCCGACCGGCAGGTGCCAGGCCGCCGCAATTCCGCGCGGATCGAGGCTCAGCACATAGAGCCCCGCCAGCGCGAGCAGCCCCCATTCGGGCAGACGATATTTCCCCTCGGCGCGCACAAGCCAAGCGGCGGCGACCCCGGCCAGCACGAGATCGTAGAACAGGGCGAGCGGGACCGCGACGATGGTTGCCGAAACCAGGCTCGCCGCACGGATCGGCAGCGGCAGCCCGCGGCGCCAGACCCAGGCGACGAGACCGCCGGCTCCCAAGGTGGCGCCGGCCTGCACGATGCAGCCGAGGGTCGGGGCGGCGCCGAGCAGCATCGCGGCCCCGAACGGGGTTACGAAGCCGGCGAACGGAATCCGTCCGGAGCCGTAGACATTTTGGGACGCCCCCGCCGCCGTCAGGAACGCGCGCCAGGTTTCCGACCCGAAGACGGCCAACGACAGCAGGCACAGACCGGCAGCGCCGGCGGAGGCCGCGGCGAAGGCGCGCCACCGGCCGCCGGCGGCGAGCGCCACCGGGACCAGCAACGCGAAGTGGGGCTTGCAGCAGAGCGCTCCGAACAGCACGCCCGCGACCTTCGGGCGGCGGTCGACCAGAATTGTCGCGGCCCCGAACAGCCCTGCGGTCAGAAACCCGTTTTGTCCCAAGCCGATCGTCCACAGCACCGGCGGGAAAGCGAGGATCGGGGTCAGGATCGCCCAGCCGCGCTCGCCGATGATGCGTTGCATGACGAAGAGATAGAGGCCGAGGGTCGCGGCTTCGAAGACGACGAAGGCGACGAGATAGGGCAGCCGGGCGAGAGCGGCGCAGAGCAGCAGGAAAACCGGCGGGTAGTAGAAGAAATTGTAGGCGATCCCCGGCTCGGTCGCGCGCTGCTCGGCGGCGAAATGCGCGGCGTTGTCGTAGGCGAGCTCGGGCGTTCCGGCATCCACCAGCTTTCCGGCGGCGTAAAAGCTGACGAAATCGGTGCTCGTCGGTTTCGCCAACGGCACGATCAGGCCGTGGGTGCCGGCCGCCATGAACAGGAAGAACGCGATCTCGAACGCCAACAGGATTGCGCAGAAGAACAAGACGCGGCGGCCGCCGAGCAATCGGCCTGAGCTGAAGTCCGGGGTCGGTTCCGAGCCGGCATAGAGCTTGCGGCAGTCGACCATTCTCGGTTCCAAAGGCGCCGCCCGTGAGCCCCATGACGGGCCCGGAGACGCCGGCCAACGCTCGGCGGGAAAACCAACCGCCGAATGTCGGCCGACGAAAAGCCCGTGGTTTCAGACGCTGGTGGCGACGTTGTTGAAGGCGGTGCTGAGATTGGAGCCGAGCAGTTGCCAGGCGGCAATACAGACGACGGCGACCAGCGCTGCGATCAATCCATACTCGATTGCCGTGACACCAGCGTTGTTCGCAAACAACTGCGAAATCTTCGTACGCATCGTGATTCTCCTGAGGTCCAATGACGCGCAGGGTCCGACCAAACCCTTGATGGAATCCTAATTATCGGGCGCGTTCCACACGTTGTTCGAAGTGCGATCAGGGCGCGCTGGTACCCGTCGACTTTCGTTGTAAGCGCAGCCAGCAGCCCCGCGGCTGGCTTGACATCGGCCATTGCCTAATCCGAGATTTGCACGGCAGAGCGGAAAACCGATTGATGCGGGTCTCAAAATCCGGTGATTACGGAGCCGAACAGGCTGCTTACCGATGTACCCAAAGTCGTGACCGCGGCGACGATGGCGAGCGCCACCAGCCTGGCAATAAAGGCGTACTCGATTGCCGTGACGCCCAACTCGTTTTGGGCCAGCTTTCCGCGCGATGCGGGCAGCTCCTTGTGGAGCTGACGGCCCGCGAACCGTGGCCGACTGGGGATGCATCGTCCTCTCAGGCTGGCCGGTGACGCAGCGGTTGAACGCTCGACGCCGCGATCGTTCGGTCGAGCGTTGCCTGACCAGGGATCGGTATTCCGCGCGGGTCAGACGCTGCCGGCAACGTCGTTGAAGGTAGTGCTAAGGCTGGTTGCCGAGCAAGGTCCAGCCGCTATGCAGACAACGGCGACGAGGGCGGCGATCAATCCGTATTCGATGGCCGTGACGCCGGCATTGTTCTTGATGAATCTAACATATAGCGCGCGCATCGGGTTCTCCCAGGCTAAGTCGCGCGCAGAATGCGGTCGAATGTTTGACGAGAGGTTAAGCAGCCGAAGAATTTTCCTTCGCCCGCCCCGCGGCGACGACGGCGATGACGGCGCTGCCGTAACGTTCGAGCTTGCTGCGGCCGATGCCGGGAATTTCAGCGAGAGCTGCGAGCGAGGCCGGTCTGCGGCGCGCGACCTCGATCAAGGTCGCATCGTGAAAGATCACGTAAGGCGGCAGCTCCTGTTGGCGCGCCTCGCCGAGACGCCATGCGCGCAGCGCCTCCCATACGGCGCTTGCCGCGGGGTCGAGATCGGGGGCCGCCGGCGCCGATTTCGAGTCTGCGGAGCGAGGCCGATGCCGCCCTTTGCGTTCCGGATCGAGGCGGAAACGCACGGATTTGGCGCCGCGCAGTATCTCGGCTGCCGCGGGCGCCAAGGACAGGCCGCCATGCCCGGCGAGGTCCGGCGTGACCAGCCCCTGCGCCGCCAGCTGGCGGAACACCGAGAGCCAGCCGCGGCGGTCGAGCTCGGTGCCGACCCCGAAAGTCTTCAGCTGGTCGTGCCCGAGCCGCTTGATCCGCTCGTTGTCGGCGCCGAGCAGCAGATCGACGAGGTAATGCGCGCCAAAGCGCTGCCCGGTGCGGTAGACGGCGGAGAGCGCCTTTTGCGCGGCGATGGTTCCCTCCCAGCTCGCGACCGGCTCGCGGCAATTGTCGCAGTTGCCGCAAGGCGGATGATCGCGCTCGCCGAAATAGCCGAGCAGCACCTGGCGCCGGCACGAGACCGTCTCGCAATAGCCGATCAGCGCCTCGATCTTGCGGCGTTCGATGCGGCGCTGGCGCTCGCCCGCCTCGCCCGCGTCGACCAGCCGCAGCAAATTCATCACATCGGCGATGCCGTAGGTCATCCACGCGTCGGCGGGCAGCCCGTCGCGCCCGGCGCGGCCGGTTTCCTGATAATAGGCTTCAAGGTTTTTCGGCGCGTCGAGATGGGCGACAAAGCGGACGTTGGGCTTGTCGATCCCCATGCCGAAGGCGATCGTCGCGGCGACGATCACGCCCTCCTCGCGCAGGAAGCGCTCCTGGTTGCGCTCGCGCGCTCGCGCCGTCGAGACCGGCGTGGTAGGGGAGGGCGACGCGCCCGCGGGCCGCGAGCCGCGTCGCGGTCTCCTCGACCGCCCTGCGGGTGAAGCAGTAGACGATCCCGGCATCGCCGGGATGCTCCGCGCCGAGGAATTGCCAGAGCTGCTCGAGCGGGCTGCGTTTGGCCACCACCCGGTAGCAGAGGTTCGGGCGGTCGTAGCCGGCGGCGAACACCGGTGCCTGGCCGAGCCCGAGCTGGGCGATGATGTCGCGCCGCGTCGGCTCGTCAGCGGTCGCGGTCAGCGCCAGCAGCGGCACCGTCGGGAAGCGCTCCTTGAGGACCCTGAGCTGCTGGTATTCGGGGCGGAAATCATGGCCCCACTGCGAAATGCAGTGAGCCTCGTCGACCGCGAAGAGGGCAAGGCGGGAATGCCCGAGAAGATCGAGGCAGTGCTTGGTCATCAGCCGCTCGGGCGATACATAGAGCAGGTCGAGGGCGCCGTTGGCGGCGGCGCGCTCGACCTCGGCGGCCTCGCGCAGCGAAAGCCGCGAGTTCAGCGCGGCGGCGCGCACCCCTGCCTGGCCGAGCGCGTCGACCTGGTCCTTCATCAGCGCGATCAGCGGCGAGACGACGACACCGAGGCCCGGGCGCAGCAGCGCCGGCACCTGGTAGCAAAGCGATTTGCCGCCGCCGGTCGGCATCAGCACGACCGCGTCGCCGCCGCCGACGACATGCTCGATGACCGCCTGCTGCGACCCTCGGAAGCTGTCGAAGCCGAAGACCGCGCGCAGCACGCTCTGCGGCGTCCGCTCGGCGGGCTCCGAACGCTCCCGGTGATTTTCAGACTGCGAGCCCGGCACTTTCCACCTTGCGCTGTTTTCTCCGTATGCGTCAGATGCGGAACGGGTTTGCGCGTGATACCCTGTTGCGCGGCCTTGAGCGCTATACGTTTTTATCCGAAGCCGCAGAATTCAATCGATCGGGCTAATGGGCATGGCGCGACCGAGGGCCGGAGATCCGGCGAGCGAGGCAAGGTGCTGACGTCCCCCATGGTTCGGCACGGCGCCAGGAGGCTGGCGGGAGGCGCCTTGGCGCTGATGCTCGGCGCCTCGGGGCTCGTGCCCTCGCCGTCGCGCGCGATGGCCGATCCGCCGGCGGCCGATCCGGCGACGACGTCGCCGGCGCCGCCCGATGCCGGCCTCGGGCCGGCGACTCTGACCCCGTTCGACGGCAGCGTCGATGTCGAGGACCGGCTCGATCCGGCGTCCCGGCTGAGGATCGCGGGCGAATTGCTGCATGACCGCCTGCTGCGCCGCTTTTACATGGCCCACGGCTACAAGCCGGTATGGGACAGCCGCCCGACCGAGGCGGCGGCGCTGTGGAAGGCTGTCCTGCATGCCGGCGACCAGGGTCTCGACCCCGCGTCGTTTCACAGCGCGATCCTTTCCGAGCATGGCGCGGCATTAGCGCCGATCGAGCGCGACCTGTTGCTTTCCGATGAATTTCTCTCCTATGCCGACGCGCTCGCGCGGGGAGCGGTGCCGGTCGAGGATCGTTACGACGACGAGGATCTGCAGCCTGAGCCGGTCGATGTCGTCGCCGCGCTCGACGCTGCGATTGCCGCGCCCGATCCGGCGAGGGCGATCGAGGCGCTCGCTCCGGACTTCCCCGAATACTCGGCGATGCGCCAAGCCTATGCGGATTACCGCGCACTCGCCGAGGATGGCCGGGGGCGCAGCGCCGGCGCACGCAACCCGCAGGGGCGCCCGCCGCGGGAGGGCGCGTCCGACACCCAGAGGCGGGTGCGTCAGCTCGCGGTCAATCTCGAGCGCCTGCGCTGGCTGCCTCGCAAAATTCCCGCTGATCGCCTGGTCGTCGACACCGCGATCTCCCGGCTCCAGCTGTTCCGCGACGATCGTGCGGTGTTCACGACCCGGGTCGTGGTCGGCGAGCTCGATAAGCAGACGCCCGAGCTGCAAGCGGTAATGAAGGACATCCTGTTCAACCCGCCATGGAACATCCCGCGCTCGATCGTCGCAAAAGAGATCCTGCCGAAATTGGCGAGCGACCGCCATTATCTGGCCGAGCATCACATGCGGTTTCGCGGGCCGATGGCGGTGCAGCAGGAGGCGGGGCCCTACAGCGCGCTCGGGCGGCTCAAATTCGAGATGGCCGACCGCTTCGACGTCTACCTCCACGACACGCCGGAGAAATCGCTGTTCCACGCCGCCGACCGGATGATGAGCCATGGCTGCGTGCGCGTCGAGAACCCCCGAGCGCTCGCCGCGCTGCTGCTCGAGCAGAGTCCAGAGGCGGTCGATAAGGCGATCGAGGTCGCTCGCACGCACCGCCGGCCGTTGCCGAAACCGATGCCGGTTTTCATCGTTTACCGCACCGCCGATGTCGAATTGGATGGGTCGATCGCGTACCGCGCCGATCCCTATCAGCGCGACGACGAGATCTGGGAGCGTCTGAACCGAGCGCGACAGCCGCCGTTGGCCCAGGATTTGGCGGCGGGCCATCGCAAAGGGTGATGACCGGACAAGTCGGCTCAACCGCAGAATAAAAAATTTTGTCGCCGCCGACTAACTGGCGGGTTTAGCCCATTCGGGCTTGTTCAACGAGATTTCGAATGCTATGGCCCCTCCGGGGAATTGGGGGGAGTAACCATTGCACCCATCAACACTGTTGAGCCGGCGCCGGCTTCTCGGCGCTGCGGCTGCCGTCACTGCCGTTGGTCTGGTCAAGCCCGCCACCGCAGTGTCCTTCGCTCCGCGATCGGTATCGCTCTACAATATGCATACCGGCGAGTGGCTGCGCACCGTCTACTGGGCCGACGGACACTACATCCGCGAGGCCGTGCGCGACATCAACTGGATCCTGCGGGATCACGATTCGAACGAGATCCGGCCGATGAACGCCGGCATCCTCGACGTGCTGGGGATGCTCCGCGACCGCCTCGACACGCCCGATCCGTTCCTGGTGGTGTGCGGCTACCGTTCGCCCACGACCAATCGACGGCTCTACCTCGAAGGCGTCGGCGTGGCCAAGCACAGCTATCACATCAAGGGAATGGCCGTCGATCTGCGCAGCGAGCGGCGCAGTCTGGACCAGGTCCGCGACGCGGCGCTGAGCCTTCGATGCGGGGGTGTCGGCTATTACCCGCGATCGGGCTTCGTCCACGTCGATTGCGGGCCGGTCCGTCGTTGGGGACCCATTCGCGCATAACCGCGCGGCCCCGCCGAGGCAGCGGGGTCCGTCCAATATCGGCAAATGCCGCGTTTTTCCCGAAACCGGACGTGGAACTTTACCGGCTGGCCGCGGGTTTCTCTGGTCGGCGATCAACGATATGCGTGTGCTGTGATGCTGGGCACGATCCTTCTGATCATTCTGATACTGCTGCTGATCGGCGCCTTGCCGACATGGGGCTACAGCGGCGGGTGGGGATATTATCCGAGCGGCGGGCTCGGCCTGCTGCTCGTCATCGTCATCATTCTGTTGGTAATCGGTCGAATATAGCGGCTCGGCGTCACCCGCCGGCCCCGCGCCGCAGGGTGTCGAGCCGCAATGGCAGGGCTTGGCCGAGCCACATCGCAAACCGGGTGTGGTCGGCCAGGCTGTCGCCGGAGAGCGGGTGTACGAGGACATCGAGGCCGTCGCGGTTCAGCATCAGCCACGGCACCAGATGCGGGAACTGGTCGGCCGCGAAGGCGACCTGGTACATCGCCACCGGGTGCGGACCGACCGGTTCGTCATGCCAGCTGCCGAGCCGCGCCTCGAAGCGCGCCCCGATCCCCTCGCGAATCCGCTCTGCCGCCGCGCGGGTGGCGGGATCGTAATAGATGTGAGCGTGATAGCCCGCGACTTGTACGGGATCGGCAAACGCGTCAGCCATTCTCACCTCCTGTTTAGACGGGCGTCGTCGTCGCTCCGGCGCCCAAGGCGCGCTGCATCAGCACCGTGTCGACCCAGGCGCCGAACTTGAAGCCGATCGCCGGCAGCACGCCGATTCGGGCAAAGCCGAGCGCCTGGTGCAGGCGGATCGAGGGCCACTGGTCGCTGCCGCCGATGACCGCCACCATCTGGCGGTAGCCCCGTGCTGCGCACCGCTCGATCAGCTCGGCAAGCAGGGTGCGCCCGATCCCGCGTCCGGTTTCGGCGGCATCGACATAGATCGAATCTTCGAGCGAAAACCGATAGGCGACGCGAGTGCGGTAGAGGCTGGCATAGCAGTAGCCGAGGACCCGGCCCGACCGCTCGGCGACGAGATAAGGCAGGCCGCTTCCGACGATCTCGCTGCACCGGCGCGCCATTTCGGCGAGATCGGGCGGCTCCTCCTCGAACGAGGCGACCCCGTTCAGCACGTGGTGGCGGTAGATCTCGACGATGCGCGCGACGTCGCGGTCCTCCGAAACCCGGACCGAGATATCGCCGCGGTTCATGCGCAGCGACGCACCGCCGCGCCGGTCAAATGACGCGGATCGGCTTGCCGTCGAGAAAGGCGGCGACATCCTCGACGACCTGCGGGTAGGAGCTGCGATAGTTTTCCTCGGTGACATAGCCGATATGCGGGGTCAGCAGCACATTGGGCGCGCGGCGCAGCGGGTGGTCGGCCGGCAGCGGCTCCTTGTCGTAGACATCGAAGCCGGCATAGCCGAGCCGCCCGTCGTGGAGCGCCTCGATGACCGCAACAGTGTCGACGATCGGCCCGCGCGAGGTGTTGACCAGGATCGCCCCCTTCGGCATCCGAGCGATGTCGTCGCGGCCGACCAGGCCCCGGCTGCGCGGGCTCAGCACGAGGTGCACCGAGAGGATGTCGGAGCGGCGGAACAGGCCCTCCTTGTCGACCCGCTCGACCCCGATGGCGGCGGCGCGCTCGGCGGTCAGGTTCTGGCTCCAGGCGATCACCTTCATGTCGAAGGCGAGGCCGACCCGGGCGACCGCGCCGCCGAGACGGCCGAGCCCGAGAACGCCCAGGGTCTTGCCGGCGACGCGGTGACCGATGCGAGTTTGCCACCCGCCTTGCCGCATCAGCTGATGATCCTCGGCGATACGCCTGGCGGCCCCAAGGATAAGCCCCCAGGCTAGTTCGGCGGTGTCCTCGTTGCCGCCGCCTGGACCGCCCGTGCCGCATACGGTGACACCGCGGTCCTTCAGCGCCGCCAGGTCGAAGGACGCGTTGCGCATGCCGGTGGTGATGAGCAGTTTCAGCTTGGGCAGACGGTCCACGACGGATTTCGGAAACGGCGTGCGCTCGCGCATTGCCGCGACGAGTTCCGAATCGGCGAGCGCACGCACCACCGCGTCCTCATCGGCGAAAGCATGCCGCTCGACGGCGATTTCGACGCCGCGGCTCCTGACCGGCGCCCAGTCCGCCATATTGAGCGCGACACCTTGGTAGTCATCGAGAATGCTGAGCCGCATCGTTCTACCTTCCTTGTTTCGGCCGTCTCCGGTTTAGTTCATTGCCTTATGCAAGTTCGTGTCGAGCTTGTCGAGGAACTGGTTGGTGGTCGGCCCAAGGAATGATCGGCGCGGATCAGGATCGCCAGATCGCGCCCAATGTCGCCGCCCTCGACGGTGTCGATGCGACCGATACATGCGCTTCAAGTGAAACTCGTCCATGCGGCCCTTATCGGGTGTGATTTCAGCATAATTGACTCCCGCTCCGAATTTCTTGATCGCAAGGGCGGCATCGACAGTGATCTGATCGTCGGTGGGCTGCCCTGGGCGGCTCCACCTGACGCCGCGTCAGAGAGCGGCGAGCGCAGCGTTCAGCGTCGCACTCGGCCGCATCGCCGCCGATGTCTTAGCCTGATCGGGCAGATAATAACCGCCAGTATCCACCGACTTACCCTGCGCGGCGATCAGCTCAGCATTAATCTTGGCCTCGTTGGCCGCCAGCGCCTCCGCCAGCGGTTTGAAGCGGGCTGCCAGTGCCGAGCTTTTGTCCTGGCCGGCCAGCGCCTGTGCCCAATACAGCGCCAGGTAGAAATGGCTGCCGCGATTATCCAGCTCGCCAAGCTTCCGCGCAGGCGAACGGTTGTACTCAAGGATCTTGCCGTTGGCCTCATCGAGCGTCTCGGCCAGAACCTGCACGTCCTCATTCCCACTTGTTTGCGCCAGATGTTCCAGCGAAGCGCCAAGCGCCAGGAACTCGCCCAGCGAATCCCAGCGCAGATAGCCTTCGTGCTGAAACTGCTCCACATGCCTGGGCGCCGAACCGCCGGCCCCGGTCTCGAACAACCCGCCGCCCGCCAGCAGCGGAACAATCGACAGCATCTTGGCCGACGTGCCTAGCTCCATGATCGGGAAAAGATCGGTCAAGTAGTCGCGCAGCACATTGCCGGTGACGGAGATGGTGTCGAGCCCTTTGCGGATGCGGTCGAGCGAGAACTTGATTGCCTCGACCGGCGCCAGGATGCGGATGTCGAGACCCGATGTGTCCTCGTTCTTCAGGTATGTCTCGACCTTGGCGATCAACTGCGCGTCGTGCGCGCGTTTGGCGTCCAGCCAGAACACCGCTGGGGTACGGGTCAGCCGCGCGCGGCGCACCCCAAGCTTGACCCAGTCCTGGATCGGCGCGTCCTTGACCTGGCACATCCGGAAGATGTCACCGGTCTCGACCGGCTGTGACAGCAGAACCGTGCCGTCATCGGCGACCACGCGCACCGTTCCGCCGGTGGCGACCTCAAACGTCTTGTCGTGCGAGCCATACTCCTCGGCTTGCTGCGCCATCAATCCAACGTTCGGCACAGAGCCCATCGTCTTCGGGTCGAAGGCGCCATGCGCCTTGCAGTCCTCGATGACGGCCTCGAACAGCGGCCCGTAGCAACGATCGGGGATCGCCGCGATCACGTCGTGCAGCTTGCCGTCGGGGCCCCACGTGCGCCCGGATTCGCGAATCATTGCCGGCATCGATGCATCGATGATCACATCGCTCGGCACGTGCAGACTGGTGATCCCCCGGTCGGAATTGACCATCGCCAGGCCAGGCCGCTTCGCGTAGGCGGCCTGGATATCAGCCTTGATCACCGCCTTCTCAGCCTCCGGCAACGTCTCGATCCGGGTCAGCATGTCGCCCACGCCGTTATCAGGATCAACACCCAAGCGCGTCAGTGTGGCGCCATGCTTCTCGAACACATCGGCGAAGAACACGGAAACGCAGTGACCGAAGATGATGGGATCAGAGATCTTCATCATGGTCGTCTTGACCTGCAGCGAGAATAGGACGCCGTCCTTCTTCGCGGCGTCGATCTGCGCTGCGAAGAAGGTGCGCAACGCCTTGCAGTTCATCACCGCCGCGTCGATGATCTCGCCGGTCTGAAGCGGCGTCGTCGCCTTCAGCACCGTGACCGCGCCATCGCTGCCGACCAACTCGATACGAGCATTGGTCGGCGCCGCAATCGTCGTCGCGACCTCCGAGCCGTAGAAATCGCCGCCCGACATGTCCGCCACGCGCGGTCTTCGAGTCCTTGGTCCAGGCGCCCATCTTATGCGGATTGTTGCGCGCGTACTGCTTCACGGCGCCGGCGGCGCGGCGGTCGGAATTGCCCTCGCGCAGCACCGGATTGACGGCGCTGCCGAGCACCTTGCCGTAACGGGCGCGGATTTCCTTATCCGCCGGCGTCGCGTCGCTGTCCGGATAGTCCGGCACGTCGTAACCCTTGCTCTGCAACTCCTCGATCGCAGCCTTCAGCTGCGGGATCGAGGCGGAGATGTTGGGCAGCTTGATGATATTGGCCTCGCGGCGCATCGCAAGTTGGCCAAGTTCGGCGAGCTCGTCGTTAATCTTTTGCGCTGGCGCCAGTTTGTCGGGGAAGTTGGCGATGATGCGGCCAGTCAGAGAAATGTCCTTCAGCTTCATCTTCACGCCGGCCGCCCCGACGAAGGCTTGGACGATCGGAAGAAGGGACAACGTGGCAAGTGCAGGTGCTTCATCAACTTTCGTCCAAACGATTTCGAGATCTGACATGCTTGCACCTCCGCGCGCCGCTTTCGTTTCGGCTGAGTTGATCTATTGACGATTATGGCCTGTCTTGTCGCACTGACGTGAGAGGGCTTCGCAGCTCTCCATGCCGATGTCGTGGTATTTCAGGTCGACTTCGAGATACGGCTAGATCAGCTTGTTCTTGATGAAGCTCCACATGATGCGCGCCATCTCGTCGCCGTCGAGCTCGACGACCGGCCGAGCTACCTTGATCTTTGCCATCGGTGTCCATCCTCGCCTGCGGCCGGAGCGCTATCGGCCGGCGGCTTCGCCAGCCGGCGAAGATAGAGGCCGCAGCCCGCCGCGACAAGCCGACAAAGGGTCACGGTGTTGGGCCCGCGAACGGGGTTCGGGTTGCGCGCCGCGGGATTTGTGCACAGCGCCGCCGCCGACCCCGGAGCCGGGCCAAATTGTGGTGTTGTTTCAAATTGTTACCAAACCGTTACAGAAGGCGACAAGGCGTTGCCGACCGCAGCGAGAATTGCCCAGCGATTACAGATGGTTGGCAATTATGCCTAATCCTTAGGCAGATTGTAGGCGCGCTGGGAAAGGTTGGCGAGCGACCGCTTCATTCCGCAGTTTTGCACCGGGTAATCCACAGCCGTCGTGGATATCGCCGGCGCCGCAGGCGAGCCCTTTGCCGCCTCGCTCCGGTCGCGTCCGAGACCGGCCCCGGGGCGGCTCAGGACGGCGGCTCGGGACGGCGACTCGGGACGGCGGCTCAGGACCGCTCGAGGTCGCTGCCGGTTGGGGCCGGTACTTCCCCGAGGGCCGCGATCAGCGCCGCGACGCTCGGCACCGCGCGCAGCAGGCGACGGGTGTTGGCCGCGGCAAAGCCGCGCTCGACGATGTCGTCGAGAAGGGCGCGCAATTTCGCCCAATAGCCGTCGACATCGACCAGAAATATCGGCTTGTCGTGCAGGCCGAGCTGCTTCCAGCTGAGGATCTCGAAGGTCTCGTCGAGGGTGCCGATGCCGCCCGGCAGCACCGCGAAGGCGTCGGCCCGCTCCGCCATCACCCGCTTGCGCTCGTGCATGCTGTCGACGATCACCAATTCGCTGACGCCGCGATGGGCCAGTTCGGCGTCGCGCAGCCGGGCCGGGATCACCCCGGTCACCCTGCCGCCGCGGGCCAGCGCAGCGTCGGCGACCAGCCCCATCAGCCCGACCCGCCCGCCGCCGAAGACGATTTCGATCCCCGCTTCGGCAAGCCGCGCGCCGAGCTCGCTCGCCGCCTCGCGGAACGGCGCCGCGACCGCGCCCGACGAGCCGCAATAGACGCACAGCGCGCGGATCTCGTGCGTCGCTCCTCGCTCCCCGGGATCAGGCATAGAGCTCCGCCGCCAGAAGGGGTGGGGCCCGGCCGCGGGTGTGCAGGTAGGATTGCCAAAACAGGCAGGCGGCGACCGAGCGCCACGGCCGCCAGGCGTCGCCGAGGCGGCGCAATTCGGGGTCGGTCGGGCGCGACGCAAGGCCGAGGCGCTCGCCGACCGCAACCTGCAGGCCGAGATCGGCGGCGGGCCAGATATCGGGCCGCCCGAGCACAAAGATCAGATAGATTTCGGCGCTCCAGCGGCCGATGCCCTTGAGGCTGACCAGCGCCGCCTGGGCCGCCTCGTCATCGGCCTCGGCGAGGCGGGCGAAGTCGAACTCGCCGCCGCACACCTTTTCGGCGAGATTGCGGGCGTAGCCCATCTTCTGCCGGCTGAAGCCGCAGGCGCGCAGGGTGGCGTCGTCGAGGGCGAGGAACGCGTCGGGCAGCAGCGGGTGGCACAGGGCGCTCAGCCGGCGGTGCATCGCCGCCGCGGCGTCGATCGACACCTGCTGCTCGAGGATGATGTGCAGCAAGGTCGCGAACCCGTTGCGGCGGCGGCGGAAACGCGGGGGGCCGGCGTGCTCCAGGATCGCGGCGAAGACCGGCTCGGCGGCGAGCGCAGCGATCCCGTCGGCCAAGCCGTGGGGCGCATAGATCGCCGCCTCCTGCGCCGGGGCGGCACTCATGGCGAAGTCCCGACCCCGATCCGAGAGCAGAAGCCGAGCGGCACCCGCCCGTCCTCGGCGCGCCGGGCAAATTGGTCGCGCAATGCCTGCTCGAAATCGGCGTGCTGCGGCGCGGTCGCCGGCGCCAGCCGGTCGCCGCAGGCCATGCCGAACTGGGGGCGCCAGAACGGCGGATCGGCGTCGAGACGGGGCCGGCGCTCAAAGCGCAGCTCGTGCTCGGCGACAGCGGCGAATCCGGCGGCGGCAAACAGCATGGCGAGCTGCCCGGGCTCGGCCAGGCAAAAGCGCCGCGACCGGGCGCCCTTGGTAGGCAGGCCGGCAGCCTCGGCCAGCTGCGGCGCCCATTCGCCCCATCGCCTCGCCCGGTTCTGCCGTCGCGCCCGCTCGTCCATCCCGGCCCCGCCCTCCGCCCGCTGCTGCGCCGCCGCGAGAGGTTATGGCATAGTGCCGCTGCGCGCTCCAGCCGGGCAGCTTTGGCCGGAGCGGGGGAGATCGCCCGATGCATAGCCGACCGTTGCTCGCAGCCGTTTTCGCCGCGGCGTTGAGCCACGCTGCGCCCGCGGCTCCGGCCGATGCCGGGTCGGGTTCGATCGCCGGGGTTCAGGCGGAGCTGGGCCGGCTCGGCTATGATGCGGGTCCGGCCAATGGGGTGATGACGGCGAAGACGCAGCGGGCGATGCGCGCCTATCAGCGCGCCGCCGGCCGGCCGATCGCTGCGGGCGCCGCGGGCGATCCGATCAAGGCGGCGCAGGCGGCGCTGCAACGGCTCGGCTTCCTGTCGGCGCTGGCAGACGGCGAAATCGGAGCCCAGACCCGCGACGCGATCATCCGCTTTCAGGCCGCCAACCATTTGCCGATCGATCCGCGGGTCAGCGATCGTCTGCTGGCCGATCTCGATCGGGCCTCCGCGCCTGCTGCCGCGGCCCCGGTGGTTGCCGGGCCGGGCTCGGCGAGCGCGGGCCCAGCGCCGGCGAGCCCGCCGGCCGAGCCCGAAGCGAGCGGCCGCGAGCCCCTGCCGTCGGGGGTGACGCCGCCGCCGATCCGCTGACGCCGCGCTATTCCCACGGGCCGCGCGGCCGCCGATAGGGGCGCCCAGCCGACGGCACCGAGCCTCGGCCTGCCCTTCGACCGCTGGCGAAGGCGCCCGGACGCGCGGTTCCGAATGCCGCGCTGTGGGAGGGCCGCAGCAGCCCCACACCGGGCGGCCGCAGCACGGTAACCAGGATCATCCCGCTGACAAAGCCGCCGACATGCGCCCAGAACGCGACGCCCGGCGTCCCCGGCCCCCGTGCGAGCCCGCTCACCAGCTGCATCGCAAACCATAGGCCGAGCAGAATCGAGGCCGGAATGTTGACGACCCGGAAAAAGATCACGATCCAGACGAACACGTGAACGTTGGCCCGCGGATAAAGCAGCAGATAGGCGCCGAGCACCCCGGCGATGGCGCCGCTCGCACCGATCATCGGCACATGCGAGAGCGGGCTCGACGCCGCCTGAGCCAAGGCCGCGGCGATCCCGCCCGCGAGATAAAGAGAGAGATAGCGCGCGTGCCCGAGGGCGTCTTCGACGTTATTTCCGAAGATCCATAAAAACAACATGTTGCCGATCAGATGAAACCAGCCGCCATGCAGGAACATGCTGGTCAGCAATGTCGCCCATGGCGGCACCGTGCGCAGAGAAGGCGCCAGATGGGCAGAGCCGAACAGCACCGCCGGGATCATGCCGAAGCCGAAAAGGATCTGGTGCCGGTCGCCGGCGAGCTGCCACAGAAAGGCGCCGATGCACAGCCCGATCAGAAAGCAGGTGACGACCGGCGGGCGCCGGGTCGGGTTGTCGTCATAGAGCGGGACCGCGAAGATCACGCTCGACGGCCGCGCCGACGTCGGGCGGCACGGAGCCGGGCGTTCGGGTCAGGAGCCGACGAGGCCGAGCTGCGGGCTCGACGGCTCGGCGAAGCTGCGCCGGGGAATGCGTCCGGCGAGGCGGGCCAAGCGCCCGCCTTCGACCCCGGCGCGCATCGCCGCCGCCATCCGGCGCGGGTCGTGCGACTTGGCGATCGCGGTGTTGACCAGGACGGCGTCGCAGCCCAGCTCCATCGCCAGCGCAGCGTCGGAGGCGGTGCCCACGCCGGCGTCGAGCACGACCGGGACCGGGCTGCGCCGGCAGATCAGCTCGATCGCGGCCGGGTTGGCGATGCCCATGCCCGAGCCGATCAGCGAGCCCAACGGCATCACCGCGGCGCAGCCGACATCGGCGAGCTTCCGGCACGCGACCGGGTCCTCGTTGCAGTAGGGCAGCACGGTGAAGCCGTCGCGGACGAGCTGGTCGGCGGCATGGACGAGCTGCTCGACATCGGGGTAGAGCGTCTCGCGGTCGCCGATCAGCTCGAGCTTGACCCAATCGGTCTCGAGCGCCTCGCGCGCCAGCTCCGCGGTCAGGATCGCGTCGCGCGCGGTGACGCAGCCGGCGGTGTTGGGTAAGAGGCGCCAACGGCCGCCGAGCAGATCGACCAGGCTCTCGGCATAGCCTTCGAGGCTGATGCGGCGGATCGAGACGGTCACGATTTCGGCGCCGCTCGCTTCGAGGCAATCGAGCAGCACCTGCTGGTTCGGGTAGCCTGCGGTTCCGACGACGAGTCGCGAGGAGAGAGTGGCGCCGGCAATCGTCAACGGGTCGGACATGGGCTTTTCCCTACTCGGTAAAATTCAGCCGCCGGAAAAGGGGCGGACGATCTCGACGTCATCGCCGGGCGACAAGAGTTTCGCCGTCCACTCTGCGCGACGCACGACCGCGCCGTTAACGGCGACGGCGAGAAATCGCGCCTTGGGGTCGACGCCGCGGAGCGTGAGCAGCTCGGCCAGGCTCGCCGCCGCGACTTCCTCCTCGACGCCGTTGATCCGCAGCCGCGTCATGGCGTCGCCGCCGCGAATGCCTGGCGCGGCTCGGCGGCCGCCAGCGGCGATAGGGCAAAGCGCTCGGGGGTGAACGGCCGCACGGTCTCGGGCACCCGGCCGGTCAGGATGTAGGTGCTGATCGCTTGCGCCGTAACCGGGGTCAACAAGATGCCGTTGCGATGATGCCCGGTCGCGACCACCAATCGGTCGATGCCGCTGGGGCCGAGCATCGGCGCATCGTCGCGCGAGCCCGGGCGAAAGCCGACCCAGGTCTCGGCGATCGGCAATTCCTCGATCGCCGGCACCGCGCGCCAGGCGCCTTCGAGCAATGCCAACAGACCGCCCGCGGTCATGGTGTCGTCGAAGCCGCGCTCCTCGACGGTGCCGCCGATCACCAGCCGCCCATCTCGACGCGGCACGAGATAGCCGCGCGGGAGCCAGATCACGTGGCGCAGCAGCGGCGCGGCAGGGTCCATGCGCAATGCCAGCATCTGGCCTTTGATCGGGCGCACCGGCGGCAAATATGCCGCGGGGATGCCGCCGATCTCGCGCGACCAGGCGCCGGCGGCCAGGACCACCATGTCGGCCGGCTCGCGACCGCGATCGGTGATGACGGCGCGGGCACGCCGATCGGCGATTTCAATCTCGCGGACTGCGCAGTGGTCGCACAGAACTGCGCCGACCCGCTGCGCGGCGACGGCCAGGGCACCGACGAGAAGCCGGTTGTCGACCTGATGATCGCGCGGGCTCAGCACCGCGCCGGGGATGCCCGGCCGCAGATGCGGCTCGCGGCGGCGCGCTTCGGCACCCGACAGCCATTCGAGGTCGAGGCCCAGACCCTTTTGAAACTGATAGGTGAAGCGCAGCTGCTCGGCGTCGTCGCGGGTCAAGGCGACGACGATCGTGCCCTCGTCGCGGTAGCCGACCGGGATCCCGGAGGCGGCCTCGACCTCGCGTGCGAAATCCAGCCACAGAAGCTGGCTTTCGAGGGTCAGCGCCAGCAGGGGCTCCTCGCCCGGCTCGGTTTCGACCGCGGCGGCGAGCATTCCCGCCGCCGCCCAGCTGGCGCCGCGGCCGGCCTCGCCGCGATCGTAGACCGTGACTGGGCAACCGGCCTGCGCCAGCCGCCACGCGATCCCGAGCCCCACCACCCCGGCGCCGATGACGACGGTTTTGGGTAGATGCGGCGACACGCAGATCGAGGTGGTAATCTCGGACTCCCTTCGCCGGGCGGGCCCGGCCAGGTTCATTGGGTTTGATCTCAGCCAGTTTCCCCGCGCACGCTGCGACGCGGCCGAACGGCACCCCAGCCTCGCGCCAATGTCGGATGAGGGCGTTGCCGATGCAAGAATTTTCTTGCGAATCGTCGGCCTTCAGCGGCGAACGAGTGCACTTGCGGCTCCGGCGGCTATTCAATGCCCGCTTGAAGATCGTGGCGTTTGGTAACTACCGGCTTGAACAACCCGTCGGTACGGGTATCTTATGTGTCTTCTGTTTCGCGCGCTGGAGGGCCGCCCGTGCCGTGCATTTTGGTGGTGGACGACGATGTCGAGGTGCGCGAGGTAGTTTGCGAATTTCTGCGCGACGGCGGCCACATGGTCCTGTCGGCGGGCTCCGCCAGACAGGCACGCGCGCTGCTGGCGAGTGAAGCAATCGATCTTACGCTCATTGATTGCGTCATGAGCGGCGAGCAAGGGGGCTCGCTGGCGGAGCACGCGTCCGCTCTCGGCATTCCGGCAATCCTGACCTCCGGTGATGCGCGTTACGGCGAGACGATCCCTCAGCCGGGGATTCCATTCCTGACCAAGCCGTTTCGCCTGACCGAGCTGGACGAGCTGATCTCGCGCACGGTGGCGGTGCCGCCCCGCTGATCGCGGTGGGCGAGGCGGCTCACAGGATTGCCCGGCTGCCGATCGCCACCCGCAGCGGAACATAACCGGCCAGGTCGGCGAGCCTCGCCCGATCAAAGAGAACGAGAACCCCGTCCTGGATCTCCGCGAGCCTGCGCTCGCGCAGCCGGTCGAGGGTGCGCGCGACGTGGACCCGCGACAGGCCGGCGGCATCGGCGATGTCGCGCCGCTGCAGCGGGAACGGGCAGGTCGAGCCGCCATTGACCATGCCGCGCTGCCGCAGCCGGTCGAAAGTGTCGAGCATCAGATATCCGATGCGCTCCTCGGCGTTGCTGCGGCCGAGCAAGGACAGCCGCACATCGGCCCGCTGCTCCTCCTCAACCCGGTTCTGCAGGATATTCAACGCCAGTCCGGGATCACGGTCGAAAAGCTCGGACACGCTGCGCCCCGAGAGAACGCACAAGGTCGCCGGCGTGATCGCCTGCACGGAGTGTTTGACGGTTCCGAGAAGAGCCGATGCGAGCCCGATCAAATCGCCGGGAAGGACGATGTCGAGGATCTGCCGCCCGCCCTTTGGCAGCCGGTGATAGCGTATCGCCCAGCCTTCGAACAGCGTGTAGATCGGCCCGCCGACCTCGTCCTCTTGGATAATGTCCGCGCGCGGCGCCACCACGATGTGGTCGCTCTTCATCTCGGCGACAAAGCCGAGCTGGGCCTCCGAAAAAGGCCTGAACAGCGGTCTGCGTCGCAGTGGACATTGGTCGCACATTACGAACATCGAAGTGGTTGGTCCTCCCAACCGGCGTTCATAAGCGTACAAACCCTCCGAGGACCAGCTAAATTCCGCAGGTAAATCAATGTTTTCATGATCGTAACCAAGCGGCTGTCAAAACCCCGCGGAGCGCGTTCAAATCCTGTGAGCCCATCTCAAATGTTCGCCGATTCGCGGATTGGCGTTTACATGATCATCGGTTTGGCCGGCGCTCCGCCTGAGATGGTAGAGAATCTGGCCTTGCACGGCCGGTCGACCCCCCCCTTCAAAACGCCAGGCCCCGGATGATCCCAAGGGGCGTTCGAGCGGCTCGTGTCTGAGCGCGGGTGTCCGCGATCCGTTGGAAAACGGTCGACCCTGCGCTACTGCCGATGCCGATGACATATGCTGGTCCCGTTGTAGAATGTCCGGACCGCGCACGGGACAGACGTCGCTCAACAAACGGTCCAGCGGGCGAGGAGGAGCCGATGAACAAGGTCTACCCGGACGCGGCGGCCGCGCTCGCTGGCCTGCTGCGCCACGGCATGACGATCATGGCCGGCGGGTTCGGCCTGTGCGGGATACCGGAAAAGCTGATCGCCGCGATCCGCGATTCGCAAGTGGGCGGGCTGACCGTGATCTCGAACAATGCCGGGATCGACGGCGCCGGCCTCGGCCTGCTGCTCGAAAGCCGGCAGATCCGCAAGATGATCTCGTCCTATGTCGGCGAGAACAAGCTGTTCGCCGAGCTCTATCTGAAGGGCGAACTCGAGCTCGAGTTCAACCCGCAAGGGACCCTGGCCGAGCGCATCCGCGCCGGCGGCGCCGGCATCCCGGCGTTCTTCACCAAGACCGGGGTCGGCACCCTGATCGCCGAGGGGAAGGGGGTGCGCGATTTCGACGGTGAGACCTATCTGATGGAGCGCGGCCTCGTCGCTGACCTCGCGATCATCCATGCGTGGAAGGCCGACCGCGAAGGCAACCTCGTCTATCGCAAGACCGCGCGCAACTTCAACCCGGTGATGGCGACCGCGGGGCGGGTCACCGTCGCCGAAGTCGAGCACCTGGTCGAACCGGGAGAGATCGATCCCGACCACATCCAGACCCCGGGGATCTTCGTCAAGCGGATCGTGCATCCCGCGTCATTCGACAAGCGCATCGAGCAGCGCACCGTGCGCCGCCGCGGCGAGTAAGTGAGAGGAGGGAGGACATGCCCTGGTCACGCGACGAGATGGCGCGCCGCGCCGCGGCCGAGCTCGAGGACGGCTTTTACGTCAATCTCGGCATTGGCATTCCAACCCTGGTGTCGAACTTCATCCCGCCGGGGATCACGGTGCAGCTGCAGAGCGAGAACGGCATGCTCGGCATGGGACCGTTTCCGTTCGAGGGCGAGGAGGACCCGGACCTGATCAACGCCGGCAAGCAGACCATCACCGAACTGCCGACGACCAGCTATTTTGACAGCGCGCAATCTTTTGGCATGATCCGCGGCGGGCATATCGACCTGTCGATCCTCGGTGCGATGCAGGTGGCCGAAAACGGCGACCTCGCCAACTGGATGATCCCGGGCCGCATGGTCAAGGGCATGGGCGGCGCGATGGACCTCGTCGCCGGGGTCAAGCGGGTCATCGTGCTGATGGAGCACACCGCCCGCAACGAGCCGAAACTGCTGCACCGCTGCACCCTGCCATTGACCGGCCAAGGGGTGGTCGACACGGTCATTACCGATCTCGGCGTGTTCACGATCGACGGCACCGGCATGACCCTGGTCGAGCTGGCGCCCGAGGTCTCGCTCGACGAGGTGCGGGACAAGACCGAAGCCTCCTTCGCCGTGCGCCCCGGCCTCGGCTGAAACGCGGCGCGCTCAGCCCGGCCGCGGCGCGAACCAGCAAATTGGTTCGGCGAGGTTGGGGTCGGCGCCGGCCTCGATCCATTCCCGCTCGATGCGGTCGAGCGCCGCCTGGCAGCCCTCGTCGGGCCAGTAGTCGAAATCACCACCCCAGTAGTCGCCGGGTCTAAGTCCCTTCTCGTAGAGGCGCCGAACGACTTCCAGGCCCAATATCCGTGCTTCGTCCGCCCGATCGCGCGCCGAGATATTCACGAGGCTCCTGCGCGATCTCCCACAAGCCCACATAATCAACTTCAGATTCTTTGAGAAGGTCCTCGACAAGCTCATCGATATCCAAACCACCATCGAGCGCGGAGGCTACGACCCGAAAACCGGGCATCAAACGGCCGGGATTTAGGTCGCCTCGATTGGCGCGGCCGAAGAAACGTTCGAGATCGGCCTCGTGAACGGCATAGCGACCCTCGCGCCGTTCGATCAGCGGCGTACGCCCAAGGAACAGCCCCTCCGCGGTGCAGGATAGTCCGAGGCTCTCCTCGCCGCCCTTGCTCAAACTCCAGAGGTGCACCCCTGCGGCGACCACAGTTCCTCCCCCCTGCTCGTAGACAAGCAATCAACATTCGTACCCTATTCGTTCTTGTTTCTCAAGCTGGTTCGAGGAGCGCGCCCGCGCCGCATCGACGGGGACCGGCGAAATTTGCTAACCTTGCAGCCTCACTCCTGCATCGAACACTGTCCCAGGGTCAACGCCTTGCCGTCTTCGTCGCGCGATTTTCGCCTCGATTTCTTTCGCGGTCTTGCGCTGATATTCATCTTTATCGATCACATTCCCGAGAATATTTTCAGCTATGTGACCCTTCAGGCGGTTCAGTTCTTCGACGCGGCTGAGGTCTTCATCTTTATCTCGGGCTACACGGCGGCGATGGTGTACGGCCGTGTGCTGGCGACACAGGGAATGCTTTACGCCACCGCGCAGATTTGGCGGCGTGCCTGGCAGCTCTATGTCGCGCACATATTTTTATTCGTAATTTTTATCGCGGAAGTGTCATACACGGTGATGACGTTCAACAATCCCATGTATAATGAGGAGATGCGCGTCGGCGAATTTCTGACCGAGCCGCACGTCGCCGTAGTCAAGGCCTTGCTGCTGCAGTTTCAACCGACCTTCCTCGACATCCTACCGCTCTACATCGTGCTGTTGGCAGTGTTCCCGGTTGTCCTGGTGGCTCTGCGGGTACAGCCGCTGATGGTTCTGATCCCGTCTTTTTTGCTTTATGCCTTCGTCCAGGCGACCAACCTGTCGGTGCCCGCCTATCCGCCGGGGCACGAGTGGTATTTCAACCCCCTGGCTTGGCAATTCCTGTTTGTCGCGGGAGGCGCTCTCGGCCTCGGCGGGGCGCGCGCGGCGCAATTTGCCCGGTGGCGGCGGCCGCTGCTGACGGGGGCCGCGCTCGTCCTCGCGGCTGCCCTCGTCGTCCGGCTCAGTTGGACGATCCACGGTGTCTGGGACTGGTTTCCGGGTTTCTTTCTGGACACGCTGTGGCCGGTCAGCAAAAGCAATCTGTCGCCGATCCGCCTGGTCCCGTTCTTCTGTGCGGCCGCGCTCGTCGCCGATCTGGTGCCGGCGGCTGCGAGGTTCCTGCGTTCCCGCCCGGCCAAGCCGCTGGTTCTGTGCGGGCGCCACTCGCTGGAAATATTCTGTCTCGGCATCCTGCTATCGGCTCTCGGGCATTTCTTGCTGTCGGAGTACGAATCCGGGGTGCTTATACAGCTCACGGTCAATATGATCGGGATTCTGGCTATGTGCCTCACGGCCGGATTGATCGACTGGTACAAGAATATGGGCCGAGCACGGTTGCCGCAGGCGGCGGCGAGCGCGGCCGCAGGGGAGGAATGAGCCGATGATCGGGCTTCGCCCGCGCGGCGGTGGAGCGAGGCCCGGCCGGGTTCTGGCAGCCGGGTTCGCGGCGTTGCTGATGTCGGCGCCGGTTGCTCTCGCGGGCACGTTGACGTGCGAGGTGCCGGCCGAACTGATGGACGTCGACCCCGACGCCAAGCTGCCCCATCTCGGTGAGCGGCTGCGCGCGGGCGCACCGGTCAGGATCGTCGCGATCGGCGGCGGCTCGACCGCCGGCGCCGCCGCGGGGTCGACGGATCTCGCCTATCCGCACCGCCTGCAGCAGACGCTCGCCGCCTGGTATCCGGCCGTCCCGATCACCGTCATCAACAAGGGTGTCCCGCGGCAGACCGCGGAACAGATGCTGGCGCGCTTTCCCAAGGACGTCTTCGCCGAGGAGCCCGTCCTGGTGATCTGGGAAACCGGCACCACCGATGCCGTCAGCGGCGTCGATGTCGACGCGTTCGCGGCCACCGTGCAAAGCGGCGTCGACGCCCTCGCGGCGCACGGCGTCGACCTGATCCTCGTCGATATGCAATTCTCCCATCGTACTCTCGCGGTCATCGATTTCGACAGCTATCTGCGGGCGATTTATCGGGTTGGAGATGTCAAGAACATTTACGTTTTCCCGCGCTTTGAAATGATGCGCTACTGGAGCGAGCAGGAGGTATTCGATTTGGACGGGGTGCTCAAGGGCGCGCGGGCGAGCCTTGCCGCCAACGTCTATGAATGTCTCGGCCGCAAGCTCGCCGATGCGATCCGGATCGCGCTGCAATGAGCCGACATCCGCGGTTCGCTCCATGCGCGGCCGTTCTCGCCGCGCTGCTCTTATCGGGCGCCGCGAGCCGGGCCGTGACGCCCGCGGACCCCCCGAATTGCCTCGCGCCGTCGGCGCTGACGGTGATCGACGGCGCGCTCCACCGCACCGCCGCGCGGATCGCCGAAGGCAAGAGCCTGACCATTCTCGCGATGGGCTCGTCCTCGACCCTGGGCGTCGGCGCCAGCAGCCTGGCGATGAGCTATCCGAGCCGGCTCGAGCGGGCGCTGAAAGACGCGTTTCCGACCGTCGCGATCAGGGTCGTCAACCATGGCCGCGGCGGTCAGGACGTGGGCGAGGAACTGGCCCGGTTGAGCCGCGACATCGCTGCCGAGCATCCCGATCTGGTGATCTGGCAAGTCGGCACCAACGCGCTGCTGCGGCATGACGACCTCGCGGCGGACGGGCGGCTGATCGAACGGGGCATCGACTTGATGAAAGGAGACGGGATCGACATTGTGCTGATGGATCTGCAATACGCGCCGCGGGTTCTCCTGCGCCGGGCGTGGGCCGAGATGGAGCAGTTGATCGCGGAAATCGCTGCGCGCGCCCATATCGGCCGCTTTCGCCGTTTCGATGTCATGCGCGAGTGGGACCATACCCGACAGCTGGCACCGGCGGCGCTGATCGGCCCCGATGGGCTGCATATGACGGATGCGAGCTACGGCTGTCTTGCCGATCTGCTCGCGCGATCGCTCGCCGAGCAATGGCGGGCGCAGGGCAAGATCGCGGAGTTGTCGCACCGCAGCCCGAACGCGGTCGCCGGAGGCGAACAGCCGCTTATCAGAGTGGCGCGCTAGGGCCGGGCTTTCGATCGCAGGCTGTCCGCCGGCGAAAGGGCGCCGATCGGGCGTGCAGAGGGGCGGTGCTGATTTCGGGTCGAGCCCGGCATCGACCTCGGCAACAGCGTCTACCATAGCCGAAGCCGCTGTGACTGTCGCAAACGTGCCGGTTGCCGCAATCGACGGTATTTGCCGGAGTGCGGCAGAACGCCGCGGTCGCCGGCTTCGGTGCCGCGACAGACGCCGCCGGGCGTCCCCCGAGCGGTGACAATCGCCGACCGTTAACCTACATTTTTATTGGGATTTCCGGATTCCCAATATATGCTGAGGAGAATTGGGAAGGTGGCCACAACATGTTGTCCGAATCCCGCGCGATGGCGCATCAGGGTGGGCTGGCCCACAGACCGATCTCCGCGTGGCGCGAAGTGCCGCGAAGGTCCGTACTCTCGCCACAAAGGCTTGGCATACTGATTGCGATCGAAATCGGTGGGGAACCTTTCGCGGTCGGCAGCGGTCTGGCTGTTTGGGGTCGGCTGCCGGGGCGGTCGTTCTCAGCGGACGGTCGTGGGCTGCCGAACCGCGATCGGAGAACATGTGGATTTGGGCGAATGTTTTGCGGCGCGCGACGTTCGCTTATCGGGACGACCTGGGGTGGCTGAGTTGAGCGCCGGCGTCGGTTGAGGTGTGACATGAGATTCGAGGACGACGGGATTTTCGGGCTCTATTCACGGTTATACGATAACCGCCGGGAGCTTGAGCTTTCCCTCGAGGACTATCTGAGAAAGTGCTCGGACGATCCGTCCTTCTATGCCGGCGCCGCCGAGCGCATGCTGCGGGCGATCGGCGAACCGGCAATGGTCGATACCAGCCAAGACGGGCGTCTCGGCCGCATCTTCATGAACCGCACCATCAAGGTCTACCCCGAGTTCGCGGATTTCTTCGGGATGGAGGAAACCATCGAACGGATCGTCGGGTTCTTCCGGCACGCCGCGCAGGGGCTTGAGGAGCGCAAGCAGATCCTCTACCTGTTGGGTCCGGTCGGCGGCGGCAAATCCTCGCTCGCCGAACGGCTGAAGCAGCTGATGGAGAAGGAGCCGGTCTATGCGCTGAAGGCCGGCAAGGAGATCAGCCCGGTGTTTGAAAGCCCGCTCGGGCTGTTCGATCCGCTGACCCTCGGCCCCGAGCTCGAGAAGCGCTACGGCGTCCCGCTGCGGCGCCTCACCGGCACGATCTCGCCTTGGGCGGTCAAGCGGCTCGAGGAGTTCGGCGGCGACATCACCAAATTCACCGTCGTCCGGCTGCAGCCCTCGCGGCTCAAGCAGATCTGCATCTCCAAGACCGAGCCCGGCGACGAGAACAACCAGGACGTCTCGAGCCTCGTCGGCAAGGTCGACATCCGCAAGCTCGAGTTTTTCAGCCAGAACGACCCCGACGCCTATTCGTATTCGGGCGGGCTCAACCGCACGACCCAGGGCCTGCTCGAATTCGTCGAGATGTTCAAGGCCCCGATCAAGATGCTGCACCCGCTGTTGACCTCGACCCAGGAGGGCAATTACGTCGGCTCCGAGAATATCGGCGGCATTCCTTATCAGGGCATCGTGCTGGCGCATTCGAACGAGGCCGAATGGCAGACCTTCAAAAACAACAAGAACAACGAGGCCTTCATCGACCGCATCTCGGTGATCAAGGTGCCGTACTGCCTGCGCAGCACCGAGGAGCGCAAGATCTACGAGAAGCTTCTGCAGAACAGCGAGCTGGCCCATGCGGCGTGCGCGCCGTCGACCTTGGACATACTGTCGCGCTTCAGCGTGCTGTCGCGGCTGAAGCCGCATGAGAATTCGAATTTGCATTCGAAGATGCGGGTCTATGACGGCGAAAGCCTGAAGGACACCGATCCGCGCGCCAAATCCGGGCAGGAATACCGCGACGCGGCCGGGGTCGACGAGGGCATGGACGGCATCTCGACCCGCTTTGCCTTCAAGGTGCTGTCGAGCACGTTCAACTTCGACACCCAGGAGGTGGCGGCCGATCCGGTCCATCTGATGTACGTGCTCGAGCAGGCGATCTGGCGCGAGCAGTTCCCGGACGATGTCGAGAAGAAATATCTGAACTTCATCAAGGCCGAGCTGGCGCCGCGCTACGCCGAGTTCATCGGCCACGAGATCCAGAAGGCCTATCTCGAATCGTATTCCGATTATGGCCAGAACCTGTTCGACCGGTATGTCGCCTATGCCGATGCGTGGATCGAGGACTCCGACTACAAGGATCCCGACACCGGCCAATTGATGAACCGCGAGCTCCTCAATCAGGAGCTGTCGAAGATCGAGAAGCCGGCCGGGATCGCCAACCCCAAGGACTTTCGCAACGAGGTCGTCAAGTTCGCGCTGCGGGCGCGCGCCGGCATCTCCGGGCGCAACCCGTCCTGGACCTCGTATGAAAAGTTGCGCGAGGTAATCGAGCGGCGCATGTTCTCACAGGTCGAGGATCTGTTGCCGGTGATCAGCTTTGGCTCCAAGAAGGACAGCGATACCGAGAAGAAGCACGCCGACTTTCTCGAGCGGATGGTGGCGCGCGGCTACACCGAGCGTCAGGTGCGCCGGCTGGTCGAGTGGTATATGCGGGTGAACAAGGCCGGGTAGGCGGGTCTGGCGACCGGTCTGGAGGGAAGACGATGAACATTGTCGACCGCCGTCCCAACCCCAAGGGCAAGAGCCTAAGCAACCGGCAGCGCTTCTTGTCGCGGGCGCGAGCCGAGGTGAAATCGGCGGTGCAGAACGCACTGCGCAAGCGCAAGGTCGCGGATATCGAGCACGGCGAAAAGGTGGCGATCCCGATGCGCGGGATCGTCGAGCCGGTGTTTCACCACAGCCGCCGCACCGGCCGCAACGAGCATGTCGTGCCGGGCAACAAGGAGTATGTCAGAGGCGACGAGATACCGCGCCCGACCGGCGGCGAGGGGCGCGGCGGCTCGCAGGGCAGCCCCGACGGATCAGGTGAGGACGCTTTTGAGTTTACCCTGTCGAAGGACGAGTTCCTCGACATGTTCTTTGAGGACCTCGAGCTGCCGGATCTGGTGAAGAAGAGCCTCAAGGAGACGTTCGCGGTCGATCTGCAGCGCGCCGGCTACACGGTGACCGGCAGCCCGGCCAATCTCAGCATCCGCCGCACCATGCGCAACAGCATGGCGCGCCGGATTTCGCTGCGGCGGCCCAAGCAATGGGAGGTCGAAGCATTGCGCGAGGCGCTTGCGGATGCGCGCGCCCGCCAGGACGAGGAGCAGGCGCGGAAGCTGGTGCTCGAGCTCGATCGCGCCGAGTTCCGCAGCAAGATCATCCCCTATATCGACCCGCTCGATGTTCGCTATAATCGTTTCGAGCGCGTGCCGCGGCCCAATACCGAGGCGGTGATGTTCTGTCTGATGGACGTGTCGGGGTCGATGACTGAAGCGATGAAGGATCTCGCCAAGCGATTCTTCATGCTGCTGCACGTTTTTCTGATCCGGCGCTACCGCCATGTCGACGTCGTCTTCATCCGCCACACCAGCACCGCGGAAGAGGTCGACGAGGAGACCTTTTTCTACAGCCGCGAAACCGGCGGCACCGTGGTGTCGACCGCGCTCGAAAAGATGCTGGAGATCGCGCGGGCGCGCTATCCGACGGATCGCTGGAACATCTATGCCGCTCAGGCCTCCGACGGCGATAATTACGGTGCCGACAGCGGTCGGTGCGTCGCATTGCTGGGTGGTGAGGTGTTGCCGCTGTGCCAGTATTTCGCTTATGTCGAGGTCGGCGACGGGATGGGCGGCAGCCTGACCGGCCTCGCGCGCGACAGCGATCTGTGGCGGGCCTACAGCGAGGTGGCGCCGGCCCACCCGCATTTCGCGATGCGCCGGGTCGGCGATCCGTCGCAGATCTTCTCGGTTTTCCACGAACTGTTTGCGAAAGGGGGCGTCCGTGCCTGACACACGCTCCATGTCTATGCCCATGGCCGGGCTCGAAGCCGCGGCGCCGCTGTTCAACGGGCCGAACTGGGATTATGCGGCGCTGCGCCAGACCTATGGCGCGATCGAACGAATCGCGGTGGACGAGCTCGGCCTCGATGTCTACCCCGTCCAGGTCGAGGTCATCACCTCCGAGCAGATGCTCGACGCCTACGCGTCGGTCGGCCTGCCGCTGATGTATCCTCATTGGAGCTTCGGCAAGCGCTTCGCCTTTCACGAGACCCTCTACCGCAAGGGGCTGCAAGGGCTCGCCTACGAGATCGTCATCAACTCCAATCCTTGCATCTGCTACATCATGGAAGAAAACTCCATGACCATGCAGACCCTGGTGATGGCGCATGCCGCCTTTGGCCACAACCACTTCTTCAAGAATAACTATCTGTTCCGGCAGTGGACCGATGCCAACGGCATTTTGGATTACCTGAGCTTTGCCCGCGATTATGTCGCCAAATGCGAGGAACGGCACGGGACCGAGGCGGTCGAACGCGTCCTCGACGCCGCCCATGCGCTCAAGGACCACGGGGTCAACCGCTATGCCCATCGCACCAGGCCCAATCTCGCCGAAGAGCAGCGTCGGGCCGAGGAATGGCGGGCGCATGCCGAGGCGACCTACAACGATCTGTGGCGCACCGTCCCCGGCACCGGAAAGGATAAGGACGATCCCGACGCGACCGAGGCACGGCTCCAGGAAATCAAGCGCGAGCTCGGCCTGCCCGAGGAGAACCTGCTCTACCTGATCGAAAAGCGGGCGCCGCGGCTCGAGGACTGGCAGCGCGAATTGGTTCGCATCGTCCGCCTGATCGCGCAATATTTCTACCCGCAAAAGCAGACCCAGATGATGAATGAAGGCTGCGCCACCTTCGTTCATTACGAGATCATGCGCCGACTCCACGACAAGGGGCTGATCACCGAAGGCTCGATGCTCGAATTCCTGCATTCGCATTCGAGCGTCGTCTTTCAACCCGATTTCGACGACCCTCGCTTCAGCGGGCTCAACCCCTATGCGCTCGGTTTCGCGATGATGAGCGACATTCGCCGCATCTGCGAGGAGCCGACCGAGGAGGATCGGGCTTGGTTCCCGGACATCGCCGGGGGCGGGAACGGCTATGGCGTGCTGCGCCACGCCTGGGCGAACTACCGCGACGAGAGCTTTGTGCTGCAGTATCTGAGCCCGGCGATGATCCGCAAGTTCAGGCTGTTCCACGTCTCCGACGACAGCACCAAGCCATCGCTGCGGGTCGAGGCCATCCACGACGATATCGGCTACCGCAAGATCCGCAGCGCGCTGTCGCGGCAATACGATCTGTCGCGGCGCGAGCCCGACATCCAGGTGGTCGATGTCGATCTCAGGGGCGACCGTTGCCTGATTCTTGCGCATTATGTGCATAACGGCGTCCTGCTTGCTGAAAAAAGCTGCCGTGCGGTGCTGCGCCATGTGGCCGTGTTGTGGGGCTACTCGGTCAAGCTGCTCGAAATCGACGCCGCGACCGAAAAGACCTTGAAGACCTATGAGGTCGCGCAGCCCGCCTGAGGGTCTCGGGCGGCGAAATCCTGGTCGGACGGCCGCCGTCCAGCACCGTCGCGCCAGATGATTGTCCTCGGCTTGGAAACCAGCTGCGACGAGACCGCCGCCGCGGTTGTGGCCGATGGGTTGCCGGGTCCGCAGATCCGTTCGAACCTGATCCACTCGCAACTCTCCGAGCACGCCCCCTATGGCGGGGTCGTGCCGGAGGTCGCGGCGCGCGCGCATCTCGACCATCTCGACCGTCTCGTGTTGCGCGCGCTCGCGGAGGCTGCGGTCGGCGTCGCCGAACTCGACGCAGTGGCGGCGGCGGCCGGTCCCGGGCTGATCGGCGGCCTGATCGTCGGCACGATGATGGCAAAGGGGATCGCCTGGGCCGCCGGCAAGCCGTTCATCGCGGTCAACCACCTCGAAGCTCATGCGCTGAGCGTCCGGCTGATCGACGACGTATCCTTTCCGTATCTGCTGCTGCTGGTCTCCGGCGGGCACTGCCAGCTGCTCGCCTGTGCCGGTGTCGGCTGCTATGCCCGCCTCGGCACGACCCTGGACGATGCCGCCGGCGAAGCGTTCGACAAAGCGGCGAAGCTGATCGGGCTCGGTTATCCCGGCGGTCCCGCCATCGAGCGTGCGGCACGGGGCGCAGATGAGCGGCGATTTGCCCTGCCGCGCCCGCTCGCGGGCAGGCCAGGGTGCGATTTTTCATTCTCCGGGCTGAAGACGGCGGTGCGCCGGATCACTCTCGAACGGGCCCCTCTCGATCGACGCGATCGGGCCGATCTGGCCGCCGCGGTCGAGCTGGCGATCTGCGACGCGCTGTGCGATCGCACCGCCAACGCCATTGCCTGGTTTCGCCGTAACCGCCCCGAGGGCAGAAGCCTAGTCGTGGCCGGCGGCGTCGCCGCCAACACCCGGCTGCGCTGCCGCCTCGCCGGCCTCGCCGACGCCGCGGGCCTCGATTTTGTCGCGCCGCCGCCGGCGCTGTGCACCGACAACGCGGCGATGATCGCCTGGGCCGGGTTGGAGCGGCTGCGCCTCGGGCTCGTCGATGGTCTCGATGCGGCGCTGCGCCCGCGCTGGCCGCTCGATGCCGGGGCTCCCGTGCGTCCGGGAGCGGGGGTCAAGGCATGATATCCCGCATGATCCCTGCGGGCATGCCGCCGTGAGGCGGCTCGCGATCATCGGCGCCGGCTCCTGGGGGACGGCTCTGGCGACGGTCGCACGACGCGCCGGCTCAACCCCGGTGCTGTGGGCGCGCGACCCCGAAATTGTCGCCGCGGTCAACGAGCGGCACGAAAACAGGCTCTATCTGCCCGGCATCGAGCTCGACCCGACGATCGCCGCGACCGGCGACATCGAGGCGGCGGTGGCCGCAGCCGATGCCGCGCTTCTCGCCGTCCCGGCGCAGTTTCTGCGCGGTGTGCTCGATGCCCTGCGCCGCGTTTTGCCGCCGGGATTGCCGCTCTTGCATTGCGCCAAAGGAATCGAGGCGGGCTCGCAGGCCACGATGTCGCAGATCGGCGTCGCGATGCTTCCGTCCTCGCCCTTTGCGGTGCTGTCCGGCCCGAGCTTCGCCGCCGAGGTCGCTCGCGGGCTGCCGACTGCGGTGACCATCGCCAGCGCCGACACGGTGCTCGCCGAAAGCTTTATGGCGGCCTTGGGTAGCAGTCGGTTTCGCCCCTATCTGTCGCCGGATCCGATCGGCGTGGAAATCGGCGGCGCGGTCAAGAACGTGCTGGCGATCGCCTGTGGCATCGTCATCGGGTGCGGGCTCGGCAACAACGCCCGAGCCGCGCTGATCACCCGCGGGCTGGCGGAGATGGTGCGGCTCGGGCTGTCTCAGGGGGCCCGCGCGGAGACTTTCCGCGGGCTCTCCGGGCTCGGCGATCTGGTCCTGACGTGCAGCGCCGCGGAGTCGCGCAATTATGCCCTCGGCCTGGCGCTGGGCCATGGGCAAAGCCTCGCCGCCGCGCTCGGCGGACGCCGTTCGGTGGTCGAAGGCGTCGCGACCTCTGCCGCCGTCGCCGGACTGGCCGCGAGGCTCGGGATCGAGATGCCGATCAGCGAGGCGGTCGATGCGGTCCTGCATCGCGCGGCGCCGATCGATACGATGACCGACCGGCTGCTGCGCCGGCCCTATCGGGCGGAATAGATGGCGGCGTCGCGGCGCTTGCTCCGGCGGGCGATGCAGATCACGGAAAAGGCTTTTCCGGGCCGACCGAAAGCCAATATCATGCGAGAGAGAGCAAGCGATCGGCCCGGGTCGATATGAGGGATAACGGAAAACGCGGCGAGGAAGGACCGGGTACCGGGGTCGTCGTCAAGGCCAAGCCGAAGACGAAGAAGCCCTCGATGTACAAGGTCCTGATGCTAAACGACGATTACACGCCGATGGAGTTCGTTGTCCATATTCTGGAGCGGTTCTTCGCCAAGAGCCGACAGGAAGCGACCCGCATCATGCTGCACGTGCATCGTCGCGGGGTCGGGATCTGCGGCGTTTACACTTACGAGGTAGCCGAGACCAAGGTGACCCAGGTCATGGATTTCGCCCGGCAGCACCAGCATCCGCTGCAGTGCACGCTGGAGAAGGACTAGGCAAGGAAGGAAGGGCGGGAGTGCTGTCACGCAATCTCGAAAAGTCGCTGCATCGGGCGCTGGCCCATGCCAACGATCGCCGGCACGAATACGCCACCCTCGAACACCTGCTGCTGGCGCTGACCGAGGATCAGGACTCGGTCGCCGTGTTGCGCGCCTGCAGTGTCGACCTCGACCGGCTGCGCCGCGAGGTGCTGACCTATGTCGACAACGAGCTCGGCAACCTCGTCGCGGCGCACAAGGACGACGCCAAGCCGACGGCGAGCTTTCAGCGAGTGTTGCAGCGCGCCGCAATCCATGTCCAATCCTCGGGGCGCGAAGAGGTCACCGGCGCCAACGTTCTGGTCGCCATGTTCGCCGAGCGCGAGAGCCATGCCGTGTATTTCCTGCAGGAGCAGGACATGACCCGGTTTGACGCGGTCAACTACATATCGCACGGCATCGCCAAGGCGCCGGGGCGCACCGAGACGCGGCGGGTTCAGGGCGCGGACGATGACGAACGCGGCGAGAAGTCGCAGAAGCGCAGTCACGACGCGCTCGACGCTTATTGCGTCAACCTGAACAAGAAGGCCAAGGGCGGCCGCATCGATCCGCTGATCGGCCGCGAGGCCGAAGTCGAGCGTACGATCCAGATCCTGTGCCGGCGGTCGAAGAACAACCCGCTCTATGTCGGCGATCCCGGGGTCGGCAAGACCGCGATTGCGGAGGGGCTGGCGCGCCGCATCGTCCAGCGCGAGGTGCCCGAGGTGCTGGCGAATGCGACGATCTATGCGCTCGACATGGGGGCATTGCTCGCCGGCACGCGCTATCGCGGCGATTTCGAGGAACGGCTCAAGGCGGTGCTGTCCGAGCTCGAAGCTCAGCCCGGCGCCATCCTGTTCATTGACGAGATTCATACGGTGATCGGCGCCGGGGCGACCAGCGGCGGGGCGATGGACGCCTCGAATTTGCTGAAGCCGGCATTGGCCGGTGGCGTCATCCGCTGTATCGGCTCGACGACCTACAAGGAATACCGCAACTATTTCGAGAAGGACCGCGCGCTGGTGCGCCGCTTTCAAAAAATCGACGTCAACGAGCCGACGGTCGAGGATTTAATCAAGATCCTGCGCGGCCTCAAACCCTATTACGAGCGCCATCACAAGGTGCGCTACACAACCGATGCGCTGCGCGCCGCGGTCGAACTGTCGCATCGCTATATCGGCGACCGCAAATTGCCGGACAAGGCGATCGACGTGATCGACGAGACCGGGGCGGCGCAGATGCTGGTCCCCGAGAATCGCCGGCGCAAAACCATTACCGCGCGCGAGGTCGAGGCGGTTATCGCGACCATGGCGCGGATCCCGCCGAAGAGCGTGTCGCGCGACGATCGCGAGGTGCTCAGAAACCTCGATCGCGATCTGAAGACAATGGTGTTCGGCCAGGACAGCGCGATCGAGGCATTGGTTTCGGCGATCAAGCTCGCGCGCGCCGGATTGCGCGACGCCGAAAAACCGATCGGCTCCTATCTGTTTTCAGGACCCACTGGGGTCGGCAAGACCGAGGTGGCGCGCCAGCTCGCCCGCACCCTCGGCATCGAGATCACCCGCTTCGACATGTCCGAATACATGGAGCGGCATACTGTGTCGCGGCTGATCGGAGCACCCCCCGGCTATGTCGGCTTTGACCAGGGCGGATTGCTGACCGATGCGATCGACCAGCACCCGCACAGCGTGCTGCTGCTCGACGAGATCGAGAAGGCGCATCCCGATCTGTTCAACATCCTGCTGCAGGTCATGGATTACGGCAAGCTGACCGATCACAACGGCAAGAATGTCGATTTCCGCAACGTGATCCTGATCATGACGACGAATGCCGGCGCGTCGGATCTCGCCAAGCCGGCGATCGGCTTTGGCAGCGGCATCCGCCAGGGCGACGACCACGAAGCGATCAACCGCATGTTCACGCCGGAATTCCGCAACCGGCTCGATGCGACGATCTCATTCGCGGCGCTGTCGCCCGAGACGATCGGGCGGGTGGTCGACAAGTTCGTACTGCAGCTGGAAGAGCAGCTGGCCGACCGCAACGTCACGATCGAGCTCGACCCCTCGGCCCGCGCCTGGCTCGCGGAGAAGGGCTATGACCCGCTGTTCGGCGCGCGACCGCTTGCCCGCGTGATCCAGGAGCACGTCAAGAAGCCTCTGGCCGAGGAGCTGCTGTTCGGCCGCCTGGCCAAGGGCGGGATCGTCCGGGTCACCAGGAAGCCGGACGAGGACGCGCTCGATTTTGTCTTTGAGGAGCGTCCCGCCGCGCCGGCCGAGCCCAAGGAGCCGGCGCTGGTCGAGTAAGTGCGACCCCGCCACGGCAGCGACGCGGCTCTCAGCAGAAGGCCGGCCTAAATTAGCGCGAAGGCCATCCGCTCCGCCGGGAGACTCGTAAGGATAGACATGCCGTAAGCGGCTTCGGCTCGAAGGCGTAGCCCATCCATTCCGCCATCGTAGCAAGCAACTCGCTTGCTAAGGGTGCTGGCATATCGCACAGGTCGCCGGAAATCGCTAATCCGAGCCGGTCGGCCACCTGATGGAAGTACCACTCAAGTCGGCGAGCACTCCCCCGCTCGATAAGGGCGATGAGGTGAAATTCGGGGCGGAGGCCGCGCTTTTCGTACGTGTTCAGCTCGCGAAGACGAGCCTTTGGATCCGTTGTGCTTCCGACTTAACCCACGGCCTTTGGGGCCCGGCCCCATCATCGAAAAGCTCCACCTCTCCGTTCTCTGATACCACCTCGATCACATAGATATAGCCTTGCTCGTCGCGAGGAAATGCGCCGTCAGGCAGATGGCGGAGTACGTCCTGCGGTTACTTTGATGAGGCGGTTGCGTAGCGCGGCTATGAGGGATCGGACGACTATGGGGTCCTGGTAGACGCGCCAGTGTTTCTTGCACCAGCCGGGTACCGAGATCTGAGCGGCGTTCGTTCGCATAGTCTCCCGACCGTATCACGGGCGGGTTGCGGGGCGGAGCCGAGCGCTGCGGCCAAGGCCCCCGGCCGCTAGGGAAGATGACGGATTTGCTGGTGGCGGATGCGGACTACGAAGCGACGCTGCGCCGGTATGAGAGATGCTGGCGGCCATCCGGCCACTGTTCCCTCTCTGCCCGGGGGGTGGAGAGGGTCGGGGTGAGGTGAATTGCAGGGCGCCCGCGGACTCCCGCCTCACCCTCCCCATCGCTCTCGCAATGGGGCCCCTCCCTCTCCGCCCTGCGGCGGAGAGGGCGATAAGGCGGTAGCCCTAGGGATCGTCGTTATCGGGTCGTAATTGTTGGCGAATAACCTCGATCACCCCAAGTCACGCAGTGCCCACCAGATTCGCTTCTCGGCTTCGGTAGAGTTGCGCCGGAGGCTGCGCGCGACACGGGTCCGCCGCCGTAGCTTCATTCCCAACCGTGGCGCCAAATCCAAGCTGCGGAAGGGGTTCTCTCACTCCGCTTGTCGAAACGGGGAATATTCCGCAAGACCTTCGATCTTGCGCTCGACCATGTCGCGCTCGCGGGTCAGGAATTGCGCGACGGCGCGCCGAAAGCCGGGGTCGGGGATCCAATGGGCGCTGTATGTCGGCACCGGAAGGTAGCCGCGCTGAAGCTTGTGCGGACCCTGCGCGCCGGCCTCGACCCGCTTCAACCCACGGGCGATGGCGAATTCGATCGCTCGGTAATAGCAGCACTCGAAATGCAGGAATTTATAATCACCGTAGCTGCCCCAGTTGCGACCGTAAATCGTCTCCTTGCCCAATAGATTTAACGCGCCGGCAACGTACTTGCCAGCGCGCTGCGCCATTACCAGCACCACCTTTTCCGGCATGCGTTGGCCGATCAGCTCGAAGAATTTACGGTTGAGGTAGGCTTGTCCCCATTTGCGGTCCGAGGTCGCGAGATAAAACCGGTAGAACGCGTCCCAATGCCGGGTCGTCAGATCCGTCCCGGTCAGCACTTCGATTTCGATCCCTTCGGCCAATGCTTCGCGGCGCTCCTTTTTGACCGCCTTGCGCTTGCGCGAATTGAGCGCCGCGAGATAATCGTTGAAATCGCGGTAGCCCTCGTTGGCCCAGTGAAATTGCTGGCCGATGCGCTGCAGAAACCCGGCTTCGGTCAAGGCCTCCGCGTCCGAGCGCTCGGGAAAAGTGACGTGCACCGAGGAGATTTGCCGGCGGCTGGCGAGTTCGACCATCGCCGCGATCAGGTGCGCGCGCGCCTGCGCCGCCGCCGCCGGGTGGAGCAGCAGCCGCGGCCCCGGCACCGGGGTGAACGGCACCGCCGAGATCAGCTTGGGATAATAACGTCCGCCGGCGCGCTCATACGCGTCGGCCCAGCCGTAATCAAAGACGTATTCGCCGTAGGAATGGGTCTTTGCGTAGAGCGGAGCCACACCGACGATGCTGCCGTCGGGTCCGGCGAGCGAAAGATGCTGCGGCGTCCAGCCGGTGCGCGCCGTCGTCGAGCCGCTGTCCTCGAGCGCGCTCAGAAAGGCATGGCAGACGCTGGGATTGAGGTCGCCGGCGCAGGCATCCCACGCCGCCGCTGGAATCTCCGCGATCGCGGCGTGGACGCGGACCGTGATCGCGGCGTCGCTGTTGTTCATTAGGGCCTCGGGATTCGGGTCGGGAAAGGTCGTGTATCGCTCGTTTCTCTCATGGGCGGCCGAGGCTCGAGGTTTCGTCAGCCCAGGATAGGGTTTGTGCCGGCTCTGTCCAGCGCCGCGAAACTGCCGCATTCGCTGCCTAACAGCGATCCGCATCCGAGGATCTGCGAAACGATGCCGAAGACGAAAATGCGCGCGTTCCGCTCTATCGTGATCGCGCTGACGATGCTGTCCGCGACCCGCGGAGCCGCGCTGGCCGAGACTTCTCGGCGACGCCCGCATCGGCTTCAGCGCGGAGCGGGTCCTGGTGTTCGACGGGCGCAGCTATGTCGGCCGGATGTGGAACATGCCGGGCGAGCAGCGGCACGAGCAGGATCTGCCGTCGGCAAAGCCCGTGTTCATCCTGCACGCCGACAGCACGGTCGGCGACATCCTGCTGCCGCAATTGCACACCGCGGTCGAGTTCGTGCTGCCAAAGGCGCTGGCGGTCTTGGGCAGGCCGGGCCTGCTGGGCAGAGTGGTCGGGGAGGAGACGGTCAACGGCATTGCAACAGCGAAATATGCGGTGGATAAGGACATCCCCGAGGGGCATCTCGCTGGGTCGCTGTGGCTCAGCGCAGACGGTATCCCGATGCGCTGCGACGGCACCTTCACCGGCAAGAAGGGGAAGATATCGACCGTGCATTGGGAGTTGCGCAACGTCAGGATCGGCAGCCAGGACGCAGCGCTCTTCGAGGTGCCTTCGGGATACTCGAAACTGCCGCCCGAGGCGGCGGCGAGCTTGCTCGGCTTGCGCCTGGCGCCGCACCCCAAGAAGTGACGGCTTCGTGCTGACCCCGCCGCGAGGGTTCGTGGAAAAAGCTACCTTGGCCGGGTATGCGCTGACCGAGGCTGCAGAGGCAGGGACTGATGACCGTCGCGACGACCTCCGCCGGGTTTCCCCGCAATCTATTGCGCCATCTGCCGGCTCTCGGTTTTCTGCTGGCCGCGATCGCGGTGGCGCTGCTTGCGCTGGGCCCGATCGGCTGGCGCGCCGGCTGGTGGAATTTTCGCGTCGCATTCTTCTACCTGATGCCTTGGGCGGCCTATTTCGGCATCGCTGCCGTGGTCGTCTCGGCGCTCGGACTCTCCCTCGGGCGCTCCGCGATCAGCTGGCGCGGCGTCGCGATCGGTGCCCTTGCCTTTATCGCCGGCGCTCTGATCGCCTATGTGCCGTTGCACTACGACGCAATGCGCGGGAAATACCCGCCGATCGACGATATCACGACCGACACCGCCAATCCGCCGGCCTTTGTCGCCGCGGTCCCGCTGCGCCAGGCCGAAGGCGACAACCCGGCCACCTATCAGGGCGCCAAGATCGCCGCGCTGCAACAGCGCGCCTATCCCGATATCGCCCCGCTCACCCTTGCAATCGCGCCGGCGCAGGCGTTCGCGCGGGCGCTCGACACCGCCCAGCGCATGGGATGGACAATCGTCGAAGGCGACCCGATCTCCGGACGGATCGAGGCGAGCGATCGCAGCCGCTGGTTCGGCTTCACCGACGATATCGTCATCCGCATCGCCGGTTCGGGGAACGGCAGCCGCATCGACATGCGGTCCTCCTCGCGGCACGGGCGCGGCGATTTCGGAGTCAACGCTGCGCGCATCCGCGGCTATATGGCGGCGCTGCGCCAGTCCGTCGGGGGACACAACTAGCCGCGGCCGAAGCCGGCGGCCGGGCGCGGACCAGCCGCCGAATCCACCTGGAGCCTGGCGGGCTCGTCTCTTGAAGCCATCGCGCCAAGGGTTAGATACATACCACCGGAAATAAGGCGCTTCGTGCAGCGTTCGCCGGGCGAACGAGGGGTCGGCGCCTCTGAGGTTTTCACGGATGAAGCGGGTTTTGACAGCGCTCGTTCTGTCGGGCGGGATCTCTCTGACGGCGGGCGCGCCTTATCCTGTGCTCGCCGGCGCGCCGATACCCGAGGTGGGTGGTGCGGCGGTGACGAGCGTCGCCGGGATAGTCAGTCGAATCACCCCGGGGTGGTCGGCATCTCGGTCCGCGGGGAAGTGCGCGAGCAAAATCCGCTGGCCCAGGATCCGCTGTTTCGGCGCTTCTTCAACTTTGGCGACCAACCCATCGAGCGCGAAACCGAAGCTGCCGGCTCGGGCGTGATCATCGACGCCTCGCGAGGCTATGTGCTTACCAACAGCCACGTTGTCGAGAACGCAACCAACATCGAGGTCACGACCAAGGACAACCGCCGCTTCAACGCGAAGCTGATTGGCCGTGATCCCGCTACCGACATCGCCGTGCTGCAGATCCCCGCCGCCAATCTGACCGCGGTGCCGATGGGCAATTCGAGCCGTTTGCAGGTTGGAGATTTCGTCCTGGCCGTTGGCAACCCGTTCGGTCTCGGCCAGACGGTGACCTCGGGGATCGTCAGCGCGCTCGGGCGCAGCGGTCTCGGCATCGAAGGCTATGAGGATTTCATTCAGACCGATGCCTCGATCAACCCGGGCAATTCAGGCGGCGCGCTGGTCGATCTGCAAGGCCGGCTGGTCGGCATCAACACCGCGATCCTGGCCCCCGGCGGCGGCAATGTCGGCATCGGCTTTGCCGTCCCGATCGACATGGCGCGCGATGTGATGGACCAGCTTACCCGTTATGGCGAGGTCCGCAGGGGACGGATCGGGGTGGCGATCCAGGACCTCACCCCCGACCTCGCTCGGGCGCTCGGCACCACGCGCACCGAGGGCGCCCTGATCGCCCGGGTCGAGCCGGGCTCGCCCGCACAGCGCGCCGGGTTGCGCAGCAGCGATCTGGTGGTGGCCGCCAACGGCGTGCCGATCCGCAGCGGGACCGAGCTGCGCAACCGCGTCGGCCTGGCGCCGATCGGCGACGAGATCGCGCTGACCGTCGAACGCGGCGGCTCGGAGCGCAACGTGACCGTGCGCATCGAGCAGGCCACCGCCGAGCGCCAGCGCGTCGGGCGGCGCTGACCGCGAATGGCGACGCAGCAAACCCCCTATCAGGTCCTCGGCGTCAAGCCGGATGCGAGCGCCGACGAGATCCGCAAGGCTTATCGCAAGCTCGCCAAGGAACTGCACCCCGATCTGAACCCGGGCAAGCCCGAAGCCGAGGCGCGTTTCAAATCGGTCTCGGCGGCGTACGATCTGCTCTCCGACGCGGACAAGCGGGCGCGCTATGATCGCGGCGAGATCGACGAGAGCGGCGCCGAGCGGCCGCCGCGCTATTCCTACCGCCCTCACGCCGAGGGCGCCGAAGGCTGGAAGTACCGGCCTCAGGGCGAGATGGATCTGGGCGACCTCGAAGACCTGTTCGCCGCTTTCGGCTCGGCCGGCCGTGCGCGGCGCGGGGGGCGAAGCGGCGAGGGGATCCGGCTGCGCGGGGGTGACCGGAGCTTCACCCTGAGCATAGATTTCACCGAGGCGGCGAATGGCGGCAGGAAGCGCCTGTCGCTGAGCCCCGATGAGTGGCTCGACGTAACCATACCGCCCGGAATCGAAGACGGTCAGGTGCTGCGCTTGAAGGGTAAGGGGGGGCCGGGCTTTGGCGGCGGCGAGGCCGGCGACGCGCTGATCGAGGTGCATGTGGCGCCCCATCCGTTGTTCAAGCGCGACGGCGACGATATCCGGATCGAGCTGCCGGTCAGCCTCGCCGAGGCGGTGCTCGGCGCCCGGGTGACGGTGCCGACGGTCGCGGGGCCGGTGACGATGACCATCCCCAAGGGCTCCGATACCGGCGCGGTGCTGCGCCTGCGCGGCAAGGGAGTCCAGCGCGCAAGAAATCCCGGCGACCAATATGTGACGCTCGAAGGTCGTGATCGGATCCAGCGGCGATCCCGATCTCGCCGAATTCATCGAGAAATGGGCACCGCGGCATCCCGTTGACCCGCGCCAGGGGATGCCGTCGACATGATCGCGTTCGACGAACTGCTCGGCCGCCTCGGCGGGCTCGACCGGCGCGAGCTCGCCCGCTGGGTCGAAAACCGCTGGGTATTGCCCGAGCGGCGCGGCGGAACTTGGCTGTTTCACGAGGTCGACGTTGCCCGGGTCGAGCTGATCCTCGAAATCCGTCACGAGTTCGCGGTCGACGACGAGGCGGTGCCGCTGGTGCTCGGCCTGCTCGACCAGGTCTACGGCCTGCGCCGCCAGCTGCGCCGGCTGTGCGACGCGCTGGCGGCCCAGCCCTCCGAGGTGCAGGACGCGGTGAGGCGAACATTGCCGCCGAGGGACGACGATGGCCGGTTCAATTAATATCCTATCGAGTTCCCTTGAGCCAGCTCGATCAATGGGTTATGGCTCCCGTAAGATATGACTGAAACTCACCCGCAAAACCGCTGTCTCGGCTATGTTACCGGGAGAAGGTGACGGGCGCGCACAGCGACCGGCGCGAGCTTCTCAAAATGCTCAAAGGCCTCACGCCCGGCGACGTGGTGACGGTGACGCGCATCGACCGCCTCGCGCGCAGCACCTTCGACCTGTTCGCCATCGTCAAGCAGATCGTGGACGCCAAGGCACAATTTCGCTCACTCGCGGAGCCGTGGGCCGACACCGGCACCAGCACCGGGCGACTGATGATCGCCGTGCTGGGCGGCCTCGCCGACGTGGAGCGCGATCTTATCCGCACCCGCACCGCCGAGGGCCGCAGCCGGGCGCAGAAGCGGGGGCAGCATATGGGCCGGCCCTCGAAACTCACCGACGCGCAGAAGGCCGAAGCACGGCGGCGGCGGGCGGAGGGTGCGACGCTTGCCGAACTCGCGCGAAGCTACGACGTAGGCAAGAGCACGATTTCTAGGTTGACGATATGACGCGACGGATGTGTGCTCGATGCGGTGTCAAGACGGTGAACTTGACGGTGCGCGTCCCGGCACGGGTAATTCGGCGACGTAACCCGTTCTCTGTAACGCATTGATCTATTTAGAAGGTACACAAATTGGCAAATGCGGAGAGAATTACGTGGCTTCACGTGTCTGACTTCCATGTGGGTATGGATGGATACGCGCAACGAAAGCTCTTTACAGAGATAACAACATATGTAAGCGCCGAGGTGAGAAGCGGGTATCATTTTGATTTTGTATTTTTGACAGGAGATATTGCTAACCGTGGTACACCACAAGAATATGACTCCTTTTTAGAGGAGTTCTTGATACCGCTGTTGGACAGCTTAGGCCCATCCTGGAATGGACACATTTATGGAGTGCCGGGCAATCATGATGTCGAAAGAGACCGGAATCCGCATTTCACCCCAGCCGATATTTTACGGAATCCAAAGTCACTATTCGACCCAACCGCCGGCGGGCTGTCACAGCGCCAGCAGCTTCTACCTCGATTTCTAAGTTACATAGAAGGAGACAATACTAATTCGCCTAGATGGTTGGATAGAGAAGCGGGGGCCTTTGACGTAGAACACGAAATCAAGGGTCATCGTGTTGCTATAATTGGCATAAACACCTCGTGGCTATCGAAAGATGACGCTGACCGACATTGCCTCACGCCTGGTTCTAATATTCTGGAAGACGCGCTGAGACGCCATCCGTCTGTTAGACTCAAAATTGTTCTGGGACATCATCCGATTGACTGGTTTTCCGACATTGATGCGGGCCACATTCGGACAATTTTGGCACGGCACCACGCGATTTATTTACATGGGCATTTGCACGAAAACGATGCCCACTACGAGGACGGCGGAGGACAAAATAGCTTTCTTGGCTTGCGTTGTGGTTCGGCGTTTCAGGGACGGCCGGATGATATACCAAAATGGGTCAATGGGTTCCAGCGCGTTGAGGTGGACATCAAGCCGGTATTATCTTAGCTCAGGCGTATTCCTGGTCAGCATTACACCGTGAGTGGAAGATAGCTACAGACGCTTTCTCTAACGATCGTCGCAAGGAGATGACGGATTGGTGGTGTTTTTCTATACCTGCTACTTTGGTAGCCGCGTCTCAGGTGATTCAGGCCGAACGCGCCCCGCGTTCTAAGTCCCACTCGCTCACTCTGAGGAAACCGGTTGCGCCGCAAGGCTGGACGTGGATCGATTTCGCAGTTTCTCGCGACGAGAGTGGGCCACGATACGAGAGACAGAGTGCTCCACTATCTCGACGGAACACCGCCGGATTGGAGCATCGCAACCTCAGATATCGTGCCCCGGCGTATGGTTGTTGGTGACATCTGCACTCGCTTTAACGTAATCGGCGACGAGCAGAAGACTAATGTTGTCGTGCTTCTTGGTGCCGGCGGAGAAGGAAAGTCCACAGCATTCCTCCAGGTGGTTTCCGACATCGCGTGCTATGAAGAATGGACAGTATTGTGGCGACATAACGAAGACAGCGACATTGATCCTAACACCATAGTGGCCTTGGCACGGAATACCACTCGACTGCTGATAGCAGCCGATGATGCGCATTCTCTTGCAACCTCCCTTGGGGTACTGGTACCCGTTATTAAGCGACGAGGCATCACCAATGTACACTTCTTTCTTGCTGCGAGAACTATCGACTGGCGTGCCGAAACTAAAGAGGCGGCCCAGATCATATCTAACAGTTCCTATCAGGAGATAAACTTGAAAGGCGTTGATGAAAAGGACGCCGAGAAAATAGTGGTGCATGGAATCGCTTAGGGAAAGAAGGATTAGGCGAGTTATACTCGTTGCCTCAATCTGAGGCAGTACGGCGATTGAAAGACGCGGCTTTTGATACCACTGGTGCAAGCGATGAAGGTGCGTTGCTGGGAGCTATGCTACAACTACGTTATGGAGATAGACTGAAGGATAAAGTCCGGTCAATTCTGTACCGGTTGATGGAAATTTCGGCACCTGGAGGCACACTTCTAGATGCCTATGGTAAAATTGCAATGATGCACGCGGAAGGGATGCGTTTTCTCTCAAGTCCGGTCTTGGCGCAGACGTTGGGCTGTTCCCTGACGGATCTTCGGAGGAGAGTTTTAGCGCCGTTGGCGGACGAAGCCGTTGTTGCTGGTGGAGGTCGTTTCATCTTGACTGGCATAAATCCATTGCAGAGGTGTCCGTCGAAATTATGCAGGAAAGCAATTTGTGCGGTGATCTGGATGATATATTTCCCGACCTAGCAAGAGGAGCCATAATTGCAAGGGGTAGTGGGCAATACGTCCCAGAATTAAATCGGTGGGACTATGATCTCCCCGACCATTTTCTGGGAACAGGACAGTACATGCTGGCGGTAGAGGTCGCGAGAACGATGCAGGAAACCGATCCTACGGATATTGAACTCCGTGTGAATGCCTCGAAAGTGTACAGGGAGGTGAATGCACCGGATAAGAGCGCCGAATTGTTTCGTGAATATTCGGGGGAATTAACCCGTGTAGCGTTTACGGAATGGTCCGTTGCAGAAAGAAGTGCTGGAAATGCGCGGGCATCAGTGCTCCTGGCATCTGCGGGGCTCTGTGATCTTCCTGGGCAGACCCCACCTCCTTCTCACAGCGCCGGCCGAGGTATTTCTAACTTGGCCGTGGGCTTATGGCGACTCTACGAACAAACAGGAGAGGATGTGTTTAAGGAAGCCGCGGCTGCAACGCGCGCGATCGGGTTTAGGTTCATAAATGAAGAAACGACAAAGGAAATCTTAGGGAGTATCCCGATTGAGGAGGCGACAGAAAGAAAATACGATGCCGGGGAAGGGATGATACTGCCGATGATCATAGCGTTGCGCCGAATTGCGAATGAAATCAATGTCGAAGAGATTTCGGGTGGGCGTGTGTTAAAAGACGACCTCACAAAATTCAATGGTCTAAGGGCATTGGCACACCTCGATCACGGACGATAGAAAATACAGCTTTCACGAGGCACCGTTTTTGAGACGCGCGCGCCATGAGGAATTTCATGTCGCCCACCATTGGCTCAGTCAGTGAATTTTCCATAAGGCACCCGTCCCACTCCATCGGCCTCGCGATGCAAGGCGTCATCTCGCACAGCGCGGGTGGGGAAATCTACAGCGTCTGAAACCGGGCGCGGGCGCCGCGCTCGATGGCGGCGGCGGTCAGCCGGTCGATCTTGAGGCGGTGGCGCATCAATTCGAGGGTGCGCAGCTCTTCCTGCTCGCCTCGCCGTCGGTGGCGACGAGATCGCAGGCGATCGCATAGGCGGTTTCGCGCAGCTTCGGCGGCAGTCCGGCCTTGATCGCCTTCAAGGTCTCGTCGAGCCCGTTTTCGCGGCTGATCAGCTCGGTGCAGTCATTGAGCAGCCGCGGCAGCTGTTGCGGTCGAAACCGCGGAAAACCGGCAGGTGGCCGACGATGTCGGCGAACGCCTGCAGCTCGCTGTCGGGCATGTTGCGGTCGGCCGCCGAGACGATGACCATCGTGTAGATCAGCGCGCCGTGCGTGGTCGAGCATCGTTCTCTCTCGCATGGGCGCGCTGCACAAGCCAAACCGCGGCGGCCTGTCAAGCGATCGCGGGCCGAGAAACCGCGTCGTCACGTCGGCCGCCTCGACCAGCGGCACGCGGCGGACGGCACGCCGTCGGGAAAGGCGGACAGCAGGCGCGACGGGCAGGGCGCGATCGAGGATCGACAAAGACGCCGCGATCGTCTGCGCGGCGGATCAGCCGGCCATAGGCCTGCCTCAGTCGCAGCCGGGCGATGTGGTCGTAATATTGTGCACCGCCGAAAACGGGTTTGCGCGCGCGGTGCAAGATGTCGGGCCGCGGCCAGGGGACGCGATCGAACACGAGAAGGCGCAGCGAGCGGCCGGGAACGTCGACGCCGTCGCGGATCGCGTCCGTGCCGAGCAGGCACGAATCCTCCTCGGCGCGGAAGATCTCGACCAAGGTCGCGGTCGACATCGCGTCGACATGTTGGGCGAGCAACAGCAGGCCGCGCGCTTCGAGCACCGGGGCGATACGGTGATGCACCGCCCGCATCCGCGCTATCGCAGTGAAGAGCCCGAGCGCCCCGCCCCTCGCCGCGGTGAACAGCGCGGCATAGGCCGCGGCAACCTGGCCGATGTCGTCGCGCGGGATATCGGTGACGACAAAAATCCGCGTCTGCGCCGGATAGTCGAACGGCGAGGCGATGCGTGCCGCAGTCGGTCGCGCCGCCAGATGGCGCAGACCGGTCGCGGCTTCGGCAGCGCGCCAGGCGAGGTCGGGGTCGGGCTCGCCATCGGTCAATGTCGCCGAGGTGACGACGAGGCCATGCGCCGGGCGTGCCACCAGCTCGGCGAACGGGATGCCTGGGTCGACCCAGCTGCGGGTCACTGCGACATCGATTTCGAACCCGTCGAGCCGGTCGAGCGAAAGCCACTCGACGGTCTCGGGCCGCGGCGGCTCGGCCAAGTCGCGCAACAGCTTGGCCCAGGCGGCGAGGTGCTGATCGGCCCGCCGCTCAAGACCGCGCACGGTGGCGTCGAGGCGCTGCCGCAGCCCCGGCTCCGGCGGGTTCTCCGAGATCCTCGAGCCGGGTGCGCAGGATCGAGGCGAGCCGCCTCACGGCGGCGGCGAGGCGTTCCAGCCCTTGGGCGAGCGGCGCCGCGAGCTCGACGAGGCCGGCGACCGGCGGCCGCGCCTCGGCTTGCAGGCCGTAGCCGGCATCGGCGAGCGCCGCGCGCGCCAGCACCTGCCGACGAACCAGCACAAGGAAGCTCTCGAACCCCGGCAGACCGCGCCCGTCGGAGACCCGCTGCGCCCAGCCGTCGCCGGGGAGCACGCGGGCAGGCGGCGAGAACATCGATCAGCGCCCGGACGCCGTCGTCATCGCCTTCGACGAGGTCGCCGATGCGCCGCCGCAGACCGCGGGCACGCGAACCTCCCGTCCCTTCGGCGCCAACAATCCAGCGGCGCAGCTCGCGCCCTTCGCGGCCCGACAAACGCACCGAAAAGGCGTTGTCGGCGGCCTCGAGCAGATGGTGGCCTTCGTCGAAGACGTAGCGGGTCGGCACCGTCGCATCGTCGAGGCCGCCGAGCGCCGCCTGGGTCATGACCAGCGCATGATTGGCGACGACGACGCGCGCGCCGTGCGCCTTGCGGATGTTCTTTTCGACAAAGCAGCGGCGAAAGTGCGGACAGGCGGAGTGCACGCATTCGCCGCGCCGGTCGGCGAGAGCGCCTACTCGCGCCGCACCGATCAATTCGGCGAGCCAGCCGGGAAAATCGCCGGCGACCAGATCACCGGCCTCGCTCGCGGCGATCCAACGTGCGACGAGCCCGAGCTGGGCTGCCGCTCGCCCCGGCCGCGTCACCGCCGCGGCAGCCGCCTCCTCGTAATTCAGCAGGCACAGAAAATTCTCCCGCCCCTTGCGGACCACGACACGGCGGCGCTTGACCTCGGGGTCGGGATAGAGCCGGTCGAGCTCGCCGGCGATCTGGGTCTGCAGATTGCGGGTGAAGGTCGAGATCCACACCGAACCGCCGTTCTTCTCCGCCCACAGGCTCGCCGGCGCGATATAGCCGAGCGTCTTGCCGACGCCGGTCCCGGCTTCGGCGAGGACCGCGTGCGGCTGGTCGGGAATATGGCGCGGGGCAAAGGCGGCACAGACGGCGGCAGCGTAATCGGCCTGCTGCGGGCGCGGCTCGGAGTCGACGCCGAGCAGCCGGGCAAGGCGGCCGCGCGCCTCTTCGGGCCGCACCGGCTCGTGGCCGGGTGCGGGTCCCGGCGCGGTCTCGGCCCACTCGGCGAGCCGCGTCCACACCCGCAGCCCCGAGGTCTGCCGCCGCGCGCCGGGCGCGGCCGGGGGAAGGGCGGCCAGCACCGCCGATGCCCACAGCCAGCCGCCGCGCTCCATCGCCTGGGCCACGGCGCGAATCTCGGGATCGGTTTCCTGCTCGAGGGCCTGGAGCAGCGCGCGCGCCGCGGTCGCCAAGCTCACGCAGGCTTCGGCCGGCCGCCGCGGCGGCGGCAGCCCGAGCGCCTCGGCGAGGCCGCGCGCCGTCGGCACGCAGAACCGCGCCGGATAGACGAACGCGAACAGCTCGAGCAGATCGAGGGCGGCGAACCCCGGCCAATCGAGACGGCGCGCGGTGGCGACGGCGTGGCACAGCATCGGCGCCTCGATCTCGACCCGGCCGCGCGCTTCGGCCGGCGACAGCGCTTCGATCTCGCCGTCCGGCGTGAGCCACAGCACCTCGCGGAAGCCGGCGACGAGGACCGGCGCCTGCGGCACCAATATCGGCCGCGCTGCAGCCGGACGGTTCTGGTCACCCTGCGACATGGCCGGCATGATCTAGCATAGGTGCGGCGCCGGCGGCGCACGGGTATCATCCATCAGCAGCCGGCGAACCCGATCGATGCCCGATCTCTACCCGCTCATCCGCCCGATCCTGCGGCGTCTGCCGCTCGAAGCCGCGCACGAGCTGAGCCTGCGCACGCTCCGGGCAGGGTTGGGCCGGCTCCTCGCCGGGCCGGCGGCGCTGCGGTCCGATCCGCCGATCCTGGGGCAACGCCTGTGGGGCCTGGACTTCCCGAACCCGGTCGGGCTCGCCGCCGGCTACGACAAGGACGCGCGGGTCCCGGACGCGATGCGCGCTCTCGGCTTCGGCTTTGTCGAGGTCGGCACCGTGACGCCGCTTCCGCAGCCCGGCAACCCGAAGCCGAGACTGTTTCGTCTCGACGAGGACCGGGCGATCGTCAATCGCCTGGGTTTCAACAGCGGCGGGCTCGACAGGGTCGTCGCTCGGCTGTCGCGGCGCGCCGGCGCCGGTATCGTCGGCTTGAACCTGGGCAAAAACCGCGACAGCACGGACGCAGCTGCCGATTACCAGGAAGGGATCCGCCGGGCAACCGGGCTGGCGGACTATCTCGTCGTCAACATCTCCTCGCCGAACACGCCGGGGCTGCGCGACCTGCAAGGCCGCGCGGCGCTCGCTTCGCTGCTGAGCCGTCTGCTCGACACCCGCGGGCGGGCCGGCAGCGGGGCGCCGCTGCTGGTCAAGATCGCGCCTGATCTGACGGACGTTGGGCGCCGCGACATCGCCGAGGTGGCGCTCGAAACCGGCATCGACGGGCTGATCGTCGCCAACACGACGGTAGAGCGCCCTGCCGGGCTGGCGAGCCGGCACGCCGCCGAAGCCGGGGGCCTCAGCGGGGGTCCGCTGTTTGCTCCTTCAACTGCGGTGCTAGCCGACATGTATCGCCTGACGCGGGGACGCGTGCCGCTGATCGGGGTCGGCGGCATCGCCACCGCTGCCGACGCCTACGCGAAAATTCGCGCCGGCGCCAGCCTGGTGCAGCTTTACACGGCGTTGGTGTTCAACGGCCCGGCCCTTGTCGGGCGCATCAAGCGGGGACTCGCCGACCTGCTTCGGCGTGACGGTTTTGCTTCGATCTCCGAGGCGATCGGAACTGGGGATGGTCCGCAACCGCAGCCGTCGATCGCGGCGGCCAAAACTCTCGTTCCCTAGTGCTTGCCAACGGGGCGCTTGGATCGGTCGGAGGCGATCCACCGGCAGCGGGTGATGATCGCGTGATCGGCGCTGGGGCCACAAGCGGCCAATAAAACCTCCGCGGTCCGATTACCGCTTGCTCGATTGCCCGCCTTCCGGGATTTGCTCGTGGTCGCGTGCGTCTGCTACCGACTGCTCGAATTCCGCCAAGGTTTCGCAGATTTGGACGCGCGAGCGCAGATCCAAAGGGGCTTCCGCAATCATCGCCCGGCGGTCGTATCGGGCTCCCTCGACGCGCGGATATCGAAAAGAACTCCGCAGCCCATCGGCCACGGAAAACGTGTCATAGCTGAATTTGCCGCCGCGCTCGATCAGCGGGCCGATATACAGATCCGTCTGCATGATCTCTCCTCGCCAGGGCCCAGCCCCGTTCCTCTGTGCTGAACAGGCTGTGCTCGGCCAATGTTCCGATCAATTCGGCAATAATTAGTAAAGATTATAATCAACTGAGGGGGAAGTCGGTCGTGACCCTGTTGTCATTAACCATTCGTGAATATATTGCCGGCAGCCGCGGCGGGACCAGGGCCTGCGACGCCGTTGCGGCTGCACCGCGGCATAGGCTTGACCCCTGCCGCGCCATCATCAAGGTTGCCGCTTCATGGCAGTTGTCTCGATTGGCGGCATCGCTGCGTCGGCGCCGCGCTACGACGGGTTCATCCTCGATCTGTGGGGTGTGATCCATGACGGCGTCGCGCCGCTGCCCGGCGCCGTCGACTGCTTGCGCGCCTTGATCGCCGCCGGCAAGCGCATCGCCCTGTTGTCGAACGCGCCGCGGCGGGCCGACGACGTTGTCCGACGGATCACCCAAATCGGCGTGCCGGCCGGGACCTATCATCACGTCATGTCTTCCGGCGAGGAGGCTTGGCAGTATCTCCACCGGCGCGACGACCCGTTTTACGCGGCGCTCGGCCGGCGCTGCCTGCACATCTGCTCGGACCGCGACCTCGAGATCCGCGACGGCCTCGGGCTCGACTATGTCGACACCGCCGAGGCGGCGGAGTTCATCCTCAACACCGGGCCCGCCGGCTGGGACGACACGATCGAGGATTATGCGCCGCTGCTGCGCCGGGCGCTCGCGCGCGCGTTGCCGATGGTGTGCGCCAACCCCGATCTCGTGGTCATGCACGGCGCGCGGTTGGCGCTGTGCGCCGGCGCGCTGGCTCAGTGGTACGAGCAGCAGGGCGGCCATGTGCGGTGGCACGGCAAGCCCTACCGCTCGGTCTACGACACTTGCCTCACACTGCTCGGCATCGCCGACCGTTCGCGCATCCTCGCCGTCGGCGACAGCCTGCGCACCGACATCGCCGGGGCCGCCGGGGCGGGTCTCGACAGTCTCTTCGTCGCCGGCGGCATCCATGCCGAAGAGTTTGGCATGATCGGGGCGGGCAAGCCGGATCTCGCCCGTATCGACGCGGCGCTGAGCGCCGGCTCCTATGCTCCGACGGCCGTTATCAGCAGGTTCTGCTGGTGACGGATCGCCCGCTCAATGAGCGGCGTCGTGCAGGATCGCCATGCGCAGCCCGGTGTCGTATCCGAGCCCGCTCGACGTCACGATCGCGGTCGGCGGCGACGACCGGATCAGGCCTTTGCGCTCGAGCGCGGCCCAGACCGCCGGGTTGCGCAGGCCGGTCGCGTCGCGCGAGGCCACGACTGCCTCGCCGACATGGAAGTGATCGCCGTGCGGGTAGGGCAGGCGGGTCAGAACGACGCTGCCCGGCTCCTCGCCGGGCCGCGAATAATCGGGCAGTCGCGCAAGTTGCTGAAGCAGGGTCAAGGTCTTCAGCTGCAGCGGGTTCAGGTTGAGCGGGTTTCGCTTGGGTGCCATCGCCTTCTGATTAGCCTGTCGGGCCGGCCTGCGCAACGCGCTCGGCTGCTCCCGAACTGTCGCGGCCGATTGCCGTATTCAGGTCGGTCGCCGCTGGGGCGACCGCCATCGGGCCGATGCGCGGTCGCGCCGTTCGCCGCACGGCCCGGGCTCGCTCGCGGCGGCGGGCCTCCCCATCGCTCCACGACAAGCTTGCGATCAGCGGCAGATGATCGGAGGCGACCCGGGCGAGCGGTGAACGATAGACCTGAATATCGCGCAACACCGCCGGCCCGTCGGCATAGATCCGGTCGAGCGGCAGCACCGGCATCCACGATGGGAACGTGCGGGGCGCGGCGCTCGGCCCCAGGCACCGGTCGAGGGCGCGGATGCCGCCGCTGCGCCCGCGCCATTCGTTCAGGTCGCCGACCAGCAACACCGCGGCAGCCCGCTGCCGGCTCGGCGCCGAAGGTTCGCCGAGTGCCGCGATCAGGCGATTGGCCTGCAATCGGCGCTCGCCGGCATGGAGGCCGAAATGGGTCGCCAGCACGCGCAGCACCCGACCGCCGATCACCAGATCGGCATCGAGCGCGGCGCGCGGCTCGTAATACGATACGGCGAGGTCGATCGCGCGGGCGGCGAGCACCGGGAAACGGGTCAGGATCGCGTTGGCGAACCGCCCGCGATGGCTGCGAGTGCCGGCGCCGAGGATGACCCGGCAACCCGTCGTCTCGGCCAGGTAGGCCGCCTGATCGGGATATAGCGCGATGCCGCGGCGCAGGTCCACCTCTTGCAGACAGACGATGTCGGCGTCGATTTCCTGCAGCACGGCCGCAATCCGCGCCGGGTCGTAGCGGCGATCGACCCCGACGCAAGCATGGATGTTGTAGGTAACCACGCTGACCGAGGGCTGCTCCGCGGCGGTGAGCGCAAGAATGCGGGCAGTCCCGCGATCAGCCGGCATCAGTCGACCTCTGGGACTCTGAAATTCCTCCTCCTCGCCGCAATCGGCGTGCGGCCGGCTGATGGGGCGGTGTCCGCCGCGACATATGGCGCGGGTCTTGCGAAACGTCATCCGGTGTCAAAGGGTCTGCTCCCGGGCAAATTTGCCGCGCTGCCGAAACGCGCCTGCGCTGTGATACGACGCGACCCAGCGCAGACATCGCCTTGGCCGCCGATATGAGGAGAAAAGTCATGCTGAAAGGTAAAGCTGCAATTGTCACTGGCTCGACCAGCGGGATCGGGCTCGGCATCGCCGCGGCGCTCGCGGCCGAGGGGTGCGCGCTGATGCTGAACGGCTTCGGCGACGCCGCGGGGATCGAGAAGCTGCGCGCCGGGCTCGCCGCCAAACATGGCGTCGATGCCGCCTACTCCGCGGCGGACATGTCGAAGCCGGCTGAGATCCGCGATCTCGTCGCCGATGCCGCGCGCCGTTTCGACGGCGTCGACATCCTGGTCAACAACGCCGGCATTCAGCACGTCGCCAATGTCGTCGATTTCCCGGAGGACCGGTGGGACGCGGTGATCGCGATTAATATGAGCGCCGCGTTTCATGCGATAAAGGCCGCCCTTCCGCACATGCTGACCAAGCGATGGGGTCGGATCGTCAACATCGCCTCGGCTCATGGTCTTGTCGCCAGCGGTGAAAAGGCCGCCTACGTCACCGCCAAGCACGGGCTGATCGGCTTGACCAAGGTGGTCGCGATCGAGACCGCGAACCGGGGCGTCACCTGCAACGCGATCTGCCCCGGCTGGGTCCTCACTCCGCTGGTGCAACAGCAGATCGAAGCGCGCGCCGCGGCCGCGGGCATCCCGGTGCAGAAGGCGCGCGAAGACCTGCTGCGCGAAAAGCAGCCGATGCTCGAATTCACGACCCCGGAGCAGCTCGGCGCCCTCGCCGTGTTCCTGTGCGGCCAGGCGGCCGGCACGATGACCGGCGCCGCCCTGTCGATCGACGGCGGGTGGGTCGCACAATAGCCTGGTCCGCCGCGTGCGCCGCGGAATTTTCCCCGATCTGCTCACGGCGTCATTCGCTCGCTGCGACCGCCAGCCCGCGCAGCACATCGACAGCCTCGGCCAGCTGCTCGTCGTCGGTGTCGCCGATCCCTTTGCCCGAACGCGCGCCGCCCGCGTTTTCGGCAGCCGCTGCAACCGCATCGGTATTCTTGAGAGCCCCTCGCAGATCCGCCTCGTGAAGCCAGCTCTTTTCCTGGGTCAGCTTTTCGAGCTTCAGCGGGGTGACGGTGAGGTCGGGCTGGAGGCCCTTGCCGTCGATGTCGCGGCCGTCGGGGGTGGTGAAGCGGGCGGTGGTCAGGCGGATGGCGCCGCCGCCGGCGAGCGGGATCACGGTCTCGATGGCGCTCTCGCCAAAGGTCTTGGTGCCGAGCAGCACGGCGCGGCGGTTGTCCTGCAGCGCGCCGGCGACGAGCTCGGCCTCCTCGGCGGTGCCGCCATTGACCAGGACGACGATCGGCAGCCCCTTGGCCAGATCGCCCGGGGTGGCGGCGATGTGCTTGAGGCCCTCGGGCCGGCGGCTCTTGACCAGGGCGATGTCGCCCTTGTCGAGAAAGGCGTCGGCGGCGGCGACCGCGTCCGGAAAATTACCGCCGGGGTTGTTGCGCAGGTCGAGCACCAGGCCGGAAAGCCGGCCGGCGGTCTTGTGCCGCAGATCCTGCAGCGCCGCGGCGAGCGCCGCCGGGGTGGCGTCGTCAAAGCCGGCGATCCGCACATAGCCGATATTGCCGTCCTCGACCTGTGCCGTCACCGGGCGCAGATGGTCGGCGGCGCGCTCGAGGCTGAGCTTGATCGGGTTGCCCGCGCCGCGCTGCAGCGCCAGCGCCACGGTGCTGCCGGCGGGCCCGCGCAATTTCTGCTCGGCCTCGGCCAGGCTCAGCTCGTAGGTCGGCTCCCGGTCGATCGAAAAAATCAGATCGCCGGGCATGATCCCGGCCGCCGCCGCCGGCGAGCCGTCGCGCGGCGAGATCACCCGCAACTGCCCGTTGTCGAGGGTCACCGCCACCCCGATCCCCGCCTCGCCGCCAGCTGCGGGGGATCTGCGGGATGCCTTGAACGCGACGGGGTCGATGTAGCCCGCGCGCTGATCGACGCCGGACAGCATCCCGGTGATCGCCGCCGCGATCAGCTTTCTGCCGCTGACCCGCTCGACCGCGTCCTCGCGGATGCGTTCGAAGGCCGCGCCGAACACCAGCAGCTGCTCGTACCCGGCCTTCCTGCTGCTCTTGACCTGAGCCGACGCCGCGCCGGGCATCAGCAAGGCGGCCACCAGACCGACCGATACCAATCCTCGCATGCGCCGCCGCCTCCCCGAAAGCGGGCCGCACTCTAGCCGAGCCGCCGGCTGTTGCAATGCCCTGGCGCGAGCCCTCGGCAGGCCGGCCTTTCGGTGGCCGGCTTGACAACAAACGACCTCGACCGTAGGGGTTCCGGCCCGCTGATCAGCGCTGGACCGTCATGTTCGACCAGAAGCACGCCGCTCTCCCCGGCCGCCTCACGATCGTCGGTTTCGGCAGCATCGGCCAGGGCGTGCTGCCGTTGCTGCTGCGCCATCTGGTGATCGACCCGGCTCGGATCGCGATCGTCACCGCAGAGCCGCGCGGCCGCGACGTCGCCGCCGAATACGGCGTCATGTTCATCGAAGCCGCGCTGACCCGCGAGAATTACCGGGGCCTCCTGGAACCCCGGATTGGCCGCGGCGACTTTCTGTTAAACCTGTCGGTCGACGTGTCGAGCACGGCGCTGATCGAGTTTTGCCAGCAGCGGGGCGCGCTCTACCTCGACACCTGCATCGAGCCGTGGCCGGGCGGGTACACCGACCCGAGCCTGCCGCCCGCGGCGCGCTCGAACTACGCGCTGCGCGAGAGCGCGCTGGCGTTGCGCCGCCGCTTTCCGCAAGGCCCGACCGCGATCGTGACCCATGGCGCCAATCCCGGCCTCGTTTCGCATTTTGTCAAGCAGGCGCTCGTCGATCTCGCCCGGGATGCCGGGCTCGGCGCGGGCGTCCCGGCGACGCGCGAGGATTGGGCGCGGCTCGCCCAACGGCTCGGGATCAAGGTCATTCATATCGCCGAGCGCGACACGCAGGTGGCGGCGGTCCCCAAGACGCCGGGGGAATTCGTCAACACCTGGTCAATCGACGGCTTTGTCAGCGAGGGCTCGCAGCCGGCGGAGCTCGGCTGGGGCACGCATGAGCGCGATCTCCCGGCTGACGGCCGCCGACACGATTTCGGGGGCGGGGCGGCGATCTACCTGCTGCGGCCGGGTGCGGCCACCCGGGTGCGCAGCTGGACCCCGCTCGAAGGGCCCTATCACGGGTTTCTGATCACCCATGGCGAATTGATCTCGATCGCCGATTTTCTGACCGTCGCCGATGAGGGCGCGGTGCGGTACCGCCCGACCTGCCACTATGCCTATCACCCGTGCGACGACGCGGTGCTGAGCCTGCACGAATTCGCCGGCAAGAACTGGCGCTTGCAGGATAGGAAGCGCCTGATGATGGACGAAATCACGACCGGGACCGACGAGCTCGGCGTCCTGTTGATGGGCTCGCCCAAAGGGGTCTACTGGTACGGCTCGCGGCTGACGATCGCCGAGGCGCGGCGGGTGGCGCCGCACAACAACGCGACCTCCTTGCAAGTGACCGCCGCGGTTTTGGCCGGCGTGGTGTGGGCCTTGGAGCACCCCCATGCCGGCGTGGTCGAGCCCGAGGATCTGGATTTCGCACGCGTCCTCGACATCGCCCGACCCTATCTCGGCGACATCGTCGGGGTCTACGGCGACTGGACGCCGCTCGACGATCGCGAGACCCTGTTTCCCGAGGCCCTCGACCGCGACGACCCCTGGCAGTTCAAAAACATCCGCGTCGTCTGACGGCCCGCACAGGCCCCACACGGTCGGCCGTCCGGCAGAATGGCCCGCCCGGCCGTTCGCGGATGTGCCGCACCTGTTTCCGCAAGAGATTTACAGGGCATCCTTTCTCCCACGCTGCTCCGGCGCGCATTCCCCGAGTGCCGCCAAAGGGTCGCAGCATAGGACGCGATTGAGGCAATTCCACCGTCGCTGTGATGGCAAGCCGATTAGCCCCGGGAACATCGTTCCTAGCCTCTCTCCCGAGGCCAGTGAGGGCCGGGTGAGGGGTCGACCCCGCGCGCTCCAACGCGGCCCCCTCACCCCTCCCTCTCCCCGGGCCGGCGAGGAGAGGGTAAAATAGAGTGCGAAGCCGGGTTTTGGCTTGTCGCTGCCATCCGCCGACGCGAGATCGCCCACCGGTCCGCCCGGCTCAATGGCGGAAGTGGCGGCGGCCGGTGAAGACCATGGCGATGCCGGCGCGGTCGGCGGCGGCGATCACTTCGGGGTCGCGCAGCGAGCCGCCGGGTTGGATGATTGCGGTGGCGCCGGCCGCGATTGCGGCTTCGAGGCCGTCGGCGAACGGGAAGAACGCGTCCGAGGCGAGGACCGAGCCTCGGGTCGGCGATTGCGGCAGGCCCGCTGCCCGACCGGCCTCGGCGGCCTTTTGAGCGGCGATCCGCACGCTGTCGACGCGGCTCGGCTGGCCGGCGCCGATGCCGACCGTCGCGCCGTCGCGAGCGAAGACGATGGCGTTCGACTTGACGTGCTTGGCGACCGTGTCGGCGAACAGCAGGTCGGCGATTTCGGCCTCGGTCGGCGCGCGGCGGGTGACGGTGCGCAGCTCCTCGGCGGTGGTTGACAGGGCGTCGCGCTCCTGCACCAGGATGCCGCCCGAGACCGAGCGAAAGGCGAGGCCCGGGGCGGCCGAGTCGGGCAGACCGCCGGTTGCCAAGAGGCGCAGCGCCGTCCTGCGGGCGAGGATCGCCGCCGCTTCCGGTTCGACGTCGGGAGCGACGACGACCTCGACGAAGAGCCGGCCGATCGCCTCGGCGGTCGCCGTGTCGAGCGGGCGGTTCAGCGCCACGACCCCGCCGAAGGCGCTCAGCGGGTCGCAGGCGAGCGCCTTGTCCCAGGCCTGGCGCAGGCTGGCGCCGGTGGCGGCGCCGCAGGGGTTGGCGTGCTTGACGACGGCAACCGCGGGCGGTGCGAATTCTGCGGCCAGCTCGAAGGCGGCGTCGGCATCGGCGTAGTTGTTGTAGGACAAGTCCTTGCCGTGGAGCTGGCGCGCGCTCGCCACCCCGGGACGCGGCTCGCCGGCGCGGTAGAACGCCCCCGCCTGATGCGGGTTCTCGCCGTAGCGCAGCCGCTGCGCCAGCCGGCCGGCGACGACCAGGGTCTCCGGCAAGATCTCGCCCTCCTCGTGCTGCATCCATTGGGCGATCGCCGCGTCGTAAGCCGCGGTCGCCGCAAAGGCCTTGCTGGCGAGGGTGCGGCGCAGCGCGGCGCCGACCGCCCCGTCGCCGGCAGCGAGCGCGGCGAGCACGCGCTCGTAATCGGCGGGATCGGTCACCACCGTAACCGCGTCGTGGTTCTTCGCGGCGGCGCGCAGCAACGCCACGCCGCCGATGTCGATGTTCTCGATGCCGCCTTCCCGACTGGCGCCGGCGGCGACGGTCCGGGCAAAGGGGTAGAGATTGCAGACGAGAAGATCGATCGGTTCGATGCCGCGCTCGGCCAGCGCCGCGAGATGATCGGGCCGGTCGCGGCGCGCCAGCAAACCGCCATGGATCGCCGGGTGCAGGGTCTTGACCCGGCCGTCGAGAAATTCGGGCATGCCGGTGATCGCCGCGACCTCGCTCACCCGCAGCCCCGCCGCGGCCAGCGCCTGCGCCGTGCCGCCGGTCGAAACCAGGGCGATGCCGCGCGCCGCCAGCGCGCCGGCAAAGGCGGCGATCCCGGTCTTGTCGCTGACCGAAACCAGCGCGCGGCGAATTTTCTGCGGGGAGAGGCTCATCGGCCGGGTATAGGGTTCAGCGCGCACCGGAACAAGCCTTGGCGCGCCGCGACCGTTCGCGCGCGAACCCCGCGAGCAGGGCCGCGACGATCGCGGCGGCGGCTCCGAGCGAAACCAGGCCCCAGCCGTTCTCGGCGGTCCAGCCGCAGCCGACCAGCAGCAGATTGGCCGCGATCACGCGTCTGACCGCCGCAGCATGGCCGAGCCCGGCGCGGACCGCCTGCTGATAGTAGTGCTGGCGGTGCGCCTGCCACACCCTCTCGCCGCGCAGCAGGCGCCGCGCCAGGGTGATGGTCGCGTCGGCGAGGAAATAGAGCGGTAGGATCAGCGCGATCATCCAATGGCCGCGGGCGGCGATGCCGATCAGCAGAAAGCCGGTCAGATAGCCGAGCGGGGCGCTGCCGACATCGCCGAGAAACACCCGTGCCGGCGACCAATTCCACACCAGAAAGCCGAGCGCCGCGCCGAGCACTGCGGCGGCGAGCAGCGCCGCTGCGGGATCGAGGCCGCTTCCCAGCGCGGCGAAGGCCAACAGCCCGCCGCCGATCGCCGCCGCCTCGCTGCCGGCGAGCCCGTCGATCCCGTCCATGAAGTTGAACAGGTTGATCCACCACATCCACAACAGCCCGGTCGCGGCGAAACAGCCGGCCGGGCCGAGCCACTCCCGCAGGGGGTTGTGAAGCGCGGGCAGGGCCGCGGGCAGGGCATGAAGACCGACCGCCACCGCAGCTGCCTGGGCGGCGAGGCGCTTTGCCGGTGACAGGCCGCGCACATCGTCGAGCCAGCAGACGACCGCCAGCATGACGGTTCCGAGCCCGACGCCGACGATCGCCGGCGAGGCGCGCGCCCAGAGGGCGAGCGCCATCCAGGCCAGCAGCACGGCGGCGACCGGCGCGATCCCCCCGCCGCGCGGAGTGGGGGCGGCATGCGAAGAGCGCTCGTTGGGGTGATCGAGCACGTTGCGGCGGTGCAGGATCGGGATCAACGCGCGGGTGGCGAGGCCGGATATCACGCCGGTCGCAGCGACGATCGCGGCCGCTGCCGCCGCATCGCCGGGATCGAGATGGCCGAGCCCCGGCAAGCTAATCGGCGACGGGTTTTGCGGGCTCGCGGCGCAACGCCCAGCGCACGCCGGTCCCGCCGGGCATGACGGCTCCGCTCAGCACCACCTGCTGCGTCTTTCTGGCCTCGCCCGAGCCCAGATAGACGCTCTCGCCCAGGGTCATTTCGGCCCCGGCGGCGCGCAGCCGCCACGCCATTCCGCTGGGCAGCCGCACGACCGCCGCCGTTTCCCCCTCGACCAGCGAGGCCTCGACCGAGGGGTGCAGGTGAAAGCGCACGGCGAAGGTCGCCCCTGGCCGGCCGGTCAGCCGGTCTTCGCCGCGCAGATCCTCGCCGTCAGCGGCGAGAAACAGCTCGCGGGTATAGGTCAGGCCGAACCGGTCGCGATAGCCGTCATGGGTCGCCGAGATCCATTGCTGGCCCTGATGCTCGGCGCGCTCGCAGGCGACCGAGGTCGGAGCGCGGCCGACGACGCCGTCGTTGCGGATCTCGACCGAATTGGTGTCGGCGACGACCAGCACCGAATGCGCCGCACTCGCGCGGGCGACCCGCCACCAATTCGGCTTGGGGCCGCGATAGGCGCCGCAGTTGACGATGATCCGCTCGCGCTCATGGCTCATCTCAAAGGACAGCGCGCCGGCATGGGCGTGCTCGGCAAAGCCGGGCGGCGACGGCTTTCCGGTATCGACCACGACGAGGCTGCGGTCGGCCTGCAGACGCTCAAAGCCGGTATCGGGCGCATGCGCCGGGGGACGGCCCTTGGCTTCGGATCGGGTCAGGACGAGGTCTATCATGACGCCGTCCTCCTCGAGCGAATCGTTGAACAGCGCCAGGCGGCGGTCGCCGTGGCGAAACAGCCGCAGCATCGGCGCCATCCGGTCGATGGCGTCCTGCAGCGCGCCCGGGGTCTCGGTCTGCGCCGCACGCAGCACCGCCCGCATATCGATCAGGTCCCGAAGAACCTGAAGCTGCACCGACGGGCTGCGCGAGCGATGACCGCCATCGGGAAAGATCTGCGCCGGCAGCTCCCGTTCGAGCGCCTTCAGCGCCTTGGCCGGGCGCGCGGAACCGCCGAGCACGATGGCCCCCGCGATCAGACCCTTGAGCGCGCGCAGCCTGGCGGCGCCTTCGAGCTCCCATGAGGCGATGCGGGCGAGATGGCGCAGCTGGGCGGCAAGGCTCGCCAGCAGCGCGCGGCGCAACGCCGCATCCTGGTCGCGCCCCGCGAAGTCGTCGAAATGGGTGATCCAGGCGAAGAGCCGGGTCGCCAGCACGTCGGAACGCCAAGCGATGGGGTGCCACGCAATCTCCTCGGCAAGCCAGCTCTGCACCAGCTCGCGCGCCGCGTGACGACCGGCGGTGCCGGCGGCGACGAGATCCGGCGTCCAGCCGAAGCCGTGCCACGCCGCGAGCCATTGCTCGCCGACCGCAGCCGGAAACCAGCGCGGGGAGGGGTTGCGCACGAGCTCGCCGGCGAGCTCGATCTGTCCCGCGGCGATCGCCGCGCCGCGCCCGGGATCGCCCGGCCAGCGCTGGCCGATCCTCAGCCCGATCTCGGCGGGAACCCGGCCGATCAGGGTATAGCGATAGAGCGGGCCGGCCGCGAAAGCCTGCAGCGCGTCGCGCCGCAGCCGCGTCAGATAGCCGGCCGAGTCGCGCGCGTCGCGCCCCCGCGCGGGCTCGCCGACGCGGCTGCCGGCAGCCGTTTTCACCTGCCCCGCACCCGATCGCCGGAGCGCCCCGAGCGGGCACAGCCGGGGTCGCGAAAGGCGTGCCGGAAATGCGTGCCCATGCCGCTTCGTAACAAGGAAATTCCGACGCCGCAAGGCGCCGGCGGTCAGCGCTGGGTGCTGGCCTGCTTGACCAGCCGGGCGCAGAAGAAGCCGTCGACCCCGTCATATTCTGCAAAGTGGCAGGGCAGGGTGCGCAAATCGCCCTCGGGAGTGATCCAATCGGGGTCCGCGCCGATTTCGTCGGGCTCGATGCCGCGGCGCGCGATCGGAGCGCCGTTGCGCAGCAGCGCCTCGATCCGGTGCGGCCCTTCCTCGGGTTCGAGCGAGCAGGTGCAATAGACCAAGGTGCCGCCCGGCAGCAGCATGTCGATCGCGGCTTCGAGCAGGTTCTCCTGAACCATGGAGAGGCGGGAGACGTCTTCGGGGAGCTTGAGGTGCGGCACGTCGGGGTGGCGGCGGATCGCACCGGTGGTCGTGCACGGCGCGTCGAGCAGCACCGCGTCGACCGGCCGCGGCGGGCGCCAGGTCAGCGCATCGGCGGTCACCGCCTCGATCGGCAGGGCGAGCCGGCTGAAATTGGCGAGGAGCCGTTCGAGGCGGCGGGTCGAGCGGTCGACCGCGGTGACCCGCGCCCCAGCGGTTGCGAGCTGGGCGCTCTTGCCGCCCGGGGCGGCGCACAGATCGACGACCTCGCGCCCGGCCAAGTCGCCGAACAGCCGCGCTGGAAGCGCGGCGGCGGCATCCTGAACCCACCATGCGCCCTCGGTGTAGCCGGGCAGCGCCGCGACCGAGCCGCCTGCCGGCCGCCGCAGGGTCCCGGTCGGCAGCAATTTCCCCTGCAATTTGCCGCACCAGCCTTCGGCGTCGCCGCGCAAGGTCAGATCGAGCGGCGCCTCCCTCAGATGCGCGGTCGCGATCGCTCGGGCGGTGCCTTCGCCGTAGCTGCAGCTCCACGACCGCCACAGCCAGTCCGGCGTGTTGAGCCGGGCCGCGTCCTGCGCGCCGACGTGTCCGGCGCCCTCGACGCTCAACCGCCGCAGCACCGCGTTGACCAGCCCTTTATGAGAGATGAAACCACGGCCATGGGCGAGGTCGACGCTGGTCGCCACGGCGGCATGCGCCGGGGTTCGCAGGAACAGGAGCTGGGCCACGCCGAGCCGCAATATATCGTGGACCAGCGCGGCGCGAGGAGCCAGAGGGGTGCTCAGGCACAGCCCGATCAGCGCGTCGATCTGACCGAGCCGGCGCAGCGCAGTGGCGACGAGCAGGCGGGCAAAAGCCCGATCGCGCCCCGACAGCTGGCGCATCGCCGGGGTCTCGTCGATCGCGTCGTCGAGGGCGCGCCTGCGGCGCAGGACCGCACCGATCAGATCGAGCGCAGCATCACGCGCGGTCGGCGCTGGGGACATGAAGGTTCGTTGCTGGCAGTGGGCGGAACAGAGCTCAGACGCCGGCTTTCTACAGATCGCCGAGGAAAACGTCGCATCGGAATGCTTGGTTCCGGTCGGCCCCGTCTATGGCGGGCTCTCCGGCGGCTCCCGTGCATATGGGGCTCTGCGGCAACGGTTGAGATATCGCCCTTCGTTGCCACATCTTGGTCATGGACGCCCGACCGCACGAAACCGCCCGACCGCACGAAAACGCCCGACCGGATCAAAACGCCCGACCGGATCAAAACGCCCGACCGGATCAAAACGCCCGACCGGATCAAGAAACCCGACCGGGCCCGCTCGGGCCTAGCGCCGCGGTTCCCGTTGCGGGGCTGCCGAAGGAAATCGGCGGTCCGAAAGGCCCGGAGCCGACCCGCTACGGCGATTGGGAGCACAACGGCCGGTGCACCGATTTTTGAGCCGCCTTGCCGCTGAACCGCGACCGTCGCATGGTCGGTCCCGGACCCTCGATGCGGAGTTGATTGGCATGCTCGGGACCGTAGGAGAGTCGGGTGGCTGCGGCGCCGACCTCGGATTTGCGATCGGGCCGCGCCTATCGGACGCGGGCGGGGTCGCGATCGGCGGCGTCGATGTGTCGCGGCCGCTGTCGCCCGTGCTCAAGGGCCGGATCCTGGACGCCTTCCGCGACCACCATGTCGTCGTCCTGCCCGGGCAGCGGCTGACGCGGGAACAGCAATACGCGTTTACCGCGCATTTTGGCGAAGTCGAGCGGCGCGGCGGCCTTGCATCCTCCGCGGGCAAGCGGGACGGCGTCGCCCACGTGATCTCCAACCTCGATGCCGCGGGACAGCCGGTCGACAAGTCGTCGTCTCCGGTCAGCAATTACCGCTGGCACACGGACAAGGCGTATCACGCCGTGCCGCCGCTGCTGACGACGCTCTATGCGGTCGAGGTCCCGGCGCAGGGCGGCGACACCGAATTCGCCAACACCGCGATGGGCTATGCCGCGCTGCCGCCGGAAACAAAGCGCCAAATCGCGGGGTTGCGCGTCGTGTTCCGCTGGGGCGCGAGCTTCGGCGCTGCGGGCGGCGACGCCTCCATGCAGGCCCGTTTGCGCGAGCGCCCCCCAGTCGACCACCCGCTGGTGCGAACCCATCCGGACACCGGGGCTAAAGCGCTCTATCTCGGAAACCATGCCTCGCATATCGAAGGCCTGCCTGAGAGCGAAGGACGGGCGCTGCTCGAGGCGCTGCTCGCTCATGCGACGCAGCGCCAATTCGTCTACGCCCATCGCTGGCGCAAGGACGACCTGGTCATGTGGGACAACCGCTGCCTGCTGCACCGCGCCGTCGCCAACTACCGGCTCGGCCAAGACCGGCGCATCCTGCACCGCACCGTGGTGCGCGGCACCGTGCCGGTCTGAACCGTTTCGGTGTGGGGCAAACTTCGGGGGCGAGGGGCTGGTTTGCAATTCCTGGTACGTGTGCCCGTTGGGGGATTAGAGCTGTTCGCGCGAGGGGGTTGCCGGGGACGGCGCGCCACGGAAACGCGGCCTGACCTTACGACCGTGAACCGCACCGGCGGCGCCGCAAGCCTTGTCAAAAGGCCCGCATCGCTGCAGCGCCGCCCGCCTTGAACTTCACCCGGTCGGCTGCGGTCTGAAAGCACCGCCGGGCGCCGCTACACCGATAAAGCCCTTGCCGACCGCTGCCGAGCGGCTCGCGAGCTCGGCAGCGAGAATGAGGCGCCCGGCCGCGGCAACGATCACGACCGCGTAGAGCCCGTCATACATTGCCAACGTCGCGAAGCTCCCGCCGGCGCAAAACCCAACCAGCGACACCTGCAGCATTCGCCCGAGATTGTTCGCCCACAGCAGATCGGGGTCGCGCTGCGAGCGTCGGATCAGCCAGCGGGCGTCGAGGAAGGTGCTCGCCAGTATCGTGAGAAAGATGGCGAAGCCGATAAAGCCGTGATCGCCGAGCATCTCAAACCATATGCTGTGCGCTGCTCGGGGCTTCTCTAGCCGCGGCAGCCGGCTGTCCCAGAGCTGTTGGTTCACCTTGTCCGGATCGTAAGCCCAATGAAAGCCGGCGCCGAAAATCGGGCGCGCCTGCACCATGGCCCAGGCCAGCCGCCACACGTGAATGCGGCTTTCCGCCGAGTCATCGTCCTGGTAGGTTTCGATTGTCGCCATGCGCTCGGTCCACTCCGGCGGCGCGAAACGCCACACCCCGACCGCGGCGACGGCAATCAAGAGCATGATTCGAAATTTGTGGCGCGAGCGCAGCCACAGCATCGCCCCCATGCTGCACAGGGCCAAGAGCGCACCGCGCGAATACGTAAAGATATCGCCGATGAAAGTGAAGCCGATCAGCGCCAGCATCGGCCATTTCAAGTAGGGCTGGCGATATCGGTCACGAATGTAAAAGAGCAGCGGCAACATCATGGTCAGTGCGACACCGAGATCATTGTTGTCGCCGATCATCGTTCCATCAGGGCCGTAGACGCGGCTGCCGCCACCCGTGAGCAGCGAGAATATACCGCCCTTCACGCCAAAGAAGGCAACCGACAGCGCGCAGACCACGATCAGCTGATCGAGGCGCTCGCGCGTGTTCGTCAACATATAAGCCAGGATCGTCATCAGCAGCATCTTCTCAGTGAGCTGCCATTTCAAGTTGATCTGGTCGGCAGGCCCGGTGCCGAGCAGCGAAGTTACCGATATCCAGATCATCATGACGATAATCAGGGCCGTCGTTTTGCTCGCCGGCGGAAATTTCGGCTCCTGTTGCGACAAAAGCCAAGACAGAAGGGTCGCGACCGCCACGATCAGAGCGTAGGGAATCCCGGCAAAGGCGCTGTTCCAAATCACCTGGTGAGGGTTCATCAGCGAGATCCAGTACCACATCAGGATCCCGACGAACGGCCCCTGCAAGAATACGAACGGAAGCAGGGATACAAAGACGATGATGAAGACCAGACCGCGCATGATCGTGTCGCTCCTAGATACTCGTAGCGCTCCACCGTCGTGTCCGGCGGTTTCGGCCCTTGCGCCAAGGGCGGCCACAGAGATGTTGCTGCGCGCCGTGGCAAAATGGGGCCCATCTCCGCATCCTTGAGCGGCCTAATTTTCTCTGCTGTCGCGACCGACTCCCCTGAAGTCGGGCGGTGCGGTTGCCCAAGCCGGTGCGACGCGCTCAAGGGGCTGCTCTCCCGGATCGCGAGCGGGACAGCCGGGTTCGGCCGAGGGCAGCTCCGCCGTCACTAGAATGGCGCAGGCGAGATTGCGGATGCCGAGAAACGAGATCGCCAGATCGTATGCCAGCATGACCATATATAATGGAAAGAAAAAGTCGAAATAGATACTTTGATAATAACGAAAAGAGAATTTCAAATTCTTAAAACCGGTGCACTCGAGCAACCTCTGCACCGCCGAAAAATAGCATCGGTCATAGAAGGCCAGGAAACCGCAATCCTGTTGCCACTGCGGATGAAATGCGGCTATGAGGCGACGGGTCACGCGATTAGGCAATATCTGGTTGAGCAAGGCGAATGGGGCGAACTTGCATGGGAAGGTGTGAACCAGAGCCCCGCCGGGACGCAGCACGCGCGCGCAATTCTCAAAGAACATCCGGTTGTCGTGGAGATGTTCGACGACTGAGCGGGAGACGATCAAGTCGGCCGAGCCGTCGCGAAACGGAAAGGTCGGCGCGGCCGCATCGGCAACGATCCTGCGGTCGAGGCCCAGATTGGCGTGCAATTCCTCTGCGGAATAATCGATTGCGACGATCAGCTGCCGGCGCGGCTCTTCAACGAAGGGGAGGAACGGACACTCCTTGCCGCCACCGATGTCGAGAACCACTTGTCCCAGCTGCCGGTTGACCAGCGCCGCCACTTCAAATTTGTAGACGGTATGCAGGTGGCGCTTGAACGTCGCCGGCAACCGGTCCTCGGTGGCCTTGCTGAGCCGCCGATTGAGGGCGAGGAATTGGGCGAGGAGCGGCATGGCGTCCAGACTAAGCATCTCCGCACGAAAGGACGACCCGGCCGGTCGGCGGGCCCCGCAGGGTGCCGGTCCGATCGCGGCCGTCAATCCAGCCCGCACTGTACCACAGAAAACTGTCTTTTGGATTTACGTCGTGAGCCGCAACTGAATGGGGTATTTCGCTTCAGCCGATCGGCTGGGGCTTGCGGCCGGCCTGTTTGCTTTCGTTCCCGTGCCGGGATCCCGGATCGGCCGAGCGGGGTAAGCGGATCGGGGTCGATGCGAGGCTTTGAATGATGATCCGACCTATAGCCCTGGTGCTGGTCGCACTGCCGATCTTGATATCGGGCGGCTTGCGAGTTCCGATTGTCAGTGCGGCCGGGCCGCGCCGCACGGGTGCGGTCGCGGCTTCGCCGAGTTCGAGTGTGGTCAATTCCATCACCGTTACAAGCAGCGGGCCGGCCGCCCGATCCAACTACCCCCTGCAATTCGGGCGGCCCTTCGTCAAGGGCGCGATCCCCCATGCGCCGCAGGTGCTGATCAACGGCATCGCGGCGCCGAGCCAGGCCGATGTCAAGAACCGCTATCCGGACGGCTCGGTCGAATTCGCCGTCATTGCCGTCGTGATCCCGTCGATCCCGGCCAACGGCTCGGTCAGCCTGAGCTTTCAGGACACGACCGCGAACAGCAACGCGCCGCTGACCAGCGCGCAAATGCTCGGCCCGGCCTACAATTTCGACGCGGCGATGAATTTCATCCCCAACGCGGGCGGCGCGCAAACGGTCTCGGCGCGGGCGATGCTGCAGAACGGCGACTGCAAGCCGTGGACCGAGGGTCCGGTCGCGCAGACCATGATCTGCGCCGATGACACGGCGGCCCGCAAATACGACATCGGCTTGGGCCCCGCGACGGGGGGATTTCACCCCGTGCGGCCTCGGATCTATGCGACCTTCTGGCCGGCGACGCACCAAGTTTCGGTTCGGGCTGTGGCCGAAAACGGGCTGACCACCGAGTACGAGGATGCGGCCTACAAGGTGACGATCGCCGCCGGGCAGGCGGCGCCGGCGACGGTCTATTCGGCCGACCTTTCCGGCCACCCCTCGACCCCGCCGATCACCGGGCTGACGATTGCCAACCCGGCGGGCTACGCCGCGAATTACACCGGCTATATCGCCATCGCCGGGACGCCCTCGGCCGTGTTGCCGGCAGGTCATTTCGACGCCGTGATCGGCAGCGAGACCGTCGAGCTTTCGGCTCCCAACTTTCCGCAGGTCTATCTGTGGACGCGCGGCGTCGGCGGCACCAAGGCGGCGGTCCTCGCCAACGGGAAGGCCATCAGCGCCGCCAGCAGCCTGCCGAAGGTCCACTGGGCCGGCTCGGCGTGGACCCAGCGCTTCTGGCTTGGGGGCACGCCGTCGCTGCAGGTCAATATCGACAACAACCTCGCCTACCTGGCCTCGACCCGGTTTCTGCCGCATTACGACCCCTCGGTCGCGATCACGCCGAGTGCGGTGGCGGCCGAATACGCGCTGTGGACCGGCAAGCCGCACGACCTTTATGACGGGGTGTGGGACGGCGGGCTGTGGACCAACTACATGGGCACGCCCGGCGCGCGGCAGGACATCAGCCCCTATCCGACCTGGACCGCGCTGTGGCTCTACACCGGCGACTGGCGGATGCGGCAGATGGCATTGGGGATGGCCGACCTGGCGGCGGCGTGGCCCTACCATCTGCGTGAAACCGATCCGACCAAGCCATTGCTGCGCAGCGATGCCGCCGGCACCGGGCTCGGTCTTCCGTTCTCGATCATCGGGCGACCGACCCTGGTCACCTGGGAGGGCAGACTGAATTATCAGACAACCCCGGCCGACATGGTCAAGATCGTCGGCCCGGTCTCCGCCGCAAACCCCTGGGGGTTCGAGGGCTCGCACGAGCCGGCGGCGTTCTATCCGCAATACGTTCTGACCGGCGACCCGTGGTATCTCGGCGAGATGGAGATGTGGGCGAGCTGGGACGCCGCCCGCTACATCGTGGCCGGGAACCTCCCTTACGGCCGCGGCCCGGACGGCAGCTGGGGCGGCATCAACGACGAGCTGCGCGGCGCCGGCTGGGTGTTGCGCGAGCGGGTCGAGGCGGCCTTTGCCGTCCCCGACCGCGACCCGGAGAAGATCTATCTCGGGACCCTCGTCAACGACGCGCTGGCGCGCTGGGAAGGCAGCTTCGGCATCGTTGGCGCCAATGGGGCCGGGACCATCTATGACGGCACGGCGATGAAGAACTGGGGGGCCGCGACCGGCGATCTACTGGACCTGGAACGGCGGCCCGAACGCGGGCAAGGTCCCGACCCTGCATTATTGGGAGAGCAACGGCAACCCGAGCGCCGACAATTCCCAGATTGACAACGACACGGCGGTGGGGTGGTTCCGGCCCGGTGCGGTCGGCTCGATCACCAACCCGTGGATGCAGTGGTATACCCAGTACTGCCTCGGGCGCGCCGCCGAGCTGGGGTTCGCCGCAGCACCGCTGGCGCAATGGTCCGGGCAATGGCTGACCGGCCTGATCAACAGCTCCGGCTTGCCGATCGGCATCACCTTTTACGAGGTTCCGGCCGAGGCCAAGGGCGGCGGCTTCCCGGCGACCTATGCGGCGTGGCTCGCCCTGTTCAACCCGGCCTACCTGACCGGCGCCGGGTGGAACCCGTCGCTCGGGGTCGACCTGCCGCAGTACTTTGCGAACAACCTCTATGCGCAGGGCCGCCCGGCCTACGCGATGGCGGCGCTGGCGCCGCTGGTCGACCAGGGCGCCGCGGGCGCGGCCCAGGCGTGGATGTGGATGGACGCCAACGTGCGCCGGCCGATCGCCGCGGCGACCGCGGGGGCGCCGTTCTCGCAGGACCCGTCCTGGGCGATCGTGCCGCGCACAGATAAGAACGTGCTACCGCCGTGGCCTACCAAGGTCCCGTCTCGTTGAGGGATGGCCAGGCCGCAGCCTTGCCGCGGCGGCCGCATAGAGATCGAGCGCACCGCACATATAGGCCTCGAATTCCGCCTGCGTCACGGAGCGGCCGTCGAGAAACCGCCGCAGGGCATACGGATTAGCGCCCGGCGGGTTGAGACCGGGGTCGGTGAGCACCGCCGAACGAATGCCCGCGGCCACCAATAATTCGGAGGCGGCTGCATTATATCGGCCGTTCGGATAGCAAAAGTGACGAAATTGGTCGGATTTACAGGTCTCGGCAAGAACAGCTCGATTCTTGGAAAGCTCCGCCGGCAGCAACCCGATGTCGACATCGACGTTTATATGGCGATGGGTGTGCAATTGGAGACTGAGGCCGCGCAGGTGGGCGAGCCTGATCTCTTCTCTATTCATCAGATGGAATTGACCTTCGCTCCACCAGGGTTCGGTCGGGACACCGGCGAGCCGGCAGATTTCCCGCAACTGGTGCAGCCGTTCGGCCACGGTCGGCAGTTCCTGGAGCATCCGATCGAGCTTCAGCGCGGCATGCTCGCGTTCTTCCGTATCGCCCAGCAGCACCTTCAGCTCCACGCCCGCCGGCGACCGCCAGGTAAAGCCGGCGACGGTCGATCTCTGCAAGACGTAGTTGAGCGCAACATTCACGACCGGCGACTGTTTCTCGGCGTACCAAGTCGTGATGTAAGCCGTCGCGGGAAGGCTCAACTGTTCCAATACGGGCAGCATATGGGTGTAGGTCGACTTCCACCCGTCATCGATGGTGATCACCACTGAATTCTCGGGAAGCGTTCCATCAGCGAGCCCGTCGACCGCCGCATCGAGATCGAGAACCGGATAGCGGCTCTGTTTCAGCCATTTCATCCGGCGCTCGAACTGCTCGGGACTGATAAACAGACGGTCCCCGAATTCGAAGCCAGGGGTGGTCCACACTCCGTGATAGGCCAGGATGCGCAGATGCCGCGGCAAAACCCGCCTGGTCAGCGCGAAGCCTCCGCTGGCCTTGGCGAGTTCCAGCAGGCTTTGCTTCACGGCGTTCCTTGCTAGAGCAGTGGACATGCTGCGCACCAGACAAACCGCTAACGCCGCCAGGCTAATCTCGAACCGTAACTAAACTCTGAAGGGAACGCGGTCGCCGCCACGGTTTTCATCGAGCTCTATCCTTCGGCGGCACGCTGCAGCCGGATCAGCCGAGGCGGCATTCGGAACGACGACCGTATGACTATTCAGCTCGATCGGCCGACGCCGAGCAAATGACTTCGTCGTGAACGCCGATGTGCAAAATCAGAAACCCTGTCGAGCTGGTCGGTTGCCCGATCTTTGTCAAGATCGGGAGAAAATCGGAAAGGTCAAGGGTTAAACAAATGTCCAGCGCGGTGGGCCGGCCAAGAATTATGGTATCCGCGTTGCTTTCCTGACCTGCGGAGCTTCCGAGGATCGCGATGCAGGCGACTGATTATGCATCAGCCTCGCCGAGAACGACCGATGTCGAAAGCTCGGGCTGCGCGCTCGAGGGGCGGGGCGCGGCGGAAGATTAGAAGATGAGAAGCGGCACCGGCGGATCGGGTTGCCGCGGCCCCGGTCGCCGCTTCCGGTCGCAACGAAGCGACGATCGAATGAGCCGACGGGATCGGCGTCGTGCGGCAGCGCCCCGTCATTCGCGGCAGGTCAAGGGCGCCCAAACCTCCGATCGACGGACCGCATCGGAAATTCAATCAATTTTTTGGATAACCGAAGTAACAGATCGGGGCGCCGCAGGAACTTGTTAACAAGTACGGCGGATTGTCTTTGCGTGACTTGAAATAGGGGGGTAAGGGTCAAACCGGTCTAAGGATTCCGAGTATGATTCTCCCTCTTTACTTAACACGCGCAGCGTCACTTTGGCTTTTGTTCGGCGCGCCGCAAGCGCATCCAGCTGTCCTCAGTGAACCCTTTGTCGCTGCCCAACCACACGTCGCCGGTATTGCCGCGCGCGCCACGCTGATCGCGGCGAGCGACGGAGCCGGGCATGTCGGGAATTACCCGACCGGCTCGGCGCCGCTCGCTCTCGACTATGCCGCACCGACGCACAGTGCCGCCCCGCCGGCATCGTCCGACCCGGTCAATTCGATCACGATCGCCAACCAGAGCGGCCATGCGATCAGCAACTACCCGCTGCAGTTCGGCCGCCCGTTCGTCGACGGCGCGATCGCCGACCAGCCGCAGGTGCTGATATCAGGGAGCCCGGTCACGACCCAGGCCGATGTCAAAAACCGTTACGCGGACGGCTCGGTCGAATTCGCCGTCGTCGCAATCGTGATCCCGACCCTGCCGGCCGGCGGATCCTTGACCCTGACCTTTCGTGACCAGGCCTCCGGCGCCAACACCCCGCTGACCCAGGCGCAGATGCTCGATCCCCGCTACATGTTCAGCGCGCAGATGATATTGGCGAGCACCGCCGCCGGCACCACCAGGACGGTCGACGCCCGAAAGATGCTCCAGAATCACGATTACAAGCTGTGGACCTCGGGCCCGGTGGCGCAGACCGTCATCCTCGGCGACGACACGGCGGCGCGCCGCTACGACCTCGGGTTTGACGGCTACCGCCCGTTCCGGCCGCGCTTCTACGCGACCTTCTGGCCGGCGACGCACCAGGTCTTTGTCCGTGCGGTCGGCGAGAGCGGGCTGGCCACCGAGATCGAGGACATGACCTATAACCTGACCCTGACCGCCGCCAATGCCAAGGCATACAGCAGACCCGGCCTGACCCATTGGGCGATGTCGAGCTGGAGCCGCTCCTTCTGGTTGGGCGGGACGCCGCCGGCGCAGGTCAATATCGACAACAACCTCGCCTACCTGGCCTCGACCCGGTTTCTGCCGCATTACGACCCCTCGGTTGCGATCACGCCGAGTGCGGTGGCGGCCGAATACGCGCTGTGGACCGGCAAGCCGCACGACCTTTATGACGGGGTGTGGGACGGCGGGCTGTGGACCAACTACATGGGCACGCCCGGCGCGCGCCAGGACATCAGCCCCTATCCGACCTGGACCGCGCTGTGGCTCTACACCGGCGACTGGCGGATGCGGCAGATGGCATTGGGGATGGCCGACCTGGCGGCGGCGTGGCCCTACCATCTGCGTGAAACCGATCCGACCAAGCCATTGCTGCGCAGCGATGCCGCCGGCACCGGGCTCGGTCTTCCGTTCTCGATCATCGGGCGACCGACCCTGGTCACCTGGGAGGGCGATCTGAACTACGAGACGGCGCCCGCCGACATGGTCAAGATCGTCGGCCCGGTCTCGACCGCAAACCCCTGGGGGTTCGAGGGCTCGCACGAGCCGGCGGCGTTCTATCCGCAATACGTTCTGACCGGCGACCCGTGGTATCTCGGCGAGATGGAGATGTGGGCGAGCTGGGACGCCGCCCGCTACATCGTGGCCGGGAACGTCCCTTACGGCCGCGGCCCGGACGGCAGCTACGGCGGCATCAACGACGAGCTGCGCGGCGCCGGCTGGGTGTTGCGCGAGCGGGTCGAGGCGGCCTTTGCCGTCCCCGACGGCGACCCCGAAAAGACCTATCTCCAAACCCTCGCCAACGACGCGCTGGCGCGCGACGAGGGTAGCTTCGGCATCGCCGGGACCGCCTATGACGGCACGGCGATGAAGAACTGGGGGGCCGCGACCGGCGATCTACTGGACCTGGAACGGCGGCCCGAACGGGGGCAAGGTCCCGACCCTGCATTATTGGGAGAGCAACGGCAACCCGAGCGCCGACAATTCCCAGATTGACAACGACACGGCGGTGGGGTGGTTCCGACCCGGCGCGGTCGGCTCGATCACCAACCCGTGGATGCAGTGGTATACCCAGTACTGCCTCGGGCGCGCCGCCGAGCTGGGGTTCGCCGCAGCACCGCTGGCGCAATGGTCCGGGCAATGGCTGACCGGCCTGATCAACAGCTCCGGCTTGCCGATCGGCATCACCTTTTACGAGGTTCCGGCCGAGGCCAAGGGCGGCGGCTTCCCGGCGACCTATGCGGCGTGGCTCGCCCTGTTCAACCCGGCCTACCTGACCGGCGCCGGGTGGAACCCGTCGCTCGGGGTCGACCTGCCGCAATACTTTGCGAACAACCTCTATGCGCAGGGCCGCCCGGCCTACGCCATGGCGGCGCTGGCGCCGCTGGTCGACCAGGGCGCCGCTGGCGCGGCCCAGGCGTGGATGTGGATGGACGCCAACGTGCGCCGGCCGATCGCCGCGGCGACCGCGGGGGCGCCGTTCTCGCAGGACCCGTCCTGGGCGATCGTGCCGCGCACCGATACGAACGCGTTGCCGCCGCAGCCGACCGCGCTGCAATAGCCGCTGCCGCGGTTCGAAGCAGCGAAGGTCACGACCCCGGTCCCTCGGAGCTCTCGAGCTTCGGGGGATCGCGGTGTCTGCGCCGAGCCCGACCGATCGCCCGAGGCGGCAACAGCCTCGCTCCTGCGGCTCCCGCGGGTACCCTCGGATGCGATTGCGAGCGGGGGGGCCGATCAGTATCATCGCAATCGGGATGCAGCCCGGCAATTTTGCGTGTCGAAGATGGGTCGGTTCATTCTTGCGCTCGGCACCGCCGCTTTGCTGGCGGCGGCGATGCCCGGTTCGGTCGATGCGCAATATCCTCACTATCCGCCGCCGGGCTACCGTCCGCCGCCGGGCTACGGGCCGCGGCCGGGCTACGGGCCGCCGCCGTGCGCCGCGGTGACGCCCGGACCGTTCGCCGGCGCGGCACGGGGCGCCGCCGGCGGAGCCATCTTCGGCGCCGTTGCCGGCAATGCCGGGCGCGGCGCTGCGATCGGCGCCGCGATCGGCGGGGTCGGCGCTGCGATCCGCCGAGGCTCGGCGCGCGGTTCCGGAGACTGTTACTGACCGCGACGAGCGCCGGCGGCGCGGGCCGACATCGAGGGGGGAGATGAACAGGACGGTCTCGGCGGTGCTGCTCGCGGTCTGCCTCGGCGGTTGCGCCACGCCGGCGCCGTCTCCGCCCGCCGCCCCGGCGCCGCCCCCATCCCCACCCGCGGCAATGGCCGTCGCCCCGCCATCGGTGCCCTCCGGCGCTCGGGTCGGGCCCGGGCGGTGGAATGTCGAGCGGGTGCGCTGCTCGGACCTGCTCGAAGCTTCAGACGAGGATCGCGCCTCGGCCGCGATGTTCTACTATGGCTATCTGGCGGCCAAGGCGGGGATCCATATCATCGATGTCGGCCGCATCGACGGCAATATCGCCAAAGTCATGCGACAATGTGCGGCGACCCCGGATCAGACCGTGCCGCAGGCGTTTCGCGAGGCGCTTGCCCCGTCTTCGGCGCGTGGCTGGAGCGGTCGGGCGCAGCCCGACGGGACCCGCACACCCTGAGATTGGAGGAAGCAGTGAAACTCCGGCAGTTGGCGATTTTCGGCGTGTTGGCCGCCGGCGGCCTCGCGTGGATCGGCACCACCGCGGTTTCCGCCGCGGCGGCCGCCACCCAAGCGAAGCCAGCCGTCAGCGCGGAGGCGAATGCCGCCCTCGCGCAGATGGGCCGAACCTTGCTGTCCAAACAGTTCTCGTTCCAGGCGCGGACGATCCGCGTCTACGGCGACACGCAAAACCAGCTTCTTCACATCTTCCATACCCTGAACGTGACGGTGCGCCGTCCGGATCGGTTGTCGGCCGACCGAAACGGCGACGACGGGCCGGGCAAGCTCGTCTATGACGGCAAGACCCTGGTGATCTACATGGCCAATGGCAACAGGTACGCCAGCATTCCGGTGCCCGGCACGATCGAGGGCATGATGAAGGTGGCGATGGGCCGTCTCGGGGTCGACTTTCCGCTCGCCGATTTTCTGACCGACGCGCCCGACAAGGCGTTTCTGACCGGCGTGACCTCGGGACGGGTGGTCGACACGGTAACGATCGACGGCGTCCCCTGCCTCCATATGTTCTTCTCGCAGCCGCCCGGGCTCGACCTCGAGTTGTGGCTCGAGAAGAACGAGCAATCCTTGCCGCGCCGGCTGATCGTGACCTATCGCTCGCTGCCGGGTCAGCCCGATTTTGTCGCCGAGTTTTCGAATTGGAATCTCGCGATCCATCCGGCGGACGCGGATTTCGTCTTTCAACCGCCGCCGGGAGCCGTCCGGGTGACGTTGAAGCCGCCCGCCGGGGCGGCGCCCGCCAAGCCGGGCGGCAGGCCGGCGGCGAGCACACCAGCGGGGAGCAAGCCATGAGCCGGCCGGCGGTCTTCTGTCTCGGGGTTTTCCTCGCATTCTCGGCGGCGCCGCACGCCTTCGGCTGGGGAGCGGTCCGCGGACCCAATGGCGGGGCGGCTTATCGCGGCCCGATGGGCGGCGCGGCGGTTCGCGGGCCCAATGGCGGCGCCGCCGTCCGCGGCCCCTACGGCGGCGCTGCGGCGCGCGGCCCTTACGGCAACACCGCGGTTCGCGGCGGCTATTACGGCGGGACGGCCTATCGCGGCGGCGCCTATTACGGCGGCGGGGTCGCGGCCGGCGTCGCGGTCGGCGCTGCGGTGGGCACCGCGGCCGCCGCCTCGGCCTATGCGGCGCCGTATTATTATCCGCCGCCCTATTATTATCCGCCGCCCTATCCGCCGCCGCCCTGACCAGCGCTGGGGTATTAGGCACCGGCGCGCCCGGTTGGCCGTCCGGACGGGCGCCGCGATAACCCGCAGGGGTTCGCGCCTGAACGAGGCCGGCCGCCGATCGGGCAGCCGTCATGGCCCTGCGACCGGCCGGGCCATTTACGAAAACGTGACGATTGGGCTTCATGTTGTCCGCCCCGGCCATTTCGGCGGCGCTCGACAGCAACTGGCCGGTGCTGCGAAAGGGCAGGAAGATGCGCAAGAGCACAGCAGCTGTCGTCGCCGCAATCCTCTCGGCCGCACCGGTCGTCAGCGCAATGGCGGCGGCGACGGTAACCGGAAAGCTCGAGTTGAAGCTCACCGTCACGATCGTGTCGACGATCGCCCGCCCGATTCCGATCCAATGCAGCCTGACCGCGTATGTCGAGGGCGCCAACTCGAATGGTCAGACCGACAATATCGCGGAAACCGACACGGTGACGGCGACGCGCAGCGGCTCCACGGCGGTCTGCCAACTGGTCATGCCCTATCAATGGGTCCTGTACGGTTCCGGGGACACGGTGGCTCTGTCCTACTCGGTTACCGCGGTGGACGGGAGCAGCAACGGCCGGTCCAGCTCGGTTTCATTCGAGACCATCGCCGCGCCGAAGAACGGCGCGACGACGAGCTATGCGCTGACCGGCAGGATCTGAAAACCCGAGACATATCGGCGCAACGCGTCGGCGCGCTCCCCGGCCCTCGGCGGGACCGGGGCAAAGCGGCGACCGCCGGCGCGGTCGGCTGCATCATGACCACCGCAGCGGGGGCGGGGCGGTCGGCGCTCAAACCGGGCACTGCTGCTGCCGCAGGGGTCGGACCTTGGTCATAGCGGGCTGCGGGATTGCGTTTATCGGCCCGTGCATATCGGCCCGTGTATAAGGAACGCATGAAAGCCGTTCCGATGATCGCCGCGCTGATCGGCCTCGCAGCGATGGCGGCGCTGGTCGCGGCTTTCGGCGCAGGTGCGGTGGTCCGCTCGCTGCTCGCGGTCGGCTGGCAGGGGTTTGCGGCGATCTGCCTCATTCACCTCGGGTTGATCGCGGTGATGGGGATCGCCTGGCGCTGCCTGGTGCCGGGGGCGCGTCCCTGGGTCTTCGTATGGGGACGCCTCGTGCGGGATGCCGGATCGGAAGTATTGCCGCTCTCGCCGCTCGGCGGATGCATCCTCGGCGCGCGGGCATTGTCGCTCGCCGGCGTGCCGGGCTCGACCGCAGCGGCCAGCACGATTGTCGACCTCACCCTCGAGTTTCTGTCCAAGCTCGCTTACACCGCGCTCGGCCTCGTCCTGCTCCTCGGGCTGCGGCCGGGCTCGCAGATGGCCGGCCCGTTGGCCGTCGGCCTGGCTGCGGCGAGCCTGGCGGCGATCGGCTTCATCGCGGCCCAGCGGCGCGGCGTCGGGCTTCTCGATCGGCTCGCCCGCGTTCTCGGCCGCGGCTGGGCAGAGCGGACCGCGGCCGGTGCGGCGGCGCTGGATGGCGCCCTGCGCCGGACCTACCAGCGCAAAGCCGGTCTGTGGGCCGGGTTCTTTCTGCACCTTGCCTGTTGGATCGCCGGCGCGCTCGAAGCGTGGCTCGCCCTGCGCCTGGCCGGTGCCCCGCTGCCGTTCAAGACCGTGCTGGTGATCGAGAGCCTGCTTTATGCGATCCGCACCCTCGCTTTCGCGATTCCGAACGCGGTCGGCGTCCAGGAAGGCGCTTACGTGCTGATCGGCACCAGCTTTGGGCTGACGCCGGAGATGGCGCTCGCCCTGTCCTTGCTGAAGCGGGCGCGCGATCTGACGATCGGGCTGCCGGCGCTCGGCATGTGGCAGATTGTCGAAGGCGGGCGGTTGTGGCGCCGGCATCGGCCAACGGGCGTCGCAGCCGACCGACCCGGCGGCATCCTGGACAGGAGGAGATCATGACCGAACCGCTTCCCCTCGTTTATCTCGGACGCCACGGCGAAACCGCCTGGAGCCTTTCGGGCCAGCACACCGGCCGCACCGATCTGCCATTGACCGAGCACGGCGAAGGCCAGGCCCGAGCCCTCGGCGAGCGGCTGCGCAGAGCGGTGTTTGCCAAGGTTCTGACCAGCCCCTCGCAGCGCGCGGTGCGGACCTGCGAGCTGGCCGGTTTCGGCGCCGTCGCCGAGATCGATCCCGATCTCGCGGAATGGGATTACGGGGATTACGAGGGGCGCCGCACCGCCGAGATCCTGACCGAGCGGCCGGGCTGGCAATTGTTTCGCGACGGCGCCCCGGGCGGTGAATCGGCCGAGCAGGCCGGCCTGCGGGCGGACCGGGTGATCGCCCGCATCCGCGCGGTCCGCGGCAATGTGCTGGTCGTCTCGAGCGCGCATATCTCGCGCGTTTTCGCCGCCCGTTGGCTCGGGCTCCCGCCATCGGGCGGCCGCTATCTGGTGCTCGGCACGGCCAGCCTCAGCATGCTCGGCTACGAGCACGACATGACCGAGCCGGTGATCCGGCTGTGGAACGACACCGGTCCCGTCAAGGGCTGATACTCCGGCGACGGTCTGACCAAAAGCGCCGGACCAGGCGCGGCGCGACAGGGGGAGCGGGATGGCCGAGCATTCTCCATTGCCCAGGACGGCGGAGGAGATGCGTCTCGACGAGGCGCAGGCAAAGGGCGTGCCGTGGAAGCAATGGGGACCGTACCTCAGCGAGCGCCAGTGGGGCACCGTCCGCGAGGACTACAGCGAGAACGGGGACGCCTGGAACTACTTCACCCACGACCAGGCCCGCTCGCGCGCCTATCACTGGGGCGAAGACGGCCTCGCCGGCATCAGCGACGACCGGCAGCTGCTGTGCTTCGCCCTCGCATTGTGGAACGGCAAGGACCCGATCCTCAAGGAGCGGGCGTTCGGGCTGACCAACAGCGAGGGCAACCACGGCGAGGACGTGAAGGAGTACTATTTCTATCTAGACAGCACGCCCACTCATTCGTACATGAAGTATCTCTACAAATATCCCCAGAACGCATACCCCTACAGCGATCTCGTCGAAACGAACCGGCGGCGCGGCGGCAACGACGCAGAATATGAGCTGCTCGATACCGGCATATTCGACGAAGACCGATATTTCGATGTGCTGGTGGAATATGCCAAAGCGTCGGCCACTGAAATACTGATCGAAATCACGGTGAGCAACCGCGGATCCCGGGCCGCGGCAATTCACGTGCTGCCGACCTTATGGTTCCGCAACACCTGGGCATGGTGGCCGGAGGAGCCGAAACCTCTGCTGCGGCAGGAGGAGATCGCCGCCGGCGCCCGCGCCATTTTTGCCTCGCACGCGGCGCTCGGCGACTATTTCCTGTGCTGTGAAGGCGATCCCGGCCTGCTGTTCACCGAGAACGAGACCAACAACGAGCGGATCTTCGGCACGCCCAACGCCACTCCCTATGTCAAGGACGCGATCAACGACTGTGTGGTGGCGGGCAGGTCGGACGCGGTCAGCCCCGATCGGTCTGGGACCAAAGCCGCCGCGAATTATCCGCTTACCGTCGCGGCCGGAGCGAAATCCGTGATCCGGCTGCGGCTCGGCAACATCAGGGCGAGCGATCCGTTCGGCAGAGGGTTCGATCGGGTCATCGGGGAGCGGCGGCGCGAGGCCGACGAATTCTATCGGGCGATAACCCCGGCCCGAGTTCGGCGAAGACGCCGCCGCGGTGATGCGGCAGGCATTGGCCGGAATGCTGTGGAGCAAGCAGTACTTCGCGTTCGATGTCCATAAATGGCTGAAGGAGCATGGCGCCGAGCCGACCCGGCCGTCGAGCCACGGTCTGCGCAACCGCGAGTGGTTTCATCTGATCGGCGATCACCTGATCTCGATGCCGGACAAATGGGAATATCCGTGGTTCGCCGCCTGGGACCTGGCCTTTCACACCTTGGCGCTGTCGACCGTCGACATCGATTTCGCCAAGCAGCAGCTCGCCCTGCTGCTCGACCAGGCTTACCTGCATCCAACCGGGCAGATCCCGGCCTACGAGTGGAACTTCAGCGATGTCAATCCGCCGGTGCAAGCTTGGGCCACGATCTTTCTCTATCGCATGGAAGAGGCGTTGCGGGGCCGCACCGACATCGATTTTCTGAAGCTCGTCTTCGGCAAGCTGTCGATGAATTTCGGGTGGTGGGTCAATCGCAAAGACCGCTTCGGCAGCAGCCTGTTCGAAGGCGGCTTTCTCGGGCTCGACAATGTCGGGGTGTTCGACCGCAGCGCTCCGCTGCCGACCGGCGGGCATCTGGAGCAGTCGGACGGCACCGCATGGGTGGCGCTGTTTTGTCAGAACATGCTCGAGATCGCCTTCGAGCTTGCGGTGCACGACCCGAGCTTTGAGGCGATGGCGACGAATTACGCGATCAAGTTCCTGTTGATCGCGCGCGCGATGAACGGGATCGGCCCCGATGGCATGTGGGACGAGGAAGACGGGTTTTACTACGATGTCCTGCGCCTCCCCGACGGCAGCGCCACACGGCTCAAGGTGCGCTCGATGGTCGGTCTGCTGCCGCTCTGCGCGGTCACCGCGATCGATCCCCGGCAGCGGGACCGTGTCCCGAACCTGGCGGCGCAGATGCAGGAGCGGCTGCGGCGCATGCCGGAGCTCGGTGAATCGATCCACGCCACCGGACCGGGCCATCTCGGCGCCGCCGGGCGCGGCATAATCGGGCTGGTTACGCAGGACCGCCTGCGCCGGATCCTGTCCCGAATGCTCGACGAGAACGAGTTTCTGAGCGATTACGGGATCCGCTCGCTGTCGCGCCGCCACGCCGAGCATCCCTACGTCCTCTCGGCCGAGGGGCGGGAATACCGGGTGGGCTACCTGCCCGCCAAGTCGGACAGCGGCATGTTCGGCGGCAACTCCAATTGGCGCGGCCCGATCTGGATGCCGGTCAACGCGCTGATCATTCGCGCCTTGATGCATTACTATTCGTATTACGGCGACAGCTTCAGGATCGAGTGCCCGACCGGATCGGGCCGGTTGCTGAACCTGTTCGAGGTCGCACGCGAAATCGCCGACCGCCTGATCCGGATCTTTGTGCGCGACGAGGCCGGCCGGCGCCCGGTGTTCGGCGGGGCCGAAATCTTTCAGAATGATCCGCACTGGCGGGACCATCTGCTGTTCTACGAATACTTTCACGGCGACAACGGGGCCGGCATCGGCGCCAGCCACCAAACCGGATGGACCGGGCTGATCGCGGGGCTGATCGAGATGTTCGGCAAGCTCGACGCCGAAACCGCCCTGAAGGGCGGGCGCGAAGCGTTTCTCGGCCGTCAGCACGGGTGAGCCGAGAGATCGGCCGCGGCGAAGCTGCCGCCCGCCGCGCGGCGCCGGATGCTCGCGATGGGAAAGGGAGAGGACGGCCGACGGCCCCTCTTCTTCAGCAGCGCTCGCTCGCGGCTCCGACCGGGCGGTGGTATTGGGGCGCCTCTCGCCGGTCGAAGATGCCGTAATCGCGGATGATGCGGACGGCCCGATGCCGCAGGGAGCGGCCTGCAACTCTGGCCGGCTGCGATCGGCCGGCCGCGTCCGCGTCCTTCCAGGAGACCAGCAAAAGATGTTTGCGCGGCAGGGAGAGAGCGACGAACGCTTCCCGCGCCACGACGCCGTTGGCTCCGACGGTCGGCAGACCGAAACCGCTCTCGATGTCCGACCCGCTCGCGCCGGTGTCGTCGCCGGGTCCGAGTTCGCTGATGGTGACGGCTTTCGCAAGACCGATTTCGGTCTCGTCCAAGCGCTGCTGTCGGAGCTCCTGGCCCAAAGGAACATGGCTGTCGGCGTAGATTTCGCCGACGCGGAGGCGATAATCCTCAAAGATCTCCGAACGGCCTCGCGACTGCGCGGCATGATGCCGCTCGAGCGTCCGCCAGCGGATGATCGCCTTTTCGTCGCGCCACGTCGACAACGACAAAATCCGACCCTGTGTGGACCGGCTGGCAAAGCGCTCGTTGTCGATGAAGCCGTCGATTTTCTCAAGCTCGTTCCTCAGCGCGCCGGCGATGTCGAGGTAATCGCTCCAGCGCTCTCTGCGTGGCTGAACTTCGAAAATGACGGCGAACATCGGACCTCCGCTCGGCGTGATTGCCGACCCGCCGTTCCAAACGCCTGCATGCCGCCACCGCGCGCCCGAACTCTCGCCCGTGGCGCGCGAAGGACGGTCATTGCATTACGGAGCGCCGGTCGCGCGTTGCGTCTGGACGGCGCCGCCGGTGACGGTATGGCCGATTGCCGACACGTCCTGCCCGGCGCCGGCGACGGTGCCGCAGGCCGAGAGCAGCGAGCCCATTCCCAACATAATTGCAGCAGCCAGAAACACCCCAGCCGCCCGGTAGCTTCCTTGCAACCTCATCTCACTCTCCCACAGCCTCAGTCGAAGTCCCAAGCAGACAACGACGCGAGTGCGATCGGGTTCCCGACGATCGGAGATTAACTCGCAATTCGGGTGTGCAACTCCGTCCGGATGCGCCGCACCCGCAGACAAGCAGCCCGGTTTTCAGGGGTCGGCTGCTGCGTAGAGGCGCAGGCGAGGTTGCCGGCGGGTTCGACCGCGGACCCCGCCGCCCCGCCCCGTTCGTCCCGGCTGCAGCATCGCCTCGACCGGCCGCCCGCAGCACCACGCGCGCAGTGCCGGGGTCGACCGCGGACAGGTGGCGCTTGACCCCGGCCGCGCCCTGTAAGAAACTTTTGTTAACACTCTCTTTGGAGAATTAGAGGCGATGATTTTCTATCCTGAAGAGCGTATCGCCATATTCATCGATGGGGCGAATCTCTATTCGGCCGCGCGGGGCCTCGCCTTCGACATCGATTACAAACGTCTTCTGGATCTGTTCAGCACGAAGGGGCGGCTGATCCGGGCCTTCTACTATACAGCGCTGGTCGAAGAACAGGAGTATTCGCCGATACGGCCGCTCGTCGACTGGCTCGACTATAACGGCTACGCGATGGTGACGAAGCCGACCAAGGAATTCACCGACGCGATGGGGCGGCGCCGGATCAAGGGGAACATGGATATCGAGCTGGCGATCGACATGCTCGAAATGGCGCAATACATCGACCACGCAATTCTGTTCTCGGGCGACGGCGACTTCCGCCGGCTGGTCGAGGCGGTGCAGCGCCGCGGCGTGCGCGTGTCGGTGGTATCGACGATCCGCTCCTCGCCGCCGATGGTGTCGGACGATCTGCGGCGTCAGGCCGATAATTTCATCGAGCTTCAGGATCTGGCGCCGAGCATCATGCGCAACCACCACGTCCGCGAGGAGGTGCCGCGGTCGCGGACCGAACCCGTCGAAGAGGCGTGAGCGCCCTCGCGGCGGCGCCGCCCCCCGGGGCGCGACCCCCCGAGGCGCGACCCCCCGGGGCGCTCCCGTCGCGCGATTGCCCGCTCTGTCCGCGCCTCGCCGCGTTTCGCGAGGTGCAGCGCACGGCGCATTCGCAGTGGTTCAACGCGCCGGTTCCGCCCTTTGGCGATGCCGGGGCCGAATTGCTGATCGTCGGCCTGGCGCCGGGCCTCAAAGGGGCCAACCGCACCGGACGCCCGTTCACCGGCGATCATGCCGGCGGGCTGCTCTACGCGACCCTGCGAAAATTCGAGCTCGCCGCGGGCGAATACGACGCCCGCCCCGATGACGGCCTCGCACTGCGCGGGGTGCGGATCACCAACGCGGTACGCTGCGTGCCGCCGCAGAACAAGCCCGAACCCGGCGAGATTGCCGCGTGCCGCAGCTTTCTTGCGGCCGAGATCGCGGCGCTGCCGAATTTGCGCGCGCTGCTGGCGCTCGGCGCGATCGCCCATGACGCCGTCCTCGGGGCATTTGGCCTGCGCCGCGCCGAGTTTCGGTTCGCGCATGGTGCGCTCCATCCCCTGCCCGACGGACGGTTGCTGGCCGACAGCTATCATTGCTCGCGTCTCAACACCAACACGGGAAAGCTGACGGGCGCGATGTTCGAGACCGTATTTGCCGACCTCCTGCGCCGTCTCGAGCGCTGATCGCCCCAAGCGCTGATCACCGCGGGCGCTGATCGCCGCGGCCGGAGCCGGGCAGGATCGGGCGCAGCGATGCGCGGCGCGCATGCCTCGACGGCGAAACCCGCGGGCATTTTGCGATTGCCTCGCAATCCAGTTTCGGCGATATTGCGAAGAGTTCGCATTTGCGTGTTCAACCAGGGTTCTCGATGCCTCGTCTGGTCTGTCTGGTCTGGGTTGCGGCTCTGCTCGTTTTCGCCGGTGCGGCGTCAGCCGTCGCGGACGATCCCAGTTTTCCGCTCGCGCTGAAGAACAACCAGTTCGTCCCGAGCGAGCTCGGGATCCCAGCCGGCATCAAGGTCAAGCTCGTCGTGCGCAACGACAACCCGACCCCGTCCGAATTCGAAAGCACCCAGCTCCATCGCGAGAAGGTGGTTACCCCCGGCCAGCAAATCAGCGTCTTCGTCGGGCCCCTCGACCCGGGCAGCTATGAATTCTTCGACGATTTTCACCCGCAGACGCGTGGCCGTCTGGTGGTCAAATAGGTGAGTGCCGACATGCTGGCGACCGCAATCATCGTTTTCCGCGAAGTGCTCGAGGCGGCGCTGGTCGTCGGCATCGTGCTGGCGGCGAGCCGCGGGGTGCCGCGGCGCGGCATCTGGGTGGCCGGCGGGGTCGGAGCGGGGGTGCTCGGCGCCGCGATCGTCGCCGCCTGCGCCGACCTTATCGCCGCTGCGGTCAACGGCATCGGGCAGGAGCTGTTCAATGCCGCGATCCTGTTTACCGCGGTGGCGATGCTGGGCTGGCACAACATCTGGATGACCCGCCACGGGCGCGAGCTGGCTTCGGCCGCGGCGACCCTCGGCAGGGCGGTATTGGGCGGCAGCCGACCGCTCTACGCGCTGGCCGTGGTGGTCGGCATCGCGGTGCTGCGCGAAGGCTCGGAAGTCGTCCTCTTTCTCTACGGCATTGCCGTCGGGTCCGGCGTCGGCGGCCTCGGCATGTTGGCCGGCGGCATCGTCGGCCTGATCGGCGGCGCCGTCATCGGCGCGGTCATCTATTTCGGGCTCCTCGCCATCCCGCTGCGCCGGCTGTTTACGGTGACGAGCTGGCTGATCCTGCTGCTCGCCGCCGGCCTGGCCTCGCAGGGTGCCGCCTTTCTGATGCAGGCGAACCTGCTGCCCTCGCTCGGCAACGACCTCTGGGACACGTCCTCGATCCTCGGCGAGAGGAGCATGCTCGGCGTGCTGCTGCACGTGCTGATCGGTTATTCCGCGCAGCCGGCCGGCATCCAGGTGGTGTTCTACCTGTCGACTCTCGTCGTTATCGGCACGTTGATGCGACTGCTCGCGCCGGGTCAGGGCAGCTCGCCTGGCCGACCGCGCGCGACGGCTTCGATTTGAACTGACGCCCCGGCCCCCACCGCCGCGCAGCTTCGGCTCCACCACGCGCGCAGAGACTTCGTTTGGAGATGCGAATGCGTCGCATTGGCATATGGTCATTCTTTGCCGGCGCTGCCGTCGGCGTGGCCGTCGCGGTTCCGGCAGCGGCGGATTTCCGGGTGGTCTATCCCGACGCCGAAACCGGTGAGTTCGCGATCGAGCCGATCGGTGACATCGGCCATGACCCGCTCGCCGCCCACAGCGGCGAGGCGAGCTTTGTCGAAGAATTCGAATATGGGGTCAACGGCTTCTGGCGCACCGAGCTCGAGCTCGCTCAGGAGCGGTCTCCCGGCCCCGGGCAATCGGTCAATTTCAGCCAGGTGGTGTGGGAGAATGTCCTGCAGTTCACCGAACGCGGCCAGTATTGGCTCGATGCCGGGTTTTTCGCCGAATTCGGCAAAACCACGCTGCCGGCCACCGCCGATGAAACCACCTTTGGCCCAATATTCCGCAAGGAAATCTTCGGGACGATCAATACCGTCAACCTGTTTATGGCAAAGGACATCGGCCATTTCGCATCGGGGCGCCCGGCCTTCATGTACGCCTGGGAAACACGCATCGCCCTCGGCACGCCGGTCGAGCCGGGCTTTCAAGCCTACGGCCAGCCGAGCGGGTTTGACGGCTTCAATTCAGGATGGCCACAGGATAACCGCATCGGCCCGCAGCTGTTCGGCACCATCCACAAGTTCGGCCCGGGCGATCTCAAATGGAACGGCGGCATTCTGTTCGGCATAAGGCCGGCCGCGCCGCGCGAAACCCTGCGCTGGCAGGCCGAGTACGAAATCCATTTTTGACCCGTGGGGGTGGCTTGGCGGCCTCGGCCTGCATCCCAGGTGCAAACGGCAGCGTCACCACGTCATGGCCGGGCTTGACTCACGGTTGTCCGGTTGAGGTCTTTTCGATGAGTTCCGTCCGTTCCCGGTAATAAAAGAGCCCCTCGGCCGGGCTTGACCCGGCCGTCCACGTCTTGAAACCGATCCGGCCTTGCAAGGAGGAGACGTGGATGACCGGGTCAAGCCCGGTCACGGAGTATTGCCGGTTGAGGCGGGGTATCATCTCGCAACCCGATTTGCTAAACCGGACAGCCGTGGGCTTGACCCGGCCATCCACGGGCTGCGGACCGGCCTCGCCAGCGTCCGTGGATACCCGGACAAGGCCGGGTATGACAATGGGGGTCGGCACTGCACCATCTGGTTTCCGAGCACTAGGCGTCGTTGCGCTCGCGCAGGATGCGGGCGCGGCTGCGCTGCCAGTCGCGGGCCTTTTCGGCTTCGCGCTTGTCGGCCTTGCGCTTGCCGCGGGCGAGGCCGAGCGCGACCTTGGCCCGCCCGCGCTCGTTGAAATAGATCGACAACGGCACGATCGTCACCCCCTCGCGCCGGATTGCGCCGAGCAGGCGGTTCATCTCCTTGCGGTGCAGCAGCAGCTTTCGCGGCCGCCGCGGCTCATGATTGAAATGCGCCGAGGCGGCGTATTCCGGGATGTTGGCGTTGAGCAGAAACAGTTCGCCGCCGCTCTCGTTCGCGTAGGCTTCGGCGATGCTGGCCTGGCCTTTGCGCAGCACCTTGACCTCGGTGCCGTGCAGCACGAGACCGGCCTCGAGGGTGTCCTCGATTACATAATCGTGGCGCGCCCGCCGGTTCTGCGCGACGTAGCGGTCGGCCGCCCTCATCGCCGGCGCCGCACCCGCGGGGCCCTCAGTTGAGGAGGCCCGCGCCGCGCATCGCCCGCGCCACCCGCTCCTCGGTCTCCGGCATGATCGGCCACAATGGCTGGCGCACCCTCGGCTCGCATTTGCCCAGCAGCGAGGCCGCGTATTTGACCGGGGCCGGGCTGGTTTCGGCGAACAGCGCGTCGTGCAGCGGGATCAGCCGCTCATTGATGCGGCGGACGGTCTCGACCTCGCCCTTTTGCCAGGCCGCGTGCATTTCGGCCAGCAGCCGCGGCGCGACGTTGGCGGTCACCGAGATGCAGCCGTCGCCGCCCTGCGCGAGATAGGCGACCGCGGTCGCGTCCTCGCCGGACAGCAAAGCGAATTCGGCGCCGATCTCGATCCGCATCCGCAACGGCCGGGCGAGGTCGTTGGTCGCGTCCTTGACCCCGACGATATTGGGCAATTTGGCCAGACGCGCCATCGTCGCGTTGGTCATGTCGACCGCCGAGCGGCCGGGAATGTTGTAGATCACGATCGGCATATCGACCGCGTCGTGGATCGCCTTGAAGTGCTGGTAGAGCCCCTCCTGGGTCGGCTTGTTGTAATAGGGGCATACGATCAGCGCCGCCGTAGCGCCGGCCGCCTTGGCCATGCGCGTCAGCTCGATCGTGTGCGCGGTCGAGTTCGTCCCGGTTCCGGCGACGACCGGGACCCGGCCGTTCGCGACCTCGGCGCACAGCGAAATGACCCGCTCCTGCTCGTCGTGGCTGAGGGTCGGGGTCTCGCCGGTGGTCCCGGTCGGGACCAGGCCGCGAGTGCCCTGCTCGACTTGCCAGGCGACGAAATCCTGAAACGCGTTCTCGTCGACCCCTCCGTCGCGGAAGGGCGTGATCAGCGCGACGAACGATCCCTTGAACATCGTTTCCTCCCGGGATGCGGCCTCTCGAAGGCACGATAGTCCCGAGGGAGGCGCGCTTCAACATCAGCGGCATGCCATAGCCGTCGCGGGCCGCGGCGCCCGGCCGGCCAGCGCGCTTGCCCCGCCCGGCGAAACCTCGTAATGGTCTTGCCTCATCTTTGACCCGGCAAGGAAGGGGGGCCAACCTTGCTCGCTCTAAATCGCCTGTTGCTGTCTCTCGCCCTGACGATTGCCCTGGCTGGCGCCGCCTGCGCGCAGGCGCTGTCCGAAACGGATCTGGGCATCACCCGCGCGGCATTCGCCGCGGCCCAGGCGGGCGATTGGGGCCGGGCCTATGCCGACGCCGCGCCGATCAAGGACCCACTGCCGCTCAAAATGCTGCGCTGGCTGGACTACGCCAGCCCCGGCGCCCCCGGCCGGTTTGCCGAAATCGCCGAGTTCATCGAAAAGAACCCGGACTGGCCACACCAGAAAGCACTGTGCAAGCACGCCGAGGAAGCGCTGTCGGGCGAGACCGATATGGTCGCCGCCGACTGGCTCAAGCGCTATCCCCCAGTCAGCGCCGCCGGGCGGGTGCGCGCCGCCGAGATCCTGCTGAACTCCGGCGACGTCGCCGGCGGCACCGCGGCATTGCGGGCGGCGTGGATCGACGCCGATTTCAACGCCCTCGACGAGAAGGGCTTTCTCGCCCGCCACGCCCCGGCGATTCGCCCCGAAGACGACGAGAGCCGGCTCGACCGGCTGCTGTGGGACGGCAGGACCGAGGCGGCGCGGCGCCTGCTGGCGCGAGTTCCGCCGGACTGGCGGGCGGTGGGGGAGGCGCGGCTGGCGCTCGCCATGCAGGCCGCGGCCGCCGAGATGGTGGTCGCCCGCGTCCCGGCGCAACTGCGCTCCGAGCCTGGACTGCGCTACGAAGAGCTGCGCTGGCGGCGCGAAAAGGACATGATCGACGGCGCGGTCGAAATTCTCCAGGGCGACCCCGGCGATCCGGTGCGGCCCTCGGCCTGGTGGCATGAGCGCGAGATCATCGCCCGCCGGCTGCTGGTCGGCGGCAACGCCGATCTCGCCTATCGCATCGCCGCTCAGCATGGCGCCCTCGAAGGCGGGGCCTATTCCGACGCCGAATTTCTGCTGGGCTACATCGCGCTGCGCTTCATGAAGCAGCCGGCCCTCGCCTTCGACCATTTCTCGCATATCCTGACCCGCGCCGACACGCCCTACGCCAAGGCGCGGGCGGGCTATTGGGGCGGTCGCGCGGCCGAGGCCGAGGCGAAATCGGATCTCGCCCACAAATGGTACGCGGCCGGGGCCGAGCACATGGCGACTTTTTACGGCCAGCTCGCGGCGCACCAGCTCGGGGACGACGCGCCGCCGCATCCGGTGGCCGAGCCGGTGCCCGATGGGGCCGAGCGCGCGGCGTTCGAGAGCAACGAGGTCGTTCGCGCCGCTCGGGTCTTTTTCGCGCTCGGCGACCGCGAGCACAGCAAAACGTTTCTGCTGCATCTGGCGGACGGGGCGGCGACCCCGACCGGGTTTGCAATGCTCGCCGCCCTGGCCGAGCAGAACGGGCATATCGACCTGGCGATCGCGGTGGCCAAGCGCGCAATCGCGGCCGGGACGCCGCTGATGATCCACGGCTATCCGATCATACCGCTGCCCGCCGGCGGCACCACCGAAAACGCGCTGCTGTTCGCGATCGTGCGCCAGGAAAGCGCGTTCGCACCCGACGCGGTCAGCCCGGCGGGGGCACGCGGCCTGATGCAGCTGATGCCGGCGACCGCGAGCTTTATGGCCGTCAGGCTGCAGCTGCCGATCTCGTTCCCGAGGCTGACCATGGACGGGCTCTACAACGTCGCTCTCGGCCGCGGCTATCTCGAGCATCTGATCGACGATTTCGGGGGCTCCTATGCGCTGTCGATCGCCGCCTACAATGCGGGTCCCGGCCGGGTCCGGCAGTGGCTCGCCGAGTACGGAGACCCGCGCGGCGGCCGGATCGACATGGTCGACTGGATCGAGACCATCCCGATCGACGAGACCCGGCTCTATGTGCAGCGGGTGCTCGAAAATCTGCAGGTCTATCGCGGGCAGGTCGGCCGCAACTCGGCGTTTTCGCTGGTCAGCGATCTCGCCCGCTGAGCCTCGTGCCTCGGCATAACGCGACCGGCACGAGCTCGGCTGGTCCGATCGCCCTCGACGACATCGAGGCATTGGCGGTCGGCGCCTGGATCCTCGGCACCGGCGGCGGCGGCAGCCCCTATCTCGGGCTCCTCAACATGCGCCGGCTCTATGCCGAGGGGCGGCGGGTGGGGCTGATGTCGCCCTTGGACCTCGCCGATGAGGATTGGGTGGCGGTGGTCTCGAACATGGGGGCGCCGCTGGTGGGCCAGGAGCGCCTCGCCGACAGCCGCAACGTCGCGCGCGCGGTCGAGATCCAGGAAGGGCTGCTCGGAGCAAAGTTCCGCGCCGTCATGTCGCTCGAGATCGGCGGCGGCAACGGCATCCAGCCGTTGATGGCGGCGGCGCATCTGGGGCTGCCGGTGGTCGACGCCGACACCATGGGCCGCGCCTATCCCGAGGCGCAGATGACCAGCGTCGCGGTCGGCGATCTGCGCCCCTATCCCTGTGTGCTGTACGACCCGCGCGGCATCGAGGCGGTCGTGACCAAGGTCCCGAATTGGCAATGGATGGAACGGGCGAGCCGCAGGATCTGCGTCGAGATGGGCTCGATCGCCTCGACCTGCAAAGCGCCGCGCACGGGTGCCGAGGTCAAGGAATGGGGCATCCATTTCACCGTGTCGAAGGCGATCGGCATCGGCCGCCGGGTGCGCGCGGCGCAGCGCCGCCACGAGGACCCGGTCGCCGCGGTGCTCGACGAGGCGCACGGCAAGCGCCTGTTCGGCGGCAAGGTCGTCGATGTCGCCCGGCGCACGACCGAGGGGTTTCTGCGCGGCCGCGCCGTGATCGATGGGCTCGACCAGGATCGCGGCTCGCGGCTCGAAATCGCGTTTCAGAACGAATGGGCCGTGGCTTGGCGCGACGGCGAGCCGATCGCGATGTCGCCCGACCTGATCTGCGTGCTCGACGCCGTGTCGGGCGAGGCCTGCGGCACCGAGACGATCCGGTACGGCCGGCGGGTCACGGTCGTCGCCTTGCCGGCCCCGCCGGTATTCCTGACGCCGAAAGGCCTCGACCACGTCGGCCCGCGCGCCTTCGGCTACGACCTCGACTTCCGCTCGGTGTTCGAGCCGGGCAGTCCAGGCCAGCAGCGGGGAAGCTCGACCGCGCCGACGAGCCTGCCCGGATCGAGCGCGATGCCGCGACCGGCAAAGAAGGATGGTGGAGAGGCAAGAACACTGATCGCGCCGACGGCATTGCGGTGATCCACCACGACCTGACGCGCCGAACGCCGATCCCGGCAGTTGCCCATCGGTAACGTGCATTCTGAAAATATTTTTCAACGAATTCGAAACGGATTCCGGGCACCTCTCGAACGGCATTGCTTCAGCACAGGGTTTTACTTGTCCCGGCTTCCCCCTCTTTCGCTGCGGAAAACCACGGAGATGGCTTGCATATGTACGTACATTCGTACGGTGTAAAGTATGGCATGCGAAGGAGATCGAGGACGATGAGGCGCAAAGTTCCTAGAATGACCACAGATCAAGAGGCCGAATCTTTTCTTGAGGAGGACTTGTCCGACCTCGATTTCTCGCAATTCAAGCCCGTGAAGTTTGAATTTCAGACCAAGGCCGCGCGTCTCAACATGCGGCTTCCGGTCCCGCTGCTCGACGCCGTGAAGGCCCGCGCCAAGGCGCGCGGCGTTCCCTACACGCGCTTTATCCGCGAAGGTTTGGAGCAGGCTACTTTGGAGAAGCGGGGCCGAGCCCGCCGCTGAATTCTTGCCGGCCGGGCCGCTGCAGATTCCGGCGCACTCAACTATGGTATCAGCTGCAGCCGGAGCCGGCTATCGATCAGGAGCTCGCATGCCCGCACCGATGCGCCGCATCGGCATCGATGTCGGGGGGACGAATACCGATGCGGTGCTGCTCGCCGATGGGCAGGTCGTGCATGCGGTCAAGACGCCGACGACGGCGGATATCACGACCGGCATCGTGAACGCGCTCGCCGAACTCACGGCGCATCCCGAGGTCGCGGGCGGAACGATCGACGGGGTCGTCATCGGGACGACGCATTTCGTCAATGCGGTGGTGCAGCGGCAGGGGCTGGCGCGGGTCGCGGCGGTGCGGATCGGATTGCCGGCCGCAGCCTCGTTGCCGCCGTTCTGCGACTGGCCGGAGGATCTCGCCGAATTGGTGCGCGGCGAGGTGTTCATGCTCGAAGGCGGCCATGATTACGATGGCCGGCCGATCGTGCCGTTCGACGAGGCCGGCATGCGCCGGGCGGCGCGGCGGATCTGCGAAAGCGGCATCCGCTCGGTCGCGGTCGCCGCGATCTTCTCGCCGCTCGATCCGTCCTGCGAGGAGCGGGCCGCCGCAATTCTGCGCGAAGAGTGCCCGCAAGCGGCCGTGACCCTGTCGCGCGATCTCGGCCGCATCGGGCTGCTCGAACGCGAGAACGCGGCGCTGCTGAACGCGGCGCTGGTCGCGCTGGCGCGTTCGACCGTCGCCGGCTTTACCGCGGCGATCGCGGCGAGCGGTATCACGGCGCCGCTCTATCTGACCCAGAACGACGGGACGGTGATGGCGGCCGGGGTCGCGACGGCGCTGCCGGTCATGAGCTTTGCCTCGGGGGCGACCAATTCGATGCGGGGTGCAGCGTTTCTGTCGGGCCTCGCCGATGCGATGGTGATCGATGTCGGCGGCACCTCGACCGATGTCGGCGCGCTCCGCCGCGGGTTTCCGCGCGAGGCCAACTCGGTCGTCGAAATCGGCGGGGTGCGCACCCTGTTCCGCATGCCGGACCTGCTGTCGATCGGGCTCGGCGGCGGCAGTCTGGTCGAGCGCGATCCGCTAGCGGTCGGACCGCGGAGCGTCGGCTATCGGCTGACCCGCGACGCGCTGGTGTTCGGCGGCGAGACCCTGACCGCGACCGATGCGGCGGTCGCGGCCGGCGTCGTCGACATCGGCGATCCCGGCCGGGTGGCGGGCCTGCCGGGCGAACTCGCGCTCGGGGTGCTCGAAATCGCGCGCGGCAAGATCGAGGATGCGGTCGACCGGATCAAAACCGAGGCCGGCGATCAGCCGCTGATCGCGGTCGGCGGCGGCGCGTTCCTGGTGCCCGACCGGCTCGCCGGGGTGTCGCAGGTGATCCGGGTCCCGCACGGGGACTGCGCCAACGCGGTCGGCGCGGCGATCGCCCAAATCAGCGGCGAAACCGACCAGATCTACCGCGACCTCGACCGCGAGGAGGCGATCCTAGCGGCCGAGGCGCAGGCGAGGGAGCGCGCCGTTGCCGCCGGCGCCGACCCCGCGAGCCTGCAGGCGGTCGATATCGAAGACATGCCGCTCGCCTATCTGCCGGGGAACGCTCTGCGCGTGCGGGTGAAGGTGGCGGGCGAAATGCGGTCCGCGCCGGAACGCCCGGGCAGGCGATGAGCCTGCGCGGCGAAATCAATGGCCGCGGCTATCGCGGCTGGCCGATCGGGGGCATGGTCAGGACGCCTGGACCGTCGATGATTGCTGCGATCCGCTGCAGCACTTCGATCGCGTGTCCGAGCGAGCTCACGCCGGGGCCGTCGTCTTCGCGTTCGTCGCCGGCGAGGTGCCGGTAGAGGAACGCGACCGGCCCTTCTTCGCGCGGGAAGACGGTCAGCTGGAATGGAGCGTCGGTCGGGATTCCGGCCGCCTCCTTGGCGAGGCGGAGCGCCACGCCGTAACCGCCGAGCGCGTCGACGAGGCCGCGCGCCTTGGCCTCCTCGCCCGACCACACGCGGCCTTTGGCGACCGCCTCGACCGCCTCGGGGGTCATGTGGCGGCCGGCGGCGACATGATCCTTGAAGCCCTGGTAGGTCGCGTCGAGAAAGGCCTCGAGGCGCGAGCGGGCGACCGGCGAGAAGCCCGAGGTGGCGCTGAGCATCGCCGCATTGGCGCCGAACTGCGCCGAATCGGTCGAGACACCGAGCTTTTTGAGCAGGTCCGCGACGACCAGCTTGCCGGCCAGCACGCCGATCGAGCCGGTCAGGGTGGCCGGCTCGGCGACGATCTTGTCGGCCGGGGCGGCGACGTAGTAGCCGCCCGAGCCGGCCACATCGCCCATCGACACGATCACCGGCTTGCCGCGCTCGCGGGCGAACACGACATCGTGCCAGATCGTCTCCGAGGCGACGACCGAGCCGCCGGGGCTGTCGATGCGGAACAGGATCGCGCGCACCTCGGGGTCGCGCACCGCCGCGCGAAATGCCCTGGTGATCTCGCCCGCCGCCATCTCCTCCGATCCGGACAGCGGACCGGCCGAGCCGCTGCCGCGCACGATCAGCCCCGAGCCGTAGATCAGCGCGATCCTCTCACCCCTGCCGTGCGGATGGCCGACGCGGTCGAGATAGGTCGACACCCCGGTCAACTCGGCGTCGGACCCGGCGGCTTTGTGGGCCGCGGCAATGACATCGTCGCGATAGCCGAGGCGGTCAACGAGCTTTGCCCGCAGCGCTTCGCCGGCGAGCAGAGGCCCGCGGTCGATCGCCGCGCGCACCGCGTCCGGCGACAGCCTGCGGGTTTTGACGATGCCGTCGACGACCTGCGCCGAGACCGAGGCGAGCAGATCGTCGACCTCTTCGCGCTGGCCCGAAGTCATCTTGGTTTCGGTCAGAATGTTGGCCGCGGTCTTGTAGCGGCCGCGATGGTCGAATTCGGGGACGATCCCCAGCAAATCGAGGGTGCCCTTGAAAAAGGTGGTCTCGGCATAGAGCCCGGTCAGTCCGAGGCTGCCCATCGGCTGCAGCCAGATCTGGTCGAACGCGGTCGCCAGATAATACGGGCGCGTGCCGCCGCCGAACTCGCCAAAGCTGTCGGCGAACGCCATTGTGAACTTGCCTTTGGCGCGGAACGCGGCGATCGCCTCGCGCACTTCCTGGCTCGCGGCGAGGCCGAATTCGTCGTCGCCGACCCGGGCGAGCAGCCCCTTGACCCGCGGATCGGCGCCGGCGGCCTCGAGCGCGTCGAGAAAGTCGCGCAGATTCGGCTTGCCGCCGCCGATCAGCCTGAGCCAGCCTTCCTCGCCCGGCCCCTCGGCGAGCCCTCGGGTCAGGTCGACCGAGAGAATGATGTTGGCGGGGAGCGCGGGCGCCGCCGGCTTCAGCCTGACGACCACCAAGGCGAGGCCGACGACGAGCAGCACCGCCAGAATCCCGATCGCGGCAAAAAAGCCGACGATGAGACGGCGCATGGGTCAGAAATCCGCGCCCAGCGCGCGATGGCGCAGCAGGTGATCGGCCAGCACGCACGCCATCATCGCCTCGCCGACCGGGACGGCGCGGATGCCGACGCAGGGGTCGTGCCGGCCGTGAGTGGCGATCTCGACCTCGTTGCCGTCGATGTCGACGGTGCGCATCGGGGTCAGGATCGAGCTCGTCGGCTTGACCGCGAACCGGGCGACGATGTCCTGCCCGGTCGAGATCCCGCCGAGGATGCCGCCGGCGTAGTTCGACAGGAAGACGACCTGGCCGTCCCGCATCCGCATCTCGTCGGCATTGTCCTCGCCCTTGAGCGCGGCGGCGCCGAACCCGGCGCCGATCTCGACCCCCTTGACCGCATTGATCGTCATCAAGGCGCGCGCGAGATCGCCGTCGAGCTTGTCGTAAACCGGTTCGCCGAGCCCGGGGGGCACGCCGCTGGCGACGATCTCGATGACCGCCCCCGCCGAGGAGCCGGCCTTGCGCACGCCATCGAGGTAATCGGCCCAGCGCAGCGCCATCGCCGCATCGGGGCACCAGAACGGGTTGTCCCCGACCGCCCGCCAATCCCAGGCGTCGCGGTCGATCCGGTGCGGGCCGATCTGGACCAGCGCGCCGCGGATCGTCACCCCGGCGCCGAGGATCCGGCGCGCCACCGCCCCGGCGGCGACCCGCGAGGCAGTCTCGCGCGCCGAGGCGCGGCCGCCGCCGCGATAGTCGCGCACCCCGTACTTCTTCCAATAGGTATAATCGGCGTGTCCGGGGCGAAAGCGGTCGGCGATGTTGCGGTAGTCCTTGGAGCGCTGGTCGGTGTTTTCGATCAAGAGCTGGATCGGGGTCCCGGTCGTCACCCCGTCGAACACGCCGCTCATGATGCGGACGAGGTCGTCCTCGCGGCGCTGCGTCGTAAAGCGCGACTGGCCGGGCTTGCGCTTGTCGAGCCAGTGCTGGATGTCGGGCTCGGCCAGCGGCAGCCGCGGCGGCGCCCCGTCGACGACGACGCCGATCGCCGGCCCGTGGCTCTCGCCCCAGGTGGTGAAGCGGAACAGGGTTCCGAACGAGTTGCCGGCCATAACGCTACGGCTCCTGATAAAAAATCCGCCTTGCGCGGGCTTGACCCGCGCAACCACGTCTTCCCCGCAAGCCAGTTTGGGCTTTGAAGACGTGGGTGGCCGGGTCAAGCCCGGCCAAGAGGTTTATGCGCCTATGGTACCTCAGCAGATGGTGCTCTATTTTATCGGGCAGCCCTGCGCACAAGCGGGAAGCCGGGTGCAGGGGCTCGCACATGGAGTCCCCCTGGGCGACGCTTGCGTCCTCGATCCAACCGCGGTCATTGCGCGGACATCGGATTTCACCGGGGCCGCTTACGAGGCGGGGCGGGTTATCGGTCTCATCTAATGCCCTTTTAGTACCGGCCGCCGCGTCGTACGCTTTGTGTGAGTCGTTTTCAAACATTGCCTCATAAAAGATGTGCCTCGGATCGTCTCTCCGGTTCGCTCGCTCCCACAATATCGCTTCATTTACGCGCACGTACGGCCGCTGAAAACTAGCTGTCGGGGCATGGCATTCCCCTTCGATTTTCGATCGCATTACACCACCGAGATGTCGGGGGCGTCGACGGCCTTCATGCCGACCACATGATAGCCGCAGTCGACGTGATGGACCTCGCCGCTGACCCCGGCCGAAAGGTCGCTCAACAGATAGAGCCCGGCGCCGCCGACATCCTCGATCGTGACATTGCGCTTCAACGGCGAGTTCAGCTCGTTCCACTTCAGGATATAGCGGAAATCGCCGATGCCCGAGGCGGCCAAGGTCTTGATCGGACCGGCCGAAATCGCGTTGACCCGGATGTTGTCGCCGCCGAGGTCGACGGCGAGATAGCGCACGCTGGCCTCGAGCGCGGCCTTGGCGACGCCCATCACGTTGTAGTGCGGCATGACCCGCTCGGCGCCCGAATAGGTCAGAGTCAAGAGGCTCCCGCCGCCGGTCATAAGCGGCGCCGCGCGGCGGCAGACATCGGTGAACGAGTAGCAGGAGATTTCCAGGGTGCGCAGAAAATTGGTCCGCGTCGTGTGCAGGTATTTCCCCTTCAGCTCGTCGCTGTCGGAGAAGGCGATGGCATGGACGACGAAATCGAGCCGGCCCCAACGCTGCGCCAATGCCGCGAAAACCGCGTCGAGGCTCTGCGCCGAGGTGACATCGGCCTCGAGGACGAAGTCGCTGTCAACGCTGAGCGCGAGCGGGCGCACCCGCTTGCCGAGCGCCTCGCCCTGATAGGTGAAGGCCAATGCCGCGCCGCTGCCGTGCAGCGCCTTGGCTATGCCCCAGGCAATCGACCGCGCGTTGGCGACACCCATGATCAGGCCCTGCTTACCCGCCATCAGCGGCATCGTCTTCCCCATTCCTCGCGGCCGATCGCATCCTACACGAACGCGGCGAGGAGGGCCATTGGCCGGCCCGGCCCGCTCCGTGCTGGCGCCGCGGCGGCAAGCGGCGGATAATTGCGGTGCGTCGCCGTGTTTACCCGACGGGACGCTGCGAGGTTTCCGGGATGATGCCGGTGGCGGAGGAGAGCCGGGCGACAGGACGCGGCGGCAGGCTGAGGCGGAGCGCCGCGACGCCGACCGCCTTCGTGCTATACGCGCTGCGCCGGTTCAACGGCGATGGCTGTTTCGCCGCCGCCGGCGCGCTCAGCTATACCGCACTGGTCTCCTTGGTGCCGCTGGCGGCCATCGCGCTAGGTTCGCTGTCGGTCTTTCCGATCTTCGGACAGGTGCACGATCAGCTCCTGGCGCTGGTGTTCAAGAACTTCATTCCGTCGATCGGCGAGCAGGCGGCATGGTGGTTCCGAGCCTTCGCCAATTCGGCGGCGCAGACGACGGCGATCGGCGTCATCGGCATCGCCGCCACCGGGGTTCTGCTGCTGGTCACGGTCGAAGACCAGCTCAACATCATCTGGCGGGTCACCTCGCCGCGTCCGTGGGGGCAACGCGTCCTCGCCTACTGGACGCTGATCACGCTCGGGCCGCTGCTGGTCGGCCTCAGCCTGTCCTTGTCGACCTATTTCGAGATCGCGGCCCGTCATGCCGGGTTCAGCCAGGAAGCCTTCCAGTGGATCGAGAGCGGCTGGCTGCACGGGCTCGCGCGGGCGGTGCCGGCACTACTCGAATTCGTCGCCCTGACCTTGCTCTACGGGCTGATCCCGAACTGCGCGGTGCGCTGGCGCGACGCGGCGCTCGGCGCTCTGATCGCGACCACGGCAATCGAGATCCTGAAAATCGGGTTTACGATCTATATCGGCGCGATGTCCTATTATCAGACCGTCTACGGCGCTCTCGCGGCGATCCCGATCTTTCTGCTGTGGATGTATATTTCGTGGATGGCGGTGCTGCTCGGGGCGGAGGCTGCGGCTGCCCTGCCGCATTGGCGGATCGACGAGCGGATCGGCAAGGCCTCGGCGGGCGGGGTCAAGCTCGGCCTGAGCCTGGCTCTGATCGCCGCGCTGGCGCGGGCGCAACGCTCGGGCGCGGTGCTGACGACGGCTGCGCTCGCCGGCGAGCTCGGGGTTGCGACGACGGTCGCCGACGAGCATTTGAAGCCGCTGACCGAGGCCGGCTTTACCGCGCATACGCAAGGAGGAAGCTGGGTGCTGGCCTGGAACCCCGATACCGCGACCGTCCGCGACCTTTACCACGCGCTGCACCTGCCTTTTGCCGGCAGCTGGATCGAGCCGGCTTCGGCCCCGTGGCAGCGGCAGGTCGCCCCGGCGATGGAGCGGATCGTCAGGGCCGAGGCTGCGGCAATGCAGATGACGATCGGCTTGCTGATCGCCGAGACCCTCGACCCCGGCGGGCGCCGGCGCGATCGGTGGCGCCCGGCCGAGGCAGGCGCGCAAAAAGTCGCGTCGGAATAGAGCACGGGAATCGGGCCGGGAATCGCGCCATGGACGACATCGCCGACACCGAACCGCTGGCGCCGTTCGCGCGCTGGTTCGCCGCGGCCCGCGAATGCGAGCAGGATGCCCATGCGATGACGCTGGCCACCGCGACCCGTGACGGCCAGCCGTCGGCGCGGGCCGTGCTGCTGAAGGGGTTCGATGCGGGCGGGTTCGTCTTCTACACGAATTTGGAGAGCCGCAAATCGGCGGAGCTGTTCGGCAACCCGCGGGCGGCGCTATGCTTCCTGTGGAAGTCGCTGCGCCGCCAGGTGCGGATCGAGGGCCCGGTCGAGCCGGTTTCGCTGGAGGAGGCGGACGCGTATTTCGCCAGCCGGCCGCGCGACAGCCGGATCGGCGCCTGGGCCTCGGACCAGTCGCGCCCGCTCGAAGGCCGCGGGGAGCTCGAGCGCCGGGTCGAGGATTTCGCCCGCCGTTTCGGCGAGGCCGAGGTGCCGCGCCCGCCATACTGGTCGGGCTTTCGGGTGGTGCCGCAGCGGATCGAGTTCTGGCAGGAGCGGGCCTCCCGCCTGCATGACCGTTGGTTGTTTGTTCGCGAGGGCGACGGATGGCGGCGGGGACGGCTTTTCCCGTGATGCACGGACCGGCGGCGAACCGCCTGCGGCGATGGGCGACCTATGCCTCGGTCGCGGCGGCGTCCTTGCTGATCGCGGCCAAATTCGCGGCGTGGCTCGAAACCGGGTCGGTGGCGCTGCTGTCGAGCCTGATCAACTCCTTGCTCGACATCGTCGCCTCGATCGTCAATCTGATCGCGGTGCGGCATGCGCTGACCCCGGCCGATCGCGAGCATCGCTTTGGCCACGGCAAGGCCGAGCCGCTCGCCGTGCTCGGGCAGTCCGCCTTTATCACCGGCAGCGCGCTGTTGCTGCTGGCCGAGGCGGTGCGCCGGCTGATCCAGCCGGTCGCGGTCGAGAACCCGCCGGCGGGGATCGCGGTGATGGCGTTTTCGATCGTGGTGACGATCGCGCTCGTTCTATACCAGCGCTACGTCGTGAGCCGCACCGGGTCGATCGCGATCACCGCCGACGAGCTGCACTACCGCAGCGACCTGATGTTGAACATCAGCGTGATCGCGGCGCTGATCCTCAGCGGCACCTTCGGCCTGAGCGTCCTCGATCCGTTGTTCGGGGCCGCCATCGGGGTCTGGATTATCTATTCCGCGGCGCGTCTGGCGCGTCTGTCCCTGGTCCAGCTGATGGACCGCGAATTGCCCGACGACGAGCGCGAAAAGATCCGTGCGATCGCTCAATCGCACCCCGAGGTGGCCGCCGCGCACGATCTGCGCACCCGGGTGGCGGGGCCGACGGCGTTTATCCAGATCCACATCGAGATGGACGGCGACATCAGCTTGGCGCGGGCGCACGTGATCTCCGACGAAGTCGAGGAACGGCTGCGCGCCGCCTATCCGAACGCCGAGATCATGATCCACCAGGATCCCGAAGGGGTCGAGGAGCCGCGCTCGAGCTTTCCGCGACGGGTCGGGGCGCGATGAGCGGCGAGCGCAAGGTATTGCTGCTGACCGGCGCCAGCCGCGGGATCGGGCATGCGACGGTCAAGCGCTTCAGCGACGCGGGCTGGCGGGTCATCACCTGCTCGCGCGACGCGGTGCCGCCGGAGTGCCGGCGCGACCCGAACTGGACCCATCACATCACCGCCGATCTCGGCGACCCTGTCGACCTCGACCGCTTCATCGCCGAGGCCAAGGACTATCTGAATGGTCCGCTGCACGCGCTGGTCAACAATGCCGGGGTATCGCCCAAATCGCCGAGCGGAGAGCGGCTCGGCAGCCTCAACGGCGAGATCAGCGATTGGCACCGGGTATTTCATCTCAATTTCTTCGTGCCGCTGACCTTGTCCCGTGCCTTTGCGTCGGCGCTGGCGCGCGGCAAGGGGGCCGTCGTCAACATCACCTCGATCGCCGGGCATCACGTGCATCCGTTCGCCGGCTCGGCTTATTCGACCTCGAAAGCGGCCTTGTCGGCGTTGACCCGCGAGATGGCCGTCGACTTTGCCCGGCTCGGCGTCCGGGTCAACGCGGTCGCGCCGGGCGAGATCGAGACGGCGATGCTGTCGCCCGAGACCGCGGTGCTGCTGCCGCGCATCCCGTTGAACCGCCTCGGGGTTCCCGCCGACGTCGCCGGCACGATCTTTTTCCTGTGCAGCGACGACGCCGCCTACGTCGCCGGAACCGAAATTTTCGTCAACGGCGGCCAGCACGTTTATTGAGCGGAATGCGATGCCCGAGAGAAGCGAGCGGCTGCACGTAAAGAAACAGCGGCTCGATCGCCTGCGTCCGCTGGCCGGGCGCAGTCTCGACGCACTCGCCGCCTGGTACGATGTCGAGCTGACCTGGAGCTCGAACGCGATCGAAGGCAACACCCTGACGCGCAGCGAGACCGCGATCGTGCTCGAAAAAGGGATCACGATCGGCGGCAAGCCGCTCAAGGATCACCTCGAAGCAATCGGTCACGGTGACGCGCTGGCCTATGTCCGGCAGCTGGCCGCGCGCGGCGAGCCAATCCGCGAGATCGATATCCGCGAGATCCATCGGCTGGTCCTGCAGCGGATTGCCCCCGAGGATGCCGGGCGTTACAGCGATCACCAGCGGACGATCGCGGGTTCGCCGCTGGCGCTCCCGGTGCCGGCCGAGATTCCGGCGCTGATGGGCGATTTTGCCCGCTGGCTCGCTGCCGTTCCGGCCGGACCGGAAACCGCCTTTGCCGCCCATGCCCGTCTGGTGACGATCCACCCCTTCAGCGACGGCAACGGTCGAACCGCGCGTCTGTTGATGAACCTGCTGCTGATGCGCGCCGGCTATCCGCCTGTCGTTCTCGGCCCGGAACACCGGGTGCGCTACATCGATGCGCTTCAGGCGCTTCAGCTTCGTGACGATCCGGCCGGGTACGAGGCATTGATGGCCGAGCGCCTGGAGGCGAGCCTCGACCATTACCTTGATCTGTTGGGCCGCTCGGAACCGTCCTCCAGCTGAACCGCATGACCCGTGTGCCCCCCGGATCAGGCGGCGCGGCGCAGGGTCAGGCGGTCCCACACATCGGCCAGCCCCACCACCAGCGCCTCGATGTCGGCGTCGCTGTGCAACGGCGTCGGGGTCAGGCGCAGGCGCTCGGCGCCTTTCGGCACGGTCGGAAAGTTGATCGGCTGGACGTAGATGCGGTGGTCTTGCAACAACGCGTCGCAGGCGGCTCTGCACAGCTCGGCGTTGCCGACCATGACCGGGACGATGTGGCTCGGCGACGGCATCACCGGCAGTCCCGCCGCAGCGAGGCGGCGCTTCAGACGCGCGGCGCGCTCCTGATGGCGCTCGCGCTCGACCTGGCTCTGCTTCAGATGCCGGATGCTGGCGAGCGCGCCGGCGGCGAGCGCCGGCGGCAGCGCGGTGGTGAAGATGAAGCCCGCCGCGTGGCTGCGCAGAAAGTCGACGAGGGCCGCCGAGCCCGCGACATACCCGCCCATCACGCCGAACGCCTTGCCGAGGGTTCCCTGGATCACGGTCGGGCGGTGCATGACCCCGTCGCGCTCGGCGATGCCGCCGCCGCGAGCGCCGTAAAGACCGACGGCGTGGACCTCGTCGAGATAGGTCATCGCCCCGAAATGGTCGGCCATGTCGCACAGCGCGCCGATCGGGGCGATGTCGCCATCCATCGAATAGACCGATTCGAAGCACACGAGCTTGGGCCGAGCCGCGCCCACCCGATCGAGCAGGCGCGCCAGATCGTCCGGGTCGTTGTGACGGAAAATGTGCTTTTCGGCGCGGCTGTTGCGGATGCCGGCGATCATCGAGGCGTGGTTGTGCGCGTCCGACAGCACGACCGTGCCGGGCAGCTCGCGCGCCAGGGTCGACAGCACCCCTTCATTGGCGACATAGCCCGAGGTGAAGACCAGCGCCGCGTCGCGGCCGTGCAGATCGGCGAGCTCGCGCTCCAGCAGCAGGTGGAGATGGCTGTTGCCCGAGATGTTGCGGGTGCCCCCGGCGCCGGCGCCGAGCGCATGCAGCGCCTCCGCCATCGCCGCGAGGACGGCCGGATGCTGCCCCATGCCGAGATAATCGTTCGAGCACCACACCGTCACCTCGGCGCCGATCCTATGATCGAAGGCGCGCGGAAAACCGCCGCAGCGCCGCTCGAGATCGGCGAAGACGCGGTATCGCCCCTCGGCGCGCAGCGCATCGAGCCGCTCCTTGAAAAAGGCTTCGTAGTCCATCGCCGCCCCGATCACCAAGACAACGCGAACATAGCATATCGCCGAATTGCGGCATCAGGCGACGTGTCGCAGCCGACGCGGCCGAGCCAGGATCGAGCCAAGCTGCGGCTCAAATCGCACCAGCTGCCGTTACTCGGGTGGCGGGTAAGCGCTGGTTACCTGACCCGGGGCGGGTGTGGTGAAGTGGTTGACAGAGCTCTCCACCCCATCGCTCTGCCCACCGGCCCCCATCGATGTCACCTTGTAGTAGTAGGTGGTCTGCGGTTTCAGATCGAGCACGCGCACCCGGAAGATCGTCTCTGCGTGGCCACGGTTGAGCCTGATGTGCGATTTCGCGGTCTGGTTCAGATCCTTGGGATCCGTCCCATAATTTATGACGGCGAAATGATCGTCGTCGCCCCCCGGGTTGGTGCTGGTCCATCTGATGATGGCGAGGTCGTCGTGGGCAATTTCGAGCGCTGGCCCCTTGGTGATCTCGACGTGCTCGGCCTTCTTCTGCGGAGGAGGGTTCTGAGCGACGATTGGACCGGAATAAAGCAGGCTGCCGGCGGCGGCGATGATCGCCAGTTTCACGAGCAGTCCGTGCATGCAGCAAACCCCATTGCTGTTCCCTGGGAGAGGAGTATGGGGTTCGCGCGCGGCCCCATACGTCTCCTGGTCCTATGGAATCGGCGGCGAGGGCACCGGCGAGACACCGCAGATGTCAGTCGCACACGGGAATTGCGCAAGATTCCAGGTGGGGATGATGGTCTCATCACCTTGGTTCGATGCCGTCTCACCGGGCCTGGTGGTCGAGCACTGGCCGGTAAAGGTGTCGATGTTCTTGTAAGTGCTGACGGTCGGGTTGGCCGGGTTGAAACCGTCCGTCAGCGTTTGCATGAAGGCGACGATCTGGTTCTCCTCGGTATCCGTCAACCCGAGGGCGCCGGTCGTCATGTCGATGTTGTTCCGGACCTCAGGTTGCGGCCAGCAGGTCACCCTTTCGACCGTTCCGGCCGGGCAGTGCCCTGAGGTGACAGGGAACGCATAAGTTTTATTCCCGTTTGGGTTCGGCACCGAGTCGCGCGTATTATAGAAGTGCACCAGTTGTTTCAGGCTCTTGATGTAGCCGTTGTGGAAGAACTCCTTTTGGAAGTACGGGACCGGCTTCCCGTTTGCGGTCTGGCCGGCCTCGGTGGTCGGGCATTGCGGCGGGGTCAGCGCCACATCACGCGCCGTCATCACCTGCATTTGGCCGTCCACCGTCGGCGCCAGCGATAGCCAGTCCGGCTGGTTGGGATCGGGAAAGGATTGCGGGCCGCTCCTGAGGAAATTGCCGAGTCCCAAATCTCGGTAGCGCATGCCGTCGGGGTTGAAGGTAAACCCGAAAGCATCCGGCTTGCTCTCATAGAACAACGCAATTCTGGGATTGAGCGGCAGACCTTCATTGGCAAAGCCGTGGCAGGTGAACAGCGGCTCCACGCTGGCCGTGTTGCCGGTGTCGGTCTGGCCTGACGTTAGAGTGGTGGATCGTCCGTCAACGTGGCAGGAATTGCAGTTGCCTTTGCCGTTGAACAATTTGTAGCCGGCCATCTCGGTCGCCGTCAGCGTGTATGTGCCCTTCAGGTAGGCGTCGAATTTAGAGTTGAATGGGCTGATATCGGGTGAGCGTTCGAGGAATGAGAGCGACTGCCCCCAGTGATCAAAAATATTGGTTGCCTTGGTGCGGTCTACCGCACTCAGCGCAACCGGCGTGGTGGTGGTGGGGAACGCCCCTTGGGGGGTGGAGCAGATCTGCTCGGTGTTGGAGGGCCAATTGATGTCGAAATCCGCGCCCCAAACCAGCTCGAACAGCGGTCGGTACGACGCCTGGGATAGCCGCCACGCGATGCAGGCGGTGTCCGGCAAGTTCATTTCCCCGGGATCGACCGGCGGGCCCTGTGCCTGTTCGGCGTCGGGAGTTTGCAGCTTGTATCCGGTCGCACGCCCATCCCAGAAGTTTCCGCCGAAGAACAGGCCCTGTGTCTTGTTGTAGTTGAGCACGGGGAACGTGTGCGAATACGTGTACCGCTGCGCGGTGCGTTTGGCGGCCCGATAGTGATAGGATCCGGGATACGCGACCATCGTCAGATTGACCGACGGGATCGGTCCGCTGAAGGCGGTATAGGGCATGTGGCAAAAAGCACAAGCTTCGTTGCGGAACGGGGAGATGTTCTGGTCGAAATTCAATAGGCCTCCTAGTATCCGCTGTGCGTCATATCCGTTTGGAACAAGTATTGGTGGGTTGCCCGCATAAGTCGGTGTCGGCGTCAATGCTTGCCACTCTGCGAAATAGCGATTGAAGACGGTTTGAACTTCGCGCCGAACCCTTGATATCTCCGAGTCCAAATTGGCCGGGAGAATGCCGGACGGATAGGGGTTGTAGGGTGGCGGGGTCTGCGCATGCACCCCGGGAGATCCGGCGAGAGGGACGCTCAGGACCCCCAGCACCGTTGCGAAAGCCGCTCTTACGAGTGTCCCTGTGTCTCGACGCATCGGTGTTCGCTCCTCGGCTCGGGCGTAACGATCGTGGCTGATTTCAAGCATCCACAACCCGCGGCCCCAATTTAGAGAAATTTCAGCTGAATTTTACCGTCACCTCCGCTACCGCGCAGATCGCCCGCCGCTCCATCGCGCAATTCCCGCTCCGGGGCATACGCCTCCGATTTAGGTTAACTTGATAGCAAGGTTGGGATCGCGCCCGAAACCCCACAAAAGCCATTTTTGGGTAAAGTTTTGAATTCGATCTTGTAACGTTTCGTAAACTCTCAATAAAATCATAGGGATAGATCGTCAAGAGATCGTCAATCGGCCGGATGCGCGTCAAAAGGTAAGTATGTTAACGTTACCGGCCGGATTTTGCGGAGAGGGAGGATACGATGCGACTATCAACAAAGCTCACCATCGCAATCTCGCTTCTCGCCGGTATTGTCTACGTTTCGGTCAGGAGTGCTGAGGCCGACCAGATCGGGTTTGCGGTAGATAATACCGAAACCCTGTTCAGCGTGGATCTGACGACAGCCACCGCGACACCGATCGGTTTTACCGGGCAATTTCTGCAGGGCTTGGCGGTCTCGCCTCAGGGCAGCCTGTTCGGAACGGACTACCTTGGAAACCTGTATTCCGTCAGCAAGACCACCGGCGCAGCAACGTTTATCGGCAGCACCGGCTTGGGCGACATCGAGGGCCTAGGCTTCAGGGGCACAACCTTGATAGGCACCGACTTCAGCAACACGAACGGCCCGACGACGGTATCTGCGATCAACACAACCACCGCCGCACCCACCGTGATCACCAGCTTTTCGCAGGGCCCGGTGCGCGCGATGGCGGTGCTGAACCCGAACACGATCGACGTCGCCAGTGATACGCCCGTCTCCCAATCTTTGGTGCAAGTCAATCTGCTGACAGGGGCCAACACGTCCTTGGGGCAGCTGCCCAGCACGGGCGCAGCGCTTATCGCCGCGCTCAATTTCGGGACGGATGGGGTCCTCTACGCTCTCGACCCTCTCGGAAACGACTTCATCATCAGCAGCAATGGAGCGGGCACCCTGGTCGGCAACACCGGCGGCCAGTACTGGCTCGATCTGACGACGGCGTCGACCGCCCTCACCCTCCCCGACGCGGTGCCTGAGCCCAGCAGCATGGCATTGCTGCTGATCGCGGCACAAGCCCTGATGGGCGTTCGCGCATGGCGGAGGTCAGGCGGCTCGACGCCAAGCTAGGCGGCGCCGCACACGGCCGAGCCCCGCCGCTGCCGCTGCGATATCGACATCTGGGCAAATCGGGGCGGCGTCACGCGCAAGCGTTCGGTACCGGGCGGCACAGCAGCCCTATTTCTTTGGTGAGCAGACAAAGGTGGCCCGCGCCGGGAGCAGCAGCGGGCAATAGTCGAGCATCCAGTCGGTATCGACGCGCGCGGCGTGGGTGCTCGGGGCGCATTCATCCTGGGCCGTCTTCTGCACTTCGGCGCTGGAGCTGACCACCGCGTCGTAGCAGACCGCCACGCGCGCTCCGGCATCCTTTACCCCGGCAGCGGCGGGCTGCGGATAGGTCGGGTAGGGGTCGAACGCCGAGCAGCCGGCCAGCGCGGCGCCGGCGCCGACCAAGAGCGTTGCCCGCAATATGAGGTTCATGCAGCCCGCACTCTCACGCAGCTTGGGCGAGGGCACGCTCGAGAAACGCCGCGCACGCCAGCAGCCGCGGGTCGTCCTGCGCCCGCCCGACGAGCTGAACCCCGGTCGGCAGCCCGCTTTCGCCCCAGTGCGCCGGCACGGTCGCGCACGGCACGCCGAGCAGGGTCCACATGCGGTTGAACACCGGGTTGCCGGTATAGCCGAGGCCCGCCGGCGCCTCGCCCGGCGCGGCCGGCGTCAGGATCGCGTCGCAATCGCCGAAAAACCCGCCGAGCCCGGCCCGCGCCGTCTCGGCCAGGGCGCGCGCCGCGTCGTACTCGTCGGCCCCGACCGCCATCCCGAGGTCGAGCTGCTGGGCGAGCCGCGGCGACAGCAGGGCGCTGTGCCGGATCCGCTCATATGCCAGCGAACGCGCCATCTCGAACCCCATGATCTTGTCCTGCGCCTCGGTCAGCCCGTGGTGCTCGGGCACGATCGCGATCTCGTCGATGCGCGCGCCGGCGTGTTCGAGCGCCGCCCGCGCCCGGTCGAGAGCGGCAGCGGCCGCCGGTTCGGCCTCGTCCCACATCGGGGTGCGGTAGAGGCCGAAGCGCGGCGCTTGCGCCGGCACGGCGAGATGGCGCAATGCCGGCCGCTCGGTCAGCACCCCGGCGAAGAACGCCGCGTCCTCGACGGTGCGGGCGAGAACGCCGACCGTGTCGAGGCTGTCGGCGAGCGGCTTGACCCCGGCCCGGCCGATCAGGCCGAAGCTCGGCTTGTAGCCGGCAACGCCGCAGAACGAGGCCGGGCGGATCACTGATCCCGCGGTCTGGGTGCCGAAGGCGAGCGGCGCCATGCCGTCGGCGACCGCGGCGGCCGAGCCGCTCGACGAGCCGCCGGGGGTGTGGGCCAAGTTGCGCGGGTTCGCGGTCTTGCCGGGGGTGAAGGTCGCGAACTCGGTGGTCACGGTCTTGCCTAGAACGACGGCCCCGGCGGCGCGGGCGAGCGCCACGCACGAGGCGTCGGCGGCGGGGCGATGGCCGCGGTAGATCGGCGACCCGTAGCCGGTCGGCATGTCGACCGTGTCGATCAGGTCCTTGACCGCGATCGGCACCCCGTGCAGCGGTCCGCGCGGCGGCTCGGCGTCGCGCCGCCGCGCCTCGGCCAATGCCTGCTCGCGATCGAGATATTGCCAGGCGCCGACGACGCTCTCGCGCGCCGCGATACGATCGAGATAGGCCGCCGCCAAAGCCTCGGCGGTGAGCTGGCGCGCGGCGATCCGCCGGGCGGCCTCGCGGGCGGTCAGGGAGCGCGGGTCGGTCACGGCGAGCTCCTCTTCATCCTCATAACGCGGTGTCGACCAGCAGCAAATCGGTCCTGTCGGCCTTGACGGCGAGGTCGACTCGATCGGCTCGGGTGATGCCGATGCTGTCGCGCCGCCCGAGTCGGGTCTGCGCAATCTCGGCCTCACCTTCCAGCACAAACACATAGACCCCGCGCCGCGGCTTGGCGGGGTACGCATAAAGGCGGCCGGCCTCGCCGACCAGTCGGCACAGCCGGAGATCCTGGCGGATCGGCAGCGCCCCCGGTTCATCGCCGACCAGACAGACGATATGCCCGGCGCCCGCCTCCATGTCGAAATGACTGCGATGGTAGGAGGGCGGCGCCGACAGTCGATCCGGCAATGCCCAAACATAGATCACCTGCAAATCTTCGTGATCGATGTTCAGCTCACAGTGCTTGCCTCCCGAGCCGGCTGAAAAGATGTAATAGTCTCCGGGTCCCAGCACGTCGATCTTACCGATCGTGTTGATGTGCGTCAGGGTTCCCCTCAGGATTACGGCCATGATGATGAAGTTGTGGTGCGGGTGCATATTGTAGCCGGTGCCGTTCCCGGTGAAGGCTTCGTCGCCGAAGACCCGTATCTTGCCGAAGCTGGCGATGCCGGACTGGTAGTCGTGAAAGTTGAAGCTGGAATGGCGAGTGATGACGCCCTCGGGGTGCCCGGCGACATAGCTCGCGTTGGGACCGGTCGAGGCGAGCCGCGTATAGCCGCGCTCGCAGCTGCGCAAAACGAAATTGCCGGTCACGGGAGCCTCCGCTCAGTAGGCGATCTCGACCATCTCGAACAAGGATTTCGCGGTGTCGCAATCGGGGCAGACCCAGTCGGCCGGGATGTCGGACCAGCGGGTGCCGGGCGCGATGCCGTGCTCGGGCAGGCCCAGCGCCTCGTCGTAAAGAAACCCGCAGCCGAGGCACAGGTATCGCTTCATCGGGCCCCTGCCTCTCGTGTCGGACAGACCGAGAGCACTCTTGCGCATCGCGGGATCGCTTGACAAGCCGCGATCGGCAGCGCTGACCGGCATTGCGGCCGCCTATAATGGGCGACTCGGGAATGGGCGACGCGGGGTGTCGCCGGCGGGTCGCCCGATTGCTTCGGAGGCATGTCGATGTCCGGTCCCCCCGACGAGCGAGGCGGCGAGCGATCGCGATCCGGGGCGGTGATCGGGTTGATCGTAATTCTGGCGCTGGTGGTCGCCGCGGTCTATCTGGTGCATGCCCTGCGCAAGGAATCCGAGCTCGAAGATTGCCTGATGTCCGGGCGGACCAATTGCGCGCCGATCGAGGCCCCTTCGGGCGGCAGATAGCCCGGCCATTCCCTGCTACACTCCTCGGCGGACGAGCAGAGTGGAGGGGTGAGATGATCGAGATCCCGGCGCGGCGCGGCAAGGCCGCGCGCCTGGGCAGCGGCCAGACGGTCAGGGTCGTCAACACGACCGGACAGCAGGTCGTCGACACCTGGGCGTTCACTGCCGAGGATCTGCGCGAGTTCATGTCGATGGAGCACAGCCGCGTCGCGATCGGGCATATCATCCCGGCGGTCGGCGACACGCTGGTGACCAACCGGCGGCGGCCGATCCTGACCTTCGTCGAAGACAATTCGGGCGGCATCCACGACACCTTGTTCGCCGCCTGCGACCGCTGGCGCTACCAGACGCTCGGGTGCGCGGATTACCACGACAACTGCACCGACAATCTCGCCGCAGGGCTGGCCGAGCTCGGGCTCGAGCCGCCGCAGACGCCGGCGCCGCTCAACCTGTTCATGAATATCCCGGTCGTCGACGGCAACCGGGTCGAGGTGCGGCCGCCGGTCAGCACGCCCGGCAGCCATGTCTGCCTGCGGGCCGAGATCGACTGCATCGTCGCCTTTTCCGCCTGTCCGCAGGATTTGCTGCCGATCAACGGTCTGGCGATGCGGCCGACCGAGGCGCATTTCGAGATCCTCGATTGAGCCGGGGATCACCGTATCGCAGAATAGACCGGTCACGGAAAACCGATGCCGCGCCCCGGCTGTCGGCAGTCTCAGGCTGAGCAGGATTCGTTAAGCTGATCCACACTTCCGGTACGGCCGCCATTCTTCCCCCTCTCCCCGCCGGCCGGGGGAGAGGAGAAAAATAGGGGGAAGGGTATGTGTGGATCAACTTGGGCATTTCTGCTTAGGCCAAATGGGGGCCGTTGCAGCGACATGCTAAGATCGGGCGATGCCGAGCGACGTCATCGATTTGAGGGATTTCTACCTGACCGGCTTGGGTCAGGTCGCGCGCCGCATGATTCGTCGCGCGATGCGCCGCATCTGGCCCGATCTGCGCGGCATGCGGCTGTTGGGGATCGGCTACGCGACCCCGTTTCTGACCGCGGTCTCGTCCGGGACCGAGCGCACGGCGGCATTGATGCCGGCCGCGCTCGGCGTGCTCGGCTGGCCGCCTGACGGCCGCAACCTCGTGGCACTCGCCGACCAGGGCGAATTGCCGTTCGCCGATTATTCGATCGACCGCGTGCTGGTGGTCCACGCGCTCGAAACCAGCGAGCCCGCCGGGCCGATGCTGAAGGAGATCTGGCGGGTGCTGGCGGGCGGCGGCCGGTTGCTGATCGTCGCTCCCAACCGGCGCGGCATCTGGGCGCGTCTCGACCGTACCCCGTTCGGCTCGGGCCGCCCGTACACGATGACCCAGCTCTCCCACCTGCTGCGCGAGGAGCTGTTCACCCCGGTCGCGACCGACACCGCCTTGTTCGTCCCGCCCGCCGGCGACCGCATGGTCCTGCGCTCGGCGCCGGCCTGGGAGCGGGTCGGCAAGCGCTGGTTTCCGCGCTTTGCCGGGGTGGTTCTGATCGAGGCGACAAAGCAGATCTATGCCAAGCCGGCGACCGCGGGCGTTCCGCGCCGCCGCCTCGTCTATGCCCCGGCGACGCACGGGTTGTCGACGCACCGGTGGTCGCACCGCGAAGGGCGGCTCTAGGCCGCGCCGTCACCCGGCCCCGGACAGGACGAAGACGCCCTGCTCGGCCAGCAGATTGGCGAGGCTGCCGTGCGGATCGAGCGCATAGGGCCGGCCGTGCCGGTCCAAGGTCACGCTGCGCTCGACGGTGACCCCGAGCTCGTCGCACAGCGCAGCAAAGTCGCGGATCGTACAAAGATGGATGTTCGGGGTCTCGTACCACGGGTGGGCCAGCAGGTCCGACATCGGCATCCGCCCGCGCAGCAGCAGGTTCAGGCAAATCCGCCAAAAGCCGAAATTCGGGAACGAGACGATCGCGCGCCGGCCGATCCGGACCAGAGCCTCGAGCACCCGGCGCGGCTGCCGCGTCGCCTGCAACGTCTGGCTCAGCACAACGACGTCGAAAGCGGTCGCCGGATAGGCGTCGAGGTCGCGGTCGGCGTCGCCCTGAATGACCGACAGGCCATGGCCGACGCAGGCGTTGACCCCGGATTGGCTCAATTCGATGCCGCGGCCGTCGACCCTCTTGTGCCGCGTCAGATAGGCGAGCAGCGCGCCGTCGCCGCAGCCGATGTCGAGCACCCGCGCGCCGGGCTCGATCATCTCGGCGATCAGCCGGAGATCGCGGCGCAGTTCGCCCGCCGCCGCCGCTTCGGCCGCGGGCCGCGACCCGGTCGCGTCCAGGCTCAGGGAAGCGGCCATCTCACCGGGATCGGGTCAGACCGCGATGCTCGGCGCACCCGGTCAGGAAGCCGCGCAAGGTCTCGAACAGCTCGGGCTCGTGCAGCAGAAAGGCGTCGTGCCCGTTTTCGGTCGCGATTTCGACAAAGCTGACATTGGCCGCGACCGCGTTCAGCGCATGGACCAGCTCGCGGCTTTCGGAGGTCGGGAACAGCCAGTCGCTGGTGAACGAAATCACGCACAGGCGCGAGCGCGCGCCGCTGAACGCGCGCGGCAAGGAGCCGCCGTGCTCGGCCGCGAGATCGAAATAATCCATCGCGCGCGTAATGTAGAGATAGGAATTGGCATCGAATCGATCGACAAAGGTGCTGCCCTGATGGCGCAGATAGCTTTCGACCTGAAAGTCGGCGTCGAAGCCGTAGGTGACCGCGCGGCGATCCTGCAGATTGCGCCCGAATTTGCGGTGCAGCGCGGTTTCCGAGAGATAGGTGATGTGCGCCGCCATGCGGGCGACCGCGAGGCCGCGCGCCGGTCTGCGCCCGAGGCTCAGATAGCGCCCGCCGCACCATTCCGGGTCGGCGATGATCGCCTGCCGCCCGACCTCGTGAAAGGCGATGTTCTGCGCCGAATGGCGCGCCGCGGCGGCGATCGGCACCGCGGCAAAGATGCATTCGGGATAGCTCGCGACCCACTGCAACACCTGCATGCCGCCCATCGAGCCGCCGATTACGCAGAACAGGCTCTCGATCCCGAGATGGTCGAGCAGCAGCTTCTGCGCGCGGACCATGTCGCGCACGGTGATGACCGGGAACGACAAGGCCCAGGGCTCGCCGGTAGCCGGATCGATGTCCTGCGGGCCGGTGGTCCCCATGCAGCCGCCAAGCACGTTGGCGCAGATCAGGAAATAGCGCTCGGTGTCGAGCACCCGGCCGGGCCCGATCATGGTCTCCCACCAGCCGGGCTTGCCGGTGATCGGGTGCGGGTCGGCGGCGTATTGGTCGCCGGTCAGCGCGTGGCACACGAGGATCGCGTTCGAGCGGTCGGGATTGAGGGTGCCGTAGGTCTGATAGGCGACCGTGAACGGCCCGAAATCGACGCCGCAATCGAGCCGCAGCGGCTCGCGCACGAGCAGGCGATGGCCGGGCCAGTCCTGATCCGAGCGCGAGCGCGGGCGGGGGAATGTCACAATCGGCACGAAGGTTCTCCGAGCGCCGGTCGTCGAATGGAGCAAGCTATCGGAATAGGTTGTCGTCGCCTCCGCGAAAGCGGGGGTCCAGGGTTACTGCTCGAGCCCTTGCCGCCCTGGATTCCCGCTTTCGCGGGAACGACGAAGGAAAGGCTAATATTGCCGGAATCATTGCGAGTGAGGCTGCGGCAGATATCCGGTTGCGCGGTGGCCGACCGCACCCCGGGGGGCGGACGATCGCCGATTATCAATTCGAGGGCGCTAGCTAGTGATCCGAGGCCGAACATGTCAACGTTTTCTTTGATTTCGCCCGATCGGGCTTCTACATACTACCACCCCCCGACCGCGAACGAGACCATGTCCGTCATCCCGTCCGATCTCGCAGATTTGCGCCGGCACATCGACGAGATCGATGACCGGTTGCATGATTTGCTGATCGAGCGGGCTGATATCGTCGGCAGGGTCGCAGCCGCCAAGAAAGTCGCAGTCAGCAAGCAAGACGGCGATGCGGCGTTCTACCAGCCCGCGCGCGAGGCTCAGATCCTGCGCCGGCTCGCCGCCCGCCACCGCGGCGCGCTGCCGATGGCGAGCATCGTGCGCATCTGGCGCGAGATGCTGGCGGCTACCGTGCGGCTCGAAACCCCGTTCGCGGTCGCGGTTTTTGCCCCGGCCGAAGCGCAGGGTTTCTGGGATCTCGCCCGCGACCATTACGGCAGCCACACGCCGATGTCGGTCTATCGCTCGATCGGCCAGGTGATCCGCGCCGTGACCGAGGGCCACGCTTCGGTCGGGATCTTGCCGATGCCGCAGGAGGGCGATCCCGATCCGTGGTGGCGCCATCTGCTGTCGCACGACGACAGCGCGCCGCGGGTCGTTGCCCGTCTGCCGTTCGGCGCCCGCGGCAACGCCCGCAGCGGCGGCGCCGACGCGCTGGCGATCGGCCGCGGCACCCAGCAGGAGACCGGCTCCGACCGCACCTGGCTGGCGATCGAAATCGGCAGCCGGCATAAGCCGGGCGCGGCATCTTGGGCTCTTGTCGTCTGCTGGGCTCGCCTACACCTTTTTCGCCTCTTGGGAATACGCCGAGGGTGCGGTCAACCTGATCGAGCTCGACGGTTTTGTGGGTCTTTCCGATCCGCGCCTGCAGAGCTTCCGCGCGCGGCTTGGCTCGGCGCTGCATCGGCTGCTGCCCTTCGGCGGCTATGCGATGCCGCTGCCGGCGGTGGCGCTCGCGGCCGCGAAAGGCTGAACCGACATGAGCCTCACAACCGGCCCGGCGCCGCGCCCGGGCATTCTCGATATCGTGCCCTATGTCGGCGGTGAGGCCAAGATCGCCGGGGTCGAGCGGCCGATCCGCCTGGCCTCGAATGAAAGCGCGCTCGGACCCAGTCCCAAGGCGATGGCGGCCTATCTGGCGCTCGCCGGCGAGATCCACCGCTACCCCGAAGGCAGCGTCGCGGAGCTGCGCGAGGCGATCGGTGGGCAGCACGGGCTCGACCCGGCGCGGATCGTCTGCGGCGCCGGCTCGGACGAGCTGATCGCGCTGCTGCTGCGGTGCTATGCCGGGCCCGGCGACGAGGTGCTCTACAGCCGCCACGGCTTTCTGATGTATCCGATCGGGGCCTTGTCGGTCGGCGCCGCGCCGGTCGCGGCAGCCGAGCGGGCATTGGCCGCCGATGTCGACGCGCTGTTGGACCGCGTCACCCCGCGCACCCGGATCGTATTCATCGCCAATCCGAACAATCCGACAGGGACCTATCTCGGCGCCGAGGACATGGCGCGGCTGCATGCCGGGCTCCCTCCCTCGGTTGTGCTCGCAATCGACGCCGCCTATGCCGAGTTCGTCAATCGCAACGATTACGAAGCCGGCGCAGCGCTCGTCGACCGCGCCGACAACGTCGTTATGCTGCGCACCTTTTCGAAGATATACGCGTTGGCTGGGTTGCGGCTCGGCTGGGCCTATTGCCCGCCGGCGCTCGCCGACATCCTCAATCGGGTGCGCGGCCCGTTCAACGTATCGACCCCGGCGCTCGCCGCCGGCCTCGCCGCGGTCGAGGACACGCTCTGGCTCGCTCGGGCGCGCGCCCACAATAATCGCTGGCTGCCATGGTTGTCCGACCGGCTCGCGGCGCTCGGCCTGCCGCTGACGCCGAGCGTCGGCAACTTCGTGCTGCCGCGCTTCCCCGACGCGCCCGGCCGCGACGCCGAGGCGGCCTTTGGTTTTCTGCAGTCGCGTGGCATCCTGACTCGCAAGATGGGCGGGTACGGGCTGTCGCAACATCTGCGGATCACGATCGGAACCGGCGAGGAGATGGAAAAGGTGGCGGCCGCCCTCGGCGAATTTATGGGCATGCGATGAAATTTCTTTGCAACTCGGCCCACTCCACCGTCATTCCCGCGCGTCCCTCCGTCATTCCCGCGCAAGCGGGAACCCAGGAGCGGCAAGTCGCCGAGCCCGAGGCTCTGGGCCCCGCTGGAGCCTGTCCTCGGGCCGGCCAAAGGCCGGACCCGTGGGCGGGGGCGACGTTAAATTCGTCAGGAGCATACCGTGAGCGAGAAACTGTTCGACCGAGTGGCGCTGATCGGGATCGGGCTGATCGGCTCGTCGCTCGCCCGCGCCTTGCGCCGCGACAGCCCCGCCACCACGATCGTCGCCTGCGCCCGGCGCCCGGAGACCCTGGCGGCGGTGGAGCGCCTCGAGCTCGCCGACGCGGCCACCGACGACCCGGCCGAGGCGGCGGCGGGCGCCGATCTGGTGGTGATCGCGACTCCGCTCTCCGCCTATGCCGAAATCGGGCGCCGGATCGCCCCGGCGCTCAAACCGGGTGCGATCCTGACCGATGTCGGCTCGGTCAAGGAGGCTGCGATCCGCGACCTCGGCCCGCATGTGCCGGCCGGAGTCCATTTCGTCCCCGGCCATCCGGTCGCCGGCACCGAGCATTCCGGACCCGAATCCGGGTTTGCTGAGCTGTTCCGCGACCGCTGGTGCATATTGGTCCCCCTGCCCGAGACCGCGCCCGAAGCGGTGACCAAGGTCGGCCATATGTGGGAACAGGCGGGAATGCGCGTCGTCACGATGAATGCCGCGCATCACGACCGGGTGCTGGCGATGACCTCGCATCTGCCGCATCTGATCGCCTATACCATCGTCGGCACCGCGACCAACCTCGAGGAGAGCCTCAAATCCGAGGTCATCGCGTTCTCGGCCAGCGGCTTTCGCGACTTCACCCGCATCGCCGCCTCCGACCCGGTGATGTGGCGCGACATCTTTCTGAACAACCGCGAGGCCGTGCTCGAGATCCTGCAGCGCTTCAGCGAGGACCTGACCGCACTGCAGCGAGCGATCCGCTGGGGCGAAGGCGACACCCTTCAGGAGCTGTTCACCCGCACCCGCGCAATCCGGCGCTCGATCATCGAGGCGAAACAGGCTTAGAGGGCGACATCGGCACGTGCGCGCCGTGCTCTCCGCGCAGCAGCGTACTGGGTCCTGATTTGATTACCGGTAGACCGGCCCATCGGTAGGTTGTCACACCGGCCCACGGGTCCGGCCTTCGGCCGGCCCGAGGACAAGCTTCGGCCGGTATCCACGGCAGAAGTGGGTCCCGGCCTTCGCCGGGAAGACGAGATGCAGGATGAGGTCGTTCTTGATCGTTGCGATCTGCGCAGCTGTTCTGCTCACCCTCGCCGGTCTGCCGGTAGCGGCGGCGGAGCCAGCGGCCGTCGTTGCTTCGAAGATCGACACCGAGGGGGCGCTGCTCGGCAACATGATCCTTGCCGTGCTTGGGGCCCGCAGCATTCCGGTGCGCAACCAGCTGCAGCTCGGGCCGACCAATATCGTGCGCGCTGCGATCCTCGCCGGTCAGATCGACATCTATCCCGAATACACGGGAAACGGCGCGCTGTTCTTTCACATGGAAACGGACCCGGTGTGGAAGAGCCGGGCGCGCGGCTACGCCGAGATCGCCAAGCTCGACCGTGAAAAAAATCACCTGATCTGGCTCACCCCCGCGCCGGCCGACAATACCTGGGTCATCGCGGTGCGCCAGCAGCTGGCCCAGCGCGATCACCTCGCGACGATGACCGATTTCGCCCGATACGTGACGGGCGGGGGTCATATCAAGCTCGCCGCCTCGGCCGAGTTCGTCGAGAGCCCGTCGGCCCTGCCGGCGTTCGAGGCGAGCTACGGCTTTCGCCTGACCGACCGGCAGTTGTTGACCCTGTCGGGCGGCAACACCTCGGCCACCCTGCGCGCGGCGGCCGAAGGCATGTCCGGGGTAGACGCCGCGATGGCTTACGGCACCGACGGCGCCATTGCCGCACTCGGTCTCGTCGCGCTCGAAGATGACAAAGGTGCGCAGGTCGTCTACGCCCCGGCGCCGGTCGTTCGCGAAACGACCCTGCGGCAGCACCCGCAGATCGCCGGGCTTCTCGACCCGGTCTTTGCCACCCTGACCGTCGAGACCTTGCAGCGGCTCAACGCCGCGATCGCCGTCGAGGGCGAGGATGCTGGCGCGGTCGCGACCGCCTATTTGAAATCACAGCATTTCCTGCCGTGACCCGGTGACCCATCAGGTCGGCCCGGCGCTGCGGCGCCCCTCCTTCCCATTGCCGATTGCTGTCCATAACCAGGTGCTGCTCGCCCTGATGATCGCCGCCGGTGCAGCATTCGCCGCAGCGGGCTTTGTCGCCTATGCGCCGAACCGGCTGGTCTCGGGCCGGCCGATCGCGCTGTGGGTCGCGGCCGGCGTCGCGCCCTCCGCCGGGATCACGGTCCTGGCCACCTTGCTGCTGGCCATATCCCTGATGCCCCCGAGCAAGATTCTGAATGCCGCAGCGGCGGGTTTGGCCGCCTCGCTGCTGCTGCTGAGCATGGCGGCGGTCGGTCAGGCCGCCCGCGCGCTGGCCTCCACGGCCGGCCCGGCGGCGCGGGTCTCGGCCGGGGCAGGGTTCTGGATCATCGCCGGTTGCGCCGCGCTCGCGGTCGTCGACGCGCTGCAGCGGCTCGGAGCCGGCCCGATGCTGCGGGTCCTGGCGGTCGGCGCGATCAGCGGCGGCGTAACCGCATTGGCGATGGCCGGCACCTTCGACCAGCTGTCGATCGTCCGGGAATACGCGACCCGGCACCAGCTCTTCGCCGCCGCGCTGAGCCGCCACATTGCTTTGGTGGCCGGATCGGTCGGGCCGGCGCTGGTGGCCGGCTTCCCGCTCGGGGTGGCGGCAATGCGGGTTCCGCGCCTGCAGGGTCTGCTGTTCGCGATCCTCAACCTGCTGCAGACGGTGCCCTCGATCGCGCTTTTCGGTCTCCTGATCGTGCCGCTCTCAGCGCTCGCGGCGGCGGTGCCGGGGCTCGCCGCGCTCGGCGTCGGCGGCATCGGCCCGGCGCCTGCGATCATCGCCCTGGTGCTCTACGCGCTGCTGCCGGTGGTGCGCAATACCGCGACCGGGCTCGCCGGCGTCGACCGCGCCGTCATCGACGCCGCGCGCGGGATGGGGTTGACCGCGCGGCAGATCTTTTGGCGGATCGAGCTGGTGCTCGCTCTGCCGGTATTGCTCGCCGGGGTGCGCATCGTCGTCGTCCAGTCGATCGGGCTCGCCGTCGTCGCCGCCCTGATCGGCGCCGGCGGGCTCGGCACTTTCGTCTTCGAGGGGCTCGGCCAGTACGCGGTCGACCTGGTCCTGCTCGGCGCGCTGCCGGCGATCTTCATGGCGCTCGCCGCCGATTTCGTGCTCCAGACCCTCGCCGCCATGCTGACCCGGCGCCCCGCGCGATGATCGAGCTCGACCACGTCACCAAGCGCTATGACGGCCGCCCGGTCGTCGACGATCTGTCGCTAGAAATTCCCGCCGGCGAGTTCTGCGTGCTGCTCGGCTCGTCCGGCTGCGGCAAGTCGACGACGTTGCGGATGATCAACCGCCTGATCGCCGCCGATGCCGGAACAATCAAGGTCGGCGGGGAGGAGGTGACACGCCTGCCGGCGGAGGCGCTGCGCCGCCGCATCGGCTACGCAATCCAGTCGACCGGCCTGTTTCCGCATTGGAATGTCGCGGACAACATCGCCACCGTGCCGCGCCTGCTCAAATGGCCGGCGGCGCGGGTCGGCGAGCGTGTGAACGAGCTGCTCGAGCTGCTGCGGCTCGACCCCGCAATCTATCGCACCAAATACCCGCATCAATTGTCGGGCGGCGAGCAGCAGCGCGTCGGCGTCGCCCGTGCGCTCGCGGCCGATCCCGAGCTGTTGCTGATGGACGAGCCCTTTGCCGCGGTCGACCCGATCACCCGCGACGCCTTGCAGGGCGAGCTCGCGCGCATCCACCGGGCGACCCGAAAGACGATCGTGTTCGTGACCCACGACATCGACGAGGCATTGCGGCTCGCCACCTCGATCGCGATCATGGACCGGGGCCGCATCGCCCAGCTCGGCACCCCGCTCCAGCTTCTCGAACGCCCGGCAAACGACTTTGTCGGCGATTTCGTCGGCCGTCAGGGTCTCGGCCTCAAGCTGTTGTCGGTACGCAGGGTCGCCGACCGCCTGCGCCGCGGCGAGGATGCCGTGGGCGAGCCGGTGGCGCTCGACACCTCGCTGCGCGACGCGCTGTCGGCGATGACCGCGCGTCATGCCGACCGCCTGCCGGTCGCCGACGCCGACGGCCGCATGCTCGGAATCATCACCCTGTCCGACTTGGTGCGGTGAGGCGCGATGCGCGGGGTTACGGCGCTGACGAGCCCCGTCCTGTGGGTCGGGTTGCTCTTTGCCGCCCTGCTGCTGCGAATGGAGGCCCTGCGGCCGTTCTTCCACTGGGCGTTTCCGGGGGTCGAGCCGGCCATCTATGACCGTGCCAGCTTTTTCGAATTGTTCCTGTCGCATCTGCGGCTGGTCGCAACCGCGAGCCTCGCCGCCTCGGTCATCGGCGTGTCGCTCGCGGTCTTCGTCACCCGGCCGGCCGGGCGCGATTTCCGCACGATGATCGACGCGCTCGCCGCGATCGGGCAAACCTTTCCGCCGGTCGCGGTGCTGGCGATCGCGGTGCCGCTGATCGGCTTTGGCGCCCGGCCGACGCTCGTCGCTCTGTTTCTCTACGGTCTCTTGCCGATCATCGAAAACGCGGTCGCCGGCCTCGAAGGCGTGCCGCAGGCGGTGCGCGAAGCGGCCGACGGCATGGGCCTGTCGCCCTGGCAGCGGCTGCGCGCGGTCGAGCTGCCCCTCGCCGCCCCGGTCGTTCTGGCGGGGATCAGGGTCTCGGTCACGATCGCCATCGGCACCGCGACGATCGGCTCGACGGTCGGCGCATTGACCCTGGGCACGCCGATTTTCGACGGCCTCGTTGCGAACAAGCTTCCATTCGTAATCGAGGGCGCCGCGCTCGTCGCCTTGTTCGCGATCCTGACTGACATGCTTTTTGCCCGCCTCGAGCGCTGGCTGCGGCGCGGCCTGCCGGCATGATTTGGGCTGCCGGGGGTCCGATTATTTGGGTGCGGGCGCCATCGTGCGAGCCGCCAGCGCGGTCATGATCAAGGACAATCCGAGAAAGACCATGTTGATGCCGACCAGCAATCCTATCGCCCAGCCGGCCGAGCTCGGCCAGCCCTGCCAGATCAGATAGGCGAGCAACAGGTCGACGAGGCCGCTGAACAGCACCCAGCCCCAGCTCGGCACATGCGGGCGGTGCTCGATCGCCAGCAGGATCGCGGCGATCCCCTCGAGGATGAAGAACGCGATCAGCCAGATGGTCAGGGTCAGCACCCCGGCGATCGGCCGCAGGATCAGCACGAGCCCGAGCGCAATCGCTAGCACGGCCGTCAACAGCGACCAGCCAAAGCCGGGCATCCGCCGCGATTGCAATACCGAGATGACCCGAAATACCCCACCGACGAAAAACAGCCAGCCGATAAAGATCTCGATCGCCAAGGTCGCGACGTTCGGGACCGCAACCGCCAGCAGCCCGAGCACCACCATCACGATGCCTTCGGCCAGAAAGCGCTTCCAATGCGCCTGGATCGCGGCGGCCAGCCGATGGCGGGCTCCATCGAGATCGGGAAGGGCCTGGTTGCTCATCTCTTTCTCGTCTCGTCCGCGAGGGTTCCGGCCGGCGTCGATGACCGCGACACGCCGATCATAGCCGGTAACCGTTCGGCACGCGAGCAACCCGCGGCGGTCGCCGCCAGCCGACTTTCCGCCGGGCAATCCTGGTCACCGGCGCAGCCGCGGGGTCCGGCCGCTCGGACGGGTGGCGAGGGCAGGTGGATTGTTCTCGCGATCGGTGCGTTCACGACCAAGGAGGGCGCCGCTTCAGCGCCCGCTCGCCATGGAGGCATTGATGAAGCAGACACTCTTCATGGCCGGCATGACCGCGCTCGCGTTCCGCGTCCCGGCCTTTGCGGAGCCCCCAACCCCGCTCCACCCCGGCGCTGCCGGGGCGCTCGCACCGCCCGCGACGGTGCTGGCGCAGACCCAGATGCCGGGCTCGCCGCCCTCCGTCGTCGCGACGCCGGCGCCGGGGACGACCGTGATCATCGCCCCGACGGCGCCGCCGGCGCCGCAGGCTGAGACCCCGCCACCGCCCCCGGCGCCGAGCTATGCGTGGGAGCCCGGCCGCTGGTATTGGGACGGTACCCAGTTCGTGTGGGAAGCCGGAAAATATGTTGAGAAGCCGACCATGGCGGCGGCCTACGTACCCGGGCACTGGCAGCAAAACCCGGACGGGTGGGTCTGGGTCGACGGCCAATGGAATTATCCGGGCGTGGGCAGCAGCACGCCGCCGCTCGGGGCGCCGCCACCGCCGCGGATGTGATCCGAACACCGCCTCGGAAGCGACCCCGCTTGCGAATTTCGATGGACCGTTGTGCCCCGGCATCTCGCCGGGCGAGGGTGTTGATGGTCGCCCGCACCAACCGCTGAAACCCCTCTCTGAGGCGTCCCTTGCGGCGCTGCTCCCGGCGGCGATGTTGCCGCGCTCCGCTGCCGGTCCCCGCGATGCTGTTTCAATATGGGGCGGCAGCGGCTCGCAGCCCTCGTGCCGCGCCGGTTCCGGCCGGCCGGGAAGTCGCCGCGGGCGCGGTTTCGGGGGCTCGCGGCGGCGGCGGCGATATCGCCCCGTCGAGAGCGATCTCGGCGCCGCTGGCGAATCGCGATTCGTCCGACCCCAGGAACAGCACCGGATCGGAGGATTTCCGCCGCGTAACCGCGGCGTAGGCGCCGTCGTGCATTTCCTCGCCTCGGTTCCGCTTTTAGGATGGGCCGCCAACAACCTTAACAGCGAGGCTGAGGGCGTCGCGCCGCGTTGCGGCATTATAGAATCCGGTAGGATCCGGCCGGCGCGGCCCTCGCAGGGAGACCACGAACATGGCGACATTGCTTCCCTATACGGGTCAGGAGTTTCTCGACAGTCTCGACGACGGCCGAGAGGTATGGATATACGGGGAGCGGGTCAAAAACATCGCCGAGCACCCGGCCTTCCGCAATACTGCGCGAATGATCGCGCGGCTCTATGACGCCCTGCATCGCGACCATGAGAGCAAAAAAGATCTGCTAACCTGTGCCACCGAGTGGGGCGGATTTACACACAGATACTTTGTGGCGCCGCGCTCCGTCGAAGAGCTGACTGCTGCCCGCGACGCGATCGCCGCGTGGTCGCGGTTGAGCTACGGGTGGCTCGGCCGATCGCCCGACTATAAGGCCGCCTTTCTCGCGACCTTGGGCGCCAATGCGGAATTTTATGAGCCTTATCAGGAGAATGCACGCCGCTGGTACCGTTACAGCCAGGAGCGGGTGCCGTTCGTCAACCATGCGATCATCCACCCGCCGGTGGACCGCAACATGGCGCCGGGCGCCGTGGGTGGGCCGACCGACATCTATGTGCATGCGACCAAGGAAAGCGATGCGGGGATCACCGTCACCGGCGCCAAGGTCGTGGCCACGGGATCGGCGCTGACCCACTTCACTTTTGTCGCGCATGTCGGGCTGATCCCGATACAGGACAAGAACTTCGCCGTCGTATTCATGGTGCCGACCAACGCACCAGGGGTCAAATTCATTGGCCGCGTGTCGAACGAGCAGCGCGCTGCGGTGCTCGGCAGCCCGTTCGACTACCCGCTGTCGAGCCGCCTCGATGAAAACGACGCGATTTTCATCATGGACGAGGTCTTCGTCCCGTGGGAAAACGTCTTCGCCTTCGCCGACATTGACAAAGCCAACAATTTTTTCCCGAGGAGCGGGTTTCTGCCGCGCGCCATGCTGCACGGCTGCACCCGGCTGGCGGTCAAGCTCGACTTCATCACCGGGCTCTTCATCAAGGCGACCGAGATCGCGGGGACGCGCGGCTTCCGCGGTGTCGAGGCCAATATCGGCGAGGTGATCGCCTGGCGGAACACCTTCTGGGGGCTGTCGGACGCGATGGCCAAGAGCCCGGAGCCGTGGGCCCCAGGGTTTGTCCTGCCGGGCTCGGAGCCGGCCTCGGCCTACCAGGTCCTGGCGCCGGAAGCCTATGTCCAGATCAAGCACATGATCGAGAAGACCGTCGCCAGCAGCCTCATTTACCTGAACTCGCATGCGCGCGACTTCGCGGCGCCCGAGCTGCGCAAATATCTCGATCTCTTTGTCCGCGGCACCGGCGGCGTTTCGGCGGTCGAACGCGTCAAGCTGATGAAGCTCTTGTGGGATGCGGTCGGCACCGAGTTCGGCGCCCGCCACGAGCTCTACGAAATCAACTACGCCGGCAGCCACGAGGAAATCCGCCGCTATGCGCTGCTCGGTTCGGTCGCCTCGGGCCAATACGAGCGCTGGAAGAATTTCGCCGAGACGTGCCTGGCCGAGTACGACCTCGACGGCTGGACCGCGCCCGACCTGATCAACCCCGACGATGTCAGCGTGCTCCGTTAGATCGGCCAGGCTCGGCCCGCCCTCGGCCGGCTCCTTGGCGGCAGGGCGGTTCGGGAGCGCGCCGGGCTGACCCCGGCTCCCCGCTTTGATTGACCATAAAATGGAATTGCCTGCCCGATGACACCGTCCGATGCCGGGTGACACCCGGTCTTGGCACGGTGGTTCAGGCTGACCGTCAGGCGGCCTTCTGTGGCTTATACGGCTCGATCTTCGCGAGCTGGTCGGCGATCCGCCGCTTGGCTTCGAGTGTGTCGTAGGCGTTTTGCAGGCGAAGGAAATAGCCCTCGGACAGTCCGAAGAACTTGCACAGACGCAGATCGGTGTCGGCGGTGATGTCGCGGGTGCCGTTGACAATCGCATGGATGCGGTTTCCTGGAACGCCGATCGCCTGGGCCAGCTGGTTCTGGCTCATGCCGATCTGGTTCAGAAATTCCTCCTTGAGGATTTCGCCCGGATGCGGATTGGCAAGATCGCCTATCGTCGCCGTGCTAGTGGTAGTCGATGATTTCGACATCGTCGGCATCCCCATCGCGCCAGACAAAGCAGATGCGCCACTGTGCGTTGATCCGGACGCTCATCTGCCCCGTTCGGTCTCCTTTCAGCGTCTCGAGCCGATTGCCGGGCGGATTCCGCAAGTCGTCCAAAGTCCGCGAGGCATCGACCTGCTGCAGTTTCCGCAATCCCCGATCTTGTATCTCGCGGGGAAATTTGCGGCTCGCTCGGCCGTTCCAGATTGCTTCTGTCCTTGCATTTGAACGATCGGATCATTCAATCCAGGGATTATATATGGTGGTGATATGTGATACGTATCAAGGACAACAGACGATCGGTTCCGGCGTTTTGAAGAAAGCGCCGTCCGTCAGCCGCCGCCCGCCCGTACCTTGGCCCGGCTGTCGCGCAGGCCGACGGTGCGGTTGAAGACGAGGTGGCCCGGCTGCGAGTCGCGGTCGAGGCAGAAATAGCCCTGCCGCTCTAACTGGACCGGCTCGCCCGGCGCTGCGGACTCGAGGGCCGGCTCGACCCGGCTCTCGCTTAGGACCTCGAGCGATTGTGGGTTGAGATCGGCGAAGAAATCGCCGCCGCCGGCGCCGGGATCGGGGCGGGTGAAGAGCGGGTTGTAGAGCCGGATTTCCGCCGGCAGCGCGGTGGCCGCCGCGACCCAATGCAGGGTGGCGCGAACCTTGCGGCCATCGGGGGCGTTGCCGCCGCGGGTTGCCGGGTCAAAGGTGCAGCGGAGTTCGACGACCGCGCCCGCGGCGTTCTTCACAACCTCGCTGCAGGTGACGAGATAGGCGTAGCGCAGCCGCACCTCGCGCCCCGGCGCCAGGCGGTAGAAATTCTTCGGCGGATTTTCCATGAAGTCGTCGCGCTCGATATAGAGCTCGCGGCCGAACGGAATAGGCCGGGTGCCGGCGGCAGGGTCCTCCGGGTTGTTGACGGCGTCGAGCGCCTCGCTAGAGCCGGCAGGATAGTTCGCGATCACGAGCTTCAGCGGACGCAGCACCGCCATCCTGCGCGGCGCGGTCTTATTCAGATGCTCGCGGATCGCATGGTCGAACATCGCGACATCGACGAGGCTGTTGGCGCGGGCGACGCCGACCCGGCGGGCAAAATCGCGGATAGCGGCCGCCGGCACCCCGCGCCGGCGCAGCCCGGCGAGGGTCGGCATGCGCGGATCGTCCCAGCCGCCGACCCGGCCCTGACGGACGAGCTCGGTCAGAAAGCGCTTCGACAGGACCGTGTAGTTGATGTTGAGGCGGGCGAACTCGTATTGCCGCGGCCGCGACGGAACCGGCAGATTATCCAGAAGCCAGTCGTAGAGCGGCCTGTGGTCCTCGAATTCGAGCGTGCACAAGGAATGGGTGACGCCCTCGATCGCGTCCGATTGGCCGTGCGCGAAATCATAGCTCGGATAGATGCACCAATTGGTCCCGGTGCGCGGGTGCGCCGTATGCAGGATGCGGTAGAGCACTGGGTCGCGAAGATTGATGTTGCCCGACGACATGTCGATCTTGGCGCGCAGCACCCGTGCCCCGTTCGGGAATTCGCCGGCGCGCATGCGGCGGAACAGGTCGAGGTTCTCGGCGACATCGCGCTCGCGGTACGGGCTGTCGCGGCCGGGCTCGGTCAACGTGCCGCGCATCGCCCGCATCTCGTCGGCGGGGAGATCGTCGACATAGGCTTTGGCCCGCCGGATCAAATGCTCGGCCCATTCGTAAAGCTGCTCGAAATAATCGGACGCGTGGTGCAGATGGCGGCCCCAGTCGAAGCCGAGCCAGCGCACGTCGCGCTCGATTGCGTCGATATATTCTTGTTCCTCCCGGGTCGGGTTGGTGTCGTCGAAGCGCAGATGGCAACGCCCGCCATATTCCTGCGCCACCCCGAAATTGAGGCAGATCGCCTTGGCATGGCCGATATGCAGGTAACCGTTGGGCTCGGGCGGGAAGCGGGTCACCACTTCGCGCGAACGCCCGGCGGCGAGATCGCCCTCGATGATGTCGCGAATAAAATCGCGCCCCGCCGCCGTTGTGGTCTCGCTCGCCATCACATTCCCCGGTTTGGTCGCCGGCCTAATGTGGCGAGTTCGCGCGCACCCGCCAAGGCGGTGGGGCGGCCCGGATGTCGATGTCGGGAACGGCCGGCACCGTCACCGCAAAATCGCAACGGCGGACGGGCCGCGGCTGACTACGCCGGTAAGCGCAGCCTGCCGCTGTTGCCCCAAGCGGCGCCTAGGTGCGCGGCGCACCCAGATTCTTGTGGAAAAAGGCAAAGACCTTGTGCCAGCCGTCGACCGCCTGCTCCGGCCGGTAATTCGGCCGATAATGCGCAAAGAACGCATGGCCGGCCCCGTCATAGCGGTGGAATTCGTAATTCTTGCCGTGCTTCTTGAGCTCGGCCTCGGTGCGGTTGACCTGATCGGCCGACGGGTTCGGGTCTTCGTTGCCGAACAGGCCGAGGAGCGGGCAGTTGATCCCCTCGGTAAACTCGATCGGCGCCGTCGGCTGGCCCTTGGTCAGCCGCGACTTGTCATCGACGATCACGTTGCCGCCCCAGCAATCGACCGCACCCTGGACCAGATGCGACAGCTTGGCCGCGACCAGATAGGTCTGCCGCCCGCCGGAGCAGAAACCGATCACCCCGACCTTGCCGCTGGCATGCGGCTGGGAGCGCAGAAAATCGATCGCACCGGTCACGTCGCCGAGCATCTGGTCGTCGGGGACGCCGCCGCCCTCGCGCACCTTGTTGACCACCGCCTCCTGCGCGCCGTCGCCGACCCGGAAATAGAGGCTCGGCGCCACCGCGGCGTAGCCGTGATGGGCGAATTTGCGGGCGACCTCGCAGGTCCACTCGTCCCAGCCCGGCATATGATGGATCACGACGACGCCGGGATGCGGCCCGGCATTATCCGGGTGTGCGTAATAGGCCTCGCCGCGGTCCCCACCATGCCCCCGATAGGTCGCCATTCCCGCCTGGATGTTGCGAAACGCCATGTTGATCCTCCCTCCAGAAGCCGGCGGCTCTCTTGGCATCGAACCCGCCGAAACGCAAGCCGGATGTCGGCAGGCGCCTCGATCGCGGCTTGACATTTCCGCCTAGGTTCCGACCCTGCCGGATCGGCTCGGGCGGTGGATAAGGCTATGAAAAACGCTTTGGATGGGCTGCGCGTGCTCGATTTCACGACGACGATCGCCGGCCCGCATTGCGGCCGGCTATTGGCCGATCTCGGCGCCGAGGTGATCAAGATCGAGGCGCCCGAGGGCGACATGATGCGCACCCGGCCGCCGCTGCGCAATGGCGCCAGCACCAGCTTCGGGCAATTGAACGCCGGAAAGAAGAGCGTCGTCCTCGATCTGAAATCGGCGCGCGGGGTCGAGGCGGCGCGGCGGCTCGTCGCCGCCGCCGATGTCGTCGTCGAGAATTTCCGCCCCGGCGTGATGCGCCGCTTCGGGCTCGATTACGATGCCTTGAAGAAAATAAAGCCCGACCTCGTTTATTGCGCGATTTCGGGCTACGGCCAGACCGGCCCCTCGGCGGCGCTGCCGGCCTATGCCCCGGTGATCCATGCCGCCTCGGGCTATGATCTGGCCCAGATCGCGCATCAGGAGGTGCCGCGCCGGCCGGACTATTGCGGGATCTTTATCGCCGACGTGCTGACCGGCACCTACGCCTTCGGCGCGATCATGACGGCGCTCTACCAGCGGCGGATGACCGGCCAGGGCCAGATGATCGACGTGTCGATGCTCGAAAGCATGCTGACCCTGACCCTGAGCGAGATCCAGGCCGCACAGTTCGCGGTGACGCCGCCGGGCCGACCGATCTTCGGCCCGATCGCCACCAAGGACGGCTATATCATGCTGGCCATCGCCAGCGAGCGGACATTTCAGAACATGGCGGTCGCGAGCGGCCATCGCGGCTGGATCACCGATCCGCGCTTTGCCGCATACACCGATCGGCGGCGGCATTGGGGAGAGCTCGTCGACGAATTGGAGCAGTGGTCGAAGGAGCGCACGACCAAGGACGTCCAGGCGATCTTCGACCGCCACGGCGTGCCGTCCTCGCCCTACCGCACGGTCAAGGAGGCGATGGCCGACCCGCAGCTCGCCCACCGCAGCGCGTTCGCCGAGATCGCCGATGCCGGCGGCACCTTCCGCGCGCTCAACCCGCCGTTTCGCCTGTCCGCCGCGCCGGTCGCCGCAAAGCCCTTCGCCGCCGCGCTCGGCGAGCACACCGAGGCGGTGCTGGCCGAGCTCGGCTACACCCCGGCCGAGATCGCCGCCCTACGCGGCTAGCCGGGCTCGGGCGGCCCCGCTTCGGCCGGCAATACGAGCTGGGTCTGGGTCACCAGCGCAACCCGCTTGCCGTCGGGACCATAGATCGAGGTTTGCCAGACCAGCATGCGGCGGCCGATATGCAGCGGCACCGCCTCGCCGGTGATGCGACCCGGCGCGCAAGCGCGGAAAAAGTTGGTCTTTGATTCGATCGTCGTCGTGCGCGCGCCAGGTGGAATGTGAAACCGCGATCCCGACCCGCCGAGGTCGTCGCCAAAGGCCATCAGCGCGCCGCCATGCACAATGCCGACGGCGTTCAGATGGCGCTCGTCGGCCTCCATCTCTCCTACGATCCGATCCTTGTCCGCGGAGATGATACGGATGCCGAAATGCAGCGGCATCCCGGTGCGCGGCGGCAGCAGCACGGCGGCTTCCTTCGTTGTCGGGCGGGTCAGCTCGGCCGGAACAGCTTTTCGCGGGTGACGACGGCCTCGCCGGATGGGGTCAACCGCACCAGATTTACTGTCTGCGCCAGATCGGGCGAGCCCGAGTAATAGGCCGGAACGACGCCATTGCCGACCCGCATCGGCCGATCCCAATGGCCGAGCGCCAGATAGTCGGCGGCGGTTGCCGCGATCTCCTCGTCGCCGAATACCCAGGACGGGCGCAGCGGATTGGCGCGGGTCTCGGGCGGCTCGTAATGCCCGTGTCCGACCGCCACCTGCCACCGGGTCGAGCGCGGCCGCGGCCCGCGCAACGGCGGCATGTCGAAATAATCGCGATGGGCATGCCCCCAGATTTCGAGATCATGTGCCGGGAAGGGCACGGCTTCGTCATGGGTGACGCCGAGGATCGCGAGGTTCGGGATCTGCGCGAACCCGCCGCGGGCATAAACCGAATCCGGCGAGGCTGGATCATGGTTGCCGGGCAGGATCACGACCGGCATACCCGCTTCGGCCAGCAACCGCCCGGCCCGGTCGATCAGCGCGGCGCTTAGCTGGTTGGTCTCGAAGGTGTCGCCGGCCAGCAGCGCGATATTCGCCCGCATCGCCCGCGCGGTTTCCAGCACCGCACGCAGCCCCGCGGTCCCATCACCGCCATGGGCTGCCGCAAGGCGGCCGTCGTCGACGTGAATATCGGAGCTGTGGACCAGCACCACATCGAGTGAAAAGCCTCTCAGCCCAACCCTCTCCCCGCTGTCGCGGGGCGAGGGAACATGCTGACGACTCCCTCTCTCCGCTTGCGGGGAGAGGGCAGGGGCGAGGGGCATGCTATGCCCGCTCGAAATCGGTGCGCTCGGTCACGGGCAGGCCCTGGAGGTGGCGGCGCAGGCAGTCGAGGCCGAGCTCGACGGCGCCGAGGCGCACCCAGTCGCGCCCGCCATAGATGCGCGAGCGGCGCGATTCGACGCCCTCGGGCGCGGCGATCGCGAGATGGATGCTGCCGCCGAAATCGATGCGGTCGGGGCCGTCATCGACCTCGATCAGCACGGCCAGCGCGTGGCTGGCGCCGGTCTCGGCGCGGGCGGCGCGCGCCACCGCCTCGGCCGTCTCGCGGCTCAGCTCGCCGGCGATCAGCGCGTCGTCGAGGCCGAGGGCGGCGGCGAGCTCGGCCGGGTCGCGGGCGACGAGACCGCGGCGGAACACCTTTTCGGCGCCCGGCAGATGGGCGATGCGGGCGGCGATCTGGCCGCCGGTAAAGGTCTCGACCACGGCGAGCGAGCCGTCGCGTGCGGCGAGCGCGGCCAGCACCACCCCCTCGAGCGTCTGGTCGTCCTCGCCGAGGATGAAATTGCCGAGGCGCCGGCGGACCTCGGCCTGCACCGGGGCGAGCTTGCGCCCGATATCGTCCCGGTCGAGGCCGCGCACGGTCAGCTTGGTCTCGATCTGCGGATAGTGGCTGCGAAAGCCGAGCTTGAGCATGCCGTCGGGAACCAGATCCTCGACCCCGGCGAGCAGGGCGTCGACATGCGACTCGCCGAGCCCATAGGAATGAAACCGCTTCAGGTGGATCACGCCCGGGGTGCCGCCGCGGGCCAACAGGCGCGGGACGATCTGCTCCTCGAGCATCCGGAAGAGCTCGCGCGGCACCCCCGGGGTGAAGAAAAACCGCGCCTTGCCGATGTCGAGCGCAAAACCGCAGGCGGTGCCGACCGGATTGTCGAGGATCTCGGCCGTCGTCGGCAGCATCGCCTGCTTCCTGTTGTTCGGCGACATGACCCGGCTGCGGCGGCGAAAGAAGTCCTCCATGCGGCCGAGCCAATCTTCGCTCAACACGAGGTCGACGCCGGCGGCGCGCGCCGCGATCTCCTGCGACAGATCGTCGACCGTGGGGCCGAGCCCGCCATTGACGATGACCGCGTCGGCCCGCTCGCCGGCCATGCGAAACGCCGCCAGCAATTCCTCGCGATCGTCGCCGACGATCGTCCCCCACGAAACCGACAGCCCGAAATCCTCGAGCTTCTGGCTCATATAGCTGAAGTTGGTATTGACGATCTTGCCGGTCAGGACCTCGTCGCCGGTGCAGATGATCTCGATGCGCATGCTCATCCCTGTCGGTCGGGCGGTATCGGAGCCGGTGATAGGGTAGCCTTCGGTCGGGCGAAAGTCTTTTTGCGGCGAGCCTGCGAAAGAGCGGTCAGTTCAGCCCGGTCGGACTGGCCGATGAGGCTACCCATGCAAAGGGCGTCGATTATCGGTGTTCCCTGCGGCGTTCGGCTGCGCGACAATCCCGGTCAGCGCCACCACCCTGTTGTAGAAATCCTGGTATTCCTCGCCGCTCCCGCCGTCGATCTGCGACATTCGATAAAACCGGTCAGTCGACGGGCTCTCCCGGCGCGCCATCGCGCCCGCATCACCGCCCGGTACCAGGGGCGCAGTAACGCGACGTGCTCTCGTCGGGCCGAACCGAAAGCGTCCCGTCGAGAAGGGTTCCCCTAGCGAGAGACCGACGCAGTACTGCACGGAACCCCCGCGGCGCGCGACGTGGGCGGGGAGGCTCGGCCGTCAGTCGCGCAGCTCGGGGACGATCCAGAACGGCTTTTGGCCGCGGGCGACGCGCTCGAAATTGTCGAAGGCGTTGCGCCAGCGCTTCCAATGATTGTCCCAGGTCGGCCCGGCGCCGTGCGGGCTGAAGATCGCGTTCTGCAGGGTGAACAGCTCGTGGTCGGGCTTGGGCGGCTCCTCGACCATCACGTCGAGCCCGGCGCCCATGATCTTTTCGTCGCGCAGCGCGCTGTAGAGCGCCTTTTCGTCGACCACCGGCCCGCGGCAGGTGTTGATCAGGATCGCCGTCGGCTTCATCAGGGCGAGCTCCTTCTCGCCGATCAGATTGTGCGTCGACCGGTCGAGCGGCACGTGCAGGGTCACGATGTCGGACATTTTCAACAGCTCGGGGAACAATGCGAACCGGATGCCGAGCGCGTCCTCCTGGTCGCCGGTCAGGCGGTTGATGTCGTAATACTTGACGTGCATGTCGAACGCCTTGGCCCGGCGCGCGACTTTTTTGCCGATATTGCCGAGCCCGATGATGCCCAAGGTCTTGTCCTCGAGCTCGTAGAGCTTGAACGAGTTGAAATCGTTGCCGCGCCAGCGCCCGGAGACCACACCCTCGTGCTGCCAGATCAGCTTGCGGGAGACCGCCAGCATCAACAGCATCGCGTGCTCGGCGACCGCCGTAGCATTGGCGCCGCCATTGTTGCAGATCGGCACCCCGGCCGACCGCGCCGCTTCGAGGTCATAGGTGTTGTAGCCGGCGCTCAAGGTCTGCACGATCTTGAGCTTGGGCGCCCTCTGGTAGAATTCCGGGCCGTGCGGGAATTGGCCGCCGCCGATGTAGTATTCGGTATCCTTCAGCAGATCCCAGAATTCCGGCCTGCCGTGCGGCGCCATGACCAGCTCGAGGCCAGCGGGCAGCAAGTCGTGGGCAATCTCGAGGGTTTCTTCGGAGTGGGTGGCGGGGGTCAGGATGCGGGCCATTTGCAGCATCTCCTCTTGCGCGGGGATTGTCGCGTCTGGTTGGGAAGGGCCATCCACGGCCGAGGCCGCCGACGGCGCGAGACCGAGCCATCGTAGCGATACCGGGCGATCACACCCAAGAGCAAAAAACCCCGATGCTGAATGGGCCGAACCGATTGCCCGGTCATGACGCCTCGGCTAGGCTGACCCGCCAACCGCTTTCCCGCCAACCGCTTCCCCGCCCTCCCGTATCAAGAACCGGCCGAACCAGCGAGGTAGAAGAGCCATGCCCGAGTCGCTCCAGGACCGCTTTCAGAACCTGCACGAATTCGTCAAGGCGGCGCGCACCAATCTCGATCGCAATAACTGGGACTATCTGATCGGCGGCTCGGAGACCGAAACGACCCTGGCGCGCAACCGGCTGGCGTTCGACGCGATCGGGTTCCGGCCGCGGGTATTGCGCGATGTGTCGAATGTCGATTGCAGCCGCACCTTGTTCGGCAAAAAGCTGCGCATCCCGGTGCTGTGCGCGCCGGTCGGCTCGCTCGAAGTGTTCGAGCCGGGCGGGGGCGCCACCGTCGCCGCGGCGACGCGCGAGTTCGGCAACGGCATGATCCTCTCCTCGGTGTCGCATCCCGGCCTCGACAAGACCGCCGAAGCCTCCGGCGACGGCTTCAAGATCTTTCAGCTCTACGTGCGCGGCGATGCGGCCTGGGTCGACGATCATGTCCGCCGCGCGATCGACCGGGGCTACGACGCCTTTTGCCTGACCATCGACACCGACAGCTACAGCCGGCGCGAGCGCGACATCGCCAAGCGCCACCAGCGCCGGCGGGTGCGGGTCGACGACGCCCGCATCTACCAGGCGCGGTTCAACTGGCGCGACATCGAGCGGATCAAGAAGAGCTTCGACATCCCGCTCGTTCTGAAGGGCATCGCCACCGCCGAGGACGCCAAGATCGCGGTCGAGCACGGGGTCGATTGCGTCTACGTGTCGAACCACGGCGGGCGCCAGCTCGATCAGGGCGTCGGCTCGATCGACGTATTGCCGGAGGTCGTCGAGGCGGTCGGCGGGCACGCCCGCATCATCCTCGACGGCGGCATCAGCCGCGGCGCCGACGTGGTCAAGGCGCTGATCACAGGCGCCGACGCGGTCGCCTGCGGCCGGCTTTATGTGTACGGGCTCGCCGCCGCCGGTGCGGAGGGCGTGGTGCGGCTGTTCGAGATCCTCGAGGACGAGATCCGCATCTGCCTCTCCTTGCTCGGGGTCACCGGCTATCACGAGCTCGACAAATCCTATATCCGCCCGGCCCGCCAGGTGGTAGCGCCGCACGTGCACAGCGCCTTCCCGCACCTCGACCTGCCGCGCGAGACGTATTAGCCACACGCGATTTTCGGGCCAGGCACTCGCTCCTGGCCCGACGCGCGACGCGGGCGCATTTCCGCCGCGACCGCTTGCGCCAACCCTGTTCCACCTGTTTTAACTGGGCGAGATCAGGCATCGGCAGCTCCGCTCGGGCGGCCAAGGATCGGTGTTCACGGTGCCGCCATTGGCCAACCTTATACTGCCAATATGGCAATTATATGGATGCGCCTATGGCAACACACACGGAAGGGTGCACTACGCTCTGAACGACCGTCCGAAGTTATGCCGCGTGCTGGCGGGATGGGCGGGCCGGCGCCGCCGCCATCGCTGCCGCGACCTTGGCGGGGTCGGTGAAGGCGAGGTACTCGGCCGCGTATTCGGGCGGCAGGATCTCGACCATCGATGTGTTCTCGACCCACACCTCGATCACATGGAACGGGCCGCGGTTGCAGCGGAAACACTGCCAGCCTTCGCGTTGAGCGATCGCTTCGACAGCGTCGGCCTCGGCGGCGACGCTGAGCGCGAAATGGGTCGGGCCGTAGCCGCGCTCCGCCGTCGGCTTGTTGACGAAACCCCCGCCCTCGCTGCCGCCCGGATGGAGCTCGGTCCCCGCCGGATAGACCTCGACGCCCGATCCGTGCTGGTCGAGCTGCAGCGCAAAAAAGCTCCCCGGATTGGGCGGAAACGGCACCGCGACGCCGCCCATGAACTCGGCCAGAACCCCGGCGACATGCTGCGGATCGCGCGCGGCGATCGAAAGATGATGGATCATCGCTACCTCTCAAGCTTGCCGAACCACAATAGCACGGCGCGGCCGCGTGCACGATGCCGACCGCCGCAACCGGCCGACCTGCCGCAACCGGCCGGATCGGCTCAATTGCGCGGCGGTCCGGAGGGACGCGGCCGGCTCGTCAAGAATGCCGCCACATCCCACGAATCCGGCGTCGACAGCGCGGCTGCTCCCTGATCGACGCCGAACGGCATGTTCGCGTGCACAAACGCCGCGGCGGTCGTGGTCAGGCTCATGCCCGCTGCCGAATTAAACGACCCGCCGCCCCAGACCGGCGGCACCTCATAGCCATCGAGGGGCTGAGCACTGCGCTGTCGACCCTGACCCTCGGCGCCGTGGCATCTCGCGCATTGCGCGGCGTAGACGTGCCGACCGCGCTCCGCGCTGGGCTGCGGATCGGCCGGCGAGATTGGCTCTAGACCCATCCCCGCCACGCGGATGCCGGTCGGAGCGCCGTGCCCCAAGAACTGGATATAGGCGAGCAGCGCCGTCATTTCGCGCCCGTCCTCGGGTAAGGCCCTGCCGTTCATGCTGCGCGTCATGCAGCCGTTGATCCGCTGCTCAAGGGTAATGACGCGATCGTCAACCATCATCGGAAAACTTGTGAAGGTCGAGACGAACGGTGCGGCAAACGGCTGCAAACCCGCTCGAAGATGACAGTTGCTGCAGGCCAGATTGTTGCCGGCAAAGCGCATTCCCCGGTCGGCGACATCGGGACCGAGATAGCGCTGCGTATCGGTGACAAGCTGATAGCCGTATTTGACCACCTCGGCTTCGGGGTTGGGCGGCAATTTGGCTATATCGCGAGAGGCATACCAATTCGGCGGCACACCCCAGCGGATATACCCGGCAGCAAATCCTGCCGCGGCTCCCGCCAAGCCGATTGCGAGACCGGCTGCCGCCAATCGAGATGGCCTTCTCACGCGAGGCCACGGCCTCTCCCCGGTAGACCGGCCGCCCTCGGCCGTGACCCCAGATCGTCAGCTGAGCCGAGTGCATCAAAGCCGGGATCGGGGGTGAACAGCTCTTGCGGTTGCGCCACCCCGCGCAAGGCGTAGCGGCCCACCGAAACGAGCCGGTTTTGCATGTTCGAGCCGAGCGCATCGGCAAAGCTCGCCGAGAGCAGCACATCCTGCTCGACCGAGCGGCTCATCGCCAGGATGCGGCTGACTTCGTTGACGGCCGGACCGATGACGGTGAAATCGAGGCGATCCTTGCTGCCGACATTGCCGTAAAAGACGTCGCCGACATGCAGCGCCAGATAAACCTGGGTCGTCGGCAAACCGGCCTCGGCGCGGCTGCGATTGAGCTCGACGACGTCCTTGCGCACCCGCGCTGCGGCGGCGAGCCCGGCACGGCAGGCTTGCTCACGGTCCTCCCCGGTGAAGATCGCGAGCGTTCCGTCGCCGATCAGCTTCAGGACGTCGCCGCCGTGGTCGTGCACGGCGGAGACGACGACATCGGCATAATCATTGAGCAGCGGGATGATCTGCTCCGGCGGGACGCTGTCGCTGATCTGGGTGTAGCCGTGCAGGTCGCTGTACCACAAGACCGCGCCGATCTTCTCGGCGACGCCGCGGGCGATCCGGCCGCTCATCACCCGCCGGCCGGCGTCGCGGCCGAGATAGGTTTCGGCGAGCGTCCCGGCCATGCGCGCCAGCGCCGCCGATTTGACCGCGAGCTTCAAAAACGGAGCGAGCCGTTCGAGTGCGGCGACCGCGCTGTCGTCGAAGCCTTCCCGGGCATCGGTCGCCCATGACGAATAGACGCAATCCATCTCGCCGATGACACCCTCATCGGCAAAGCGGTGAACCAGCGCCAGGTAGTCGGTCATCCCCTCGTCGCGCATTTGCTCGACTGCCAGAAAGTCTATCGGATCGCCGCCTATCAAGCGGCGCCGCAGCAACTCCTTGCCGGTCTGCAGCAAGTGAAAAAATGGGCTCCGACGCCAGTTCTCGGCCGCCTCGCCCTCGTTGGTGCGTCCATAATCGACCGCCTCGACGTCATCCGGCATGCCGGCGCGCCAGCGAAACACGCGACCCTCATAGATCGGGTGCAGGGTATCGAGAATGACCATGGCGCGGGTTAGCGGGACACCCGCATCGACAATGCGGCGGCAGAAGCCGGCCATCAGCTCGGTTTCGGTTCGACCGATCAACCCGGCCTTCGTCACCCAGCCGGCAAGCTCGTCGAAGGCCGTCTCGGTCATATCGCAGCTCGCTGTCGACGGCCCCGAACGGCCGGGACGGCCGGCGAGGCGACGCTGATCGAATGGGCAGCCCTCCTCGATCGTGCAAGGCGGCGTGCGACTGCGCCGATCGTCTCGAAGCGGGTGGGCGGGTTTCTCGGGGCGTCAATCGAGCGGGACCTTGCCGGTATAGCGGATGATATAGAGCCCGCCGGTCAGCCGGTCGTTGGCGTAGATCAGCCCGTTCTCGTCGACATAAATGTCGTTGATCTGGATCGTATGGGTCGGGTTCCCCGGCGGCGCCTGCGGCACCACATAGCCGATCTCGACCGGGTGCGCCGGGTCGGCGATCGAATAGGCGCGCACGCCGCCGTTGAAATAGCTGCCGACGACCGTGTTTTGCAAGGTGCGCGAGGTCGCGGTCGGCCGGTTCATATCGAGGTTGTGCGCGCCGAACCGCCCGCCGGCGCGGCACAGCGCGGTCTGGTCGTGCACCGGCGGAAACGGCGCGAGCGGGTAGGGGTGGCGCTCGTTCGAGATGTCCCAGACCCAGTTGCGTTTCGGCCAGTCGGCGCATTTGACCCCGATCGCCTCTTCGCTCTGGATCGCGATGGCGCGCTCGGGGATCGCCACGACCGTATGCGCGAACCCTTGATCGAGGGACTGCCACGACCGGCGGACGAGCGCCCGCGGCCGCGCTTTGTCGGAGATGTCGAGGATCACCCAGCCGCCGTCTATCCAGCCGATATAGGCGCGGTTCGGCTGCTCCGCCGGGATCGTCAAGGAGTGCATGCGGATGCCGGAATCGGGCAATTCGACCCGCGGCGGCGCCTCGGCCGCGTCGCCGACCCGGGTGCCCGGCAGCCACCATCGGCCGGTTTCGTGCGGCTGCGCCGGGTCGGAGACGTCGACGATCATCATGAACTGGTCGTCCTCGGGGTTGCGCGGGACGAAGTCGCGCGCGCCGGTCGACAGATAGGCATAGTGCCCGTCGGTGAACCAGACGAAATGCGCGCCGCGCGAATGCGGGCCGGAGGTGTCGAAATGCGACAGCCGCTTCGGATGCGCCGGGTCGCCGATGTCGTAGATGTCGAGCCCGGCATGCGGCTGGCCGGGCTTTTCCGTCTGATGCGCGACGACGAGGGTGTCGCCGGCGAGGCCGAGCGAGTTGCACCGGACAAAATCCGCTTCCACCGGGACCTGGGCAATGACGGCAGGCTGCTCGGGCTTGCTGACGTCGATCGCGCTGAAGCACATCGGCGCCGATTCATGCGCGAGGTAGAGCACGCGCTGGCCGTTCGGGTACTGCTTCAACGCGAGCCCTTCGCCGCCCTTGCCGACGCCGTTCAGATCGCTGCGGCCGATGATCTGCATGTTGCTCGCCTCGGCGGCGGCGAGCGTATCGTCGGCATGGGCCGGAACGACGCCCGAGGCGGCGAGGATGGCGATGCCGAGAGCGGTAATGCACTTGCGCATTCGGTTCTCCGGGAAAAGGCGATCGGGCGGGAAAGGCGATCGGCGAGGAGAGCGCTCGGGCGCGATGTCGAGGATCCGAGCGGCCGGACCTTATCGCAGACGCTCGGCGAATTTGGCCACGTCGATGACCACCCTCTGGTGCGACCCGACACCGATCTCCTTGATGCCCTGCGTCGCCCGAACCGAAAACTCCACGCGCTTTCCGTCGACCTTGGTCACCACCGCCTCGCCGGTCACCCGCCGACCGGCCGGGGTCGCGGCGAGGTGGCGGATGTCGACCGCGGTGCCGACCGCGCTCTCGCCCGGATCGAGATAGCCGCGGATCGCGTTCAGCGCGGCGTTTTCCATGATCATGATCATGACCGGGGTCGCCAGCACCGGCGGCAGGGTCGCATCCTTGAACCGGTTCGCCAGATGCTCGGGCTGGACGAGGAGGGTGAAGGAGCCCGCGGCTCCCGGCGGTATCGGTTTCATCGGCGACCTTTCCGGCCCGAGCGCCGGCAGTTTATCCCGGCCAAAGACACTCCACCAGACCACGCCGCTCGATCGCGCCCGCGTCGCCCTTCAGCACTTCGCAACGGGTTTCCCCACCCTCGCGCCAGAAGCGCAGATCGAACGAATGCTGGCCGAGACGAAGATCGGTCAGGGTCAGGTCGGGCAGCCAATCGGGCAGCACCGGATCGATGTAGAGCTTGCCCCGAGGCGCATCCGGCTCCAAGCCCAACAGCGCCTGCAGCAACGAGAACACCGAGCCCGCGGCCCAGGCCTGCGGCACGTTGGCTTCGGGGTACTGCACCGGAAAGTTGGCGTCGTCGCGCTCGAGGCCGGCATAAAGCTCCGGCATCTGATAGAGCGCGAAGCAGCTGCCGGCGTCGCTGACCGCGCGCGCGACCCGCGCCGCCTCCTCGGCAAAGCCGTATTGCCTGAAGCCGACCGCGATGATGCCGTTGTCGTGCGGCCACACCGACCCGTTCTGATAGGACAGCGGATTGTAGCCCGGGTGATCGCGCGACAACGTCCGAATGCCCCAGCCGCTCCACATATCGGGCCGCAGCAGGCGCTCGACGACGCGGCGGGCGCGCTCCTTCGGCACGATCCGGCTCCACAGGCAATGGCCGGGGTTTGAGACGACGCTCAGCACCTTTTGCTTGTCGCCGTCGAGGCAATAGGCATAAAAGCCGCTCTCCTCGTCCCAGAAAATCTCATTGAACCGGGCGAACAGCCGGCGGGCCTGGGCCCGCAACACGTTGGCCCGCTCCCCGCGGCCGAGCGCGTCGTAGATCTCGGCCATGCGGTTCCAGGCGTCGTAGACGTAGCCCTGCAGCTCGCACAACGCCTTCGGCCCTCTGACCCGGCTGCCGTCCGGATAGAGGACCGCGTCCCCCGAATCCTTCCAGCTCTGGTTTTCGTACCCGGCGGGCGAGCGCGTCTGGTATTCCTGAAACCCGTCGCCGTCGCGATCGCCATAGTGCTCGATCCACTCGAGGCAACGCTCGGCGGTGTCGAGATGGCGCTCGACCAGCCCCCGGTCGCCGGTGCAGCGCCACGCGGTGTGCAGGGCGATCAGGTAGAGCGGCGTGGCGTCGGCGGTGCCGTAATAGGGGGTGTGCGGGATCAGCTTGAAATGCGCGAGCTCGCCGGTGCGCAGCTCATGCATGATCTTGCCCGGCTCGGCATCGCGATCGTCGTCCCGCTCGGTCGCCTGGTAGCGGCCGAGCACGTCGAGCGCGCCGCGGACGAAATCGGGATAGACATGGGCATTTTGCAATGCGGCGATCAGGCTGTCGCGGCCGAACAGCGCGACGAACCAGGGAATGCCTGCGGCCGGGGTGAATTCGAGATGATGAGTGCCCTCTACCGGCAGCCGCAGCCCGGCCATGTCTTCCACCGCCTGATTGTAAAGGTTCTCGAAATCCTTGTTGCTCGCGCGGAGCTTGAGCACCGTCCTGCGCCAGTGCTCGAGCGGCTCGCCGAGCTGCGAGCTCGGGGCGTGGGCGATGCACGATTCGGGCGCCGCGTGATGATGCTCTCCAGCGGTCACCGAATATTCGAGGCAGGTATGCCAGGTTCGGCCCGGGTCGATCTCGACCTCGAAGCTGATCCGGCCATTGGCGTAGACGCAGGGCGACGCGTTGCGCCGCCGCCGCACCACCAGCTCCCGCAGAAAGTCGCGGTCGCGGTAGCAGGTCGTCAACCTCGCCTCGTTCTCGGACCATACGGTCGTGATCCGGCCGCGGCGCACGAGATGGCCGCTCTTGACCTCGAGGATGTCGGCAAAATCGCAGCGCAGGGCGAGCTCGAGGTTGAATTTGACCGCTTGGCCGCCGTGATTGGTCAGATCGATGTCCTCGTGAACGCCGCCCTCGCCGATCGATCGGCCGAGCTGGAGCAGCAAGGTGCGCTGCTCGATGGTCCCGTGCTCGGTGACGATGGCGGGATTGGTCATGAAGACTTGCGCCGCGAAATAGGTAATGGCGCTCGAATTCAGCAATTCCCACGACTCGCCGTTGGCATAGATCGACCAGGCGCTGACGATCCTGGTATCCCGCACGAAAAGCCCGCATTTGCTCGGCCAGGAGATCTGGCCATCGGGTTCGGTCAGCAGCAGGCTGTAGCCCTGGTTGATCGCCAGCAAGCTCGGCCCGACCTTTATCTTCAGCGACATGACCGGATTCTCTGGGTGCGTCGGCGCGGTCGCGCGCCGATCTCGATACCGATAAAGGTATATGCGTCTACTTCGCTCGGTCGACCGCCAAAATGGAAAACGAATTCATCGCCTGAGAATTCGCTGAGGTCGATATCTGTCATGCGCGTACCATATTATGGACGTGGTTGGTCTCCTACCTGCCAAGCGTCGCTCAGCCGACTAGCAGCGCTCCCGACCGGAAATCCTCGCGCTCCTCGACCAGCCGAACCACGTCTTCCATCGACCACAGCCGCGTTTCGATACCCGCGGCCATCGCCGGGCTCATCCGCAGCGTCTTGTGGATGCGCACGAAGCGGTCCTCTAGGCATCGCCGCTCTCGCGCGTCAGCTGTTCGCGGGCACGTGCTAGATACCTCTGCTGCCCCGCCTCATCTAAGGCGCGCTTGAGAAGGATCTTAGTGCCTGGGGGCAGCGGTGGCTTAAACTCGTATTGCCAATCATCGCCGTCTTGCCGAGCAAGCTCCTTGGCTCGCCTCAGGATCGCCGCTTCGCCTATCTCTGCCATCGCCCCCCATGCTTCCCGGCAAGCATATGGGAACGGGGCGGCCGGATCGACACCCGCGTCAAGGCTGTTACAATTCAAACTGAGACACTACCCGAACTTGCGCCGGCTTGGGGGTCAAGCTAGGCTCCGCGCTGGTTGCCACAATCCCGTATCAGGTTGAGGAGGAGGTCGGTAGATGCGCCATTCCCTCGAACAGCTCTCGGCCGCGTGCCACAATGCGCTTGCCGCGGATCCTGGCGTCGCAGGCCGCCAGAAAGTGTGCGGGCTGATCCAGGAAGTCCTGACGGACGAGGAATTCGTCGCCGCTCATCTCGGCGACGACGTGCCCGAGCGCAAAATCCTTTACGAGGATCCCGAGCTCGGCTTTTGCATCTTGGCCCATGTCAATCACGGCGCCAGGGAGAGCAAGCCGCATGATCATGGCCCGACCTGGGCGATCTACGGCCAGGCGCGCGGCGAGACGATGATGAGCGACTGGGAGCTGGTCGAGCCCGCCGCCGAAGACAAGCCCGGCCGGGTGCGCCTCGCCAAGCAATATTCGCTGACGCCGGGGATGGCCCACGTCTACAACGAAGGGGACCTGCATTCGCCGCGCCGCAACGGACCGACGCGGTTGATCCGGGTCGAAGGCAGAAACGTCGAGAAGATCCGACGCTTGGCCTACGAGGCGATGTGAAGACCAGATAAGCTCGTCCGGCCGCTGCCGCCCTGCCGGGCCAATCAAGGAGGGCGCTCGAGGGGCGCCCTCCTAGGAGCGGCAGGAGCCTACTGGGCTCCCGGTGGTGGCGGAGGCGGGGGTGGCGCTCCACCCTCGAGGATCTCGACGCGCCGGTTCTGCGGCTCACGCACGCCCGGGGGGGTCGGCACACGAAGATCGTTTTGGCCGCGCCCGCTGACCGTCAGGGCGGTCTGCGGCACACCTTGCTGAACCAAGCCGTTGGCGACATCCTGGGCGCGCCGCTCGGAGAGCCGCTGGTTGTAGGCAGGCGAGCCCGAGGTGTCGGTATACCCGGTGACTTGAACCGCCGCGGGCGGCCCGGCCTTAAAGGCGCCGGCGGCGGCCTCCACAACCTGCTGGGCCTCGGGGGTCACCACGGCGCTGTTCCAGGGGAAGAACACGGTGAAGCTGGTTTGCGGTGGAGGCGGGGGCGGCGGGGGCGGAGCCGTAGCGACGGGCGGCGGCGCGGGCTGTGCGCAGGCGACAAGAGCTAGGAGTGAGCAGAGCAGGAAAAAGCGTTTCATCTGTTCCTCCGGTAGTTGAGCGCCGCACAATATGTGAAATCGGCCGACCGCACTAGCAGCAAAACGGCTTTTTTTGCGGCGGCAGCGCGCGAATCGCGCGATCGGCGGATGGCGAGCTCAGCCGCCCGCAGCCCCCTCGGTATTCACATAAACCGAGTAGATCGACTGGCTCGCGGCCATGAACAGCCGGTTGCGTCTGCGCCCCCCAAAGCACAAATTGGCGCAGCGCTCGGGGAGCGCGACAGCCCCGATCATTGTCGCGTCAGGAGCGAAGACGACGACCCCGTTGAGCGCGTCGGTCATCCCCCATCCGCACCAAAGGTTGCCAAAGGCGTCGCAGCGGAACCCGTCGGGTGTTCCCTCGCCGGCGTTGACGAACACCCGTCCGTTGGCGAGCCTGGTGCCGTCTTCGACCACGTCGAAGACCCGGATCAGGCGCGGCCTGGCGCGCGACTCGACGATGTAGAGCTTCGCCTCGTCCGGCGAAAAGCACAGGCCGTTGGGGCCGTTGATGTCGCCGGCGACGACCGCGGCGCGGCCGGTTTTGCCGTCGACCCGGTAGACGTTGGTGGGCAGCTCGGGGGCCGCCCTTTCACCCTCGTAATGCCCCAGGATTCCGAACGGCGGATCGGTGAACCAGATCGAATCGTCCGATTTGACGACGACGTCGTTCGGCGAGTTGAGGCGCTTGCCGTCGTGCCGATCGAGAATGACGGTGATCGCACCGTCATATTCGGTGCGGGTGACCCGACGGGCCAGATGCTCGCAGGTGACGAGCCGCCCCTGGCGGTCGCGGGTATTGCCGTTGGCGTGGTGCGAAGGCTTGCGAAAGACGCCGACGGCGCGGGTTTCCTCGTCCCACCGCATGATGCGATCGTTGGGGATGTCGCTCCACAACAGATAGCGGCCGTCGCCGAACCATACCGGGCCTTCGGCCCAGCGGAACCCGGTCGCGAGACGCTCGACGGCGGCGTTGAACGGCGGCTTGATGGTTTCGAAGCGCGGGTCGAAGGTTCGGATCGCCGGATCAGGGTAGCTCTCGGCCGGTTCCCACCGCCGGCTCACCAGCGGCACGGCCGACCCGACCGCAGGCGCGGCCACCGGTTCCCCTGGGATTGCGCTCATCAGTTCTTGCCCCTGCCGATCATCGCCAGAAGGTGTCCGCGGCAACAGGAGCGGAGCCGAACGAGCGGCGCCGCTCGCCCGGCCCCCTTTGCCGGGATCTCCCCTACCCCGACCGAGATCGCCCGCGGTCGTTATCGAGCGTTGGTCAGATGGCCTTTTCCTCGCGCAGCGCCGCGAGCTCTTCCTTGCTGAGGCCGAGCAGTTCGCCATAGACGGCGTCGGTGTCGGCGCCGAGCAGGGGCGAGGCGGTGATCGGCACCTTCGAGCCGCTCATCTTGACCGGCCAGCCCGGCATCTTGAAGTCGCCGCGCACCGGATGCTTGACGGTGACGAAGATTTCCCGGCGATTGAGGTCGGGATCGTTCGACAATTCCATCGTGTCCATGACGGCACCGGCCGGGATGCCCTGCTCGCCGAGCCGTTGCATGACTTCGAGCTTGTCGTGCTGCTTGGTCCATTCGCCGATCATCTCGTCGACCATATGGCGGTTCTTGAAGCGCTCCTCGGGGCTGTCGAAGCGAGGATCGCCGATCAGGTCCTCGCGCCCCATCATCTTCAGGATCCGCTCCCAATGCTGCGGGTTGGCGCGCGAGGTATAGACGTAGCAATAATCGTTCGGGCCGCCGCCCTTGCACGGATAGGTCTCGCTCGGCGAGTTGGTGCCCATGATGCTCTGGTTGCCCATGCGCGGCGCGGCCTTGCCCCACAACGCCTGCGCGGCATAGGAAATGCGCCCGTAATTGATCACGCATTCCTGCATCGCCAGCTGGATGCGCTGGCCCTCGCCGGTGAGCTGGCGCTGGTAGAGCGCCGCGAGCACGCCGATCGCGCCGTGCAGCCCGGTGCCGGTGTCGCCGATCGTCAGGCCGGGCTTGATCGGGCGGCCATCGGGCTCGCCGGTGATCGACATCGCCCCGCCGGTCGCCTGGGCGATCATGTCGAACGCCAGGAAATTCTTGTACGGGCCGTCCTGGCCAAAACCCTTGACCTGGGCATAGATGATCCGCGGGTTGATCGCCCGCACTTGGTCATAGCTGAAGCCGAGCCGCTCGATCACGCCCGGAGCGAAATTCTCGGCAAAGACATCGGCCTTTTCGAGCAGCCCGCGCAGGATGGCGCGGCCCTTTTCGTGCTTGAGGTTGGCGGTGACGCTGCGCTTGTTGGCGTTGAGCAGCATGAAATAGTGGGAATCGACCCCCTTTTTGTCGGTCGACGCGCCGCGGCCCTGCTCGCCCTTGGTCGGCTCCTCGACCTTGATCACCTCGGCCCCGAGCCAAGCCAGGGTCTGGGTCAAGGAGGTCCCGGCCTCGAACTGGGTCAGGTCCACCACCCTGACGCCATGCAAGGCGCCGCGCTGCACGCTCGAAGCCTGGCCGTTGGTGTCGGGCGTCGGGTCGTTCGGCATCTCTTTTCCTCCTGGTCGTGGTTCACCGCCGCCGCACGCGGCCTGATCCTCAGTCTACCGCCGCCCCGTCCCGTTGGTCTACACGGGCGATCCGCCCGGCTGCCTGATCCTTGTGCTGAAACACTCAGCTTTCTTGGCCCTGGCGTCAACGCTTTCGGACCGCTGCGCACCAGCGGCCGATGCAAAACGGATTGAGCAGGACGAACCTTGCTGTAATATCGCGCGATGCGGTTGTCTCGGATCAGAAACACCGAAAGGGGGAAATGATGGACCCGATCGTCGGCAGTGGCAAATATACCTACAAGGTTCACGAGGATTGGGCGCGGCCTCCCGAAGGGATGGAGGTCAGGGCGTGCGCGGTTTCCGTCGATTCACAAGACCGGGTCTACTGTTTCAATCGAAACGCCGAGCACCCGGTCGTGGTCTTCGACCGCGACGGAAATTTCCTGTCGTCCTGGGGAGCCGGGATGTTCTCGTTTCCGCATGCGATCCGGATCGACGAGAACGATCTCGTCTGGTTGACCGATGAATATCATGGCCAGTTCATGAAATTCACCACCGACGGCCGGCTGCTCCAGACCATCGGGGTCAAAGGCCAGCGCTCCGATACCGGGGTGCCGGCCGACCAATTCGCCTCCTCGGCCTGGAAAGAGGTCACCCATGGCGGCGGCCCGTTCAACCTGCCGACCGACATCGCCTTTGCCCCGAGCGGCGAAATCTTCATCAGCGACGGCTACGGCAACGCCCGCGTGCATAAATTCTCGGCCGACGCGAAATACCTGTTTTCGTGGGGCGAGCCGGGCAAGGAGCCGGGGCAGTTCAACCTGCCGCACGGGGTATGGATCGACCGGCGGGGCCGGCTGCTGGTGGCCGACCGCGAAAACGACCGGGTGCAGGTGTTCGACCAGCAGGGCAAGCTGTTGACCGTCTGGCCGACCGAGCTGATCGGCCCGGCGTTCTTCTATGTCGACGATGAGGACATCGTCTATATCCCCGAGCACAATGGCGGCATGATCAGCATCCTGACCCTCGACGGCGAGCGGCTGGCGCGCTGGGGCGACGGCCCGGTCAACCGCTCCTGCCACGGGATCTGGTGCGACTCGCACAAGGACCTCTACGTCGTGCAGCCGGGCGAGTGGGGGCGGGTGCGGCGGGTCGTCAAATACGAGCGCCAGTAGGCTGGAGACGAGCCAGCCTGAACCGAATGCCGCCGGGGAACGCCGCAGGGCCGCCCCCGGCGGACACATGCCGGTCAACCGCATCGCCGAGGATCAGCGCTGGCCGAGATTGGTCAAGGTCGGCAGATATTGCTGCGCCACTTCCGGCGACGTGGTCAGGACGGTAAAGCTGCTGCCCCCGCCGCCATGGCCCGCTTCCCAATTGGCTTCCCATTGGATCTGCACGTAACCCTGGGTCCCCGGCGCGAGCTGGAGGGTGTCGTGCTGGTTGGTGGGGGTTCCGAAAGCCTGCACCGTAAACCGGTACTTTCCCGGCGGGAAATCGTGAAAAAAGACCGTCCCTTCTTTGATTTCGCCGACCGGTGCGGCATTCGCGTAAATTATCGGGCTTCCTGAATAGACATTACCCCCGGGCGGATCCGCCTGACGAAAAAACCACACCCGTGCCATGCCCGGTCCAACCGCCGGAACCGGTGCCGCAGAGGTGGCCGCCGTTGGCTGCGGGGCGCAGCCCCCAAGCACAAAGAGGCAGAGGCCGAACCAGATTGCTCCCGCGAGGCGATACCCGAGCATGATATTTCCTCCCATCTTTTGCCGACCTTTCCCGGATTTCCGGGCGGGCGGGCGCGATTTTCCGGCTCGTCGAAGCCGCGCCGCAAGAGATTTCGACCGCGGCCGACCCGGCGGCGGCAAAATCGGCGGTGCCGGCGGACGCTTCCGCCGCTGCCGGCGTCCGCTGCGATGCCGCGTCGACCGCCGCGCGGGAGAGGCTGGCGCAGTCGCCCGGCGGCCGTCAGACAGCGCGTCGAGCGCTGCGCACTTCCGGCTGGCCGAGCATGTCCGATCGCGGCAAAGCTCGGGGCGGCAATATCGCGCCTGACGGGATCGGGAGAACGCAGATGGATTTTTGGCGCGTCGATGTTTTTCACCGACTATTCGATCAGCCCCGGCGAGCCCGCACCGATCGCGACGAGCCGGAGCTGTGCCGGTGCAGCCGGCCGGCCATCTATCCGCTGACGACCCCGAGCCGCACGGCTAAAGGGCTTGCTTTCCAATCGATCCGATCGTCGGCGCCCCTCGGCATCGGATGATCGTCAGCGAAAGCTCCCCGCTCGCAAAAATGGGTGGCGCCGCGAAGGCGCCATCCCGTAGACAATCCAACCTCGATGGGTCGCTCAGCCTTGCTTGCGGCGGCGTCGCCTCACGGCACCGAGGCCGACGAGGGCAGAGCCGAGCAGCGCGAGCGAGGCGGGCTCGGGAGCGGGGGTAATAGGACCGACGAGGGAGGTGACGAGCACCGCCGGCGGGCCGCAGCACTCGGTATAGACAAGGTCGAAGCTGAAGTTGCCGGTCGGACCGGTATACGTGGCCGGGGTGGTCACCGGCGACGTGGGCCCAGGCTCGCTGACGAGCGTCGTTCCGTTGACGATCATCGTCAGGCCGTCATCGTGCTCGAAAGTGAACGTCTGACCAGTAGTAAAACTCGCGGTCCCAGTGAATTCCCAGATCGTGGGGTCCATCAGTGTCGCCTGGGTCACGCCGTTGTTGAAGGCGAGACCGGTCTTTGTGAACGGGCTGCTCCCCAACCATCCGTTCCCCGGCGTGTTGTCGCCGATGTTGGAGCTCGAATTCGTTCGGCTGTCGAAGTTGATGCCATTGATCGTAAATGTGACGTCGGCGTTCGCCGGCGTGCATGCCGCCGTGCCCATATGGCAAGTGGCGAGCGCCAAGGAGGCTGGGGATCCCCCCGTCGCACTGCTGACAATGGCTTCTGTCGATACCCAGCCATCGGCGGTAATGAAGTCGGCCTTGGCCTCACCGATCATCGCCAACGCTCCGAGAGCGCCCAAGGCGGTACCAAGGAGAAGCTTTTTCATCAGAACGCCTCATCTTAAACACGTCGGGTGCGCGCCGTCGCTCAAATCGATGCAAATTCCGAGCCAGGGGAAGAACCTGAAGTGATCGCAATCAGTTGCGAATTCGCCGCGAGGCGATCCGCGAGACATGGATGCTAAGTATGTAAGAAGCACCGACAGAACAAACAAAGAATCTTGGCTGGAAGCAAGGTTTCTGGGTTCTCCTTATGTAAAGGATTCCGACACTTCTGAGGCCGCCATTCCCGCCAAAATCCCGCCACGGGCCGCTTGGGAGGGGAAAGGGGGCGTTGGCCCGAGCGATTGACCTACCGCCGGACAGGACAGGCGAACTGTCGGCGCTTTTTACAGGGCCGGGCGCCAGCCCGCCGATCTCGGGTGATGCCGATGCCTCGTTGGCGCTTGCCGCGGCACAGGGGCTGGCCACGCCTGACCGATCGCGGCTAAGCTCGGCCGCGCAGCCGGCGGAAGCTGGTCGCCGCAGGATCGGGAGAACACAGATGGATTTTGGCGCGTCGATGTTTTTCACCGACTATTCGATGAGCCCCGGCGAGCTCGGCCAGGCGCTCGAGGCGCGCGGCTTCGAGTCGGTGTGGGCGCCGGAGCACTCGCACATCCCGTCGTCGCGGCTGTCGCAGCCGGCCTCGGGCGGCGCGCTCGGCAAGCAGTATTACGACGTGATGGACCCGTTCGTTACGCTTACGGCAGCGGCAGCGGCGACGAAGACGCTGAAGGTCGCGACCGGCGTCTGCCTGGTGATCCAGCGCGACACGATCCAGACGGCAAAGCTCGTCGCCTCGCTCGACCAGATGTCCGGCGGACGGTTTCTGTTCGGCATCGGCGGCGGCTGGAACCAGGAAGAAATGGCCGACCACGGCACCGAATTCAAAACCCGCTTCAAGCGCATGCGCGAGCAGATCGAGGCGATGCGGGCGATCTGGACCCAGTCCGAGCCCGAATACCATGGCGACATCGTCGACTTCCCGAAGATGCGCACCTGGCCGAAGCCGGTGCAGAAGCCGCATCCGCCGGTCATTGTCGGCGGCGCCTTTCCGCACAGCGCGCGGCGCGCGATCCGCTACGGCGACGGCTGGGTCCCCAATGCGAGCCGGCCCAATTATGCCGACGTGACCGAGTTCCTGCCGCAGTTCCGGCAGATGATGGCCGAGGCCGGGCGCGATCCTGCGAGCGTGCCGATTTCGATCTTCGGCGCGCCCGAAAACCTCGACCGGCTGAAACGCCATCGCGACCAGGGGATCGCCCGCGCCGTCGTGACCCTGCCCTCGGCCAAGGCCGACGAGATCCTGCCGGTGCTCGACCGCTGGGCCGAGCTGATCGGCCACACCCGCCACTGAGCCCGTGTCGGGGGCGCAGCCCATAATTGCCGAACATCGAAGCCCCGGCGGCGGAAAGGAGCTGACCCGATGCTGGCCCTGGCACAGGCCTCGATCATCGTCGACAAGGCGCTCGAAAAGGGACGCGAGCTCGGCTTCAAGCCGCTGACCGTGGTCGTGCTCGACGCCGGCGGCCAGTTGAAGGCGATGAAGCGCGAGGACGGGTCGAGCCTGCTGCGCCCCGAAATCGCCGGCGGCAAGGCGTGGGGCGCCTTGGGCATGGGTTTTGGCGGGCGCGAGCTCGCCCGGCGCGCCGCCGCGAACCCGGTCTTCATCCAGGCGCTGAGCGTCGCCTCCGGCGGCCGCGTCGTGCCGGTGCCGGGCGGCGTTTTGATCCGCGACGCCGCCGGAGAAATCCTGGGTGCGGTCGGGATCAGCGGCGACACCTCCGAGAACGACGAAACCTGCGCGGTCCACGGCATCGGCTGCGCCGGCCTTGTCGCCGACACGGGCGACCCGGCCTGATTCCGTCCCGGCCCTGCTTCGAGGGCCGCCGCTACCAAGCTTTCCGATTATCGTCAGAGGTTTGACGGCGGCGCGCCGTTGCGTCGCCGACGCGGCTGCTGCGCATCGCGCATGCTCGCCTCCCCGCCGTATTCGTCGGCGCACCGGGACCCCAAGCACCAGCCGCAAATTTTTGCGCGAACGCGACCGTAGCGGGCGGCGAAAGCCGCCGGACAGTCGATCTTGTTCTGAATTCGGCAAAACCGACGGATCGCCGATTGGTTAATCGCTCTTAGGATGCATAGAATTAACCATATCTTATATTAGTTGCTTTTTACTTCGTGCGGATATACGCACTCGTAAAATACTCCCAGGGGATGCTTCGTGTGGGAATGGATTGCCCGTCCGGAAGCTGAGCCGATTGCCGTCGGCCGGCTCGATCTCGCCGTGCCGGGATCCCGCGAGCCCGCCTCTTTGGCGGCTCTGCCGCAGATCATGGCGGATGGCTGATGGGCGCTCGCGGCGTCATCCCCGCGCCCGAAGCCATGGCTTCGGGCGCGGGCGCGCGGGGCGGAATGGCAGAGCACGGCCGCGCCCCGCCGCCCGAATGGTACGACGTGACCTGGAACCCGACCTCGGGCTGCTCGGCAGCCGGGCCCGGGTGCGACCATTGTCTGGCATTGCGCACGGTCTCGCAGCTTGCCCGAATGGGGGGCAAAGGCGGTGCGCGCTACGCCGGGCTGACCACGATGGAACGCTCCGGCTCGCAGTGGACCGGCGAAATTCGGGTGCGGACGGACCTGTTGACCTGGCCGCTGTTTCAGCGCCGGCCGCGGCGGATCCTGGTCGCTTCGATGTCGGATCTGTTCCACGAGAAAATGCCGACCGAAACCATCGACGCGCTGCACGCGGTCATGACGGTGGCGCACTGGCATCGATTTCTGGTGCTGACCAAGCGAGCCGAGCGCATGCGCGCCTACTACGCCGATCGGCGAACCCCGCACCGCATCGCGGTCGAGGTCGACATCCTGGCGGGGTCGGTTCTGCCGAGCCTCGGTTCCGGGCCGGATTCCGGCGCAGAGGCCGTGGCCGCGGCCCCGGTTGCCAGGCGCGAAACAGCCGGTGGCGTACGCCAGCAATGGGCGCCCGGGCTGTCGCGGGTGGTCCGTCAAACCGCCGGAGCGGCCGGCGCCGAGCCGGAGCCGGTCGGGCTCGACCCGTGGCCATTGCCCAATTTGTGGCCGGGCGTCTCGGTCGAAGACCAGGCGCGGATGACCCGCATCGGCGATCTGCTGCAAATGCCGGCGGTGCTGCGCTGGGCCTGCTTTGAACCGTTGCTCGGCCCGGTGCGCCCGGATGCCGTGCCGGTCGGCGAGGACTATGTCGACGCGTTCTGCGGCGGCCGCTATGCGCTCGACGGCCATGGCCGCATGGTGCCGAGCGCCGGGCCGGCGTGGCGACCGCTCGACTGGGTCGTCGCCGGCGGCGAGGTCGGCGCCGGCGCCCGCCCGGCCGATCCCGATTGGGTGCGCGGATTGCGCGATAAGTGCGTGACCGCCGGCGTCCCGTTCTTTTTCAAGCAATGGGGCGAATGGGCGCCGGCATCCGATGCCAGGTCCGAGCCGAGGATGGTGCGCCTCGGCCGGCGCGCTGCGGGGCGCCTGGTCGACGGCCGCTGCTGGGACGAGGCCCCGGCAGCGATGCGCAAAGGCAGAGGCCGAGCCCGCTGACCGAAGCGGATCGAGGCGGGCTCCCGCCGATTTTGTGCCATCATGGCAGGCGATGCAGCGCACGCAGATGATCGGGGGGCCAACATCGGCATCGGAACTTTCCCGGCCGGGGCAAGGCGCGCCGCCGGCAAGACGCGCGTTCTCGCGCTTGCGCTCCTCGCCTGGTTCGTGCTGCCGGTTCTGGTGAACGGCTGCATGGTCGGGCGGCCGGGCGGAATTCCCTGGTACATGGCGCGGCGCGACCCGACCGGGCTCGCTCCCGATCCGGCCGCGACCCGAGAAGCGGTGATCCAGGTCTATGCCGCCCGCGCCGTGTCGTGGCGCGGGATCTTTGCCGTCCATACCTGGATCGTCGTCAAGCCGGCAGGGGCCCAGCGCTATTCGCGCTACGAGGTGCTGGGCTTTGGCGTCGCGAACGGTGCGCCGGCGGTGCGCGTCGACCGGATGGGTCCCGACAATTACTGGTTCGGCGCGCGTCCCGCGCTGGTGCTCGACCGCCGTGGGCCGGGCCTCGACCCGATCATCGAAAAAATCCGCGAGGCGGTGGCGAGCTATCCCTACCCGCATCAATACCGCGCCTGGCCCGGGCCCAACAGCAACACGTTCACCGCCTATGTCGCGCGCCGGGTGCCCGAGCTCGGGCTGGCATTGCCGGCCAACGCCGTCGGCAAGGATTTCCTGCCGGGCGGCGCCGTCTTTGGCGCAGCGCCGAGCGGGACCGGGGCTCAAGTCTCCTTGCTCGGCCTGGTTGGCCTGCTCGTCGCGCTGAAGGAGGGGGTCGAGCTCAACCTCCTCGGCTTCAGCATGGGCATAGATTTCGCAGCACCCGGGGTGAAGCTGCCGGGGATCGGGCGGCTCGGGTTCTCCTGACCGCGGGCCGGCCAGCCGCCGGCCCCGCGCTATTTCGGTCTGAGGCGCTAAATTCGCCCTGGAGCGCCATTTCGGCCCGGAGCGCCATTTCGGCCTGGCGCGCTATTTCGGCCGGGCGCGCTATTTTATTCGGCCTGGCGCGTTATTTCGGCCTGGCGCGCTATTTCGGATAGATGCGCTGGTAGACGCCGGGCGAGCCCTCGTCGTGGCGCAAATTCGGAGACATCCTCCGGGTCCACGGGTTGCTCGCCCGCGCCCGGGTCCATGCCTCGCTTTCCGGGACGCGGGCGTGCTCGAATTCATAGAGCGTCAGATATTTGGGCTGACCCTCGACCGCGACGTAGCGGCGCGCCGCGATGCAGCCCGGCACCGCCAGATAGCCCGGGATGTAGACCGTGTTGTACCAGGCGTTGAACTCCTCCTCGACCGCACTGGAAACATCGATCCGCCCCATCTGCAGCACCGGCGCCATGCCGGCGGTCTGGTCGATCGGATGGGTGTGCACCGGAAAGATCTGGCGGTAGGCGTTGCGCAGAAAGTTGCGGCCGATGCGGCTCGTCCCGGTTTTCTGACGCTGGGCGGAGGGCTGGTATTTGAGCGTGTCGAGATAGGCCGCGCTGCGCAGCACGTTGTGGTCCTCGAGCTCGTAGATCGCCAGGTATTTCGGCCCGCCCTTCAATGCGGCGTAGCGCCCGGCGCCGAGGAAGCCGGGGATCTCCAGCAGCCGGGGGATATGCTCCTCGTCGTACCACCGGTTGAACTCGGCCTCGAGCTCGCCATCGATGTCGGTCCACACCATCAGCAGCCCGGTCCCGCGCGTCTTGGCCATCGGCGCATCCTCCATGGGTTTCCGTCCGCCGACCCTAGCACCGGGCCGGTTGAATGCGGAAGCAGCGGCGTTGCGGCGGCAACCGGCGGAAGCGATGGCGGTCGAGCGGGCGGTGCTGCTAGGATCGCCTTCAGTGAAGTTGCCGGATCGAAGGAGAGGACCATGAGCCGCGCCTACCACGTCATCGATGCCGATGGTCACGTGCTGGAGCCGACCACTCTGTGGGACGACTACATGGACAAGGCCTTTCGCGACCGCGCGCCGCGGCTGATCATCGACAAGGACGGCAAGGAGCGGCTCTTGATCGAGGAGCAGGTGCTGGGCAGCCACCAGGGCATGGGCGGCATCGGCGGGGTCGGCGCCCGCCAAGGAATCGTTTCGTCCTCGACGATGACCTATAAGGAGGGGCGTCCCGGCGGCTTCGACCCGCACAAGCGCATCCCCGACATGGATCTCGACGGCATCGACGCGGTGTTTCTCTATCCGAGCATGGGGCTGTTCGCCGGCGCGGTGCAGGACCCGCCGCTCGCCGCCGCGATGTGCCGCGCCTACAACCGCTGGCTCGCCGACTACTGCAAGCCCTACCCGGACCGGCTGTTCGGGATCGCCATGCTGCCGTTGCAATCGGTCGAGCTGGCGATCGCCGAGATGCGTTTCGCCCGGAAGGAGCTCGGGTTCCGCGGCGGCTTCATCCGGCCCAACCCGTACAGCAGCAAGATGATCCACGACCCGCATTACGAGCCGTTCTGGGCCGCGGCCGAGGATCTCGATTTTTCGATCGGCTTTCACGAGGGCGGCAACAGCGGCATGCCGACCGTCGGCGTCGACCGCTTCGTGGGGCGTGCGGCCCAGCACATCATCAGCCACACGATGGAGATGATGCTCGCGGCGATGAGCGTGATATGGGGCGGCGTCGCCGAGCGGCATCCGAAGATCCGCATCGGTTTTCTCGAATCCGGCGGCGGCTGGATCGCCCCCTGGCTCGACCGCATGGACCGCCATTTCGACGATCAGGGGTTCAACGATTCGGGTCTCAGCACCCGGCCGAGCGAATTGTTCCAGCGCAATTGCTGGATTTCGTTCGAGCCGGTCGAGGGCAGCCTCAAGGTGCTGGCCGATTACATCGGGCCGCACAAGATCCTGTGGGCGACCGATTATCCGCACCGCGACGGCTTCTTCCCCGGCGCCCCCAAGATGATCATCGACCGACTGGCGGACGCCTCAGCCGAGACCCGGCACCAGGTCATGGCCGGTGGTGCGATGGGCTTCTACGGGTTGCACTGAGCCGGCACTCACGGAGCCGTCATTGCGCGGCGCCGCGAGGCGCCGAAGCAATCCCGCCGGGGCCGGGTGAGGTGGCCCGAGATTGCCGGTCTATCGTTTGCGGCAGGCAGGGTCTGCGGCGGCCGACGGTCAGCGGCCGGTCGGATCGACGGAGCTGCGATCGGGGTAGCGGTCGTGATGGCGCACCCAGTCGGTCAAATTGTGGCTGGGCCCGGTTTCGTTGCGGCCCTTCGGCGTGATATCGAGAAAGGCGTAGGTGCCGAGGAATACGTCGCCGCCGCGAGCGTAGGCTGAATAGGTATGGAAGATTTCGCCGTTCGCGTCCCTGTAGAACACACTGCGTCCGGACAATTCGTCGATGCCGATCTTGCGCGTTTCGTAGTTGTAGTACGCCTCGCCGTTGGCGATTTCCTGCGGGGTGAATGATACGTGGTAGTCGTAGTTGAAGTCGCTGCCGTATGACGACACCCATTTGAAACGCCAGCCCATGCGCTTTCGGAACGCTTCGATCTTGGCAAGGGGCGCGCGCGACACCACGACATAGCTCACGTCGTGATGTTCGAGATGCGGGAGCGCGCCCGCGACATGGTCGACCTCGAACGAGCAGCCGACGCAGCCCTCGGTCCATTCCGGGCCGAGCATGAAATGCTTGACGATCAGCTGGCTGCGCCCGTCAAAGAGATCGGCGAGGGTTTCCTTGCCGTCGGGCCCGTCGAAGACGTAGGGCTTCTCGACTTTGACCCAGGGCAGCTCGCGCCGTTCGGCGGTCAACCGGTCGCGCAGCCGGGTGAGTTCCTTTTCCTTTACGAGCAGCGCCTTGCGCGCGGCCAGCCACTCGTCTCGCGATACGATCCGATTGTGCGTCATCGTTTGGCCTCCGTTGCATTGGGGTGATTGATCGGGGCGTCCGCCAGGTACTCGGCGAAGCGCTCGAGGGTGCTGGTCCAGCCGCGCCGATGGGCGTCGCGCGCCGCGACGGTCTCGAATACGGCCTGGTGCAGGGTCAGCTCGGTCTTGCCGTCGAGGTCGGCGAAGGTCACCGTGACCACGGTTTCGTGGCCGGGTTCGCCCTCGGCATCCTCCCAGGCAAAGGTGAAGACCAGCCGCTCCGGCTCGACGACCTCGCGATAGACCCCCCGCCGAACATGCACGGTGCCCGCCGGCGAGCGCATCGCAGCCCGGAAGGTGCCGCCCGGCCGCACGTCCATGTCGCAGTAGAGCGTGGTGAAGCCCTGCGGCCCCCACCAGCGCGCCGCCCGGTCGGGCTCGGTCCACGCCCGGAACACGAGGTCGCGCGGGGCATCGAGGATGCGGGTGATGACGAGCTCCCGTTCCGCCGTCGCCGCGGCGGTGCTAGTCCTTGCGTCCATCCGTGTTCTCCCTGGTCTGCAACTCGCCGAGGTATTCGCCCAAGCGATCGAAGCTCTCGTCCCAGAACCGGCGGTAGTGCTCGAGCCATTGCGCGGCATCCTTGAGCGGCCCGGCATCGAGCCGGCGCGGCCGCCACTGGGCCTGGCGCCCGCGCGCGACCAGGCCGGCGCGCTCCAGCACCTTGAGGTGCTTGGAAATGGCGGGGAGGCTGATCGCGAAAGGCTCGCCGAGCTCGGTGACCGAAGCCTCGCCCGCGGCGAGACGCGCAAGGATCGCCCGCCTGGTCGGGTCGGCGAGGGCGGCGAAGGTGGCGGTGAGGTGGTCGGGCGACACTTCAAGATTACCGTCCGGTTATGTAACTATATGGTTATATGCGTGGCTCCGAGCGGTTGTCAAGCCCCTCCGGCCAGTCTCGCGATCGGTCGCGTTCCGTGATCTCGGCAAAGCGCTCGACGCGTTGATTGCGTCCGGATCGGCAGGCCTCGGGCGTGATAGAATGCGGATTCCTGCCACGTCTCGAACATCGTCATGGAGGTGCGCCGATGGGTAAGCTCGATGGGAAAGTCGCGCTGGTGACCGGCTCCGGCCGCAATATCGGCCGCGCCACGGTGCTGAAGCTGGCCGGGGAAGGGGCGCATGTCGTCGTCAACGCCCGCACCAACCAGGCCGAGGCCGACGAGGTCGCGCGCGAAGCCCGCGACCGCGGGGTCAAGGCGCTCGCCATCCTCGCCGACATCGCCAAGAAGGACCAGGTCGACGCGATGGTGGCGAAGGCGCTGGCCGAGTTCGGGCGCATCGACGTCCTGATCAACAATGCCGCGATCCGGCCGCACAAGCCCTTCACCGAAGTGACCGTGCAGGATTGGGAGCACGTCCGCGGGGTCGTCCTGGACGGCGCGCTCTATTGCACGCAGGCGGTGATCCCGTCGATGGTCAAGAACAATTACGGCCGCATCCTGTTCTTCACCGGCGAAGGCGCCTTCACCGGCGGCAGCGGGCGCGCCCACGTCTCGGCGGCGAAGATGGGCCTGGTCGGGCTGGCGCGGGCCTTGGCCTCCGAGTTCGCCGCGCAGAACATCCGCGCCAACGTGGTCTCGCCCGGCAGCATCGATACGAGGCGCGACAATCCCGAATGGTATCGCGGGCATGCGCCGAGCGCCGCCGGCATCCCGCTTGGCCGCCAAGGGCATGTCGACGAGATCGCCGCCACCTGCCTCTTTCTGGTCAGCGACGACGGCGGCTTCATCACCGGCCAGACCATCCACGTCAACGGCGGCACCGGCTACTACTGACGCCGGTCCGGCGACCCGACACCGCAGACCGCGACCAAGCGAGCTGTACGAGAACCGGGCGGAGATTGTGCGAGGGATTCCCACGGTCCGATTTTCGATGACTTCACCTATCAAGCGCGGTCAAGCCCGCGCGTCGTTTATTTCACAGTTGGGGGTCTCCTCGCCTGTCTAGCAGCTTAGCGACAAGGCTGAAGGCGATGAGCTGCAGCGCTGGCTCGGAGCAGCCAAACCGCGTGACGATACGATGCGGGATGCTGCCTGGCCCGCGTCGAGAGGGGAAGCGGCTGATCGGCGCGCGGGCTGGCTCCGGGGCTTAATCGTGTAGTTTGGAGCAATTGGGCCCAAAGGGCCCGGATAGATGCTCCGTAAAATCGATAATTTCCTGGCGAGCCGTCTCTGGGCTTTAGGAGTTTTATTCGTTGTACTGATGATCTTCGGTGGCTGGCTTTTTGAGGGAGAGCGGCCGTTCTGTGGATGGGACGGAGTGTTTTTCAACATTTCGTGGTGCCCCAAACCGACCGCAAAGGAGCTGCGGGTAGCGCGCGCGAGGGCAAGGGAAAGAGAGCGCGACGACCCGATTGAGCACACGATCATTCACCTGATTAGATTGTTCTCGCCCGATTACCAGCCCTGAAAATTCGTGGGACTGATAGCGGCGCAGCGTTCTATTGACGACTAACTCGTCGGCTCGATACCGAAGACCCGACCATAGGGAACGGCTCCCCTGCCCGCCAAAAAGTTGCGGTGATAGTTTGGCATCACCGTGTCCCGGCCGCGCCGATGAGGTGATGGGTTTTGTTGCGCTCATTCCATCTTACGTTACTACTCATCGTACTATGGTGATCACTACCGATGGACGATCATTTCACGGAAAGACTTTTCTCTGGTGGGCGTTAGGGTAAAGGTTCCACTTCGGTTCATATCCGGGTTTCACCAAATCAACCGCAACTGAGCCGTGGCGGGGACCCAATATGCCGGGCTCGACGATAACCACTCCATCAAACACCTGTGGATCACAAACTGCCCCAATGCTTTTTGTACCGTGGCCCATATACTCTCCAAGGAGCTCACTCTCCTTGAAGGTTGCATTCAACGGCTGACGCTTCGAGCGGCTGCCCGAGATGGCGCCATAGGCTTTTCGGTGGAAGGTTCCATCGAGGTGATAGCTCAAATGTGGATTCCAATCATCCCCGCGCGGAAACATGATGAATATCTCACCCTTCCGCGAGCACCGGACCCACAACGTCAACCAAAGATCAGACCCATCCCGGATCGCCACCGCGTACTTTTGTTCACCGGATACCGGATGAAGTTTCATCAGTCCAACCTTCGGACTGGTATTACGACGCATCATCAATTCATCGAAGATGCCTTGCCACTCCTTTAACTCCTCCGGTGTGCTCGTCGCGGGATCAACACACTGATATTTGAGCCACCCTTCAAAATTTAGAAGATCGTCTTCGCTAATGAACTCGTCCATCGGATCATCTCCTTTATTAAGGCTTGTGCTGTAATAAAGTATGCGAGGGCGAAGCCCGCTAACCTAATCTAATCGCTTCCGCCTGATTTTCCACAAGCGGCAAGGTAGGCGGCCCAGTCGGCGGCCTTGGCGACTTTGGTGCCGGCGACCGCGCGCTTCGTTGAGGGCGTGCCGCGCCTCGAGGTATTGCGCGGATTCGGGCCTCACAGATCGACGCCGTCGCGGCGGATCTCGTGCATCAGCGGGGTGCGGTCGCGGTAGGAGCCCGCCCGGAACGGCCGCGCCTCCAGAAAGGCGCCGGTCTCGGCCAGAATGTCGGTTCTGAGGTCTGCCAGAAGGTGGAATTCGTGCCAGCGATCGGTCAGGTCTTCGAGAAACACCGCGATGTCGTAGTCGTAATCCTCGTGTGCGTCGCCGCGCGCACGCGAGCCGAACAGGACCAGCCGCTCGATGCGATCGCCATAGATCGCGCCGAGAGACTTGCGGATATGCCGCAAGATAGGGTCGTCGCACAGTTTCCCGGACATAAGCCGTTCTCCGAGGCGAAGCTGTCATATGCCAAAGGCCTACCGCCGGCGCAAGATTTCGGAGGCGCGGGGCGGCCGATCCGGCGGGTAGTGGTCCACTTCTGACGGATGCCACCCATTCTTCCGGTCACACCGGCCCACGGGTCCGGCCTTCGGCCGGCCCGAGAGCCTGCCCCTGGCCCGAACAGGGGACAGGCTTCGGCCGGTGCTTATGGCGGGGGTGGGTCCCGGCCTGCGCCGGGAAGACCAAGATAGGAGATGACGAATTATTTCAGACGGCAGCACCGGGGAGCCGAACGGATGTGATCGGACGGCGACGGTGGCAGACGTGAGACGCCTGCCACTAGTGCTCAGACGCAGACACACGATTCACTTGGCGGCGGCCGGACCCGTGGGCCGGGAAGACAAGAAGGTGAGCATCGCACTAAATCATCCGAATGCGTCTGAACACTAATACTGACCCCTCGGTTCGAGGCCGAAGGCGTGTTGGCCGTACATGGTGCCGACCGCGTCCCAGTTGAGGCTGACGTGGCGGGCGACGGCGTTGACGTCGCGCCAGGCGCGCTGGATCGGGTTGCTGAGGAGCAGGCCGGCGCCGCCGGTCGAGGCGTTGAGGGCTTCGACCGCCTGCAATGCGAGCCTGGTGGCGTAGGCCTGGTTGCGGCGGGCGCGGATGCGGTCGGCGACGGTGATTTCTTCGCCGGCGTGCAGCTTGGCGATCGCGATGCGCATGTCGGTGAGGAGAATGAGCTCGGCGGCTTCGACTGCGGCGGACGCCTCGGCGAGGCGCAGCTGGACCGTGGCGAACTCGGCCATCGCGAGCCCGCCGCCGGCGAGCGCGCCGCGGGTCCGGCGGCCGGTGGTCATCTCGAGATAGGCGGCGAGGGCGCCCTTGGCGGCACCGACCGCGGTCGAAGCCAGCATCGAGGCGCCGAGCACCAGGAGCGGCAGGCGGTAGAGCGGGTTCGAGTGATGTTGCGCGCCCGGGGTATGGCCGGAGCGCGTGTCGGCAAACAGCAGCACCCGGTGCGTCGGGACAAAGGCGTCGCGGACGATGATGTTCTTGCTGCCGGTGCCGCACAGGCCGTAGACGAACCAGTTGTCCTCGATCTCGATATCGCCGACCGGCAACAGGAAAAAGGCGCCGTCGTGCGGCGGTGCGCCGCCGGGTTGGGTGATCAAGGCGCCGAGCCTGATCCAGCTCGAATGGTCGACGCCGCTGGCGAACGACCACTTGCCGCTCAGGACGTAGCCGCCGTCGGCGGGGACCGCGGTCCCGGTCGGGGCGAAGCAGGCGCAGCTGAACGGGTCGGCGCCGGCGCCCCACAATTCGCGCTGGGCCTCGATCGGGTAGTGGCCGAAGGAGATGCCGTTGGCGAGGGCACCATTGACCGCCCAGCCGGTAGAGGCGCAGGCCGCCGAGATCGTCAGCGCGATCTCGAGCGCTGTGACGCCGTCATATTCGAACCCGCCGAACTCCTTGGGCCGGGTGGTGCGCAGCAATTCGGCGTCGCGGATCTTGGCGATGATGTGCCGGGAAATGGTGCGGTTGCGCTCGGTCTCCTCGGCCAAGGCGCGGATCTCCGGAACCAGGTCGCGGGCGCGTTGGATCAGCTCTTCCGGGGTCGGCAGCGGTGTGGTGCCGCGGATCGCGGCGCTGGTCATTGGCGTCTCCGATATCGGCCGATCGTGGGCAAAGCGCGCAGAAAACGCCTCGGACCCGCTTCCGACTCCGGCCGCGGGCGGCGCGCGCCATCCTCCAAGGATTGCCGAGCGACGCCAATCCATCGCGCAACCCACTCTTAGCTCACGGCTGACCGGTTTAGCAAATCGGATTGCGAGATGATACCCCGCCTCAACCGGCAATACTGCGTGACCGGGCTTGACCCGGTCATCCACGTCTCCTCCTTGCAAGGCCGGATCGGTTTCAAGACGTGGAGGCCGGGTCAAGCCCGGCCGAGGGGGCTTTTTTACTGGGAACGGACGAACTCATCGAAAAGACCTGAACCGGACAGCCGTGCCAGGTCGAGCCCGGCCAAGGGGATCTATGGCTGTTCGAGTGTTTTTCCCTGCAACCGGGCGCGCTCAACCGGACAGCCGTGGGCAGGTCCGGGCCGCGGCGCGCGCCAGCTTGGCCATACCTTCGGGTGCGACCGCCGGGAAGGCGAGCAGCACCGCCTGGATGCATGCCTGCGCCCGCTCGCCGGCGGTGAGCAGTTGCGTCACTCGCGCGAGACAGCGTCGCCAGCGCTCGATTTCGTCGGGTGTCGACCCGTAGGCGAGGCGCAGGGCCTCTGCTACCTCCGATGCCGGACGCATACGATAACGGCGCCGGCCGGACGGGTCGGCGACGGCTTCCACGAGCCGCACCGGACCGAGCGCCACCCCGTCGTCGTCGCAGGCAAGCCCGGCTTCGCCGCGCGGGACCAGGCTATAGGCGCGGGCAAATGCGATGGTCACGGGCCGCCCTCGATGATATAAACGGCGTCGGCTTATGTGTTCATGGTCCGTTTCTAATCAAGGCATCAGCACTCAGCCGAGGCGGCGGCGGGAGAGGGGTGAGCGATGGCGACGCTCGACGACATCGTTGCGGCGGCGGCCAAGGTGTTCCGCACCAAGGGCTATCACGCCGCCACGGTCCGCGACATCGCCGACGCGGTCGGCATCCTCAAGGGCAGCCTCTATCATCATTTCGAGAGCAAGGAGGCGCTGCTCTACCTCGTCGTCAAGGAGCCGATCGCGCAGATGTTCCGGACGATCGCCGCGATCGCCGAGGCCGATTTGACGCCGACCGAGAAGCTGCGCCGGGCGATCTTGGCGCATCTGGAAGCCTTCGATCGCCATTACCCGCATCTCTTTGTCTATCTGCGCGAGCGCGAGTCGGTCAAACGCCGGTTCCGCGAAATGATCGGTTATTCGCCCAAAGAATACGAGCGCCACTGGCAGCAGATCCTGCGCGAGGGGATCGAGAATGGGGAATTTCGTCCCGATCTCGACATCCAGGTGACGTCGTACGGGCTCTTGGGGATGCTGAACTGGCTCTACAAATGGTACGATCCGCAGGGCCGCCTGAGCGTCCAGGAAGTCGCCGAGCAATTCACCTCGTTGGCGCTGGCCGGCATTGCCGCGGACCCGCCGCGGGTTGCTCGCACCCGCCGCCGCCCGGCGGCGATGACCGCGAAGCCGGGGTTTCTCCAAGTTGACAGCTCCGGCTCGGGCGCGTAGGGTCAGCCGTACCAAACGCTTGGTTGGTTCTCCGCAGGAGGAGGGGTCACAAGGTCAAGCCGCGAGCGGCAAGATGCCCCAGAGGATGGAGGAGGGATTATGGTCACCGCGATTCAGGATGACATGTTCACCCCCGATGTCATCGCCGATCCCTATGCCTATTACGGCCGGCTGCGGGACGAAGACCCCGTGCATTGGAACGAGGCCTATGCGTTGTGGGTCGTCACCCGCCATGACGATCTGGTCTGGCTGACCCGGCACCACGAGCTGTTTTCGTCGGCGGTGTTCAAAAACGACCCGAGGCCGCCTTATCCCGACATCAACGAGTTGGATCTGGGCCTTTACGAGTACGTCAGGAACTACCAGGGCGACCAGTTCATCCAGCACGACCGCCCCGAGCATCTCGAGATGCGCAGGGTGGTCCACGGCTACTTCACGCCCAAGTCGATGGAAGCCTGGCGCCCGTTTGTTCAGAAGGCGGTCAAGGAGCTCCTCGACGAGGCGGAAGACAAAGGGGCATATGGACGTGATGCGGGATCTAGCGACCCCGCTGCCGGTGCTGGTGATCGCCCAGATGATGGGCGTCCCCGAGAAGGATCGGCCCTATGTCCGGCAGCTCGCGGAAAAGCTCCTCTATATCGGCCGCGGCGAGCACGACCGCATGAAGCCGCTGACCGATGGCATGCGGGGCATGGTCGAGTACGTCTCGCCATTGGTCGACGAACGCATCGCCAACCCCGGCGACGATTTCATCTCGGTATTGGCGAGCGGCGAGAAGCAGGGCGTGTTCACCCGGCACGAGGTGCTGGTCAACACCTCGCTGCTGCTGTTGGCCGGCCATGAGACGACGATCAATTTATTATGTAACGGCACCCTGGCGTTTATGCGCCATCCCGACCAATGGGCATTGCTGAAGCAGGACCCGGCGGGTTTGACCAAGACCGCGACCGAGGAATGCCTGCGCTATGACTCGCCGGTCATATCCATCCAGCGGATCGCCTCTCAGGATGTCGAGATGCGCGGCAAGGTGTTGCATGAGAAGGATCGCATCCGCTGGTTTATTTCATCTGCCAACCGCGATCCGGCAAAGTTTGCCGACCCGGACAAGTTCGACATCACGCGCTGGCCAAACCAGCATGTCGCCTTCGGCTCTGGCGTGCATCACTGCCTGGGGGCGACGTTGGCGCGGGTCGAGGGTCAGGAGGTGTTCAAGGCCTTGGCCGAGCGCTTCCCCGACTTGCAGGCGGCGACGCAGGGGCTCGAATATCAGCCCAGCATCACCTTCCGGTCGCTGAAATCCTTGCCGGTGACCTGGCAGTAGGAGCACGCCATTGGCTCGCAAGCTGCGCGTCCGGGTCGATCACGACGTCTGCGTCGGGAACGCCATGTGCGAGACGATCGCCCCAAAGGTGTTTCGCCTCAACGACAACCGCCAGTCGGAAGCCGTCGATCCCGCAGGCGACAGCCTCGAGAAGATCCTGGAGGCGGCGGAGAACTGCCCGGTCAGCGCGATCTTCGTCGAGGATGCCGACACGGGGGAACAATTGTTCCCGTAGCCGACACGGCAGAGCGGACCGCCGACATCGCCGGGGTTGACAGCCCCGGCTCACCGGCACAGCGTCCGGAAACCAGATCAGCATCTGGTTTGCGGGCCTTGCCATCGATCGCAAAGGAGCTGGGTTATGCGCAACCAGTACAACGTCATCGACGCCGACGGCCACATCCTCGAGCCGCTCGATCTGTGGGACAAATACATCGAGCCGAAGTATCGGGACCGGGCGCCGCGGCTGATCAAGGGCGAGAACGGCAGAGAGCGGCTCGTCATGGACGAGACGATGGTCGGCGACGGCAATCGCGGCATCGGCCGGATCGGCGCGGTCGGCGCGCGCCAGGGCGTCGTCGCCGCCGACACGATGGAGTACAAGGACGGGAAGCCGGGCGGGTTCGACCCGCATGCCCGCATCCCCGACATGGACGCCGACGGCATCGACGCGGCTTTTCTGTATCCGAGCCTCGGCTTGTTTTCGGGCGCCATCCATGATCCCGAGCTCGCCGCCGCGGTGTGCCGGGCCTACAACCGCTGGCTCGCCGATTATTGCAAGCCCTACCCGGACCGCCTGTTCGGCGTCGCGATGCTGCCGTTGCAGTCGGTCGAGCTGGCGATCGACGAGATGCGTTTCGCCAAGAAGGAGCTGGGCTTCCGCGGCGGCTTCATCCGGCCCAACCCGTACAGCGACAAGATGATCCACGAGCCGCGCTACGAGCCGTTCTGGCAGGCGGCCGAGGACCTCGATTTCTCGATCGGCTTTCACGAGGGCGCGTCGAGCGGCATGCCGACGGTCGGGGTCGACCGCTTCGAGGGCCGCGGCGCCCGCCACATCATTTCGCATACGATGGAGATGATGCTGGCGGCGATGAGCGTGATCTGGGGCGGCATCGCCGACCGCCATCCCAAATTGCGCGTCGGTTTCCTCGAATCGGGCGGCGGCTGGATCGCACCCTGGCTCGACCGCATGAACCGGCATTTCGACGATCAGGGGTTCAACGATTTCGGTCTCACGATGCGCCCGAGCGAAATCTTCCAGCGCAATTGCTGGATCTCGTTCGAGCCGGTCGAGGGCAGCATCAAGGTGCTGGCCGATTACATCGGGCCGCACAAGATCCTGTGGGCGACCGACTACCCGCACCCCGACGGCTTCTTCCCCGGCGCGCCCAAGATGATCGAGGAGCGCATGCAGGGATTGTCGCCGGAAACCAAGCACCAGGTCATGGCCGGCGGCGCGATGGGCTTTTACGGCTTGAACTGAGGGCAATGGAGGGGAGGCCATGTCGGTTCGACTTGTCGTCACGATCGCCGCGGCGCCGGGCAAGGGCACCGAGCTGGCGCAGGCCTATAAGGGGCGGTGCGCGGAGGTCGTGAAGGAGCCCGGCTGCGAGCAGTTCGAGGTGTTTCAGAGCGTCGTCAACCCCGATAAGCTCGCCCTGCTCGAACGCTGGGCCGACCAGGCGGCGCTCGAGGTCCACGCCAAGGTCAACACCACGCGCCCGCCGCTGCCGTCGGGTTTGCGGGTCGGCGGCGGCGAGCGCGAAGACTACGAGTACAAGCGCACGCGCTGACCATCCCCTGAGAGGGGCGTCACGGCCGTGCGGACCACCCGTGCGGCCGTGACGTCTTTGCGAAGGATCAAATTACTTCCACGCTTTTTTAGAGCCCGGCTCGAAATGAATTCCATCAGATCAGTAGCGTCCCCATCGTCATCGTCGTTCCCGCGAAAGCGGGAATCCAGGGCGGCAAGGGCCGGAGCGCTCGACCCCCTGTTCAAGCCAGAGCCTGCCCCTGCGACGGCAGCTCGCCGACAAGAGCGTCATGTTCACGCCCTATAGTTTCACCGTGGGGGTGCACGAAGTTCGCGACAGCTCCGTTCGTCGAAGGATTTAATTGCAAGGTGGGTCTGACCGGCATCCTTAACAGCGACGCGTTCGGCGGTGTCCCGGTCAGCCTGACCTTTGGCGGCAGTGCGCAATATTTCCGGGGATCAGCCCGCAGTCGACTGCATCCGTCAGCGCGAGGCCGTCTGTGACGGCCCAGCAACAGGTGGTGGATCCATGTCCGACCGCGATGCTGGCGCCTGCCGGCTTGGCGCCGTTGCCCGAACAATGCAACACCGCGAATTGCCTGCTCCCGTGGAAGGGATACCAATGGTGGACGAGCTACGACTATTTCGGTCCGCCATTCCCGCAGAACAGCTACTTCTGGAACGCCAACAACCAGTGGAGCCCGAAAAACGCATTCGTCGACAAGGAGGGCCTGCATCTCACCGTCGCAAATCGCGATGTCGGAGACGGCGTCAAACCTTCGGCTGCCGAGGTCGTGGCGATGTTCACCACCAGCGGAGCGGAAGCCAATCTCGGCTATGGGAATTATCTGGTTAGCGCCAAGATCAAATCGGCGGCATCATGGGCCGAGCTCGATCCCAAAGTCGCTTTCGGCGTCTTCCCCTATGAGCGCTGGGGCACCGGCGCGGGCCGGGGCCCGGTCGAGAATCCTGATCGAGAGATCGATCTGGCGGAGATTTCGCGCTGGGGCTACACCGGCACCCCGCCCAGTCCTCCATGCAAGACTCCCTTGGGAAATCCATTGATCGACCCGCGGTTGTGCACCGGCAATTCGCAATTCACTCTCCAGATCTGGAACGCCGCACCGCGCAATCTGCACCGCTACACGATCCCGACCCTCGACAAGGGGGTCAAGGTCAACACCGTGACCTTGGTCATGACTTGGCTCGGCCCGAACAAGGTGGTCACTTTCAAGCAATACAACGGCAGCTACACTCTTGAGACTCTCAAGACTTTGCGCCCAGCACCCGCTAATCAGTGGATCACGGATGCCGCCGACAATCCCTACATACCGGCGGCGGCGTGCGGGCGGTTTCATTTGAACTTCTGGATGGGCGACTACGGGGATGCGGTAAAGGGCTTCAACCCGCCGCCGAAGACGCTCCCCCAGGAGGTAGTGGTGACCAACTTCGAGTTTGGGAAGTAATGGCCTGTCCGCACGGGGGCTGCACACGGTAAGCTGACCGGATCGACCGGAGCGCGGTTTACGGCGAGGAGGAGGATGGCGCCATGGGATGGCTCGACGGGCAGGTGGCGCTGGTCACCGGCGGCGGCTCGGGCATCGGCCGCGCCGTTGTCGAGCGCTATGTCGAGGAGGGCGCCCGCGTCGCGGTCATGGACCGCGTCGCCGACCGCGGCGAGGAGCTGAGGCGACGGTTCGGCGACGAGGTCGACAGCGATCGCCGGCGACGTCAGCCGGCTCGACGACAACAAGCGGGCGGTCGCGGCGACCGTCGCCGCGTTTGGCCGGCTCGACATTTTCGTCGGCAATGCCGGGGTGCTCGACGGCTTCATCCCGCTCGCCGAGATGCCGGACGAGAAGCTGGCCGCGGCCTGCGACGAATTGTTCGCGGTCAACGTCAAGGGCTGCATCCTCGGCGCCAAGGCGGCATTGGCCGAGCTGACGAAGTCCGGCGGCTGCATGATCTTTACCGCGTCGGGAGCCGGGTTCACCTCGGCCGGCGGCGGCGTGATCTACACCGCCTCGAAGCATGCGGTGGTCGGGGTTATCCGGCAGTTGGCGGTCGAGCTCGGGCCGCGCATCCGGGTCAACGGGGTGGCGCCCGGGGGCACCATGACCGACCTGCGCAATGTCGCCGCGCTGGGATTGGAGGACCGGTCGCAATTCGCCGCCCCCGGCACCGCGGAACGTATAGCTGCCGGCAATCCGCTGCATTTGGCGATGGAGCCTGCCGATCTCGCCGGCGCCTATGTGTTTCTGGCGTCGCGGGCCAATGCCCGCGGCATCACCGGATCGGTCGTTTCGGTCGATGCCGGGTCGACCTTGCGCATGCCGCGCCGCAACTGAACGGAACCGGCACCGAACAGGAGGACTTCGATGGCACAGGATGTCAGCCGGCTGGTGGACAGCGACAGCGGCTTGGTCAGCCGCCGCATCTTTATCGAGCCGGAGATCTACGAGCAGGAGCTGAAGCAGATCTTCGCCCGCTGCTGGCTGTTTTTGTGCCACGACAGCCAGATCCCGCAGCCCGGCGATTTCTGCACGACCTATATGGGCGAGGACCCGGTGCTGGTGGTGCGCGACAGCCACGGCAAGGTCAACGCCTTTCTCAATGTCTGCCGTCATCGCGGCAACCGGCTGTGCCGCGCCGACAGCGGCAATGCGGCCAGCTTCACCTGCGCCTATCACGGCTGGACCTATCGCAATGACGGGGCATTGACCGGCGTCCCGCACCTCAAGGATTTTTATTGCGACGCGCTCGACCGCGAGCAATGGGGCCTGGTACCGGTGGCGCAATTGGACAGCCATCGCGGACTGATCTTCGCCACCTTCGACCCGGAGGCGCCGCCATTGCGCGAGTATCTCGGCGAAATGGCCTGGTATCTCGACGTGTTCTTCGACCGGCGCGAAGGCGGCGTCGAGGTGCTCGCCGCACATAAATGGATCGTGCCGTGCAACTGGAAATTCCCGGCCGAGAATTTCGGCGGCGATGCCTATCACGTGCAGTGGACGCATCTGTCGGCGATCACTACCGGCTTCAGCAGCGGCGTCACCGCCAAGCCGCAGACGACCGGCAGCATGGTGTCGCCCGGCAACGGCCATACCCTGATCTGCATCGGGCCCGACGATGTCGGCGACCCGCCGATGCCGGCGATCCAGGCCTATGAGCGCGAGATCCGCCCCGAGGTCGAAAAACGCCTCGGGCCGCGGGCCCGGCTGATCAGCCCGATCGTCGGCACCGTGTTCCCGCATTTCTCGATCCTGCGCAGCACCTCGCGCACCTTCCGGGTGTGGCAGCCGCGCGGCCCGGACAAGACCGAAATCTGGTCGTGGGTGTTCTGCGACAAGGCCGCACCCGCCGAGGTCAAGGAGGAGGTCCGGCTCGCCGGGGTGCGCGGCTTCAGCCCATCCGGCACGTTCGAGCAGGACGACATGGACAATTGGCAGGAATGCACGCGCACCTGCCGCGGCGTCGCCTCGCGGCGCATGCCGCTGAACTACCAGATGGGGATCGGCCACGACCGCTTCGACCAAGGGCTCGGAGCGTGGGCCAGCGAGCAGCGCATCAGCGAGAGCAATCACCGGCAGTTTTACCGGCGCTGGGCCGAGCTGATGGGCGCCGGGAGCTGGGGCGAATTGGAACGGCGGAAGGCGGAGGCCGAGCATGCGTGAGGAGGCCGTGCGCGAGGTCGAGCAATTCCTCTACCGCGAGGCGCGGCTCCTGGACGAGCGCCGTTTCCGCGAGTGGCTCGACCTGTTCACCGACGATGTCCGCTACTCGATGTCGACGCGGGCCAATCGCTATCCGGTGTCGAGCAAGGCGATCGCGATCCTCGATCCGGCCCGCCTGCCCAACGACGAGGCCGCTGACGAAGACGCGCTGGCGATCCTCGACGAGACCAAGGCGACATTAGCCGGGCGCGTGGCACGACTGGAAACGGGCATGGCCTGGGCCGAGGACCCGCCCTCGCGCACCCGCCACTTCATTGCGAACATCGAAGTGGCCCCGGGCGAGGCAGCGGCGGAGGTCGATGTTCACGCCAACTTCATCGTGTACAAGAGCCGCTCGGAGACCGAGCAGGATTTCTACGTCGGCGCCCGCCGCGACATCCTGCGCAAGGTTGGGGGCGCGTGGAAGATCGCCCGCCGCAGGCTGACCCTCGACCAGAACGTGCTGCTCGCCAAGAACGTCAGCATCTTCTTTTGAGGCGAGGCGGAATTCAGTCGAGGCGGACCGGAGCCTCGGGGCGCCTAACGTTACGGGTCAGAAGTCTTAAGTGGGCTGATTCGAAAAGAATGGTAAAAGATCAGGGAGTTAAGCGTCATTCCCGCGAGAGCGGGAACCCAGGGGCAAGCGGCGTGCGGTCGCCCCCCTGTTGGAGCCAGGGGCAAGCTCTGGACCCCCGCTTTCGCGGGGGCGACGATAAGATACTGGGATCGTTCGCCCTGATTTCGAATCAGGCTCCAAGAGATTTTATGGCATCCTGTCATTGCGAGGAGCCCACAGGGCGACGAAGCAATCTCGTCTGAGCGACCGACAGCACCAGATTGCTTCGCTGCGCTCGCAATGACCGGAAACGTGGAACGAGCTTCCGATCCAAAACACCAGCGATCCGCGTCAACCGGCTCGCGGCGTATCGGCTTGAGATAGCGCGAAGCGGGCGATCTCGTCCTTGCGCATAAAGACGACGCCCGGCTGGCGCTGCGCATAGGCGATGAACTCCCCGACCACCTCGCGAGCCAGCGCCGGTTCGAGCTCCGCCGCGCGGCCGACCATGTGCGACGTCACCTTGACGCGGTGGCGGTCCCGCAGATCGAGCAGCCGCGGCAGGCTTGTGCTCACGACGCCTTGCCAGCGCCGGCGGCGGCTTGACCACGGATTTTGACTTTGTTGCCGTCTTCGAGATCGACCGGTGGATTGACCACGACACGATCGCCCGCTGTGACGCCTTGGCTGACCTCCACCTCGGTGCCGAGGTCGCGGGTTTCGGTGATCTTGCGCTGGCGCGCCACGCCGTTATCGACCACGAAGACGTAGAGGCCCTGGGCGTCGAACACGACCGCCGCGTCCGGCACGATCAGGGACGGCGTCCGGCGCGGAACTTGGAGCTCGACGGTGGTGTACATCCCCGGGCTCAATTCGCCGCCCATGTTGGGCACGTCGATCTCGGTCAGCAGCGTGCGGGTCGCCGGGTCGAGCGCGTCGGCGATCCGAGTGACCTTGCCGGGAAACGGATGGCCGGGGATTTCCGCAACATGCACGGTGGCCGCGATCCCCGGGACGACGCCCTGCGCTGCTTCCTGCGGCACGAATAGCTGGATGCGCATGACGTTGCTGTGCGCGATCGCAAACATGAAGGTGCCGCTGGTCGCATCGGCCTGGACCAGGCTGCCGACATCGATATTGCGCTGGGTGATGACGCCGTCGAACGGGGCGACGACCCGCTGATAGGATTTTTGCTGCTGCAGCACTTGGATCTGGGCCTGCTGCGCCTTGATTGTGGCGGCATTTGCGTCGGCCGCCTGGGTCTGCGCCGCGAGGTTCAGGCGGTCGGTGTCGCCCTGCTGCCGCGTGACCCAGCCTTGCCTGACCAGGGGGTCGTCGCGCGCCCAGTTGTGCGCGGCCAGCTCGCGGTTGGCCTCGGTCTGGCGCAGGGTTGCCGCGTTCTGCGCCAAAGTCGCCTGCGCCTGGGCGATCTGGTGGTCGAGCTCGGGGGCGCTGATCACCGCAAGCAGGCCGCCCGCCTTGACGCGGGAGCCGATATCGACATTGCGCTGGACGATGTAGCCGCTTGCCCGGGCAAAGATGTTGGCCGCTTCAAAGGCGGTCGTCGTGGCCGGCAAAACCACCTTCTGAATATTCGGACTCGCCCGCACCGCAGCGACGCGGACCCGCGGGACGAAGTTGCGCTGCTCCTCAGCGGCGGCGGCGACATCGACATGCTGGCGGTAATGCTGCTGCACGCCGATCGCCAACCCGGCGGCCAGCACCAGCAACGCGGCGAAACCGAGCGTGCGGCGTCCAGACCGGCCGCGGCCGGGGTCAATTTCGGGCGCCGCGACATCGCGACGTGACGCGGGGGTCAAATCCCGTACCGCACGGTCGAGGACCGGGGGATCGCTGTCAGGCATCAGACATCCTCCGCAAAAACGCCCTGGGCCGGCTTGCCGTCGTTGCCTTTGCGCAGCATCGCGAAGAGGTAGGGAACGACGAGCAACGTGGTCGGGGTTGCGAACAACAGGCCGCCGATGACCGCGCGCGCGAGGGCCGCGTTCTGCTCCTCGCCCGCGCCGCCGACCGCCATCGGCACCATGCCAACGATCATCGCCGCCGCGGTCATCAGCACCGGCCGGATCCGGGTATGCCCGGCCGTGATCGCCGCGTCGAACGCCGATGCGCCTTCGAGCTGCTGCTCGCGGGCAAAGGTCACCAGCAGGATCGAATTGGCCGAGGCGACGCCGACCGCCATGATGGCACCCATCAACGACGGCACGCTCAACGTCGTGTCGGTGATGTAGAGCATCGTGACGATGCCGCAAAAGGTTGCCGGCAATGCCAGAATGACGACGAACGGGTCACCGAAATTCTGGTAGTTGACGACCATCAAGAGGTAGACGAAGACCGCGGCGAACAACAGCCCGACGCCCATGTCGTGAAAGGCGCCGTTCATGCTGTCGATCTGGCCCAACACCTGGATCGAATTGCCGGGCGCGAGCCGGCCGCGCACAGAGCCGACAACCCGGTCGATCGCGCCGGCGACATTGCCGAGATCGCGATCCTGCACATTGGCGTAGACGTCGTAGACCGGCTGGATGTTCTCCTGGTTGGCGTTGGTCGGCACCACCGCGCGCGACAAGGTCGCGACATTGTCGAGCAGTCCCGGCACCGGCTGGCCTTGCGAATTCAAGGTTTCGCTGACCGGGGTGTTGGTCAGCGCGTTCAGCGAAGCGAGGCGCGGCTCCGGGGTCTGGACGGCGAGATAATAGGGGATCCCCGATTTCGGATCGGTCCAGAAATTGGGCGCCACCTGCTCCGACGAGCTGAGGCTGATGTTGAGGTTGGAGGCGATCTGGTTGAGGTTGAGGCCCAGCTCGGCGGCGCGACTGCGGTCGATGTTCGCAAACAGCTCCGGCCCGTTGACCTCCTGCTGAAGATGCGCGTCGGCGATGCCGGGGATCGCGGCGATCTGCCGGCGAAGCTGGTGCGCGACCTGCAAATTCTTGACCCGGTCGTAGCCGACGGTGCGCACGTCGATCTGCGCGGTCAGCCCGAAATTCAGGATCTGGGTGACGATGTCGGCGGGCTGAAAGTAAAAAATGTCGTCCGGAAAGGCTTTCGGCAATACCCGGCGCATTTCGCGCACGTAATCGGCGGTCGGCCGGTGCCCGTCCTTCAGCGATATCAAGATCACGCCGTCATTGACGCCGATCGTCGAGCCGTCGGTGAAGGCGAGGTTGTAGACGCGCGCCGGCAGCCCGATGTTGTCGACGATCAGCCCGCGCTCGCTCGCCGGGATGATGTCGCGGATCTCGTCCTCGATCCGCTGAAACATCTGCTCGGTCTTTTCGATCCGGGTGCCGGGCGGGACCCGGACATGAAGCTGGATCTGGCCGCCGTCGATCGCCGGGAAGAAATCGCGGCCGACGAAAATGAACATGACCGTGCCGAGGGCAAGGACTGCCACGGCGGCGGTCGGCACGATCAGCCGACGCGTCAGCAAGACCCGGAGCAGCTCGGCATAGCTGCCGCGCATGCGCTCGAAGCCCTCTTCGATCCGGGCGTGCAGGCGGGCGAACCGGCCGCGGCCGGCGCTGTGCGCCTCGCCCTTGAGCAGCAGGCCGATCGTGATCGGGGTCAAGGTCCGCGACAGGCCATAGGAGGCGAGCATGGCAAAGACGACGGCGAGGCCGAGCGGGGTGAACAGGTATTTGGCCGGACCTTGCAGGAAAATCACCGAGGTGAAGACGCAGCTGATCGCCAGGGTCGAAACCAGGGTCGGGACGGCGATCCCGGCGGCGCCGTGCAACGTCGCCTGCGGCAGCTTCTGGCCCTCCTCGGTCAGCAGCCGGTGGGTGTTCTCGATCGTCACCGTCGAATCGTCGACGAGAATGCCGACCGCGAGCGCCAGCCCGCCCAAGGTCATCGTGTTGAGGGTGTCGCCGAGAAAATAGAGGACGATCAAGGACGACAAGACCGCGAGCGGGATCGAGATCATCACCACCAGGGTCGACCGCCACGAGCCGAGGAACAACAGGATCATCAGCGCCGTCAGCCCGGCGGCGATCGCCCCTTCGCGGACGACCGCGGCAACGGCGTTGCTGACAAACACCGACTGGTCGAACAGCTCGCTGATGTGGAGACCGGGCGGGGCCGCCTGGCGCGCGACCTGCAATGCCTGCTTGACGCCGGCGACGACATTTAAGGTCGAGGCGTTGCCGTTCTTGATGACGCTGAGCAGGACCGAACGCCGGCCGTTTTCGCGGACGATGTTCTGCTGCACCGCAAATCCGTCGCGGACGTAGCCCACATCCTTGACGAAGACCATCGCGCCATTAACGAATTTGACCGGGATGTCATTGAGGTCGGCGATCGTCGTCGGCGTCGCGTTGGTGCGCACCGTGTATTGGGTGTCGCCGATCTTTGCCGTGCCCGAGGGCAGGGTCAGGTTCTGGGCGTTGACCGCGTTGACCACGTCCATCGGGGTCAACCCTTTGGCCTGCAATTTGACCGGATCGATGTCGACCATGATCTGGCGATATTTGCCGCCGGCCGGGGTCGGAAAGGTGACCCCGGGGATCGGCGCCAGCCGCTGGCGCAGATTGTAGAGGCCGTAATCGTAGAGCTGCTGCTCGCCCAAGGTGTCGGAGCTGAGGCTGATCTGCAGCACCGGGACGCTGGAAGCGTTGTACTGGACGACGATCGGCGGATTGATGCCGGGGGGCAGCAAGGCGCGGATCGCGTTGGTCGCGGCGACGATCTGCGCGATCGCCAGATCGAGGTTCACATCGGGTTGGAAGAAGATCTTCTGGACCGAGATGCCGTCCAGGGTCTGCGCTTCTATATCTTTGATTTCATTGACGTTTGAGCTGATCGCGTATTCGCTGTAGGTGGTGACGCGGTGCTCCATCTCGGGGGTGCTGAGCCCGGTTTCCTGCCAGATGACGGTGACGACCGGAATATTGATTTGCGGAAAGATGTCGGCCGGCATCGACCGGATCGCGGTAACGCCGAGAAACAGGACCAAGAGGGCCAATACGTAAAAGGTGTACGGCCACCTCAGCGCAAACCGGACGATGCCCATCGCCGCTTTCCTTGCTCGAAGTCCCAGGCGCCCGGCGCGCTGGAATCCATCCGATCCCGGTTGGCGCTCCGACGCCGCCGATCAGCACATCGCCCCCCGCGCGGGAGACTTATGCTGCGGTGCAACATCCGTCGAGATCGGAACTCTCGGCCGAATGTTCAACATCGCCCGCGCGCACACGCCGCAGGGCGAAGCGGGCCGCAGCGTCGGCTCCGCGGCTATTGACAGAGGTTGGCGGGCCGGCTACGCGTGCGCAGCGCCCGGGCTGGCGTTCACGGGCTGCCGGGTCTGTGCGGCGCTGATGATGCCGGAAGGGGGGCGACCCCTCCGCGATCCTTCCTGCGTCGGTGATCGAGCCATGAAAGTCTCATATTTCGAAACCGCGCGTTACCAGGTGCCGCCGACGATGCCGGCCGAGTGGCCGGTGCCGCCTGCGGCCTATGATCCCGAGGCCGGTGCGCAGGCCTATCAAGGCATGATCGAGCGGATGTTGTTGGTCGAGGAGCTCGGGTTCGACTGGATCAGCGTGTCCGAGCACCATTATTCGCCGCAAATCCTGACGCCGAACACCGCGGTTTCGGCGTCGTACATGGCCGCCCGGTCGCATAAAATAAAGATCGCGGTGCTCGGCCCGATCGTCTCGCAAAGCAACCCGGTGCAGGTCGCCGAGGAGCTGGCGATGCTCGACAATCTGGCGCAGGGCCGCCTGGTCGTCGGTCTGTTGCGGGGGACGACCAACGAATATCTGACCTTCGGCCTCAACCCGGCGGAATCGCGCGAGCGCACCACCGAGGGGATGGAGCTGATCCTCAAGGCGTGGACCGAGCCGCAGCCTTTCGGCTGGCAGGGCCGCCATTATCAGTTCCGTACCGTGTCGGTCTGGCCGCGCCCATTGCAGCAGCCCTTGCCGCCGACTTATTCGCTTGGGATCAGCCGCGAATCCTGCGAGTTCGCCGCGCGTCACCATGTCGGTCTCGGCGTCTCCTTCGCGCCGTTCGCGGTCGTGTCGAAGTCAACTCGGTATTATCGCGAGGAATGCGCCCGCTGCGGCTGGGAACCCACACCCGAGCAGATGCTCTACCGTGCGAACATCCTCCTTGCCGAGACCGACGAGGAAGCGCGCGAACTGCTGGAGCAGCAGCGGCACGGGGCGGCGCCGTTCCCGATGCGGGCGGGGGTCCGCGACGCTCTCTTAAAGCTCGATGCCCGCAATGTCGCCGGCGAGGCGCGGGCGGCGAATGTCGGCGGCGTGCTGCCGACGTCGTTCTTCGGGAGCCCCGATACCGTGGTCGAGCAGGTCAAGCGCTGTCGTGACGAGGTCGGCGTGGGCGTGCTCGACCTGGCTTTCCAGAACCCCGGCGCCAGCGATACCGGACGCCTGATGCGTTCCCTCGAGCTGTTCGGGGAAAAAGTATTGCCGCGCATCCGCGACGTTTGACGCGTCGGATCGACTGGAATGGCGATCGCAATACCGGTATCACGTCCGTCGCCCCGCAAAAGCGGGGGCCCAGGGCAGCAGTTGAGGTCTTGGGACCCTGGATTCCTGCTTTCGCAGGAATGACGAGCAGCGTACTCACAGTCTGGCCGACCTCCGAGCGACCCTTAGAGGAGCGATGAAGGTCTCGTATTTCGAAACGGCGCGCTACCTGGCGCCACACGGCTTGCCGGCCGAGTGGCCGGTGCCGCCCGATGCCTATGACCGCGCCGCCGGGGCGCAGGCCTATCGCGGAATGATCGAGCGGCTCCAGTTCGTCGAACAGCTCGGCTTCGACTGGATCAGCGTGTCCGAGCACCATTACTCGCCGCACCGCCTGACGCCTGCCCCGGTGGTCTCGGCGGCGCATCTGGCGGCATGCTCGCAGAAAATAAAGATCGCCGTGCTCGGTCCGATCGTCTCGCAGAGCAACCCGGTGCAAATCGCCGAGAACCTGGCGATGCTCGACAATTTGATGCCGGGTCGCCTGGTGGTCGGGCTGCTGCGCGGGACGACCGGCGAGTATCTGAGCTACGGCCTCAACCCGACCGAGGCGCGGGAGCGCACCACCGAGGGCATGGAGCTGGTGCTCAAAGCCTGGACCGAGCCGCAGCCCTTTGGCTGGCAGGGCCGTCATTTCCAGTTCCGCACGGTCTCGGTGTGGCCGCGTCCGACGCATCCGCCGCACCCGCCGACCTACGCCCTCGGCTCCAGTCGTGAATCGTGCGAGTTTGCCGCCCGCCACCACCTCGGCCTCGGCATCTCTTACGCGCCGTTCGACGTCGTCGCCAGGATCACCCGGTATTATCGCGAGGCGTGCGCGCGCTGCGGCTGGCAGCCGACGCCGGAGCAGATCATCTATCGCGCGAATACCATCGTCGCCGAGACCGACGACAAAGCCCAGCGGCTGCTCGAAGAGCAACGGCGCGGTGCGACTCCGTTCCCGTTGCCGGCGGCGGTCCGCGACGCCCTGGTCCAGCTCAATTCGCGCAACGTCGCGGGCGAGGCGCGGACGCCAAATGTCGGCGGCATGCTGCCGACCAATTTCATCGGCGGCCCGGATGCCGTCGTCGAGCAGATCGAGCGCTGTGGCGAGGCCGGAGCGGGGGTCATCGACCTGATGTTCCAAACCCCCGGCGCCAAGGATATCGGCTTGCTGATGGCCTCGCTCGAGCTGTTCGGCAAGCAGGTGCTGCCGCGCATTCGCGAGGTTTGACCGCAGGCAGCATTTCGTCAGGAAGGATTGCGCTGGTGGTGCAGGCAGAGGCGGCGTTCAGCGAAGGCCATGTCGAAGCGGACGGTTTTCGCATTCGGTATAGGGAGGCGGGCGCTGGGCCGGCCCTGGTGCACCTCCACGGCGCCGGCGGGCTGCGCTGGACGCCCGGGCACGACCTGCTGCGCCGCCATTTCCGGGTGATCGCGTTCGAGATGCCGGGGTTTGGAGCCTCGGCCGAGAACACCCGCACGCGGGACATGCCCGAGATGGCGGCGACGATGGCCCGGGCGATCGACGGCCTCGGCCTCGATGAGCTCACCCTGATGGGAACCTCCTTCGGCGGCAAGACGGCGCTGTGGCTGGCCTTGCAGCAGCCGGAGCGGGTCCGCGCGCTGGTGCTGGAGGCGCCGGCGGCGATCCGCCCCGAAGGCGCAGAACCGCTCTCCGGATCGCCGGAGGAGATGGCGCGCCGGCTCTATGCCCATCCCGAGCGGGTCGCCCCGCTCCCGCCGCTAGACCCGGCGCTGCGGGCAAAGACCGCGCGCCTGGTCGGCCGCCTGCGCGGGCCCGACCGCGACACCGAGCTCGAAGCGCGGCTGCCGAGCCTCGCGACCGCGACGCTGGTCCTGTTCGGCACCGTCGACCGGGTGATCCCGCCGCAGATGGGGCATCTTTACAAAGAGCTGATGCCCAACTGTCATCTGGTCTTTGTCTACGATGCCGGTCACGCCATCAGCACCGATCGGCCCGAGGCCTTTGCCGAGGTCGTGAGCGACTTTGCCGAGCGTCGCGAGGCCTTTGTCATCAGCCGAACCGGGACGGTGATCCATCCCTAGCTAGCGGAGGGTATTACCAATTGACGACATAAACCCTTAGACTTTTCAACCAAGATTTTTTGTGCTTTTTCTGGTACATAGTCGCCCCTCAGAATTAAAATGGAGAGCTTTTTGCATTCTAGAGTGCGAGCAACATGAAAATCGAAGTTCTCTATACCATCGTTGAGGAACTGTTGGCGCATTGCCACCCTAACTTTTTTACGCCAGATCTGTGCAAGATTTTCTGGGGAAAAGATATTCTTGAGAACATTGGCACGAATATCAAAGCGGGGGGATTTCATCGGAATGCCTAGGCGACTGCTGAGGCCGCAAGCGTAGGGCGGAAAACGGTAGCGTATTCCGCCTCTGATCATACCGGGGGTGCCCCGTTTTCGTACGGTCACCGCTTAGGGTGGCGGTCTCCATTCCCGATGGGCAGTGGGGTCGGGCTGGCGGTAATCGCCCGAGAGGGCGGCACAGGTAAGGAGGCGGAATGCGCTGCGCTTTCCGCCCTACGATCGCTACTCAGCCTCATCTCCCGCTCCCGGCGGGTCGTCGTTGCCGAGGCGGTCGAGAAGGGCGAGGGCGGCCGGCAGGTCGGCGCGACGCGCGCGCTCGCGGAAGAAGTCGGCGGTGCGCAGCGCTGCGATCTTCTCGGCGACCGCGACATTGATGAACTGGTTGAGGGTCGTGCCCTCGGCCTTGGCCAGCCGCTCCGCTTCGGCCTTGATCGACGCCTGAAGTCTGAGGGCATAATTTGCTTGCGTCATCCGTGCCGCCATATCCGCCATGCCGGGCCGGGGCGCTCGACTGTCACGCCGAGCCGGGCAGCGCCGGCGAAATCCCGCTCGTTGAACGTCAGCAGCCGGTCCGCCCTGCCATTGACCGCGACTTCGAACACCATCTCATCATCCGCGTCGCGCAGCATCGGGCGCCACAGAAACGAAATCTCGACAGGGCTGCAAATCGCGCAAAGGGCGTCCAGCAGCGCCGTGATTTCTTCGACCTTCGCGCCGCTGGCGGCCAGATGTTCAGGACCCGTCAATACGGCCTCGTACTGGAGAGCGAGCGGGACCGACAGCAGCAATGTCGCTTCCCCTGTCATGATGGCATTTAGCCAAGCTCTCGAAGCACCCCGGCGGCTGCGAACCCCAGCGACCAGCACATCCGTATCCAGCGCCAGCCTCATATCGGGGGGAATACGAGCGGCAGGGAGCCTTCCGTCAATGGCGCCTTGTCCCGGCTGTCACTCGGCGGCGGCGCGGTGGTGCGAAACGCGGGCGAGCTCGGCGCCGAGATGGCGGGCGAGGGTATCCATCCCGGAACGGCCGGCGCGGACCTCGGCGTCGGGGTTGTAGTTGGTGTTGGTGTTGACGTCGTAGATGTAGACCGTGCCGTCGCGGTCGGCGATGAACTCGATGCCGGCGACCTCGATGTCGTTGACGGCGAGAAACGCCTCGCAGCGGCATTTCAGCGACGGGTCGATGTCGTCGATGATCGTGAACTTCGCGCGGGGCTGGCCAGGCTCCGCCCCTGGGTCGGCCGGGCAGAACGCGTCGCCGACAGCGCAGGCGTCGGCCGGGCACAGCTCGAACCCGCCCTGGGTGTCGACCTCGACCGCGTAGAGGAACCGGCCGCCGATGAATTCGGCGCGGGTAATCAGCGGCGAGGATGCGCGCACGTATTGCTGCAGCAGATGGAGGCCGTCGACCGGCGGCTCGTAATCGGGGCTGTCGAGGTGGTCGCCCAATGCTTCGGCGGTGTGAAACAGCCGCACGCCGAGCCCCTTGCCGCCGCGGTTCGGCTTGAGGATGAACGGGCCGCCGCCAAAATGCCGCCGGGCCGCCTCGACCAGCAATTCCGTGCCGGCGACGAGGACCGTGTCGGGGGTGCGGATGCCGGCCTTTTCGAGGGCGGCGTATTGGCGCGCCTTGCTGATCTCGAGGTCGAGCGCGCGGCTGCCGTTGACGACCCGGCGCCCGTGCCGCTCGAGCCAGGCCAAGACCGACGCGGTCAGCTCGGCGGCATAGCGATGATTGCGGGTGTGCGAGGAGGCGCTCATCCGGTTGTAGAAGACGCCCTCGGGCGGCGGGCGCGACAGATCGAAGACGCCGCGGTCGAGAAACCACTCGCGCCACGGCAGCCCCCGCCGATCGAGCGCCTGGGCCAACGGTTCGAGCCAGGCCGCATTCTCGTGGATCACATGGATACAGGTCACCACCGCCGCCTTTCCGCTGCGCTATGCGCAGGTTAGTTGCACAGGCTGTGCGATGTCAAAGGGTCATATTTCACATGAGTAGTTCGCTGATGATCCGGTTGGCCCGCGGACCGCTGATTTGGCCGGCGCACGGCGAGGGTAAAAATGCCGGATTTGCATCGTACCATCGCGCTGTCGGAGCAGCCGAGAGCGGCTGCCTATGCCGCAGAGGAGATGTTCGTTTGCTGCAGATTTCGCTGCGGAATCAGCCAGCACCGGGCGAACGTGTCCCGACGAGCGTGCCGTACCGCGTAGAGTGATCCGATGTCTCTTTCCTCTTCCGATGCTGCCGGCGGCTCGTTCGAGATCGCCTCGTTGCGTCGCGCCTTTCTCGACGGCGCGGCGACCGCGGGCGGGCTGCTCGACCGGGTGGTGGCACGCATCGCCGGATGCGATGATCCGGCGTTGTGGATCTCGCGGGTCGGCGAGGCCGCGGTCCGGGAGCGGGCCCGCGCGCTCGACGCCGCGGCGGCGGCCGATCCGGGTCTGATCGCGGGCCTGCCGCTGTTCGGGGTTCCGTTCGCGGTCAAGGACAATATCGACGTCGCCGGGATGCCGACGACCGCCGGCTGCCCCGCCTTCGCCTACACCCCGGCGCAATCGGCCGCGGTCGTGGATCGGCTGCTCGATGCCGGCGCGGTGCTGGTCGGCAAGACCAACCTCGACCAGTTCGCCACCGGCCTGGTCGGCACCCGCTCGCCCTATGGGGTGCCGCGCAACCCGTTCGACGCGCGTTTCATCCCGGGCGGGTCGAGCTCGGGCTCGGCCGTGGCGGTGGCGGCCGGCCTCGTCGGCTTTGCGCTCGGCACCGATACCGCGGGGTCGGGCCGAGTCCCCGCCGCCTGCAACAACATCGTCGGGCTGAAGCCCACTCGCGGCCTGCTCAGCACCCGCGGCGTCGTGCCCGCCTGCCGCTCGCTCGACTGCGTCTCGGTGTTCGCGCTGACCGCCGCCGATGCCGCCGCCGTGCTCGAGGTCGCGGCCGGCTTCGACCCGGAGGACCCGTTGAGCCGGACGCCGGGCATTTCGGGCATTTCGGGCGCGCCCGGCTGCGGACCGCGCTTTCGATTTGGCGTGCCGCCGCCGCGCGATCTCGAATTCTTTGGCGACGCGGAGGCGGAGGCGCTCTTCGGCGCAGTCATTCCGGTCCTCGAAGAAGCCGGGGGAACTCGAGTGGAGATCAGCTTTGCGCCGTTCCGCGAGGCCGGCCGGCTGCTCTATGACGGCCCTTGGGTGGCCGAGCGCCTGCATGCGACGCAAAAGCTGCTCGACGACAATCCCGCAGCGCTGCTGCCGGTCACGCGCGCGATCATCGAGCGGGGCCGCGGCTATAGCGCGCTCGACGGCTTTCGTGCGCAATACGAGCTGGCGGCATTGCGCCGGGCCGCCGACGGCGTGTTGGCCGCGGTCGATTGCCTGCTGCTGCCGACCGCGGGCACGATCTATCAGATCGCCGCAGTCGCGGCCGAGCCGCTGCGGCTCAATGCCAACCTCGGCCTTTACACGAATTTCGCAAACTTGCTCGATCTGTCGGCGGTGGCGCTCCCCGCCGGATTTCGCGCCGACGGGCTGCCGTTCGGGATCTCGCTGCTGATGCCGGCCTTTGCCGAGCGCGCGCTGCTCGATCTTGCGGCACGGCTGCAGAAACTGACCCGTCTGCCGCTCGGTGCGACCGGTGCTGCGTGAATTCCGACCTCTTTGCCCGTTTTGTGTGCGCCGCATCCTTGGCTATATTAGCCATTTGTTCGGACGCCGAGATTTTCCTATTGCAGTGCAGCAAAACCAGTGGATAATCGGACCCGAGAGGTGGAGAGGTCCGACATGACCGACACGTTGTTCACTCACCAGAAAGCGAATGCCCCCGAAGCCGGGTATGCCGAGGAGGGTCTGCGCGCGTTCTTTACCTACCGCGACATGGGGATCATCGAGGCGACCCGCGGCAGATTGCGGGTCCAGCTGGTCCGCGCCGCGCGCAAGGCCGCGGAGGCCAAGGGCGGCACCGGCTTTCACATGCATACCGCCGATGTGCATGTCGTCTACATGGTCCGCGGCTGGGCCAAGTTCGACTATGACGGGGTCGACACCCTGGTCGAGGCCGGCGATTGCGTGCACCAGCGCCCGGGCATCGTCCACAACCTCTACGACTGGTCGGACGACATGGAGTTTATGGAGATCATCGCCCCGGCCGATTTCGCGACCACCGAAATCACCAAGCCGGCGGTCGTCGCGGCGCGTCAGTAAAGCGATTCTGGCAGATCCCACCCGCTTCTCGCGGCACCCCGGCGCGGGCCGGCGCCGCCGGCCGGGATGGACCCGGCCGGAGCCCGTCCCGGCACCTGTGCGATGCCGGGTTTCTTTGCCCCGCCCCGCCTGGCGTCCTGCGACAGACTGAATTTAAGATCGCGGCCTGCTGCACTTGCCGTGATCCGGGCCGCAGCGCCGCCGACCATCTCGCCGCGCAGAAGCGCGGCGGCTTGCCGGCCTACCTTCCCGCGCTCACCGCAGCCTATCGGATTGGCAGCCCCGTCGTCGAAGAGATCGTCGCGCATTGGGACAAATATGCCGGCACGATGCCGACCAAACCATGATGCTCGTGCAAGCCGCCCGAAGGGGGCGGCCCCAGTCATTGCCAACCCCCGCCTTGCGTATCAATTTGGGATAGTATCTTCTTTGTATAAACATATTCTGCTGGAGGGTGCGGTGATCGTGCAAATCGCGAAATGGGGCAACAGCCTCGCGGTGCGGATACCGGCGGGCCACGCCAAGGAGATCGGGCTGGCCGAGAATGTCAAGCCGAGCTTCTCGTGCGGGACGGCAAGCTCGTCCTATCCCCGCTGGAAGCAAATCCGAGCTTTGATCTCGACGATTTGATCGCGGCGATCACCGACGACAACCGCCATGAGGAGATCGGCGAGGGGCCGGCGACGGGGCATGAATTCCGTTGATTTCCGAGCCGTATTGCCCGGAAGCGGGCGATCCGCTCGCTGAGCGAGATCTGGGTCGACGCGAATTTCAAAGAGACGGAACTGCGCGATCTGCGCATCCGCCAACCCGTCGATCTGTACATCGACATGTACGGCGGTAGACACGTCTTCAAAGGTCGGGTCTCCGGCTTTACGATGGGAACGGGTTCGACGCTCGCCTTGCTGCCGGCGGAAAATGCGACGGGTAATTTCATCAAGGTCGCGCAACGGTTGCCGGTCCGGATTGACCTCGAAAACTACGACCCGGACAAGAACCCGCTGTTCATCGGCACGTCGGTCGTCCCCTACGTCTACATCAACAAGTTGCCGACCGGGCCCGACGCCGGAAAGTTTTTACAAACGCATGCGCCTGACGCGCAAACCGGCGGTTCGACCGGGAATCCGCCGGGCGCAAACAAGTGACTGTCGCGGCGCTTTCACCCGCAGGTTCTCGTGCTGCGGTGAACCCGTGGCTGGTGGCCGCCATAGTGGTGGTGCCGACATTCATGGAGGTAATCGACATCACGATCGCGCTGGTCGCGTTGCGCTATATCGCGGGCGGACTGTCGGCGACGGCCGATGACGGCGAGTGGGTTATCACCAGTTACCTCGCCGCCAATGCCGTCATCCTGCCGATTAGTGGTTGGCTGAGCGCATCTCGGTCGCCGCAACTACTTTCTGGCGTCGATCGCGATATTCACCCTGGAGCTCGCTGCTGTGCGGAATGGCTGGGAGTTCCGGTCAGCTCATCCTGTTCCGTGTGGTACAGGGCCTGGCGGGCGGCGGTCTACAGCCAAGCAGCCAGGGCGTATTGCTTGATGCCTTTCCGCGGGAAAAGCAGGGCGTCGCGATGACGGTGTTTGGCTTCGCTGCCTTGTTTGCGCCGATCGTCGGCCCAACCATGGGCGGCTGGATAACGGACTCCGACTGAGTGGCGCTGGGTCTTTTTGATCAACGTGCCGGTCGATCTCCTGGCGCTCGCCGGATGTTATGCCCTGCTTCGCGACCCAGACTATCTCGTCGCCCAGCGTGCAGAGTTGCGGAAGCAGCCCTTCCGCTTTGATTTTATCGGTTTTTCGCTGCTGGCCATCGTTATGGTCTGCTGGGAAGTGATGCTCAGTAAAGGCCAGGAGTGGGACTGGCTGGGCGATCCGTTCTGGCGCGTTCAGACGCTGGCCATTTTGTGTGCGGTAGGTTTGGTCGGGCTCGTCTTTTGGGAGTTGCGTCACCGCAACCTTGTGGTCGATTTCCGACCCCTGGGCGAACGCAACTTCGCGGCCTGCTGCGTGATCATCTTTTGCGCTTATCTTGCGCTCTTCGCGGCCACTAAGTCGTTGCTCGGTCTGCTGTAATCCCTGTTTGGTTACGATGCGCTGAGCACCGGACTGGTCATGTCGCCGAGTGGCATCTTTGCGGTCATAGCGATGCCTATTGTCGGGCGCCTGATCGGCTTGAGAATGGATACTCGCTGGCTGATCGGCGCGGGCCTGCTGATCATGGCCGCGGGAAATTATTGGATGTCCCAACTGAACCTGGACATCAGCCCGGGCCAGGCCGTCTGGCCTCGCGTGCTCGTGGTCGCGGGACTGGCGATGTGTTTTGCTCCCGCGAATGTCGCCGCCTATCTCTATACGCCAATGGCGTTGCGTGGTGCTGCTGTCGGCTTATTGAGCCTGCTGCGCAACGAGGGAGGCAGCGTCGGGGTGTCGTTGGCTCAAACCTTCCAAGAGCGGCGTGATCAATTCCACGTGTTGCGTCTTGGTGAGTATCTCGATCCCTTCAACGCAGCCGCCAATTCCTTTCTCGCGCAGGCCAAGGCGTTCTTTCTGCAACAAACCGCCGATCCGGTGGCATCGCAGCAATTCGCCTGGCAGCAACTCGAAACCCTGCGCCAGCAGCAGGCCTCGGCCCTCGCCTATTTCGACTGCTTTTGGATGGTCGCCGTGCTGAACGTTCGCGGTCGCGTTCTTGGTATTGTTTATGAAGCGATCGGTGGCTGAGAAAAGCGCTCATTCTACTCTCGAGTGAGTAATTGCGTTCCCTGCAGCGCGTTTATCACGGCCGCTTGTACTTGTCCTCGAAGAATGGGCCGGCGGCGCCGAGACGGCCGTTCTCGGGTGGCGCGATCGGCTTGCGTGTTCTGGGTGCGGGAGCCAGAAAGTGGATCTGGTCATCACCGGAACAGAGCGGCGACATATTGTGACGTTGGCTCCGGCTGCTGACGCAATGACGCATACGACCGGAAATGGGGGCTGATCCGAACGGCACTCCAAACAGGAGAGAGCTCGCCCTCTACTCGTGGGCGACGGGCGCGGGATCGGGATGATCCTCGAGCAGGCCGGCCACCCCGAAAGTGCGGACCTCGCGCCGGATTCCTATGGCGGCGATGCTGCCGCGTTCCTCGGCGCGCGCGATGTCGCGCACCAGCACGTAGGTCGGACAGGAGATCGAGATGGGGTGACGCCATAAAACGGGCAGGATAGCACGATAAGTAGGACCAGATCGAGAACGTTGGGCGCCTCAGCTCTCGGCTGAAGTGGGCCTGGTTCCGTGTGAATATCTCAAGGGCGGTGCTTTTGCTCACCCCAATTCGGGGGGCGCTATAGAAGCGCTCGCGCATGGATGGTAGAGGCTGTCGACGCAAAGTGGGCACTCTCCCCGCTCGACAGCGACGACGGCCCATGCCTCACAACAGTCATTCCCTTCCCGATCCAGGGCGTCTCAGTTGGGCGGATGACTGCCGTTCGCAGGGGACCATTGATCGCGATTGCGCTCGGATCGGGCTATTGCAGCCCGATTAATGCGGGTCTATCCTTTCACCAAATCCTTCCCAACTCTCGGCTGGCCAGTACCTTAGCGTGATATTTGTGCGCCCGACTTCGGAGGCGGCGATGGCAAAGATGCAGGCGGTGCAGGTCGCACGGGCCGGCGGCCCGCTTGAACTCGTCGAGCGCGAAATGCCCGAGCCGGCGCGGTGCGAGGTCCGCGTCCGCGTCGAGGCCTGCGGTGTGTGCCACAGCGACAGCCTCACGGTCGAAGGGCAGTGGCCCGGCCTCACCTTCCCGCGCATCCCCGGTCATGAGATCGCGGGCGTGATCGAGGCAATCGGCGCAGACGTGGTCGACTGGCGCGTCGGGCAGCGCGTCGGCGTCGGCTGGTTTGGCGGGAATTGCGGGCATTGCGAGCCGTGCCGGCGCGGCTGGCTGATCGACTGCCGCCACCTGCGCATACCCGGCATTTCGTATGACGGCGGCTACGCCGAGGCGGTGGTGGCTCCCGCTAGCGCGCTCGCTGCGATCCCCGATGAGTTAGGCGACGCCGAAGCCGCGCCGCTGCTGTGCGCCGGGGTTACGACCTTCAATGCGCTGCGCCGCAGTGGGGCGATGCCGGGCGACGTGGTCGCGATCCTGGGGATCGGCGGGCTTGGCCATCTCGGGGTGCAATTTGCTAACAAGCTCGGCTTCCGCACCGTCGCGATCGCCCGCGGCGGCGACAAGGAGGTGCTCGCGCGCAAGCTCGGCGCGCACCACTTCATCGACAACGCGATCGAGGACGTGGCGGCGGCACTCAACCACCTCGGCGGCGCGCGGGCCGTGCTGGCAACCGTTACCAGCGCCAAGGCGATGACGCCGGTGATCGACGGGCTCGCGGTGCGCGGCCAACTCATCGTCATCGGCGTGGACCCGGAGCCGATCGGGGTCACCCCGCTGCAACTGATCGGCGCCAGCCGCAGCATCGTCGGTCACGCCGCCGGCGCGTCGATCAACTCGCAGGACACGCTGGCTTTCAGCGCGCTGTCGGACGTACGTCCGATGATCGAGACGATGCCGCTTGCCCAGGCGCCAGAGGCCTATGCGCGGATGATGCGGGGCGAGGCGCGCTTCCGGATGGTGTTGACGACGGCGTAGCACTCTCATGTTCGCTGTCAAGGGTTCGGGCGCGATTATTCGGTTCCGCAGCGGCGGAGGATGCCGGCACTGGGGTGCGCATAGCCGGAGACAGGACCCGAAGACGCCGGTTGAACAAGCTCTCATGCGCGGGTTGGTTACCGCATGACCGTGGTTTCGTCTCGGGGCTGCCTCGCTCTTAAGGGACGAGCGTCGGTCCGGGGACCGGCTCATAACAGGCCAGGAGGGTTCCCCACCGTGATCCTGTCGCCGGCAGTGCGCACCAGGGAATTTGTCGTCGTCGACTTGCTTTGTGGGGCTCGTCCAGGAGGTTCGATCAGGCCTCGAGCGGCGGCTGGGCGATGCGCGCGATGGCCCAGATGAAACCGACCATCTCGCGGGCAATCGCGGTCGTCACCACAACCTTTGGCTTGCCCGCGGCAGCGAGGCGACGGTACCGCGCGCACAAGCGAACCTGGCCTTTCCAGGCGATGTCGCGGATGGCCGGCGACAGCTTCTCGGTGCGGTCATGCAGCTTGCGGCTGACCCGCGCCGACATCCGGTAGGTCCAAGCGCCTTCGATCAGGACGCGCCGCGCCAGCGCATTGCCGGCCTTGGTGATGCCGCCGCGCCGGACCCTGCTCCCGGATGAATGTTCCGAAGGCACCAGACCCAGATACGCCATCAGCTGTCGGGCATTGGCGAACCGTCGAAAGTCGCCGACCTCGGCGACGATGGTCACCGCGACCACCAGGGCGACCCCACGCATCGCCTGCAGAGCCGTAACGACCGGCGCCATCGACCAGCTCGGCAGCAATTCTTCGATCTGCCGCGTCAGCCGGTCGCGTCGGGCTTCGGCGTCCTCGACGGCATGGATGTAGTCCTGCAACACGATCTGCTGCGCCGGATGATCGAAGCGCACCGTGGTCAGCCAGCGGCGATAGGCCAGGGTCCAGGCCCGAACCCCTCGGTAGATCCGGTCATGGCGAAGCAGCCGGTCATGGCGAAGCAGAAAGCCTTGCAGATGCTGGCGTGCCTTGGAGAGCACCCGGCCCGCCGTCGCCCGGGCACGCACCAAGTCGCGCATCGCTTCATGGGCCGCGTCGGGTATCCAGATCGCCGTCAGCTCGCCCGCCCGATGAAGCTTGGCCAGCATCAGCGCGTCGCGGCGATCGGTCTTGACCCGATCGCCTGCTTTAACCGGGATCAGCGACGGCGCCACCACGACGCAGTCGTGCCCGCAACCGGTCAGCAGCCGGTGCAGCCCATAACCGCAGGGTCCGGCCTCGTAGCAGAAGCTGAGCCGAGGCACGCCTTTGCTCAGCCGCGCCGCCAGCTTCGTCAAAAGCTCGGGACGGTTCTCGAAAACCCCGACCTGGCGAACCTCGCCGCCGCGGCCACCCTCGGCAAGCGCCACGGCGACCCGCGCCTTGTGCACGTCCAACCCGACATAGCTGATATCATCCATCCGGCCCGTCTCCCAGGCATGAGGCTCTGTGCCGGCCACCGGCACAACCCTCGATATTTTGCATGTCGAGAGGCGGGCCGCCGATCACTCAGCGAACATCGGGTCTAAGGATGACCATCTGCCGCTCGCTCGTTCGGAGCTGCCGATTGATACGGTCTCTCTCGCCCGCTATCTCATTGGCAAGGTATTGGTGCGGGAGTTGCCTGTAGGCGTCGCCAGCGGTCGTATTATTGAGACCGAGGCGTATGTCGTCGGCGACGCCGCCGGGCACGCCTACCGGGGGATGACTCGGCGTAATCGTTCGCTATTTCTCGAGCGTGGGCACGCCTATATTTATCTCGCCTACGGCAGCTCTTACATGCTGAATGTCTCGAGCGAGATACCCGGGATCGGAGCCGGCGTCCTGATCAGGGCGCTCGAGCCGCTCGAAGGCATCCCGATCATGCGGCTAGATCGCGGCATCGAGCGCTTGCGCGACTTGGCGCGAGGACCAGGAAGGCTCACCACGGCGTTGCGGGTTGATGGTTGGCTCGATGGGCTCGATCTTTGCCGAGAAGGCCCTCTACCTGTAGCGGCGCGCAATCATAAACGGTCCGACGCGCAATCAAGGGCGGTGGTCGCGTCGCGCGGGGTGGAAATTTGAAGGGGGCGTAATTTCCTAATTCACAACGTAAAACCGGCGGTTAGCGCCGCCGGGGGAGCTCTCGCCATGACGAAGGATATCGCGTTCGCGGACGAGGTTCCATTGCTGGGAGCGGGTTGGTTTGATCCGCTGGAGGCCGGGGTTCGCCAGCACATCCGGGGCTTCATTGAAAACATGCTGGAAGAAGAGCTTGCCGCGGCTTTGGGGCGTGGCCGGTATGACCGCAGCGCCGCGGCGGCCGGGCATCGGAACGGCCGCCGGGAGCGCCAGTTGCTCGGCAGGTTCGGGCCGATGACGGTGTCGGTTCCCCGGGCACGGGTGACCGATGGCAATGGTAGGCAAGCGGAGTGGCGCAGCAAGGCGTTTCCGGCCTACAAGCGGCTGACAGTGCAGGGCCGAGCGGCTGATCGTCGGCGCCTATCGGGCCGGCACCAGCACGCGACGGGTCCGGCGCGCCTTGGCGGCGCTGTTCGGCGGGGCAGTTGGCAAGGACACCGTCAGCAGGACCCGGCACAAGGTGCAGTCCGACTGGGAGGCTTGGCAAAAGCGCGATCTTGCCGGGGACGACATCGTCCGCCTGATCCTCGACGGCACGGTCGTCCGGGTTTGCCCGGACAGCAAGGCGACCCGCCTCTCGGTGTTGGTGGCGCCGGGTGTTCGGCGTGACGGCCAGAAGGTGCTGCTCGCCTTGCGCAACAGGGGCGGCGAAAGCGAGGCCGCCTGGCGGGCCCTCCTGGACGACTTGGTGGCCGGTGGCCCGGCAGCGCCTGAGCTGGTCGTCGTCGATGGCGCGTCAGGCTTGGAAAAGGCAATTCGCCGCCCTGTGGAACGACGCGCCGGTCCAGCGCTGCACGGTGCATAAGCACCGCAACCGGCCGGCCCACGCGCCGAAGAAGCTCTACGACGAGGTCAGCGCTGATTACGCCGACATGATCTACGCCAACACGCCCCAGGAAGTGGAGGCCAAGCGCAAGGCGTTCCTGCGCAAATGGCGCCTCCGCTGCCGCCCGGTCGCCGACAGCCTGGAAGAAGCGGGCGAGAAACTCCTCGCCTTCCTGCGCTTCCCGAGCGGCCAATGGAAATCCATCCGCACTGCCAACGCCATCGAGCGGTTGCATGAGGAGTTTGAGCGGCGCATCAAGACCCAATGCATGCTGCCCTGCGCGCAGACCGCCTGCATGCTGTTCTGGGCGTTGCTGGCCCGCGGCCAGATCACGCTGCGCAAAGTCGACGGCTGGAACACCCTTCACGTTGCCCCGGCCGAGCACTTACTTGATCCGGCTGCTCGAACCGCTAACCTGACCACCGGAGATGACCGCCATCGGCAATTTCCACCAAGTTCACGACGCTTCTTCCCCCACCTCTCTCGACAGTGCGCTGGCGACATCCCTGTTGATTTGGCTTGCGGTCCTTATGTCGTCCGCGATGAGGAAAGGGAGCAGGTGGTCTTCGCACGAGCAAGAACCCATTCCCCCGGTGTTCAGGCCGCGATCCCCCGACAACGCGCGCTTGTGGTCTTGGACCGCGACACGCGTGAATGACTTGCTCGACTCCAATTGCGCGAGCGCCTGGCTTGGCCCAACACAAGGTATTCCTAATTCCCGTAAGCAATCCACAACCCCAGCAGCGAGCGGCTCTTCAGGTCCAATAACGGCAAAGTCGGGCCTAATCTCGCGAGCCAATTCTCTGACTCTCTTCCGGTCGTCGGTTTTGCCGACGGTGACCTTCGCCTTGGCGCGGAGCCCTGGATTACAGACTTCCGATAGAATGTAGAGTTCCTTATCCCTGATACTTCTGTAAAGCGCGGTCGCGATGGCATCGAGGCGGCCCGATTTGCCGATCACCAGAATTTGCAAAGCCTTGGTCATTGGGTCGTCCTGAGCGTTGCTGAGAGCGAGGGTTGCCGGGGTTTATCGACGCCGTAGTTGCCAGCCGGTTACGGGCGGGGCAGCCACGGCGACGGATTGTCCGGCGGTGTCGCTCCACGAACTCCTCAATTACGCGACGGATGAGCCAAGCGGTTGCAACCTTGTGGGTCCTCGCCATCGCTTCAAATCGCATAAAGGTTTGCTGGTCGAGCGTGCTGGAGACCCGGCGGGTTTCTAGGGAGGTCTTGGGTCGAGCCATACGTGACACTTGCTGCGGTAAGGAGCCTAGCGCGCTTTACGCCCATGACCAAACGAATCGCCCCCGGAACGCCAAGTGCTGACCAAGGTTCCGTACCACCGGAATCCGCGAGGCTACTGCGAGGAGGTCCGCCTTTTGTATCGGCCAAGAGCCGTGCTGACAAGGACAGCGGGGGGTACGGGAGACGGACACCTGCGATGATCTGCCCGGAATCCAAGCCCACGGGGATTAGCACCTGCGGTGTCAGGGCTACGTGCACGCCGCGCGCAACTTCCGATCTGCGGATTCCGACTGAAGTCGCCCGGGATTCCGGATGATCTCGCCCGGTTAGAGGGCGTCTCTGCTGGCCCGCTTAGGGTCCGTTCTTTGGCTTTGCCACGGGAGGGGACGATGCCAGCAGAGAGGATCGCGATGCGCCAGGTGCGCGACGTGCTTCGGTTGAAGGCTGCCGGGGTATCCGGCAACGAGATCGCCCGCCGGGTCGGGGTGGCGTCGTCGACCGTCCGGCTGACACTGAAGCGGCTCGCGGTCGCCGGGCTGAACTGGCCATTGCCGGCCGAGCTGACCGACGCGGCGCTGGAAGCGCAGCTTTTTACAGCGGTCGGCAAGAAGCAGGGTCATCGCCGCCGCGCCGAGCCCGATTGGGCGGCGGTTCACCGCGAGCTGAAGCGCAAGCACGTCACGCGGCAGATCCCGTTGGACGAGTACATCGAGCGGCATCCCGACGGGTATCGCTACTCGCGCTTTTGCGAGCTGTACCGGGGCGGGGCCTCGCGCATCCGGTCACGATGCGGCAGACCCATGCCGGCGGCGACAAGCTGTTTGTCGACTATGCCGGCGACGCGGTGCCGGTGATCGTCGACCGGCTGACCGGCAAGACCCGGCCGGCACAGATCTTTGTCGCGGTCCTGGGCGCCTCCAACTTCACCTATGCCGAGGCCAGCTGGACCCAGGCGCTCGCCGACTGGATCGGCGCCCATACCCGGGCTTTCGAGGCGATCGGTGGGGTGCCGAACCTATGCCGACGCCATCCTCGACCGCCTCGTCCACAACGCCCATCGCATCGATCTCGCCGGCGACAGCCTGCGACGAACCCGACCAAGATCAGCTCTCAGGGATTGACCAGCGGTACGCTTTCGTCGAAACAAACACTGGCCAGTAGGACGCCTCAAGCGGGCGACATCATGTCGGAACAGCGGGCGACATGATCTCGGAATGACCGAGCGACTTCGCCAGAATCCCCACCGATGCAAGAGTGAAGCGACTCGGAGACGTAGCGACGTAGCCGAGCAAGGGGCGAGCGCTTCGAACGTGCACGGCGCGCCCGAATTCCGAAAAAACGGCCCCGGTTCGGAAGCCCGGTAGAAATTTCGCTTCAGCCCGTCGTCGCTCCCTTGTTTTCCCCGAACTGACCGCTTATCCGGCTGAGCGCGGGGTGGCCGACCGGGTGACTCGATTTTAGGACGGCGAGATAAAAGCACCGCCGGCGGCCGGGGTGCATGTGGTTGGTTGGATTGGATTTTCCTGTCGGCTCCCGCCATGCCCTGCTGCCGCTTGACGTGAAAATCGTAAGAAATCAATTGTCACAGCGCCGTCGTACCTACCAAAGCTCGCCGATGCCCGCCGTGAAGGGGAGCGAATACAAAGCCGCGATTCTTGAGCACGCTTCCGCCGGTCGCCTGCACCGCGTCGCGGTGGCTTGCCTCCGCGCGTCTGCATAGGTGTCCCGTGCGGTCGCACGTTCCGCAGCGAGTTCGGGCCGTGGGATACCTTGGGGATACCTAGACCACGGCGTTTTTCGCGGCTTTCTCTCTATGCTATGAAAAGCT
>CAVPFW010000027.1:0-15998 GCA_963703855.1 uncultured Alphaproteobacteria bacterium
GAGAATGAAATTGGCGCTGACGCTCAGGGTGTCGGCCAACGCCGGGATCGACATGGATCTCGTCCTGGAGGCCGAGCGGCTCGGCTACGAGGCGGTGTGGTGCGGCGAGGCCTATGGCACCGATGCGGTGTCGCCGGTCGCCTGGGTGCTGGCCCAGACCAAACGCATCAAGGCCGGCACCGGCATCATGCAGATGGCGGCGCGCACCCCGGCCTGCGCGGCGATGACGGCGATGACCCTGCAGGCGCTGTCGGGCAACCGCTTCCTGTGCGGCATCGGGCCGTCCGGGCCGCAGGTGGTCGAGGGCTGGCACGGCGTGCCGTTCGGCAAGCCGTTGGCCCGCACCCGCGAATACATCGCGATCATCCGCCGGATATTGGAGCGCAAGGCGCCGCTCGAATTCGCCGGCGAGCACTATCGGATCCCGTACCAGGGGCCGGGTTCGAGCGGGCTCGGCAAGCCGCTGCGCAGCATCATCCACGGCGACCCTAATTTGAAAATATACACCGCGGCGGTGGCCCCGGCCGGGCTGCGCACCGCCGGCGAGGTCGCGGACGGCACGTTGCCGTTCTTCATGTCGCCCGAGCAGGCCGCGGCGGTCACCGCGCCGGTGCTGGAGGGCATGGCCAAGGCCGGCACCGGCAAGACCCTCGCCGATTTCGATCTCGCGCCCTATGTCCGGGTCAGCATCGGCGACGATGTCGCGGCCTGCCGGGACGCGATCAGGCCCAATTTCGCGCTCTATATCGGCGGCATGGGCGCGCGCTCGAAGAACTACTACAACGACCTGGCGAAGCGCATGGGCTACGAGGCGGCGGCGGCGACGATCCAGGATCTCTTTCTGGCGGGAAAGCGCAAGGAGGCCGAGGCGGCGGTGCCCGACGCGCTGATCGACGAGACCTCGCTGATCGGGCCGAAGGAGCGCGTCCGCGACCGGCTGCAGGCCTGGAAGGCGATCGCCAGGGACCACCGGGTCGGCTCCCTGGTGCTGGCGGGCGCCGATCTCGCGGCGTTGCGCGTGGTCGCCGAAGCCGTGCTGTGAGGGAGTTGCGATGAGCGAACCGCTCGACAGGCTGGCGGGAACGATCGAAGAGGGCGGTTTTGCTTTTGTCCGGGCGCCTGGCATGCGCGCATTGCTGGGCGAGACCGAATTGCGCGATTGGCCGTCGTTTGCGGCGAGCTGGAACGATCTCGGCGTCGACGCATACATGGCCGATGGCGGGCGCTATCGGCGCCGCCGCTTCGCCGCCTTCCGCGCCAGCCCGGCCGGGATCGCGCGGAAGGCGCACCAGCCGCATTACCAGAGCCAGGACTACAACCCGCTCAACGGCGGCATCGAACGCTGGTTCGAGCCGGTCACCGACACCGTCGCCCGTCACAAGGCGCTCGCCGCCATCCTGCGCGTGACCCACGAGCTGTTCGACCGGATGACCCCGGCGGCGGTCCGGCCCGACGCCTGGCATGTCGAATTGCATCAGTTCCGCATCGAGGCGCGGCCTGGCGTCGAGGGCCGCCCGACCCCGGAGGGGATGCACCGCGACGGGGTCGATTGGGTGCTGGTGCTGATGGTCCGGCGCGAGAACATCGCCAGCGGCGAGACCACGATCTACGATCTGGCAAGACGCCCGCTCGGCAGCTTTACCCTGACGGAGCCGCTCAATTCGGCATTGGTCGACGACAGCCGGGTCTTTCACGGCGTCACCGCGGTCGAACCGCTCGACCCGACGCACCCGGGCTATCGCGACGTGCTGGTGGTGACCTTCCGGCGCGAGTAGGCGGGAATCATCGGGAAGTTGGCCTGCGTTCGTGGTCACCCGAGTTCCATCCCGTCTGATCCCAAGCACCCTATGCGATGGGCGATTTCCCGATGCGGAAAAGCCCTTCGGGGTCTAGCATCGGCGCTCGACGCGCACAGGGAGTTCAACGATGCCGCATCATCACGTCTTGCGGGCCAGCCCGGAAACCTGCCACTGGGGATTTTTCGACGCCGGGCTGAAGCCGGTGCTGAACGTCGCCTCGGGCGACACCGTGACCGTCGATGCCGTCTCGGGCGGCCCCGATGTCTTGCCGCCGGAGGCATTGCGGTCCGCTGGCCGCTTCGACATTCTGCCCGACCATCTGGCGATCCACCGCGGGCTCGAGCCCAGCTCGGCGCGCACATCCTCACGGGGCCGATCGCGGTCGACGGGGCCGAGCCCGGCGACGCGCTGGCGATCGAGATCCTGGCGATCGATCCGCGGCAGAATTGGGGCTACACGCGCATCCGCCCGCTCTCCGGCACCTTGCCCGAGGACTTTCCGGTGCGCCGGATCTGGCATACCGCGATCGACCGCCAGCGCGGCATCGCCACCGTGCCGTGGGGGGCCGAGATCGAGCTCGCGCCGTTTTTCGGGGTGATGGGGGTGGCGCCGCCGCCCAACTATGGTGCGGTGACCTCGATCGTGCCGCGCGAATTCGGCGGCAACATGGATCTGAAGGAATTGGTCGCCGGCACCACGCTCTACCTGCCGGTATGGACCCCGGGCGCCTTGTTCTCGGCCGGCGACGGGCACGGCGTGCAGGGCGATGGCGAGGTCTGCGTGACCGCGCTCGAAACCGCGCTCAGCGGCACCTTTCGCCTGACCCTGCGCAAGCGCATGGCGATCGACCTGCCGCGCGCCGAGACGCCGACCCACCTGATCACGATGGGCTTCGACGAAGACCTCGACGATGCCGCCAAGACCGCGTTGCGCCAGATGATCACCCTGATCGGCGAGCGCATGGGCCTCGGCCGCGAGGACGCCTATATGTTCTGCAGCCTCGCCGTCGACATGCGGGTGACCCAGCTCGTCGACGGCAACAAGGGCATCCACGCGATGCTGCCCAAGCGCTATGTCAACGGCGGGAATTAGAAAGCAAGCGCCGGATAGAGCCCAGCCCACCTCTGCGCCATCTTCCGCATACGGATGATGCGCAGGAGATGACGATGCTGGATTTCGACAAATGCTGGGCGGCGGTGCAAAACCGCGACCTCGGCGCCGACGGCAACTTTTTCTACGGGGTGTGCACGACCGGGGTGTATTGCCGGCCGGGCTGCCCATCGCGGCGGCCGTTGCGCGCGAACACGGTGTTTTTCGCGACGACCGCCGAGGCGGAAGCGGCCGGGCTGCGGGCGTGCAAGCGCTGCCGCCCGACCGATGCCTCGACCGCCTCCCGCCACGTCTTGGCGATCGAGAAGGCGTGCGCGCTGCTGCGGACGAGCGAGACGGTGCCGAGCCTGGCCGAGCTCGCCGACGCCGCGGCGATCAGCCGCTTTCACTTTCATCGCGTGTTCAAGCAGGTGACCGGCGCCACCCCGCGCGATTATGCCCGCACTCACCGGCTCGGCCAATTGGCCCAAAGGCTCGATGCCGGGGAGAAGGTGACCGAGGCGATCTATGCCTCGGGGTTCGGGTCCAGCTCGCGCGCCTACGAGGCGGCGCCGGCGGCGCTCGGCATGACCCCCGGGGCGCGGCGGCGCGGCGGCGGCGGCGAGACCATCCGCTTTGTGACGGTCGCGACACCGCTCGGCTGGGCATTGGTCGCCGCAACCGGACGCGGGGTGTGCATGACGGCGCTCGGCGACGACCGCGAGCGGCTCGCCGCGATGGTCCAGCAGCGCTTTCCGGCGGCCTCGGTCGTCGCTGAGGATCCGGGGTTGAAGGACTGGGCCGACCGGATCGTGCGCTTCATCACCGCGCCGAGCCGATCGCTCGACCTGCCGCTCGACATCCGCGGCACCGCGTTTCAGGCGCGGGTGTGGCGCGCCTTGCAAAAGATCCCGCTCGGCCGCACCGCGAGCTATTCCGAGATCGCGCGGGCATTGGGCCAGCCCACGGCGGTGCGCGCGGTGGCGCAGGCTTGTGCGGCGAACAATCTGGCGCTGATCGTGCCGTGCCATCGGGTGATCCGCGAGGACGGCGACCTTGCCGGCTATCGCTGGGGCTTGGAGCGCAAGCGCGCGCTGCTCGAACGCGAGCGCGAAGCGGCGGCGGCCGATGCCGCGGCCTGAGGCGAATGCCCGTGTCGCCGCCGTCGAATGGCCGGCGGTGGCGGCGGCGCTCGACGAGCGCGGCTATGCCACCACCCCGGCGCTGCTCGATGCCGAGGAATGCCGCGGGCTCGCCGGGCTGTACGGAGACGATCAGGCCTTTCGCAGCCGCGTCGTCATGCAGCGCCACGCCTACGGGCGCGGCGAGTACAAATATTTCCGCTACCCGCTGCCGGGGCTGGTCGAGGCGCTGCGCCGCGCCATCTACCCGCAGCTCGCGCCGATCGCCAATCGCTGGCATGAGCGGCTGCGCGAAGAAGGAAAGTTTCCGCCGGCGCTCGACGCCTATCTCGCCCTGTGCCATCGGGCGGGTCAGCAACGGCCGACGCCGCTGATCCTCAAATATGGCGCCGGCGACTACAACTGCCTGCACCAGGACCTCTATGGCGCGCTGGTCTTTCCACTGCAGCTGACCGTGCTGCTCAGCGACCCGGCAAGCGATTTCACCGGCGGCGAGTTCCTATTGGTCGAGCAGCGGCCGCGGGTACAGTCGCGCGGCGAGGTGGTGCCATTGCAGCAGGGCGAGGCGGTGATCTTCCCGGTGCATCACCGCCCGGTCGAGGGCACCCGCGGCCCCTATCGCGCGACCATGCGCCATGGCGTCAGCCGCATCCGCGGCGGCGAGCGCTCCACCCTCGGCCTCATCTTTCACGACGCGGCGTGAGCTTGTCGTTCCGGGGCGGCCGGCGCGCTCCGGGCCCGGACCCGATGAACACGGACCATCGCGAGGGCGCGCGCCGCCTTAGCGGAGTTGTCTGCGCATCGGCGGCGGGTGGTGCGGCGGCGCGCGGCCGCCCGGTCAGACCCCGTGATACTCCGCCGAGATGTCCTTGCTGGTGTAATCGGTCAAGAGCGCCGTCGCGACGATGCCGATGATCGCGCAGCCGACCATATAGAGCGCGATCGGCAAGCTCGAATGATAAGCGGCGAACAGCGCCGTGGCGATAAACGGCGAGGGGCCGCCGGCGATGACCGAGGCGAGCTGGTACCCGAGCGAGGTGCCGCTGTAGCGCAACCGCGGAGTGAAGCTTTCCGCGATCAGCGCCGCTTCGGGGCCGTAACAGGTCATCACCGGCAGCAATGATAGCGCAACCGCGATGAAGATCAGTGTCGGCGACTTCGTATCGAGCAGGCCGAAGTAGATGAAGCCGTAGACCGCGACAAACAGGCAGCCGATCATATACATGTTCTTTCGGCCGATGCGGTCCGACAGAGTCCCGGCGCAGACGACCCAAAGGAAGCCCAGGAAGCATTGAACCAGGACGGCGGTCAGCAAGAAATTGCGGGAGACGCCGAGGACCGTCGTGCCGTAGGTGAAGATGAAAGCGCCGACGATGTAGCCCGGCGCCTGCTCCGGCATCCGCAGGAGTGCGGACAATAGGACCTGCTTGGGCTGGCGTTTGAGCACTTCGAGGACCGGCACCCGCTCGATGCGCTCTTCCTCGACGATCTTCTGGAAGACCGGGGTTTCGAGGATTCCGAGCCGGATCCACAGCCCGACCCCGACCATGACGATGCTGATGAAGAACGGGATGCGCCAACCCCAGGTGAGAAACTGATCGCCGGACAGCCAGCTGAAGAACAGCACCGCCAGATTGGCCAGGAAGAACCCGGCCGGCGCACCGAATTGCGGCCAGGATGTAAGAAAGCCGCGGTTCTTGGTGGTTCGCGCCCATTCCATCGCCAGCAGCACCGAGCCGCCCCATTCGCCGCCGACGCCGATCCCCTGGATCAGACGAATGATCGTCAGCAGAACGGCGCCCCAGATGCCGATGCTGGCATAGGTCGGCACGAGGCCCACGGCAACGGTCGAAATGCCGGTCACCAGCAAGGTCGCGATCAGGGTCGCCTTGCGCCCGATCCGATCGCCCCAATGGCCGAAAATCGCTGCCCCGATCGGGCGCCCGACAAAGCCGATGAAGAAAACGCTGAACGCCTCGAGCACGCCGATGATCGGGCTGGAGTGCGGAAAATAGAGCTTGCCGAAAATCAGCGCGCTGACCGTGCCGTAGAGCAGGAAATCGTACCATTCGATCAAGGTGCCGATGGTGCTGGCGAGCAAGGCGCGGCGCAGTTGCTTGCGATGCTCCTCGTCGGAAATGCCACTGGCCGTGGTCTCGGCTGCCGTCATCTCGTTTCCTCCTCGCCTGTCGGGCGGTTGCAGGCGCCCGTTGTCGTTCCTCCTGGCGCACCATAGAGCCGGAGTTGTTTCTTTTGGGCAAAGGTATCAGCCGGAGCAGGACCTGCCAACCGCCCAGCGCATTGATAGAGCGCAAATGTGCCTCATTACGCCGTGTCGTACTCGGCCGAGATGTCGCGGTTGGTGTAGTCCGGCAGCAGCGCCGCCGAAATCAGGCTGATGACCGCGCAGACGAGAATGTAGAGCGCGATCGCGTAGCCCGATTTGTACGAGGCGAACAATGCCGTCGCGATCAGCGGCGCCGGTCCGCCGGCGATGATCGAGGCGAGCTGGTAGCCGAGCGAGGCGCCGCTGTAGCGCAGCCGGCCGGTAAAGCATTCCGCGATCAGCGCCGCCTGCGGGCCGTACATCAGATCGTGCGGGATCAGCGACAGAACGATGGCGAGAAAGATCCAGCCCGGCACCATGGTGTCGAGCAGCGCGAAATAGACAAAGCCGAAAATGCCCATCGCCGCGGCGCCGATCAGATACATGCGCCGGCGCCCGATCCGGTCCGACAGATAGCCGGCGTACGGGATCGTAAAGAACGACACGACCGAGGCGGTCAGCACCGCGATCAGCAGCAGATTGCGCGAGCTGTGGAGGATCGTCGTTCCGTAAGTGAAGACGAAAGCCGTGAAGATGTAGAACGGCGCCTGCTCGCCCATTCGCGCCAGCGCGGTCAGGATGATCTCGCGCGGCTGGCGCTTGACCACTTCGAGCACCGGCACGCGTTCGACCCGGTTTTCGGCGACGAGCCGCGAAAAGGCCGGGGTCTCGAGAATGCCGAGCCGGATATAGAGGCCGATCCCGACCAGGACGATGCTGAGGATGAACGGGATGCGCCATCCCCAGACGATGAATTGCGGGCCGGCGATCGCGCTGAACGCCAGCACCGCGAGGTTGGCCAGGAACAGCCCCGACGGCACGCCGAATTGCGGCCACGAGGCGATAAACCCGCGATGGGCGCTGGTCCGGGCCCACTCCATCGACATCAAGACCGAGCCGCCCCATTCGCCGCCGACCCCGATCCCCTGCAAGGTGCGCAGGATGGTCAGCAGCACGGCGCCCCAGATGCCGATCTGCGCATAGCCCGGAACGAAGGCGATGGCGAAGGTCGCCAAGCCCATCAGCAGCAACGTCGCAATCAGCGCCGCCTTGCGCCCGATGCGGTCGCCGTAATGGCCGAAGATCGCTGCCCCCACCGGCCGGGCGACAAAGCCGACGGCGTAAATCGCGAACGCCTGCAACGTCCCGGTCAGCGGGTTGGAGCCCGGGAAATACAGCTTGGCGAAGACGAGCCCGGTGACTGTGCCGTAGATGAAGAAGTCATACCACTCGATCGTCGTGCCGATCGTGCTGGCGATTACCGCGCGGCGCAGCTGCCGGCGATGCTCGAGCTCCGAGAGCGAGCCCGCGATGTCGATTGCCGTCATCGAATTCCTCCCGTGCTGCCGGGCAATCGCCAAGCCGCCCGTTATCGTGCGCCGATGCTACCAGTTGGCGGGGCGCCGAAAAAAAGGAGAAAGCGTGGCTGGCGGGCTGGCTGATCGGGAGACGATCGCGAGCACGTCGCCGCCTGCTATCGACCGAGAATCGCGGTGAACATCGCGCCCGATGCTTTCGCGTCCCCGCCGCGACGCCGCTGCGGTCGGCGCGGGCTTGCGGCCCTAGGCGGCGGCGAGGAGGACGATGCCGCCCGCGACCGATGCCCCGCCGGTGACGATTGCGAGCAGGCGCGCCTCCATATGCGGAAAGGTCACGTCGCGGGCATTGGCGGGGGTGATGTGCAGCACGATTGCCCCGACCCACAGGAAAATCCCGAGAATGGTCAGAGCCGTTCCCAATTTCCGCTTGCCGGCTCGCGTCAGATGGTGAGGTTGCATCCGCGATCCTTCCCTTCCTGTGCGTGCCGGCGATCCCCACGGCCCGCCAGCTCATTCGGCTAGACGGTCGTCGGCTCCTGCGCCTCCTGATGCCAGCGCAGCAGCCGGCGCCGCAATATGGCGATCCCTTTGACCAAGCAGAAGCCGGCGACCGCGATCTCGACGATGCCGGCGAACACGCCCGGCGAATCGGCAAAGCGCGAGGCGGCGATCATCGCCCCGCCCAGGCCCTGGCCGCCCATCAGGATCTCGGTGACGATGGCGACGATCATCGACACCGGCAGCGCCACCTGCAGCCCGGTCAGGATCTGCGGCAATGCCGCCGGCAGGACGATTTCCCACAACAGCCGGCGATCGCTGGCGCCGAGGCTGCGCGCCGACCACAGCATCTCCTTCTCCACCCCCTGGGTGCTGGTCACCGTCGCGGCGATCACCGGGAAGATCGCGCTGAACACGATCATCGTCACCTTGGACAGGTCGTAGAGGCCGAACCACAGCATGAAGACCGGCAGAAAGGCGATCTTCGGCATCGGGAAGGCGACCGAGATGATCGGGTCGAAAAACCAGCGTGCGGCTGCGTTGCGCGCGATCAGGATGCCGAGCGCGATGCCCGACGCAGCGGCGATGACAAAGCCCAGCATGACCCGGTACAGGGTCTGGCCGAGATTGGCGGCGAGATCGCCCGACGCCGCGTCCTGCCAGACCCGTTCGAGCACCACCGAGAGGGGCGGAAGCAGAAAGCTGCTGACCGCGCCGCTGCGGGAAAAGGCTTCCCAGGCGGCCAGCACCAGGATCACCGTCAGCCCGCTGCGGATGCCGCGGCCGAGGCCGAAAAGCCCGTCGACCGCCACGCGGCCATAGCTGCGCTCGACCGCCGGAGCGGCGGCGCGGCCGAGGGCTTCGCTCATTCGCGCCACCGCAGCACCCGCTTCATCAGCATCAGATAGCCGCGGTCGGCGGCGAAGCCGAGGAGCGCCACGGTCAGCACCACCGCAAACATCGCGTCGTAGACGCCGCCGTCGCCGAGCCAGCCGATCATGTAGCCGAGGCCCTGACGCGCGACGATCAGCTCGGTCGCCACCAGCAGCACAAAGGCGAAGGCCAGCGCGGTGCGGATACCGGCGAGGATTTCCGGCAATGCGCTCGGCAGCACGACCTGGAGCAGGGTCGCGGTGCGGCTGGCGCCGAGGCTGCGCGCCGACCAGATCAGCACCTGCTCGGCGCCGCGCGCGCCATTGTACGCGCTCACGGTGACCGGCAGCATGCAGCCGATGAAGATCAGCAGGATCTTGGAGGCGCTGCCAAAGCCGAGCCACAGCACCACCACCGGGATCAACGCCGATTTGGGCATCGGATAGATCGCCTGCACCAATGGGTTGAACACGGTGCGCACCGGCTTGTACCAGGCCATCAGCACGCCGAGCACGGTGCCGCAGGCAATCGCCAGCATCAAGCCCGCGGCGCCGCGGGACAGCGAGACGACGGCGTTGCCGACAAGGTCGCCGCTGGTCAAGAGGCCCCACCAGGCGGTCGTCACCCGGTCGAGCGCCGGCAATTCCAGCGGCGAGATCAAGCCGAGCCGGGTCGCTCCCTCCCAGGCCAGCGCCAAGAGCGCGATCGGCGTGTAGCGCCACAGCCAAGCCCCCAACTGCACCGGCATGCCGGGCAGGCGCGCCGCCGCAGCCGCACGCTCCGGTGGGCCGGCGCGCGCGGCGATGGTCAGCCCGGATCGATCAAGCGCCATGGCCGTCGAGACGCTCCTTGGCCGCCTTGATCAGCGACAGATCGACGTAGCTCGGGCTGACCCGGATGCCCTTCGGCAATACGTGCAGCGCGACATCCTCGTCGACCTCCTGCTGGATCGCGCCGGGGAGCGGCATCAAATCGGGCGGGCGGTAGAAATCATGTTTGGTGAAGGCGAATTCCAGGTCCTTTTCCGGCTTGCGGGTCACCGCGACGGCGATGTCGAGCGCCTCCTTGCGGTTGGCCGGGTTCAGGAACCAGCGCATCGCGCGCATGTAATCGGTGTAGAAATCGATCAGGGCCGGCCGGTTGGCGGCGATGACGTCGGACCGCATGCACCAGAACACGCCGTCCGACACCCCGTGCACCTGGTCGGAGGTGAACAGAATACGGTATCTGCCGGTCTCCATCAGCTCGCGGGCGAATTGCGGCAGCAGCTGGATCATGTCGACCTTGCCGCCCTCGATCATCGCCGGCTGGTTGGCGAAATTGGCCTCGACCGTGGTCACGTCGCTGTCCGCGATGCCATTGCGGCGAAGCATCGCGCGCATCGTCGAATCGGCCTCCGAGCCGATCGCATTGGTGGCGACCCGCCGGCCCTTCAGGTCGGCGACGGTCTTGACCGGGCCGTCCTTGGCGACGACGTACTCGCCCGACCAGTAGCCGGGCCGGCCGGTCTGCAATACGTCGGCGACGATCTTCACATCGAGATGCGCGTTGGTGATCGCGAGCGCGAAGGCGGAATCGGAAAAGGCCGCGACCTCGAGCTCCTTGATCGCCAATGCCTGGATCTGCGGGGTGCTGCCGGCATAGCGCACCGGCTCGAAATCGTAGGTCTTGCCGTTCTCGGGCATCACTTCCGGGTGGCGCTTGGCCAGCTCGGCGACCAGCGGGGCGAGGTGACCCGGGGTCTGCGCCCAGCCGACCCGGATCGTCAGCGGCGCCGATTGGGCGGCGGCGAGCGGCGCTCGCGCCAGCGGCGGCGCGCCGGCCATGACGGCAATGGCGATGGCGACGATGAATCCCAGCCGCATGGCTTTCCTCCGGCATTTCCCGTTGTGTCCCGGTCCGAAACCCGTCATGCAGCGCCGCTGCGCTGCGCCAGGATCGCCTCGCCGCGCACCAGGTTCCACACATGGTCGACCATCTCGACAAAGGGTGCGCTCCGGGCGAGCCCGGGATCCTCCTTGTCGAAGCGCGCCTCGACGATCTCCTTGATATGGCCCGGGCGCGCCGACATCACCGCGATCCGCTCGGCGAGAAACACCGCCTCCTGGACATCGTGGGTGACGAAGATGACGGTCTTGCGCGAGCGCTGCCAGATGCGCAGAAGCTCCGCCTGCATCAGGCTGCGGGTCTGCGCGTCGAGCGCCCCGAAGGGCTCGTCCATCAACAGGATGCGCGGATCGACCGCGAGGGTTCGGGCGAGCGCGGCGCGCTGCTTCATGCCGCCCGACAATTGCGAGGGATAGCTGTCCTCGAACCCGGCGAGCCCGACCAGGTCGATGTGCTCGCGGGCGCGGCGGGTGCGCTCGTCGCGCGGCAGCCGTTGCTTTTCGAGACCGTAGAGCACGTTCTGCAGCACCGTCTTCCACGGAAACAGCGCGAAATGCTGAAACACGATGCCGCGGTCGGGGCCGGGGCCGGCGATCGGCTTGTCCTCGACCCGGATGACGCCGTGCTCGACCGGCAGAAAGCCGCCGACCAGGTAGAGGAGGGTGCTCTTGCCGCAGCCGCTGGGGCCGAGCAGGGCGACGAACTCGCGGTCGCGCACCGCGAGCGACACATTGTCGAGCGCCGTCACCGGGCGGCCGCGCGGCGGCCGGTAGGTGTGGCTGACCCGGTCGATGACGATCTGCGCCGCTGCCTCCACCGCCCCGTTCTCTCTCGCGTCTCGGACCCTGCCCGGCAAGGCCGGTGTTTCTTAGCAGAGCGCGCGCCCCGGCGCGAGATGACGGCGCGGGCCGGGATGGATAGAATGGCGCCGATCCGGCGGCCTTCGAGGAACAGCGCAGATGGCTTGGAAACGCATGGTGCTCCAGATCGGCATGGGAACCGACATCCGCGGGGCGGACTCCACCAAGGCAGCGGTGCGCGCCCTGCGCGACGCCTTGTGGCACAATTCGCTCAGCGTCGCCGACGCGGTCGGGCTTCCGGTCGAACTCGATGCGGGTCGAGGTCACCATCGGCGTCCCTCACCCCGAGCAGGTCGACCGGGAGGCGGTGCTCGCGGTGCTGCCTCACGGCACGGGCACGGTGCGGGTCGTCGAGGGCGGGCTCGAAATCGCGAATGACAGAGGCACCGACAAGACGGTGATCGCCAACGCCGCCGCGGTTGTGCGGCTCGATGTCGCGTGAGGGTCAGGGAGGCGGGCATGACGGCGAAACGCGTGATCCTGGAGATGGGCACCGGCAACGATCTGCACGGCGGCGACTACACCAAGGCCGCGGTGCGCGCGGTTGCGGACGCCCTCCACCACAGCTCCTTGACCCTGATCCGCACCCTCGGGCTCGACGCGCGCAAGATGCGGGTCGAGGTGACGATCGGGGTTCAGCAGCCGGACAAGGTCGACCCCGCGGCGGTCAAAGCCGCGCTGCCGCACGGCGAGGTCTCGGTCGAGATCGTCAAGGGCGGCCTCGACGTGCCCGACGAGGAGGGCGGCGACGTGGCTGTCATCGCCACCGCCGCCGTTTCGGTTCGGCTCGAATTGCCGCAGGCCGCGCGCTGAACGGCGGGCGGCAGAGTTGCCCGAATTTGGACCAGCGAGGAGAACAGCACGATGATCCAACCATCCAGGGCGCGCTGGACAGTCCTCTTGGTTTCAGGACTGATCCTGGCGTTCGGTTCGGCCGATGCCCAGCAAGCATCCCAGACCCCGGCCCCGAACCCGTACCTGATGGGAACCGAGGGTTACTATAAGGGGCCGCGCGGGCTGACCAGCTACATGCCGGTCGCCATCACCGAAAGCTTTTCATCGCTGATGGCCCGACTGTCCGGGGAGAAGCCCCGGGTCGAGGCCGAGCACGCGGCACTTCTTCAAGAGCGCTACGATCTGAGCGATCGCCCCGCCGCGGGGGTCACGATGGATCGGGCGAAGCCGGTGCAGGAGGGCGTGCGCGTCAAATTGCCCGCCGGGGCGACCTGGGACAGCCTGGCGGCGATGAGCCCGGACCAGATCCGCGACCAGAACCTCTATCCCAAGGGGTTCTACCCGTTGCCGCATCCCAAGCACCAGGAAGGCGGCTTTGTCTTTCCGCATTTCGTGATCGACGCGATCAAGCAGCAGGACGGGCGCGACCTGACCCGGTTCGACATCGATTTCGATCTGCCGGATCGTTTCCTCGCCGAGTTTCCGCCGGCGATGTACCTGACCCCGCGCCCCGATCTCGGCGACGTATCGCAGGGCAAGCTGGTGTCGCTGACCAACTACTATCAGATGTTCAACGGCCTGCTGACCCCGAGGCAGCTGGAAGGGTTGCGCCTGTTGCTGACGCCCTTTCCGCAGCAGCAGTTCAACGCCACCGAGGATCGCCGCACCGAGATTCCGAGCACTGGTGCCGCCTGTTTCGACTGTCATTCAAACGGTCACCAGAACGGCGCGACCCATCTCGCCCCGGACACCCGCCCCGAGTGGTTCCGCCACCGCATCAAGACGATATCGTTGCGCGGGCTGGACGTTCAGCGGCTTTTCGGCTCGCAGCGCGCGCTGAAGACGGTCGAGGATTTCACCGAATTCGAGCAGCGCACCGCCTATTTCGACGGTGATATCGTGGAGGCCACAAAGAAAGGGGTGAACCCGCTCGAGCGCGGCAGCCAGGTCGACGACATGGCCGATTTTCAAGAGATGCTGGACTTTCCGCCGGCGCCCAAGCTCGACGTCCTCGGCAAGCTCGATCCCGCCAAGGCGACGCCGGCCGAGATGCGGGGTCAGGGGGTGTTCTTCGGCAAGGGCCAGTGTGCCAGCTGCCATCAGCCGCCCTTCTACACCGACAATCTGATGCACGACCTCAAGACCGAGCGCTTTTTCAAGCCGGTGATGATCAACAACATGATGGCGATCGGGGACGGACCGATCAAAACCTTCGCATTGCGCGGCGTCAAGGACAACCCGCCCTACCTGCACGACGAGCGTCTGCTGACCTTGGAGGACACGGTCGAGTTCTTCAACCTGATCCTCGGCACCAAATTGGCACCGCAGGAGAAGCAGGACCTGGTCGCGTTCATGCGCGCGCTTTAGCGCACGATCCGATCAGATCGAACCGTCCGCTCGCGTCGCCCCCGCGTAAGCGGGGGTCCAGGGGCAACCGTTCGTCGCGTGCTCTGGGTTCCCGCTTGCGCGGAATGACGGTTCAATGTGATTAGAAAGCGCGCCAGCTTCCTTCGATCGGCCCGGAGGGAGGGAAGGGACTCGGCGCCGTTCGACCGGGTCTCACCCCCTACCCGGATGCCTCGTCTACTCGCGGGCGGCGATAACGGCGATCTCGACTTTCCAGTGCGGGGCGGCGAGCCGGGCTAGACGCAGGCGCGGCCGGGGGTGTTGCCAGGCGACACCCAAGCGTCCCAGGCTCGAACAGCGGCTCGCCGTGCCAGCCCCTGATTTCATTTGGCGCATAATGGCACATATGGAAAATCGGAGTATTTTGATCACGCACCCCGTGCGAGGAAAGCAGCTCCCCAGTTAAGGGAACACCGTGAAAAACGTTCCGAAAAACATCACTTTCTACCCGAATTCTATCTTAGCCGCTGGAAGGGAGAGGGTGGACAGCTATGCGAATTCAGCCGCCCCCATAACGAAATAAAGCCGAAGCGGGTTCATCCCGCGCAAACGGGCTATGTCATACGGTTATATGAGGCGCATCGCTTTCCGCCCGAGCAAGCGCAGCAAGTCGAGCAGTTTTGTATGCAGCCTGTCGATACGCTCGCCGCGCCCGCCTTGGCGATGCTTGAGAATGGCGACGGCCGCATTCACCGAGAGCCGAAGCCGCGTAGTGCGTGGTCGTGCTTTATCATGTCGCTTTCGATGCGGATGCCAGAGGACCTTGCGGCGCTAAAAATCGGTTTAGCGGAAGAAACGGAGCGGAAACGGTCGCCAAATACGCCATCACGAAGGGGCCAGACGATCTGTCTATATTAGATGCGTATTTGGCCAGCCATCCGCACTATTTTGATCAGAGGGCGATGTCGCTACTGCCCCAGATGATCGACCATCAGAATATTGGCCAATTGCTAAAACAAGATGGCGATGGTTCGTAAGGCGCATCCCATGCGGCGTGGGCGTCTTCTGACCTCCGACCGTCCTGTTGTAATGACGTGGACACTAACTGAGCCGCTCGCCTATCTATTTTTGCCCATCGGCCCCAAGGCGATCTTCGTGGCCGTCAACGATATTGAGACACAGCGGATGGTAGAGAAGCGGAACGCAATCGAACTGGTCGATGGGGTGAACCAGCTTGTGGCCGGACGCGCCGTTGATTTCGTATATGCGCGCGACGATAGCTGCCTCGATTTCGTGCGGCTGCACATGGGCACTCGGCCTATGAGAAGGCTAATTGAGCGATTGGTCGCTCATCGCCGCGCCGGTCCGGCGTCAGTCGGGCAACCGTCGGCCGGATCGAGCGCGGGCAGCGCGGCGTGGCCGGGGCGAGAGTTCTATAACACCGATTATGGAAAATGACCCACATTTCAGGGAATTATACCATGCTGGCTTGCGCTGTGGTTGAGGGGCGGCGCTTGCGCCGGTTGCGTGGGTCGCGCGCCCGGCTTGGCTCTGGTCATGGCGCAGCGAATGGCCGAGCGCGCCCGGCGCGGCCTGTCAAAATTCAGGCCGATGCGCCGGCGCCCGCGGGCGCGGCCGGTAGTGCCCCCGGCGCCCGTGACCCGGCCGGTAGTGCCCCCGGCGCCTGTGACCCGGCCGGTAGTGCCCCCGGCGCCCGCACCCCAGCCGGGGCCATCGCCCGCCCCGTCCCCGGCCGCCCGGCCGGTAACGCCCTTCGCCCCCCCGGCCCGGTCCGCGCCATCGCCTGCCAGGTGCCCGCCGCGCCCGCCGCGCCCGCCGCGCCCGCCGCGCCCGCCGCGCCCGCCCCCGGGCCTGAGCCGGATCGCCCCCGGCCTCCCCGGCCC
>CAVPFW010000028.1:0-50948 GCA_963703855.1 uncultured Alphaproteobacteria bacterium
TTTTGTGCGGGCGATCCGGCCGTTCATTGTCCCGACAGGCTAAGCTAGGTGCTCGACTTTGTGCGGGCGTCGGGCGACCGGTTTCTCCTTTCGTTCTTAAAATAGCCGCATTCCGATGGTATCACGCAGCCTCCGGAATTGAGGTTGGCTGATTGGCTTACGATGAGGACGCACCATTCCTTGAGGCTTCCCAATTGACCGCGCGGCACCTGCGTGCCGGGTTGCTCCGAGGTTCGGGTTCCACAGACCGGACGCTCGCGGCCGACCGGGACCTGTAATTTTCATGTATTTTCAGGCGAGGTTCCGCCGCTGTCGGGGCAGCCCGCAGTTTTTTCGCTGCAAAAAACAGCGGAAACTGCGGCGCCGATCCGCTGCCTTGCTCATCCAAAATCGAGAGAAGAACGTGCCAGGCAACTCGCGCACGGGGTAGGGAGGCGATCGATGCGCCGCCCGAGCATTCCGCCCAAAGGGGCTTGCGTCCGCTTCGCGCCGCAACTAGAGTACGCGAATGATCTGCGATAAGGCCGTGTGCACGGTCCCCGATTTTGCGCGATTTTGGTATTGCCGGTACATGATGGCGGCCTAGGATCGCGTATCTGCGTTTTCCCGAAGCCGCCTGACCCGAGGCGGCTTTTGCGTTTCATGCTCTCCTTGATCCGAACGTCGCCGATGGTGGAGCGGCCTCCAACCCCGGAGGTGATGCATGACCAACCCGATCCCAACAGCGCGACGAGATGACGGAGGTATCGTGAGATGACGGAAAAATGGTCCCCCGACAGCTGGCGCGGCCTGCCGATCCGACAGGTGCCGGGTTATTCCGACGAGGCGGCGCTCGCCCGCGTCGAGGGGATATTGCACAATTTTCCGCCGCTGGTCTTTGCCGGCGAGGCGCGGCGGCTCGAACAGCGGCTGGCTGCGGTCGCGGCGGGCAAGGCGTTTCTGCTGCAGGGCGGCGACTGCGCCGAGAGCTTTGCCGAGTTCCATCCGAACAACATCCGCGACATGTTCAAGGTGCTGCTGCAGATGGCGGTGGTGCTGACCTTCGCCGCCGGCTGCCCGGTAGTCAAGCTCGGCCGGCTCGCCGGGCAGTTCGCCAAGCCGCGCTCCTCCGACACCGAAACCCAGAACGGCAGCACCCTGCCCTCCTATCGCGGCGACATCATCAACAGGCTCGAGTTCGACGGCGGCGGCGCGCGAGCCCGACCCGCAGCGGATGATCCAGGCCTACAGCCAATCGGCCGCGACCCTGAACCTGCTGCGCGCCTTCGCCCAGGGCGGCTATGCCGATCTGCACCGCGTCCATGCCTGGAACCAGGATTTCGTCGCCAACTCGCCGCAGGGCGAGCGCTATCGCGAGCTCGCCGACCGGCTGACCGAGACACTCGATTTCATGGCCGCCTGCGGGCTCGAACTCGGAGACCACGCCGCAGATCCGCGAGACCGAGTTCTACACCTGCCACGAGGCGTTGTTCCTGTCCTATGAGCAGGCGCTGACCCGGGTCGAATTCGACCACCGGCGACTGGTACGACTGCTCGGCCCATCTGGTCTGGCTCGGCGACCGCACCCGCCAGGTCGATGGCGCCCATGCCGAATTCCTCCGCGGCATCAAGAACCCGATCGGCATGAAATGCGGGCCGACCCTCGAACCCGACGATCTGATCCGCCTGATCGACTGGCTCAACCCGCACAACAAGCCGGGCCGGCTGACCCTGATCACCCGGATGGGCGCCGACAAGGTCGAGGCCCGGCTGCCCCCGCTGATCCGCGCCGTGCGCCGCGAGGGCCGCGAGGTGGTGTGGTGCATCGACCCGATGCACGGCAATACGGTCACCTCGTCGACCGGGTACAAAACCCGCCTGTTCGACCGCATCCTCGACGAGGTGCACAGCGCCTTTGCGATCCACGCGGCCGAGGGCAGCCATGCCGGCGGCGTCCATTTCGAACTGACCGGCCAGAACGTCACCGAATGCATCGGCGGCTCCCAGGCGATCAGCGAAGCAACGCTCGCCGACCGCTATCTGACCCATTGCGACCCGCGGCTCAATGCGACCCAGGCGCTCGAGCTCGCCTTTGAGATCGCCGAGGCGCTGAAGCGTGCCCGTCAAGGCAATGGCTTCCAGGGTAAGCCCCGGCTGGCCGCGGTCTTGTGAGGGCGGCGCCAATGGTGGCGGCGCACCAGCCGCCCTCGCTCGCGGCGCAGACCGACAGCTATTTCCTGAAAACCAAGGCGATCGTCGCCCGCTTCGGCGATCGCCTTGCGACCTACGCGGTGTTTCTGCGCCGCCCGGTGATCAGCACGCCGCGCCTGGCGATCGAATTTCTGGAAAATGCCGCCTCCGAGCGCGGCACCCGCTTCGACATCGAGGTGAACCACCCGGAGGGCGCGCTGGTCGGCGCCGGCGAGCCGATCCTCTACCTCACCGGACCGCTGTTCCACCTCGTCGATCTCGAGACCGTGCTGCTGCAGCGCCTGGGGCCCGCTTGCGTCGCCGCCTACAATGCCTGCGCGATGTGCACCGACCTGCCCCAGGTCGCGTTTATGGCGATGGATGCGCGGCACTGCGCCGGGGCCGAGATGGCGGCGATGATGGCTTATGCCGCAGCGGTCGGCTCGGCTGTCGCGCGCCGGGAGTCGGGGGCGATCGGTTTTGTGGGCTGCGCCGCCGATGCAACCGCCCATTTGTTCGGCCGAGAGAGCGGTGCCGGCACGATGCCGCACGCGCTGATCGGCTATGCCGGCTCGACGGTGCGGGCGGCCGAGATGTTTCGCGAGGTCTTTCCCGACGAGCCGATGACTGTGCTGATCGACTATTTCGGGCGGGAGATCGCCGACGCGCTCGCGGTCGGCCGGCGTTTCCCCGAGCTCGCTGTGGCCGGCCGGCTCGCGGTGCGGCTGGATACCCCCGGCGGCCGCTATTGCGAAGGGCTCGATCCGGCCCGCTCCTACGAGGTGCTCGAGCGCCATGCGCCGCAATCGATCCGCGGCTACCGCACCGAGGAAGAGCTGCGCTATCTGGTCGGCACCGGGGTTTCGGCGGCGGCGATCTGGCTGCTGCGCCAGCGCTTGGACGAGGCCGGGCTCGCCGCGATCAAGATCGTCGCGAGCTCGGGCTTCGGCCCGGCCAAGTGCCGGATGATGGCCGCCGCCAAGGCGCCGATCGATGTCGTCGGCACCGGCTCCTATCTGCCCGAGCTGTGGAGCGAGACCTACGCCACCGCCGACATCATCGCCTATGACGGCCAGCCGATGGTCAAGGCCGGGCGCGAATTCCTTTTGCGAAAGCGCAATGACGGGTAGCGGGCGAGCTTCCACCGGGCCGACCCGCCAACGCCGCTTTTGAGGATGACAACACTGCAGCGCTGGGTTACGCTGATTGCATGACCTCAAGGGGTCGAGCTGCGAGGCGAGCAAAAAAACCGCCGCCTGACTTGAAATTAGGAACAACACGTCGATCCGGGAGCACCTTGTCGACGGCCAGAACTTACGAGGCGTCAGCTCGAGAATAAGTAAGCACGTCAAAGTCGGATATCCAATAAACGACGCGCCGGCCTCGCCTGTTTTAAGTCCCCGCATGGTCCCCCGGGTTCGACGAAGCTGGGGAGGTCATCATGGCAGAAATCCGCCCACTCGCCCGATCAGCAATGACGGCCAGCCAAGTGCTCGGACGGAAGCTCGACAGCATTCCGTTCAGCGGCTACCACATCCTGATCATCACCGTGCTCGCCCTGGTCGGCTTCATCGAGGGCTACGACTTGGTGATGACCGGGTCTCTGGTGGTGCTGGCCAAGGGTCCATTGCATCTGACCGGCACCGACATACGGATACTAGTTTCCTTCCCGACCTTCATGCTGACCCTCGGCGGCTTCTTCTTCTCGGCGATATCCGACCACTTGAGCCGCAAGCTCATCGTGCTGATCGGCGTGTTCTTGACGACCTTTCTGACCCTGCTGATCCCGCTGGTGCAGAATGCCGAGCAGCTGATCATCCTGCGCCTGCTGACCGGGGTCGGCGCGGGCGGCGTCGTTTCGGCGGCGTTCCCGATCGCCGCCGAGCTGATGCCGGCGCAGCACCGGCGCACCTACAGCGCCGTCTATGAGATGGCGCTAGCCGCCTCCTTCACCGTGGTGCCGTTCATCGGCGGTCTGCTTGCCGGCAACGTCAACGCCTTTCGGTATCTGGCGTTGCCGGGCGGGCTTGCGGTGACCGTCATCCCGGTCATCGTCTATTTCGTCCTTCCCGAAAGCCCACGCTGGTATTTGCGCAAAGGCCAGGCGCAGGTCGCGGTCGACACCGTCAACCGCATCATTGCGCGGTCCGGCAACCGGGTGCCGCCGCTGACAGTGGCGGAGCTCGGCGATCACCAGGAAGCCGCCCACGAGCCGCTGCCGCCCTATTGGGCCTTGTTCGCCCGCGGGCAGCTGCGCTGGACCACGGTCGGCATTCTGGCCGGCATCTGCGCTGGCACCGCCTTTTTCCTGATTTCGGTCCTGCTGCCAAAGGCGCTGGTCGACCAGGGCTTCGCCGTTAGCTCGAGCTTGGGATTGACCTCGGTCGTCTATGCGGCAAGCTTCTTCGGGAAGGGTTTCACCGGGTTCCTGATGGAGATCATCGGGCGGCGCTGGACGATCGCTTATGCGCTCCTCGGATCGCTGCCGGGCATCGTGTTGATGCTGCTGGCGCACCGTGCGGGGGACTATGCGGGCGTGGTCATGGTGGCGGGAGGGCTGATCATCGGCTTTACCGTTCTGTCTGCCTTTACCGCAACGCGCGTCTATCTGTCCGAGCAGTTCCCGACGGCGCTGCGCGGGCGCGGGCACATTTTCGGCGAATCGTTTGGGAGGCTGTTCGCCGGCGGACTGGCGCCGTTTCTGATGGAGCCGTACACCCACTCGCCGACGATCTTCTTCGGCACGATCTTCGTCATTGTGGCGATCGGCGCCTTCATCCCGCTGGCCTTTGGCCGCGAGACCGTCGGCCAGCTCGAGACTGTGACCGAGGGTGTACCGGCGGTGGCCTGAGGTGTGCCATGCAGGCAATCAGACGAACGGCAGCAAACGCCGCTGAATTGGAACAGGAGCAACAACCCGGTGGTGCACGCTGCGGCGTGCCGTGATTGGCGAGGTATCGGCAAAATCCTGGGTCGGCAGATCCAGAATTTATTTTATCGAGCATCGCGAAGTGCCTGCCTCGCCTGATTGCGGCTGACGCACAGTCCCCTGGGTTCGACCTCCGGGAGGGTCACAATGGGAGAAATCCGCCCAATTGGTCGATCGCCAAGTTCGTCCGGCTACCTGCTGGGGCGCAAGCTCGACAGCATCCCGTTCAGCGCCTACCACCTGATCGTGATCGCCGTGCTCGGGCTGGTCGGTTTTGTCGACGGCTACGATCTCGCGGTGACCGGCTCGCTGCTGGTGCTGGCCAAGCAGCCGCTGCACCTGACCCCAGCCGACATTCGCTTTCTGGCCGTTGCATCGACCTTGATGATCTGCGTCGGAGGCTTCGCCGCCTCGGCGTTCTCCGACCACTGGAGCCGCAAGACCATCATGCTGATCGGGGTGGCCGCCGTCACCTTTTCTACCTTGCTGATCCCGCTGGTGCAGAATGCCGAGCAACTGATCATGGTCCGGCTGCTGACCGGGCTGGGCGGCGGCTTTGCGGTGTCCGCGCCGTTCCCGATCGCCGCCGAGCTGATGCCGGCGCAGCACCGGCGAACCTTCAGCGCGATTTACGAGATGGCCCTGGCCAGCTCGTTCACCGTGCTGCCGTTCGTCGGCTACATGCTCGCCGGCAATTCCGGCGCCTTCCGCCTGATCGCATTGCCCGGCGGGCTCGCGTTTTTCGTCGTGCCGGCGCTGATCTATTTCCTGATCCCGGAAAGCCCGCGCTGGCATCTGAGAAAGGGTCAGGCGCAAGTGGCGGTCGACACCGTCAATCGGATCATCCGCCGCGCCGGCGACCGGGTGCCGCCGCTGACGGTCGCGGCGCTCGGGGAAGACATGCAGACGGGCAGCGAAAAGCTGCCGCCCTATTGGGCACTGTTCCGCCCCGGTCAGCTGCGCTGGACCGCGGTCGGCATTCTCACCTATCTCTGCGCCAGCACCGGATTTTTTCTGATTTCGGTGCTGCTGCCCAAGGCGTTGGTCGACCAGGGCGCCGCGGTCGGCTTGAGCTTTGGGGTGAGCTCGCTGGTGTTCGCGGCGAGCATCCCGGGAAAGGGCTTCACCGGCTATCTGATGGAGATCATCGGCCGGCGCTGGACAATCACCTACGCGCTCGCCGGATCGCTTCCGGGCCTGTTTCTGATGCTGATGGCGCATCGCGCCGGGCCGTACGCGACCGTCGTGATGGTCGCGGGCGCGCTGATGACCGGGTTCACCGCGCTGTCGGCCGCCACCGCCTTCCGCGTCTACCTCTCCGAGCAGTTCCCGACGGCATTGCGCGGGCGCGGGCACATTTTCGGCGAGTCGTTCGCGCGGGTGTTCAGCGGTGTGCTGGCGCCGTTTCTGATGGCGCCGAACACCGGCTCGCCGACCATCTTTTTCGGCACGATCCTGGTGGTGGTGGCGATCGGAGCCTTCATCCCGGTGCTGTTCGGCCGCGAAACCGTAGGCCAGCTCGAAACCGTGACCGAGAGAGGTTCCGCGCTGGCGTGACCTCGGCGCGGCAATGAACTGCTGCTCGGGTGCGCTGCGCCGCGCTTTGCGCTGCAATCGGGTCGTCATGGGGTTAGGCCGCGTGACGATCGGGGTTGCGCCGTGCCCCCGCAGCCGTCTAATAGGCTGCCGGCGGAAGCATTGAACGCATGAGCGAGGAAAAGATCAGTCTCGAGCGCTGGGCGCGCGGGTTGCGGCGTTGACCGCCGAGGTGCGCGATCTGCAGGTGCGCTTCGGCGCGCTCGAACAGCGCTTCGGCGTATTGGAAACCCGGCTCGGCGGCATCGAAGCCCGGCTTGGCGCGATGGAACAGCGCTTTGGCGCGATGGAACAGCGCTTTGGGGTTCAAGAGTAACGCATGACCCGCATGCCGGCGTTTCTGGTTCGCATCGCCGAGCGTATGGATGACGGCAGCCCCGCTTAGCCGACCACGCCGATATCAGCTCTGCTCCCGGGTCTCCTTGAAATGGATTTCCGGCCACTCCTCGATCGTCGTGCGCAGATCCCAGGCGTTGCGGGCGAGAAAGACCGGTACGCCGTCATGGTCCTCGGCATTGGCCGACGGATTGCGCGCACGGAAGCGCTCGATCTCGGCCGGGTCGTCGGCATCGAGCCAGCGCGCCATCTGACAGGGCGCGCCGTCAAGCCGGGTCGCCAGCCCGTACTCGGCCTGAAGCCGCGCAGTCAGCACATCAAGCTGCAACGCCCCGACCACGCCGATGATCCAGTCGCCGCCGGATGCCGGCTTGAACACCCGGGTCACCCCTTCCTCGGCCAATTGCTCGAGCGCATGGCGCAGGTGCTTCGACTTCATCGGGTCGTCGAGATGCACCCGCCGCAGGATCTCGGGGGCAAAGCTCGGGATGCCGCCGACCCGGATTTCCTCGCCCTCGGTCAGGGTGTCGCCGATGCGCAGGCTGCCGTGGTTGGGGATGCCGATGATGTCGCCCGGCCACGCCTCCTCGGCGAGGTTGCGCTCGCGCGCCAGGAAAAACACCGGGCTCTGCACCGACACGACCCGCCCGGTGCGGACGTTCTTCAATTTCATGCCGCGGGTGAAGCGGCCCGAGGCGAGGCGCACAAAGGCGACGCGGTCGCGATGCTGGGGGTCGACATTGGCCTGCACCTTGAACACAAAGCCGGCGACGTCAGGCTCGTCAGGCAGGATCGGGCGCGGCCCGTCGATGCCCTGGGCCGGCTGCGGCCGCGGCGCCGGCGCCAGCTCGGCGATGCCGCGCAGCAACTCGCGCACGCCGAAATTATTGAGCGCGCTGCCAAAGAACACCGGGGTCATATGGCCCGCGCGAAACGCCTTGCGGTCGAACGGCGGGCACAGCCCGCGCGCCATCTCGACCTCCTCGCGCAATTTGGCGAGCGCCATTTTGGGCAGGCGTCGCGCCAGCTCGGAATCGTCGAGACCGCTGCACCTGACCGGCTCGACCACCCGATCGTGGGCATTGCGCTCGAACAGCAAGAGCGCGTTCGCAAACAGATCCCAGGTGCCAAGAAAGTCGCGGCCCATGCCGATCGGCCAGCTCGCCGGAGTGACATCGAGCGCGAGGCTCTGCTCGATTTCGTCGATGAGGTCGAACGGATCGCGGCTCTCGCGGTCGAGCTTGTTGACGAAGGTGATGATCGGCACGTCGCGCAGCCGGCACACCTCGAACAGTTTGCGGGTCTGCTCCTCGATGCCCCGGGCGGCGTCGAGCACCATCACCGCGCTGTCGACCGCGGTCAGGGTGCGATAGGTGTCCTCGCTGAAATCCTGGTGGCCCGGCGTGTCGAGCAGGTTGAAGGTCAGCCCGTCGTGCTCGAAGGTCATCACCGCCGAGCTAACCGAGATGCCGCGCTCGCGCTCGATCGCCATCCAATCCGAGCGCGCCCGCCGCCGGTCGCCGCGCGCCTTGACCTCGCCCGCCAGCTGGATCGCGCCCCCGAACAGCAGCAGTTTCTCGGTCAAGGTGGTCTTGCCGGCATCGGGGTGCGAAATGATCGCAAACGTCCGCCGCCGCGCAATCTCGTCGGTCAAGGTGGTCATCAATCCGCTTCAGCTGTTGCCGCGATCCGGGCCGTCGCTCGCAAATGCCCAGCGCCGGCACCGGCGGTGGATATGATGGCTGCGCGCCGCTTTGCCAACCGCTGGCGGTGAGCGGCGGCTGGCCCCCGGCCCCGACATAATCGACCCGAGCCTTTGTCCCTCAATTCGTGCGGAAGGCCGGGGTGAACCGAGCTCCCTCCTGTTTTTACAGAAAAAAATACAGGCAGGGACACCCGCTGCCAGGGCCACCCGCGGCTGTGGCCGAAGCCGGTATGACAGGGTGGATGGGTCGCGTCGCGCCATCACGGCGCGAACCCCGAGACGGGGCCTGTGGGCTGCCCCGAACCACAATAAAAGCTTATCCCGCTGATTCCTCGTTGCTGCATCTGCGGCAAATCTGCAGCAAAACCTCGCGGTCTGGTTGCGACCGCTCCACCATAAAAGTAACGCTCGATCACTCGTCTGGCCCATTCGGCAGCCGTCTAGAAACGCAAATATGGCATGAGAAGAAGGCAATTCTAGGATCGTCATCATTCCCGACCGCGGTGCTCGCCACGATGCCCCACGCCCGAGAGCTGGCGTGATAGTAGAGAATATGGCGATTTCAGCGTTGCCGTGAATTGCGGGGCGCGGCAGGTGCCGTCGACCGGAGGCGGCGGCGTCGGGGGTGCCGGTGGCGACTGACGTCCTATGTAGCCAGGGATCGGCCCAGGAAACCCGATCTGCGCAAATCACGAAAATCAACTCTCAACGGCACCCCCAAGATGTGGCCTACAATCAAAACGCGCGTACTACCAGTGCTCGTGTCAACCAGTGATTTGACAAGCCCCATTTTCAGCCCGAGTTTTTGAGCAGTTCCCCTTAAGCTGCACGCCTCGATGGCGCGCTGGGGGACGTCATACCGATCGGACAGGAGCGGTTGCAGCGCGCGGTCGAAGCCCTTCGCCGCCGTCCCGGTCACTCGAACGTCATGGCCCTGGTGCGCGAGCTTTGTGTTGTGGGCCTCGACGTCCCTGACGGTGAGGTCGATTTCGAGATCCCGGTCCCGGAGGTTCGGGGCCGTATGGATGCTCTGTTTGGCTCAACGGTCTTTGAGTTGAAGCGTGATCTGCGTATCGAACAAGCCGATGCGGAGGAACGGCTTTTCCGGTACCTGGGAGACCGCGAGCGCGCAACCGGACGGCGGTATCTTGGCATCGCAACCGATGGCGCGGCATTCATCGCGTACCAGCGCGTTCGGGGTCGCCTCGTTCGGCTGGGCGAGATCGCACCTAATCCGGCTGACCCCGAGCGTTATTGCAATGGCTCGATACCGCAGTCACGGTCCGGGCCGACCTTCCGCCTACTCCGGAAACGATACGTCAAGATTTCGGCCGTGATGGGTTAAGTCTTCCAGAGAAGCATGTCGACACTGCAGGAATTGTGGCAGTCAGTATCAGCAGTTCCAGAAGCGATCCTTAAACGCCAGCTATGGCAACGACACCTCGAATTCGTTTACGGTACCCTGGTTGATCCTGACGAATTGTTTCTCCAGCACACCTATCTCACGGTCGTCGCAAAGACCATGGCAGTGCGGTTGCTCGTTAGCGGGCCAGTTCCTTCGGGCGAACTCCTCGCCGGGACGCCGTTCTCGCGGGTCGGTCTCAACGGTGCCGTAGAGACGGATTTTTTCGATTGGGTATTGCTTGCCGCTTCCGGTGCAGAACTCGTTGATCGCATCTCCGCTCAGGTGGCGCGTTTTCGTTTGTCGGCAATAGACGTGGACATTCTCAAAGCGATCTACAAATCCTTAATTGATCCACGGCAACGCCACTATCTTGGCGAGTATTATACACCGGACTGGCTGGCCGACTTGATTTGTGATCGGGAAATAATCGCCCCATTGGAGACACATGTACTCGATCCGAGCTGTGGTTCTGGGACTTTTCTCTTCCATGCTGTGCGAAGATTTCTTTCAGAAGCGGAAAATTCAGGTATGTCGGTCAACGAGTCGCTTGCACATTGCACCGACCATATTTTCGGCCTCGACGTTCATCCGGTAGCGGTACTGTTTGCACGGGTGAGCTATTTGCTCGCGATTGGACGAGAACGGCTAAGGCGGCGCACCGTCCAGATATTTATACCTGTGTATCTCGGCAATTCGCTCCAATGGGATGTGCGCTCTCTGTTGACTGAAGAGGAAATCGAAATCGCTGTTCCGGGCGAGCGGCCGCTACGCTTCCCAGGCTCCGTTGCCAGCGACCCGAACCTGCTCGACCTAATTTTACAACGGATGGATTACTCGCCGACCAGGATGCACCGCAGCAGGCGTTCGGGCTTGGCTGAATACAAACGTGACATTACCTGCCATCGATCGACAAATTCTGCTGAAATCATACGACAGGATGCGGTCGCTCCATCAGACTGGGCGCGATCACATATGGACCTACATTGTCCGTAATCTCACCCGGCCTTTGTGGTCGAGTCTGCGACGCAGCAAACCTGATCTTGTAATTGGGAATCCTCCCTGGCTCCGCTTCAACGCGATGTCGAGGGAGATGCAGCGGCGGTTCCGCGAGGCGAGCCAGGGATGCGGGTTGTGGGTCGGCGGCAAGGTAGCCACCCATCAAGACCTTTCCGGATATTTCTTTGCGCGGTGTGTTGAGCGGTATCTGTATACGAGTGGAAGGATCGCTTTTGTCATGCCGCTGGCCGCATTAAGCCGGCTTCAATACGAGGGATTTCGGACGGGACGGTTTGGCGTGCCAGGACGGCAGACCGTCGCTATCGTTCAATTCGATGAGGCTTGGACGTTCGACAGCGATGTCCAGCCGATCTTTGACGTACCCTCCTGCGTTCTCTTTGCCCACAGGACCGGCATGGGGGCACTTCTGCCCCGCAACGTACGCGCATATCACGGCAGGCTACCCTCTCGAGACGCCCACCCCGATGAGGCCCGAGCGCACTTATCGTCAAGCATTGAACCATGGCCTCCTATCGCCGGAACCGTTCGATTGTCTCCTTACGCCGATCGTTTCCGCCAAGGTGCAACGGTCGTTCCAAGGCGGCTGTTCTGCGTCGACTTTGCCGAAGCGGGAGATTTTGGAATAGATCGCGGCGCGCCACTCGTTCGGAGCCGAGTTGGCGTGCAAGATAAGTCCCCTTGGAAAACGGTGGCTCCGCTCAGCGGTCAAGTCGAAGTATCATTTCTATACCCATTGCTACTCGGTAAATCTATCGCCCCTTTTCGATTACTCCGTGCTGCTACTGCAATAATTCCCTGGGAGCGTGGTAGCCTAATTGGGTCGCGAACCGCAGTAAATCGCGGTTATACACATCTGGCTTCCTGGTTGCATCGAGCCGAACAAGTATGGAATGATAACAAAGTGAGCGATATGACGTTGTACCAGCGGCTCGATTATCATGGAGGGTTTTCGAGCCAGTTTCCAACCCGACCGCTACGGGTTGTCTACGCTGCTTCCGGTACATTACCGGCTGCCACAATCATTCAGGACAATAGAGCGGTCGTAGAGCATAAGTTATATTGGATTGCTCTCTCGGACATCGACGAGGCTCGATACCTTACCTCCATATTGAACAGTGAATTGGCGCGTCTGAGGATCGAAAGACTACAGAGCGAAGGGCTATTTGGGCCAAGGGATTTCGATAAAGTCATCTTTACCTTGCCCATACCGCGATACAACAGAAGTGAACCTCTGCACCGAGAGTTGGTGTCCCAGGCATTGCGTGCAGAACTGATCGCGGTGGATGTGGATGTACGGGGAAGTGGGTTTCAAATAGCGCGGCGAGCGATCCGAGCGGCTATTGATGATGCCGGCATTGCCCGAGCGATAGATGGTTTGGTGGAACGACTGCTTGCAGTGGGGCTGTCGACCCGCGACGGCCGACAACGAGAACCTACTGGTTCGACCACTGATTAAGATTCTGGGCCGACGCCGGCTGGATCCCACCCCGCCGCTAGCAGAAACCGGCCAGACCAGGCAAATAATTCATTCGCCAACGCATCTCGATCTCCCGAAACGTGATTGCTTTTACTGCAACGATCGGCGACGGATACCGCTCCGGGTCGGATCATGAACTCGATCGACCGAGGCTATCTCCCTGGAAAACCCGTCAGGCCAGAAGCTTCTTCAGGCGCGCGGCGATCTGCTCCGGGGGATCTTCGCCGGTGAAGCTGGCGGTGAAGCGGCCCTTCGGGTCCATCACATAGATGATCGAGGTGTGGTCCATCGAATAGTCGCCGCCGGGTTCGGGATGCTTGGCGTAATAGACGCGGTAGTTCTTGGCCGCCTGGGCGACTTGCGCGGCGGTGCCGGTCAGCGCCAGGATCGGTGCGTCGAAGGCGGTCACATAGTCCTTCAGCGCCTTCGAGGTGTCGCGCTCGGGATCGATAGTGATGAACACCGGGCGCACCTCGCCGCGCTGCGCCCCGAGATCGGCGAGCGCCAGCGCGATGTTGCTCAGCGCGGTCGGGCAGGCGTCGGGGCAATGGGTGTAGCCGAAATAGACCAGCAGCCATTTGCCTTCGAGCTGCGTGTCGGTAACCGTACGGCCGTTCTGGTCGACGAGCTGGAACGGGCCGCCGATGGCGCTGGCGAGCAGGGTCCCGGCGGCGCCCCGCGGGGTCTCGCGCAGCTCGAGCGCGACGAACGCGCCGGCCCCGAGGATCACAAAGCCGGCGAGCAGCGAAGCGGCGAGGAACAGACGCGGCGATCGGCCCATTACCGGCTTTTCCTCTGATGCCCGCGGAGAGTGGGCGGCCATGATCCTACTTTCTCAGCGCGGCGGCGCAGGAGACGGGCCCATCGCCCCCGGCTTCTCGACCGCGACCTCGACGGTGCGGGCGCCGGCCTTGTCGAAGGTCAGAGTGAGCGGAAAGGACTGACCCTGACGCAACGGCTTGGCGAGCCCGATCAGCATGATGTGGAGGCCGCCGGGCTTGAGCGCGACAGGCTTGCCGGCGGGGATGTCGAGGGCGGCGAGCGGCCGCATCTTCATGACCATGCCGGTCATCGTCATCGTGTGCAGTTGCGCCTTTTTCGCGGCCGGGGTCGCTGCCGAGACCAGCTTGTCCGCGCTCGGCGACACAAGGGTCAGATAGACCGCCCCGGTTTCGGCCTTGCCCGGGGTCGCCCGCGCCCAGGCGTTGCCGACCTCGAGCCCGTTATTCTGCGCCAGCGCGGCGCCGGCGACGACCAGCCCGATGGCGAAGGCGAGAAGTCTGATCGGCATCATGATCCGCAGCTTTCCCAATTTTTGCGCCGGCATCAGTATAACGCCCGCGGCCGGTGACCGACCGGGACGTTTTACCGCGCCTCGTCCGCGCGTCCGATCGGCGCGGCGACCAGCCGGGCGCAGGCCCGCGGCAGGTCGCCGATCAACAGCGGCCTGGCGTGCGACGGCGGTGGATGACGCGCCTCCGGGGTGAACCACCAGGCGAGCTCTTTGCCGCAGCCGTCGCCCGAAGGCGGCGGCGGCTGATCGCGGCATAGGGGTTCGCCCGGCGGGCACAACAGTCGCATGTGGAAATGATAATCATGGCCCCACCAAGGCCGAATTTTGGCGAGCCAGGCGCGATCCGTCCCGGCCTCACGGCACAATTCGCGCTTGATCGCCGGGTTGACGAAAACCCGCGCCACCTGCTTCTCGCGCGCCACCGCCCGGTATAGGCGAAGATATGAGGGGTTCCATACCGCGAGGTCGACATGTTCGCCGTCGGCCGCGACGATTTCGGTCGCGGACATTTCGTCCCGTTCAGCCGGGCTCAGCCGTCGGTTGGGCATCGGGGTCAGCCAGATATCGGCGTCGAGCCCGATCTGGTGCGAGCCGTGCCCGGTCAGCATCGGCCCGCCGCGCGGCTGGGCGATGTCGCCGATCAAGAGCCCGGGCCAACCGGCCTCGGCGGGCAATTTCGGCGCCAGGCGCTCGATAAACCCGATCAGCGCCGGATGGCCCCAGGCGCGGTCGCGCGACGGGCGCATGACCTGCCAGCCCGGCCCGTCGGCGGGCAGCTCGACCGCCCCTTCGAGACAGCCGCGCTCGTAGGCGCCAATCGCCGCGGGGCGCCCCGGCGCCGGCCTCTCCTCGCGCCCGAACAGACGCTGCGCCGCGTCGGCCGGCAGATGGGTCAGCATCGCCGCACGGTGCGCCGCTTCCTGCGCCGCACTGTCCTGCGCCGCCGCACCGCCGCAAGCGACACACAGCGCGATAATCGCCGCGCAGATGGCGGCCGAGCATTTCGGGTAAGCGACAAGCTGCGAGGGGTAGGCCATCTCGAACATCCCGTTGCCCGGATTTTATCTCGACTTCACCCGGGCATCGACGCCATAGGTCGGGCTGAAAGAAGTCGCGGGCGCCCGGGCGTACCACGCGGGATCAGCCCGCGATCGCCTCGGCGCGATCGAGAAAGCGTCGGTTTGGGGCGCTGCGGTGGCGGCTTCCCAGGCGTTCGTGGGCGAGGGACAGGGCGATGTCGCGCTGACCGGCGCGCAGGGCGGCCTCGGTCAGGGTCCAGTCGACGACGTCGCGTTGCGCATGGCTGCCGCCGATCTTCCATAGATCGAAACGAACCGGCAGCAACAACTCGACCGCCTCGGCGTAGGCGCCGCGGTGAAACGCGGCGAGGCCTTCGACCACCGGTATGCCGACGGTGCGATAGAGGCCGGCCGCCTCGACCTCGCTGGCCGCCGTCTCGCGCATTGCCTTGAGCCTCCGCTCGACCAGCGCTTCCTGGCCCGAGCGCAACTCGGCCATCGCGGCGTGGATATCGGCGAACACAAGACACTTCCCGTCGGCGTGATCTTCCCACAATGCCGCCAATTCCGGCCAGCGGTCGCCGATGTCGCAGCCGAGCGCGTCGAGGCGCCACAATAGCGCCGTGGCGTTGGTGAGGCTGAGGGCCAGCGGGCGTTGCGTGGCGCGGATCGGACCGTCATAGAGTGCCAGTGCCGCGTCGTATTGCCCGAGCTCGAGATGGAACAGCGCCTTGTGCCACCAGATATGGACCTGGTTGGCATGGCCGGGGGTCGACCACAATGGCTCGCGCGCCGTCATCCACCCGAGCCCCTCTTCCGGGCGCCCAGTCATTTCCATCACGTGTGCCACGGTGTGATGCGGCCAGAAGCTCAGCGGCTCGATCTCGGCGGCAGCGCGCGATTCGTCCTCGGCGCGGACGTAATCGCCGGCTTCCTCCAGCCCGAAGCCGTGGAAGGCCAGCATGGTGCCGTAGCCCGGCTGGTCCTTGGACCACAGCGGCAGGGCCCGCGCCGACCGGGCGCGGACCCAGTGGAAGCGTCCGAGGAACCCGTCGGCCAGCGCTGCACCCTGATGCGCGACAAGGTCGAACGGGTAATGCATCAGGTGGCGGTCAAGCACCGCGACGGCGGCGAGCCGGGCGCCTTGCACCAGATGGGTGAGGGCGGCGAGGTGGGCCTGCTCGCGCTCGTTCAACGTCAGCGGCCGGGCGGTTTCGACTAGCGCCTGGGCCTCGGTCATCAGGCCGGGGTCGTTGGCCACGGCGAACACCCAGGCTTTTCCCAGATAGGCCATGGCGAAGTCGGGTGCGGTCTGGCGCGCCATGTCGAACAGGCCGACGGCGTCGCCGTGGACGAGGTTGAACGCCCGCACTGCCTGATCGTACGCTGTGACGGCCGCCGCCGTCGCGCCGGAAAGGCGATGTCCCTGGGCGTCCTGGATCATGGTCGGCTCCATTGCTTGCGAAAGCCTTCACCCGCCGCGCTCCCTCCCATTCCCTCCCCCGCAAGCGGGGCCGGGTGAGGTTGGGGGTCCTCTACCGCAATGCAGGAGAGGGTGCCGAGCGCACGAAGGCGGGTGAGGGCTCCGCCGGTAAGGCTCAGTAGCTGGAGATCTCGATCGAGTTCTGATCGGGGTCGTCGATGTAGACCGATTGGATCGTGCCGATCGCCCCGGCGCGCGGCCCTTGCATCCGCACCGGCACGCCGCAATGTTCGAGATGGGCCGTGACCTCGCCGACCGGCGCCTCCGTGATAAAGCAGATATGCGCCGGCATCCGTTGGTTGCCGCTGATCGCCATGGCGCCGCCGGCGGCGTCGAGATGGATCTTCTGCTGGCCGAAATGGAGTGCCGCGCGGCCTTCGCCGACCATCTCGGCCTCCATGCCGAGCACACGCCGGTAGAACTCCAGGCTGCGGTCGATATCGGCGACGGTCAGGTTCAGATGGTCTATGCGCTCGATCTTCATGGCCGGCCTCGTCGGTTTGAGGAGGTCGAGAGCTTGCCACGATGTCGAGCGTCGGGCCAGCCCAACCGCGCCGCCCGCAGAATGCGGCTTTGACAAGACCCGGACTGGCCGCACCGCGCCTCCCTGTGCAGCGGGAGATCGCCCAGTGCAGATCCGGCAGCGCTCGCGGTTGCGAGGATTACAGCAGATCGCGCAGCATCGCCACGAGCGGCTTGTCGGCCGGCGGCATCGCATACTCGGCGAGCCGCGCCGGGCGCACCCAGGCGAGGCGCTGGCCCTCGCGCGCCATCGGGATGCCCGACCATTTGCGGCAGACATAGAGCGGCATCAGCAGGTGGAAATCGGGGTAGGCGTGCGAGGCGAAGGTGAGGGGCGCGAGGCAGCTCGCGGCGACGTCGATGCCGAGCTCCTCGGCGAGCTCGCGGATCAGCGCGGTCTCGGGCGTCTCGCCGGGATCGACCTTGCCGCCGGGAAACTCCCACAGCCCGGCCATCGCCTTGCCCTCCGGGCGACGGGCGAGCAGTACCCTTCCGTCGGCATCGACCAGCACCACCGCCGCGACGAGGACGAGGGGCTGGCCCGAACCCGACTGCGTCTCCACAGCCCCCACCCTAACCCTCCCCCGCCGGCGGGGGAGGGAATGGGAGGGGGCCTCGGCGCGAGGAGTCAGCTGCGGTAGCTGCCATTGATGTCGATATAGCCGTGAGTCAGGTCGCAGGTCCACACCGTCGCCTTGCCGCGCCCGAGGCCGAGATCGACGGCGATCTTGATCTCGCGGCCTCTCATGTGCTCGGCCACCGGCGCCTCGTCATAGCCGGGCACCGGCCCGCCCTGCGCGGCGATCTCGATCCCGCCGACCGAGATCGACAACCGGTCGCGATCGGCCTTCTCCCCGGCCTTGCCGACGGCCATGACGATGCGGCCCCAATTAGCGTCGCCGGCCGACAGTGCGGTCTTGACCAGGGGCGAGTTGCCGATCGCGAGCCCGATGCGCCGCGCCGCCCGCGACGTCGCCGCCCCGCTGACCTCGATCGTGACGAATTTCTGCGCCCCCTCGCCGTCGCGCGCGACCTGCTGCGCGAGATCGATCATGACCCGGTCGAGCGCCCGGCGAAAAGCGCCGAGCCGGCGGTCGTTCGGGCTCGCCACCGGGCGGTGCGGCGCCTGACCGGTGGCGCACAACAAGAGCGTGTCGCTGGTCGAAGTGTCGCCGTCGACCGTGATCGAGTTGAACGAGCGGTCCGCCGCCGCGGCGAGCAGCGGCTGCAGCACCTGCTGCGGCAATGCCGCATCGGTGAAGAGGTAGGCCAGCAATGTCGCCATGTCGGGGCCGATCATGCCGGAACCTTTGGCAAACCCGTTGAGGCGCACCTCGACGCCGTCGATCGCGGCCGTGGCGGTCGCCCCTTTGGCGAAGGTGTCGGTGGTCATGATCGCGCGCGCCGCCGGCTCCCAACTCCCGGCCGAGAGCAGCGGCATCATCTGCGGCAACGCTGCGATCAGCTTTTCCCCCGGCGGCGGCTCGCCGATGACGCCGGTCGAGGAGATGAAGACCCGCTTCGGATCGCAGCCCAAGAGTTTCGCCGCAGCCGCCGCCGTGGTCTCGACGACCTCTTTGCCGGCACGGCCGGTGAAGACGTTGGCGTTGCCGGAATTGACGACGATAGCGCGCGCCTCCCCGCCCGTCAGGCAGTCGCGGCACCACAGCACCGGCATGCCCGCGGTCAAGGATCGGGTGAAGACGCCGGCGACGGCGCTGCCCGGCATCAGCTCGGCCAGCATCAGATCGTCGCGCCCGGTGTAGCGGATGCCGCAGGCAAAGGCGGCGAGCCGCACCCCGGCAATCGGCGGCAGCGCCGGAAAGCCCGAGGGCGCGAGCGGAGAAAGTTCAGGCATCTGCTCTCTATCTGTGCCGGTATCCTGAAATCAGAAGTTCACAACCTCTCCAGCATTATCATCCCGACGCAGGTCAGACGCAGGTCGGGATCTATGCCGGCCTTCGCCGGTATGACGAGCAAGAACTTGGCGCAACCAGCTCCAACAGACCTCTGATCCACTACAATAGCGGGTTGGCGGTCTCGAGCCGCGGTTATTTGGTCGGCGGCAGCGGTTTGCCGTCGAGCCCGAAGGTCTCGATCTTGGCGCCGCCGCGCAGCTCTTTCAGCTTGGCCTCGATGATGTCGCGGGCTGCGAGGTGACGCACCTGTTCGCGCGCCTCGTCGAAGCTCGGCGGCTTTTTGACCCGATGGTCCTCGACCAGGATTACGTGCCAGCCGAATTCGGTCTTGACCGGGGTTTCGGTGTATTTCCCCACCGGCAGCGCAAATGCCGCGGCGACGAAGGCCGGAACCATGTCGTCGCGGGTGAAGTAGCCGAGGTCCCCGCCAGAGGCGGCGCCGGAGTCGGTCGAATACTTCTTGGCGAGGGTGGCGAAGTCCGCTCCCTTGTCGAGCTCGGCGATCACCGACTTTGCTTCGGCCTCGGTCTTGACCAGGATGTGGCGGGCATGGACCTCCTCGCGGGCCGGCTTTTCCTGAACAAACCTCTGATAGCGCGCCTTCAGCCGGTCCTCGCTCTCGGCGGCCTTGATCACCTGCTCGACATAGGCCTGCTGGATCAGGCGGTCCTCGAAGAGCTTCAGGCGGACCTGCACCGCGGGGTCCCGGTCGAGATGCTGTTTGCGCCCGGCCTCGGTGATCAGCGCCCCGTCGACCAGCCGGTCGAGCAGAATCGGGTAGACCTGGGCGAGCGGCAGCTTTTGCGCTTGGGGCGGCAGGCTCTGCTGCGCGGCTTGGACATCGGCGAGGTGCAGGTCGGCCCCGTCGACGCGGGCGACGACGGTGTTCGCCGGCGGCAGAGCGCCTGGTGAAGCCGCGGCCGGAGCGGGTTGCGCCGGATCGGCCGCGCGCGCCGGGGCGCCGGCGAGGCTGGCCGCCGCCACCAGGACGAGCACGGCGGCAGGCAGAGAACGGGTCAGCATCTCGGCACCCCCGGCAGGACGGCAGCCGCGCCTTCGAAGCGGCCCAACCCGGCCATCAATGCATATCGACGGCGTGTCGACAAGCGAGCGAATCAGCGGGCCGGCGGGCGACCCCGGCAATGCCGCGGCGCTGGCGGCCGGCGCGGTCAATTGACACTTTCGGCCGGTCCGCCTATCTCTCACTCGGTCGCCGTGCGAACATATCCAGCCATTCGCCTCCTGTTTTCGAGGGTTCCATGTTCGGCGCCTTAGCCCGGCGGCTGTTCGGCTCCGCCAATGATCGCTACGTCAAAAGCTTCGGGCCGATCGTCTCCGCCATCAACGAGATCGAACCGCAGCTCGAGGCGATGTCCGACGACGAGCTGCGCGCGCGGACCATGCTGTTCAAGCAGCAGCTCGCCGACGGGGTGGAGCTCGACGACATCCTGATCGACGCCTTCGCCACCGTGCGCGAGGCCGCCAAGCGCACCCTCGGCCAGCGCCATTTCGACGTGCAGCTGATGGGCGGGATCGTGCTGCATCGCGGCATGATCGCCGAGATGAAGACCGGCGAGGGCAAGACCCTGGTCGCAACCCTCCCGGTCTATCTGAACGCGCTGACCGGCAACGGCGTGCACGTCGTCACCGTCAACGATTATCTCGCCCGCCGCGACGCCGAGTGGATGGGCCAGATCTACCGCTTTCTCGGCCTCACCGTCGGCTGCATCGTCCACGATCTCGACGACATGCAGCGCCAGCAGGCCTATCTCTGCGACGTCACCTACGGCACCAACAACGAGCTCGGCTTCGACTACCTGCGCGACAACATGAAATTCCGGCTGGAGGACATGGTCCATCGGCCGTTCCACTATGCCATCGTCGACGAGGTCGATTCGATCCTGATCGACGAAGCGCGCACGCCGCTGATCATTTCCGGCCCGACCGAGGACAATTCCGAGCTCTACATCCGCGTCGACAAGCTGATTCCGGCGCTCGAGCCCGACGATTATGAGAAGGACGAAAAGCAGCGCACCGTCGCCTTGACCGAGGCGGGGGTCGAAAAGGTCGAGGCGATGCTGCGCCAGACCGAGCTGATGACGGAGGGCACGCTCTACGACATCCACAATGTCGGCCTCGTGCATCACGCCAACCAGGCGTTGCGCGCGCACAAGCTCTTTGCCCGCGACACCGACTACATCGTCAAGGACGACAAGATCATCATCATCGACGAGTTCACCGGTCGCATGATGGAGGGGCGGCGCTACTCGGAGGGGCTGCACCAGGCGCTCGAGGCCAAGGAGGGGGTCACCGTCCAGAACGAAAACCAGACCCTCGCCTCGATCACCTTCCAGAATTATTTCCGGCTTTATCCCAAGCTCGCCGGCATGACCGGCACGGCGATGACCGAGTCGCAGGAATTCGGCGACATCTACAAGCTCGAAGTGATCGAGATCCCGACCAACGAGCCGGTGCGCCGCGGCGACACCGACGACGAGGTCTACCGCACCACACGCGAGAAGCACGACGCGATCGCGCATCATGTGCTGGAATGCCTCGAGCGCGGGCAGCCGGTGCTGTGCGGCACCGTCAGCATCGAGAAATCCGAGGCGCTCGCGGCGCTGTTCAAAAAGAACAAGATCCCGCACAACGTGCTGAATGCACGCTATCACGAGCAGGAAGCCCATATCATCGCCCAGGCGGGCCGGCCGGGCGCGGTGACGATCGCGACCAACATGGCCGGCCGCGGCACCGACATTCAGCTCGGCGGCAATCTCGAGATGCGCCTCAGGGCCGAGCTGGCGCCGATCGAGGATGCCGCCCAACGCGAGGCGGCGGCGGCCGGCGTTCGGAAGGAGATCGAGGCGGCGCACGAGGAGGTGGTCCGGGCAGGCGGCCTGTTTGTGGTCGGCAGCGAGCGGCATGAGAGCCGGCGCATCGACAACCAGCTGCGCGGCCGCTCCGGCCGCCAGGGCGATCCCGGCGCCTCCAAATTCTTTGTTTCGCTCGAAGACGATCTGATGCGGATCTTCGGTTCCGAGCGGATGGATTCGATGCTCCAGCGCCTCGGCCTCAAGGAGGGCGAGGCGATCATCCACCCCTGGGTCAACAAGGCGCTCGCCAAGGCCCAGCAGAAGGTCGAGGCGCGCAACTACGACATCAGGAAGCAGCTGCTCAAATTCGACGATGTGATGAACGACCAGCGCAAGGTGGTCTACGAGCAGCGCCGCGAGATCATGAACGCGCGCGACGTCGCCACGACGATCTCCGACATGCGCAACGAGACGATCGACGAGGCGGTCGCGGTCGCGATCGCCGACAATGCGCTGCCCGAGCAGTGGGACGTGGCCGGGCTCCACGCCGAATGCCTGCGACTCCTGGCGCTCGATCTGCCCTTGGCGGAATGGGCCAAGGAGGAGGGGATCAGCCGCGACGAGGTGATCGCGCGGATCAGCACCGCCGCCGACCGCAAGATGGCGGAAAAGACGGCCAATTACGGGCCGGAGCTGATGCGCATGGCGGAGAAGAGCCTGCTCCTGCAGCTGTTGGACCAGATCTGGAAAGACCACCTGCTGTCGCTCGACCATCTGCGCCAGGGCATCAACCTGCGCGCCTATGCCCAGCGCGATCCGCTCAACGAGTACAAGCGCGAGGCCTTCGAGCTGTTCGAGGCCATGCTGACCCATCTGCGCCAGCACGTCACCTCGGTGCTGTCGCATATCGAGCTGCGGGTGCCGCAGCCGGTCTACGCCGAGGCCGCGGCCGAGCCCGAGGAGGCGATGGCCGAGGATGTGCGCGCCACCGGCACGACCGGGCGGCCGGTTCAGGCGCGTCCCCGCACGCCGCACCGGCCGGGGCGGGCAAACGGCAGCGAGCGGGGTGAGCCGCAGCGCATGACGGGCCCGCGCGCACCGTGGGCCGGAACCCCGCGCAATGCCCCCTGCCCGTGCGGCTCGGGCCGCAAATTCAAGCACTGCCACGGCCGGGTTTGACCCGCCCGGCATCTCGACAAGCCGCGGGCGCTTTGCTATAGAGCCGATCCCGCGAGAGCCGATCCCGCGAGAGCCGATCCCGCGCCGGGTGCATAGCTCAGTTGGTAGAGCAGCTGACTCTTAATCAGCGGGCCGCAGGTTCGAGTCCTGCTGCACCCACCATCGCGGATCGAGCGATTGCGGGTCCCGGCGGGGTGAACCGAAGCTGCCGGGTGCGCGCCTCGATGACCGCCGCGGCGCGGCACCGGGCGTGCAACCCGCCGAGCGGGTGTCGAACATGATGGCGGCGCCCGCCAGCTGGGCCACGACCGGCTGCAATTCGGTGTTGCACGCGATCGCGATGTCGGGACAGCGCGCCGCCGCCCAGGGAATGTAGCGGGCGAACTGGATCCACGTCGCCCTAGCCCTGGTCGGCGATCAACAGCAGCATTTGGCCGCGGCCGAGCGGCGCGCCGTCCCATTGCCGCCGGTCGCCCTGCGGCAGCAAGGGCGGCACCCCGGCGAGCTGCGAGCGCCACTCGTATTCCTCCTAGCCGCGCGCGAAATCGCCTTGCAGCAAGGATGCCTCGGCAATGCCGAAATGGGCGCCGGCAAACCCTGCGTCGATCGCCAATGCCCCGCTCGACGCAGCCGATGGCCTCGTCGAGCTCGAGGCGGCCGTAGTGAACGACGCCGAGATTGTGATGGCAATGCGGGTCGGCCGGATCGAGCGCCGCTGCGCGCCGACCTGCCGCCAACGCCTGATCGTGCCGGCCGAGCGCGGTAGATCTCGCAGATATTGCGGTGAAACAGGGCCGCGTCCGGTGGCAGGGCGATCGACCGCTCCATCAGCGCCGCGGCTGCGGCCATATTCCCGCGGCGGAACGCGACGATGCCCTGCTGATGCACTGCGCCCGGCTGCTTCGGCGCTTGGACGAGGATGCCGTCGAGAATGGATTGGGCCTGGTCGAGCTGGCCCTGATGCTCGTGCTCGTTGGCCAGCGCCAGCAACGCCGGGATGTCGGCCGCGACGGGGTCAGTCAACGGCGTAGCCCAGGCGCTCGATCGCCGGCAGCAGGATTTCGCGCGCCGGCGCCAGTTGCCGGCGGTAATGGCGCCAGCGGTAGCGCGAGCCGGCGTAGAGCGGCTCGGTCACCTGCGCGTAGCTGGCGGTTCGCGCATAACGGCGGTTTTGATGAAAATCGAGGCAGCGCTGGTCGACCCCTCGGCGATGAAGTCGAGCATGCGGCGCACCGCGGTTTCCTGATCGTCGACGATGTCCTCGTAGCGCACCGGCAAATAGCGCAATGCCATCTGCGCGCGGTAATGCTCGACTAGATCCAGAGTCAGCAGATAATGGCGCGCCGTGGTCTCCGGCGCAGAGGCGCAATAAAATCCGTGGGTCAGGTGATTGGAATAGGTCGACAATACGACATCGAGCGGATGGCGCAGCACGTGGATCAGCGGCGCCTTGCGGAAAGATCAATGCGATCAGCCCGAGATGGGTTTCGTTGAGCGGCATCTTGTCGGTGAACCACGCCGCGCCGGCCCGAGAATGCCGAGCCGGCGCACGGACGGCCCTGCGCGAAAGCGGGAATGACGTGTAAAAGTTCGATCGTTCAGAATTCATTTCGAGGCGTGCTCAGAGACGCAACCTGCCGCAGCGCGTAAATCGTCAAAAGTCGAGCCAGGGAGGAACGGGTGACGACGATCAGCAAGAGCACGACGACCGGGATCAATCTCAACCCAGCGTTATATACGAACCCCGTCATCATCGGAGCCGGCGTCACCATCACAAATCCCAGTTATCCCAATGCGGTTTACACCGATCCCGGTTCGACCTCGTTGTTTACCATCCAGAACCACGGAACCGTTACCGGCTCTGCCGCTGGCATTGGCGTCTATCTGGCTCCAGGCGGATCGGTCACCAACGCGGTCTCTGCTTCGGTCGCGGGCTATACCGGCGGTGAAAATCTCCGGCGGCGCCGAAACCGTGGTCAATGACGGCAGCATCGCGGGTCACCCGACCCTCGCCGCCTCCGATTTATGCTACGTCAGCTGAACCAGGGGTTTTGGACGTCGACAGCATCGCCACTGGCGTTGGCGGCCGCTTCCGTGCGGGCGGCGGTCGAACAAGGCGATGGGCCTCGCAGCGGCTTGCTCTGCGGGGCTACCCGCTGCCGACCGCGAGGAGGCCGAAAATGCTGGCGGTTTGGTATAATTATGCTTAATTTGCCGCTTCCGCGTGTCGACCTCGAGACCCTCGGGCGGGCACGTCTTCAGAAACGTCAACGATTTGGTGGGAGCTGACGCGGCAGCGCTGAGCTTCAGCCCGGTGGGGGCACCGATGTCGAGCAAGTACATCAACAATGGCAGCTTCGCGACGTCCGGCTACGCGCTGAGCGGGGTCTATTCCGGGGTCACGATCGGCCCATTGGGCTCGATCGGCGGCATCGGCCTGGTCGGCGGCACCCGCGAGGCCTACGCGATCCTCAATCTCGGCCGGGTCGCGGCGTCGGGCCCGGGCGCTGCGGGGATCAAGCTCCAGGCCGTCGGCACGGTCACCAACGGCACCACCAGCGACATAACGGCGCTGATCGCCGGCAGCGCCGGCACCAGCGGCGGCGCCGGCGGCATCGGGATCAGCCTATCGGGCAGCGGCGGGATCGCCAATACCGGCACGATCGATGGCGGCGCGGGCGGCGCCGGCTCCGCGAGCGACGGCTCCGGCGGCGCGGGCGGCGCCGGGATCAGCCTGTCGGGCGGCAGCGGGATCGCCAATACCGGAACGATCGGCGGCGGCGCGGGCGGCGCCGGCTACGCAAGCGGCGGCGACGGCGGCGTGGGGATCAGCCTTTCGTACGGCAGCATCAGCAACTCAGGCGTAATCGCCGGCGGCAATGGCGCCGTCGCGAACAGCTACCACGGCGGGGGCGGAGGTGGCGGCAACGGGATCAGCCTTTCCGGCGGCAGCATCAACAACCTGGATGACATTGGCGGAGGAAGTGGTGGCAGCGGCGGCCGAAGCGGTCCGGGGGGCGGCGGCGGGGTCGGGATCGTCGAAGCGGATGGCGGCAGCATCGGCAACGGCGGCACAATTTTCGGCGGCTATGGCGGTGCCGGCGAGGGCGGTGGCGGCGCCGGGATCAGCCTGTCGAACGGCGGCAGCATTGCCAATCGAGGCCTGGTCGGCGGGGGATCCGGTGGCAGCGGCGGCTATGGTGGCATTGAAGGGGCCCCCCGGGTGGCAGCGGCGGCGCCGGAATCAGCCTGTCGACTGGTGGCAGTGTCGAAAATTGGGGCACGATCGCGGGCGGCAGCGGCGGCCCCGGCGGCTTCTCCGCCGATTATCACGGTCCGCCTGGCCCAGACGGCGACGGGATCGTATTAATGGGCGGCGGCGTCATCGACAATGCGGCGTCATCGACAATTATGGTACGATCACTGGCACCGGGGTTCTACTGCCGGCCGGCGGCATCGTGACCAACGGCGGTGTCAGCGCCCACCATGCGCTGATCGAGGGCGGCATTGGTATCCAGGCCGCCGGCGGCGCGACGGTGACCAATTACGGCACCATCGCCAGCCGCTACGGGACAAGTGGCACCGCCGTCAGCCTCGAGAATTTGAGCGTGCTGGTCGTGGAGCCGTGCGCATCGTGCGCTGGACCAGCAACCCGGCAGCAAGCTCGTCGGCCGGGCGGTCGGTGGCGGCGGCACGCTCGAGCTCGTCAGCACGGGCGGCGCCTTGTCCGGCCTCGGCAGCCAGTATGTCGGGTTCTCGCAGGTGGGGGTCGGCGTAGGTTGGGAGGTAGATGTGCCCGCTTCCGGGCTGAGCGGGATCGCGATCAGCGGCAGCGGCCTTGATGACACACTGGTCATCACGGATTCGGGCACGGTCAACTTGTCCGGCGTGACCGAGTTCACGATGATCCAGCTGGCGAGCACCGGCGCCAACACCCTGACCTTGACTGATGCGAATGTTGCCTTTGTGACCGGCGGCCCCCTTCGATCACGGTCGATGGCGGCAATGCGGGCAACACGGTCGATGCCGCGGCTTTGACCGGGGCGAACCGAGCGATCGTCACCGGCGTGGCCGGAAGGATGCATTCACGGCCTGCCGATCGATTACTTTCACGCCAATCCGTCGGGGGTCACCGCCTATAAATTGCAGGAGGCCAACAACGTCCGCGACTTTCTCGCGAGCCGGCTGTTCAACACCCTTTTGGATTTCCTTGCGGTCGTCATCTACCTGCCGGTGCTGCTGATCTATTCGTGGCAACTGACCCTGATCGTGCTCGCGGTCTCGGCCGTCGCCTTTGTTACCCTGGCGGTCATGTCGCGCGAGTTCCGCGTCAAATTGCGCGACGTCAACGACATCGAGGGGCGGCGCAAGGCGTTTCTGTTCGAAATCCTGAACGGGATCGACACGATCAAGACCTTGGCGCTCGAGCCGCGCTCGCTGCTGCGCTGGCGCCGCTTTACCGACGAGGCGGCGACCAAGACCTTGTCGCTCGACCACACCGCGGCCCGCGCCCGCAGCGTCGTGATGAGCCTCGAGCGCAGCATGAGCGTCGGCATCGGCGCGCTCGGCGCGCTGTTCGTGCTGAGCGACAAGATGACCGTCGGCGCGCTGATCGCGTTCAACATGCTGGGGCTGCGGCTGGCGCAGCCGCTGATCCAGGCCTCGACCCTGATGCAGGAGTATCAGAAGGCGGTGCTGTCCCTGAAACTGCTGGCGCAGCTGATGCAGACCAAGCCCGAGCCGGCGAGCGGCCAGCTCGCGCCGCGGGTCAAGGGGCACATCGAGTTCGAGGATGTGACGTTCCACTATCCGGGCTCGGCGACGCCTGCGGTCAAGGACATCTCGTTTGCGATCGAGCCCGGCCAGATCGTCGGCATCGTCGGGCGCAGCGGCTCGGGCAAGACGACGATCACCCGGCTGTTGCAGGGGCTCTACCGGCCGCAGACCGGGCTCGTAAAGATCGACGGGCAGGATCTGAAGGAGCTCGACCTCGCCCATATGCGCACCCAGATCGGCGTCGTCCTCCAGGAGAACTTTCTGTTCCGCGGCACGGTGCGCGACAATATCGCGATGACCAAGCCGGCCGCCTCGCTGGACGAGGTCGTGCAGGCCGCGCAGGTCGCCGGGGCGCACGAGTTCATCCAGCGGCTGCCGCAGGGCTATTCGACGATGCTCGAGGAAGGTGCCGCCAATTTGTCGGGTGGCCAGCGCCAGCGGCTGGCGATCGCCCGCGCGTTGATCCATGCGCCGCCGGTGCTGGTGTTCGACGAGGCGACCAGCTCGCTCGACCCTGAAAGCGAGGCAATCGTGCAGCAGCACCTCGCCGGCATCGCTCGCGGCCGCACCATCATCATCGTCACCCACCGGCTGTCCTTTGTCGCCCGCGCCGATCAGATCGTCGTCGTCGACCAGGGCCGCATCGTCGAAATCGGCCCGCACCATGCCCTGCTGCGCAGCTGCCTGCCCTACAACCAGCTATGGTCGCAGCAGGCCAAGGTTTATCAGTGACCGGTCGATCAGTGACCGGCTTATCAGTGGCCGGCTTATCAGTGGCCGGCTTATCAGTGGCCGGCTTATCGGTGATCGTGCGCCGATGACCGGGACCGCCTTGACCACTTCGCGGCCGAGCGCTGTCGCGCCGGCGCCGCGCGCGCTGATCGACTACGATTTTCAGAGCGCCCTCTATGCCCCGCCGCGGCGCCGCGTGGTGTTGTGGCTGATGGCCGGGCTCGTCGCCGCCGCGGCGGGGGCGCTGGCGCTGGCCAAGGTCGACATCATCGTCAGCGCCAACGGGCGGATCGTGACCAGTGACAGCGAGATCGTGATCCAGCCGCTCGAAACCTCGGTGGTCCGCTCGATCGCCGTCAGGATGGGGCAGAAGGTCAAGGCGGGCGAGGTGCTGGCGCGGCTCGACCCGACCTTTACCGGCGCCGACGAGGCCGAGCTCAGCGCCAAGCTGGGCCATCTGCAGGCGGCCTGCGACCGCATCGCGGCCGAGCTCGCCGGGATCGCCTACGATCCGCGCGACCCCAACGACGACGAGCGCACGCAAAGCGACATCTTCGGCAAAAGGGGCGACGAATACGCCGCCCGCATCGCCGCTTTCGAAGGCAAGATCGAGGAATACCGAGCGGATCTCGCGGCCCATAAGACCGAGGCCCAAGGGCTGCAGGAACAGATCCGCCTGGCCGCGCAAGCCGAAGACATCTACCGGACCTTGGTGGCGAAGGATTTGGCCTCGCGGCTCAAGCTGATCGACACCAGCCAGCGCCGGGTCGAGGCGCAGTCGCGCCTCGGCACCAATCTCGGCGAGCAGCAGAAACTAGCGGACGAAACCGCTGCGGCGGGGGCCGAGCGCGACGCATTTGTCGACGAATGGAAGCGCAAGCTCGCCGAGGAGATGGCGCAGACCCGCAGCGACCGCGACACGACCGCGGCGCAGCTGTCGAAGGCGCGGCTGCGCCATCGGCTCGCCGTCCTGCGGGCGCCGCGCGACGCAACCGTATTGGCGGTGGCCTCGCGGCCCGAGGGGGCCGTCGTGCGCGAAGCCGAGCCGCTGATGCGGCTGGTGCCCGCAGAGGGGCCGCTCGTCGCCGAAGTCGAGATCGACACCCGCGATGTCGCCCGGGTTCATCTCGGCGACCCGGTGACGGTCAAGTTCGAGGCCTTGCCGTGGCAGCAATACGGCCTCGCCCACGGCGTGTTGAAGACCTTGGCGCCGGATACGATCGAGGACGACAGCGCGCGCGAGACCGCAGAGGACATGACCGTGCCCGGGCTCAAGACGCAAATCCGGCAAAGCCCGATCCATTACCGCGGGCGGGTCGTGCTGACCCCGTCGAAGTTCCGCAACCTGCCGCCGGATTTCGAGCTGCGGCCGGGGATGCGCCTCGTCGCCGACATCAAGATCGGGCGGCGCTCGATCCTGCACTATGTGCTGAACCCGCTGACGCGGGTCATCGACGAGAGCCTGCACGAGCCCTGAGCAGTGGGAAAGACCCGATGCCGACTTATTTCTGCGACAGCCTCAAGGACGTTTCGATCCTGAACGGGGTGGCGCGACTGGAGTTTCAGCGCCTCGAAGCGGTCGCCGCCGGCGGCGGGGGCCGCGAGGTTCGCGCCGTCGCCGAATTCACCGTAGCGATCCCGATCCAGGGCTTGGCCCAGACTTCTCGGCGTGCTCGAAACCGTCCGCGATCGGCTGGTTCGCGAGGGGATCTTCAAGACTGGCGGCGCCAACGATGCGGCGGTCGCGCAACCGGTCGCGCCGAACCTCCGGTCGCCCAACTTCTGACCCCCGGACTTGCTTCGGCCGGCTGACCGCGCCCGGACTCGAGCGGTCGCGGAGCGGCGCTGTTCCACCCGCTGCATCGACCGCCTCCGGCAAGCCGGCCAGCACATCCCCTCCCCCCAATATTGCCGCTCGCAGCCGAGGGTCCGCCGATTTTGTCCGCGGCGTCGCCTCGGGCGCTCGGAAACACTCTGACTGATCACGCGAAAAATGACCAAATCGAGCATGACGTTCGACACGACTTCGGAAGCGGCGTAAATTGTCCTCCGCTTCTGAATTCCTGTTGAATATGTTAAGAAGGGAGCTCAAAGTTGAGCGTGATCGCCCGGTCCTCGCCATAGGGGGAATGCCGCAATATCACGGTGGACCGGAGCCGTCGGGGAGAGTGTCGATGGATTCGAGCTATTTCGAGACGATCAACAGCTTGGCGTTCATGCGGCACTCGGACGCACGGTTTCTGGCAGGCAACCCCATTGCCGACTGGGGCCAGGACCAATGCCGAGCATTCGTTCGGGAGGCCGTCGTTGACAACCTGCCCTCCTCTCCCGAGCTGATCGCGGCCAATGCGCGGCTGGCCTATTGGGAGGCTTCGCGGAACCAGTCGATCGTATCGTCTTTCCCGCATTTCCTAAAGCTTCCGCTCACCGACGTGTGCAATGCGAGGTGCACGTTTTGCGCATATGTCGCCGACAAGGTGATCGGCCGAAGCAGCACCGAGGAGGAGTTCAAGCGGCTCGATTGGCTTAAGTTCGTCATGCATCTCAACCCGAACAACGGCCTCGGCGAGCCTTTCGTGCATCCCGGGGTTGCCGGGATGCTTGAGTTCATTAAGATTAACGCCCCGCATATCAGCATGCATTTCATCACCAACGGGTCAAAGTTTGTAGACGCTCATATTCGCAACGCCGTGGTCGGCAATGTGACCCGACTGATCGTATCGCTGAATGCGGCTCGCGCCGACACCTACAAACGAACGATGAAGATCGATTGGGAGCCGACGATCACCGGGCTGCGCCTGTTGGCTGAAGAGAAGATCCGGCTGGGTACCGAGCGGCCGGCAGTCCGGGTTTCGGTGGTTCTGCATCGCGGAAACGTCGAAGAGATGCCCGAGCTCCCGGCCCTCCTGCGCTCCTTGGACATTTCCGAGGTGAACTTGGCTCTGCTGCGCCCTGTTTATCCTGAGGTCATTGCCAAGCATCCACAACGGGAGTGGATGAGTGAAGTCGACAGTATTTGGCAAGTTTCCGATATCGCAGCGCCCGCGCTGCGTCAATTTGTCGATGAGTGCAGACGGCACGCTGTCAAAATCATCGGACGAGTCCCGTATGTAGACACCAAGCCGGCCGCTAGGGCTCGCGACGCACCGGCATCCCGCGAACAGACCCTGGATCAGATGGCAAACACCTCGAGCAAGCCACGGACGGTCGGCGGAAACTTCGTGAACCTGGCGGCGGACGGGTTGCCGCCGTACTGCGTCGCCCCCTGGACCACCCTTCACATCGGAATTCAAGACGAGGTTCGGCCTTGTTGCGGGTTCTTCGGCGGGATTCCCCGGTTTGATTGGCGCTACGGCCGAGCGCGCGATTTTCATGACCCGCGGGGAACGTGGAATGGGCCTGAATTCCAAAGGCTCCGCCAGACAATCAATAACCCGATCGACGAATTGGGCTACTGCAAAGGATGCCGGCTTCCTAGAAGTCTCGAAGGGAAGTCCTTGCGCGAGGTTAGCAAGGATAGCCGAGATGAACTAATCGCCAGCAGTCGGACCCGGTTCCGCGGCAGGATTCGCCCTGATGATTCCGTGCTCCCAGGCGGGGACGGGGGTAGCGAGTTCAAGCCGACGACCGCGAGCATCGATGCCGCGCGGAGTCTCGTCCATCGCCGCGGGTTCTCTCTTCTCGGCCGGATAGTTCAAGTTGGCCAGGATGACGCGTTCATGCCATTCCTCGCCGAGGCCAATGAGACGCTGACGGTGGTCATTCCTCGGGAGCTGCCTCGAATCCGGAGGCTGCTCGACCGCTTCGAATTGCCAAATGTCGACATCATCGTTTCGTCTTCGCCAATAGCTGTGCCGTTCGACAAGGGGGAGGTCGATGGCGTCTGGGTGCACGGCGATGCGTTGCATCGCAATCACCGGCGGGCATTGCTGTTGGAAATCGCCCGGTGTCTTAGACCGGGTGGCTTGGTCCTCCTTCATCATTACCCGACAGTCTGGCGGCAGTCAGTGCGCTGCGCAAAGGCCCTAGTCGGCAATGGCTCTCAGACGGCGGTCGAAGCAGCATTGTGCCGATTGAGCGAGGGACGTGACGCAGCGGAGCCGGGCAATTTCAGCACCGTGGCTGCATTGCCGACGATGTTGTCCGCCACCGGCTTGCGTCTAAAAGCCTCTTCTCACGGCTATTTCGGAAATCGACCCGGCCCAAACTGCTTCTCCGAAATGGCCAATTCCGAGATCGCCGCGCGGCTGCGCAGGGATGCCGAGTTCGTGCGGATAGTCGGTACGGACCGGGCTACGCTGACGGGCCTGGAAGAATTTCTTAACTTCACGTGCTACAAGCGGCCGCGTCCGTTCGGCGCCGGCGAGCTTCTGCATTGAAAAAATCCAGCGTTCGGAGAAGCAGACTGCAACGCGCGGGCATCGGCGGCGGCGTGTCGGCCTCGCTCGATGGCCAAGCGGTATTTGAGAGCGCGGCGCCGTCCCGGTCGGATCGACTGCTCGGTGCCGGCTGCGGGACCGCCGCACTGGCCGTTTGCCCGGCACGCCGGCGTCGCGGCGCGCGGGCGTTCGCTCAAATCGGCCATTCCGGAACATGCCGTGCAAGAGCCGCGCACCGCGCCCCTCGTCGCGCGCGCTCGGCGGAATTTCCCTCGGTTTAGAAAATCTCCCCTCTACCCCCGCGCGAGATTAACCAAGAAATTTCGGAGCTCCTGGAGAACGGGCTCCCGGTGCCGGCGAAGCTTGATCCCGCCCGGCATCGGCAGGTGGTCTCGTATGCGATTGACCGCTACAAGGGCTTGGGCCGCTGCGCCAAGTCTCTGCGGTGGCTGGGGTTTGCCGACTGTGCTGTCGGGCTCGACCCGGGGGTGCGGGGTCGGTCAATGGTGTCTTGCCTTTGCCGGCTTTGGCGGCCGCGCCACCGGCGTCGAGACGCAGCCGGAATTGGTCGGGATTGCCGAATTTTTTGCCCGAGCGGTCGGTTTTGGCGAGCGCGTCCGCTTTCTGGCCGAGCGTATTGAAACCGCCGATCTTCCCGCCGATGCCGTCTGGTCGCACAGCGCGTTGATGTTCACCGACGCCGAGACAGCCGTCAACCGGGCTTGGCTGCCCGACCTCGAAGAGCTGCTGCAATCCGATTGTCCGCGGTTGGTCTGCGACGTGATCTCAAGTGCCGATCCAGACCTGGCCGAGGAATCTCGATCATGATCTCTACGCTCGAGCGTTGATCCGTGCCGGCCGTGCCCGCGGCGCCGAAGCCCGGCGTGTTTTCGAGCATCGCCGGCTGCTCCCGGGTCTGACGATGGGGGCTCTACTGGCAAGATCGCGGGCGTTTTGACGAGGCGCTGCGCTGCTACAATCGCCTCGACCGCGGGCGGGCGGAGAGGGCGTTCGTCATCGGCTGCTGTCTGCTGCAGCTCGGTGAACGGGAGGCGGCACGCCGGGAATTTCGTGCCGTCGTAGACAGCGGGAGCGCCGGGCTGCGGGAATGGATAGGTCTGGTCGCGGCGCATCATCGTGCCGGGGACATCGACGGTGCGCGTGGAGCCTACCGCCTGTTTCTTAGGACGCTCGAGTAACCGCACTCTGATCCTCGGCCGGCTTCGATCAATCTCACATTCCTCTCTTCCGCCTTGGCGATGCTACCCCCTCGGCCGACCAGCCCGCTCTCGAATAAAGGAATGCCGACTTGGCGCATTGCCGATCCGTTGGGGTCGAGACGGACTGGAACCAACAATGGCGGATGGAACGAGGCGAACCTCTTGCGATTACAGCTATCGCTCGCCTGAGCAGAACAGAGCCGAAAGGCGGTTCTGGCGGAGGGGGCGGGATTCGAACCCGCGAGACGATTCGTCACCGTCTACACACTTTCCAGGCGTGCGCCTTCGACCGCTCGGCCACCCCTCCACGCCTGCCGGCGCGCCGCGTGCGGCCGGTGCGCCAGACTAGTCGCGACAACAGACGCGCGCAACCGCATGGGGGCCGCCGCCGGCCCCGGTCGCGGACGCGGCGGGAGGGCGCTCGACCAGGCAGGCGTCGCCGTAGGAAAAGAAGCGGTAGCGCCGCGCCACGGCGTGGGCGTAGGCGGATTTGACCCGCTCGAGCCCAGCCAGCGCCGCGACCAGCATGAACAGGGTCGAGCGCGGCAGATGAAAGTTCGTCAGCAGCATGTCGACCGCGCGAAAGCGGTATCCCGGCATGATGAACAACCGGGTTTCGCCGGCAAAGGGCCGCACCTCGCCGTCCTCGGCCGCAGCACTTTCGAGCAGCCGAAGGCTCGTCGTGCCGACCGCGACGATGCGCCCGCCGCGGCGCCGCGTCTCGCCGATCCGCGCGGCGGCATCGGCGGAAAGAACGCCCCATTCGCCGTGCATAGGATGGTCCCGCGGGTCGGCGGTCTTGACCGGCACAAAGGTCCCGGGCCCGACATGGAGGGTCAGGCTCGCGCATTCGATGCCGCTGCGCGCCAGCGCCGCGACCAGGGCCGGGGTGAAGTGCAGACCCGCGGTCGGCGCCGCCACCGCACCCTCGACGCGGGCAAAGATCGTCTGGTAGTCGTCCCGGTCGCGCGGGTCGCCGGCGCGCGGACGCTTGATGTAGGGCGGCAGCGGCATGGTCCCGTGTCGCGCCAGCGCGGTGCGGAGCGCCCCGGCTTCGCGGTCGAATTGCAGGGTCAAATCGCCTTCGGGATGCTTTTCGGCGACCGCCGCAGCGAAATCCTCGGCGAAGGACAGCCGGTCGCCCCGGTGCAGCCGGCGGGCACCCTTGGCGAGGGCGCGCCACGACCCGCCGCCCAGATCGCGGTGGAGGGTGATCTCGACCGTCGCCGCACCACGTTGCCCGACGAGGCGCGCCGGGATCACCTTGGTGTCGTTGCAGACGAGCAGGTCGCCGCGGCGCAGCAATGCCGGCAGATCGGCGATCCGCCTGTCCTCCCATCCCCCCGCCGCCGGGATGCGCAGCAAGCGCGCGGCTTCGCGCGGCTCGCACGGGCGATCCGCGATCAGCTCGCGCGGCAGCTGCGTAATCGAAATCGTCGAGGCGCATCGGACCCATCGCCCGAGATAGGAGCCACGCCCGGACCGCGTCAACCGAATCGAGGGCGTCGAGCGGTCCGATTCTTGCTATCCTCCGAACCGCCAACGCCGAACACAGGGAGGTCAGGGATGGCTTATCGGATGACGCGCCGCGACTTCGCGGCGGGCGCCGGCGCGGCGGCGGTCGTCACCCACGGCTTCGGGCGCCGGGCGCGCGCCGCGGCGGCCGACAAGACCTTGCGCTTTATCGCGCAGTCGGATCTGCGCGTGCTCGACCCGATCTGGACGACCGCCTACATCACCCGCAATCACGGCTACATGGTGTTCGACACGCTCTTCGCGCTCGACGACAAGTTCGCGCCGCAGCCGCAGATGGTCAGGGACTACACCTTATCGGCTGACAAGATGTTCTACAGCTTCACATTGCGCGACGGGCTCAAATTCCACGACGGTCAACCGGTGCGCGGCATCGATTGCACCACGTCGCTGACCCGCTGGATGGCGCGCGACTCGTTGGGCCAGACCCTGGCCGGCGAAATCGCCGAGATGAAGGGCGGCGAGGACAAGACCTTCTCGATCCGGCTCAAGGAGCCGTTTCCGTTGCTGATCGGCGCGATCTCGAAGGTGTCGAGCCTGGCGCCGTTCATCATGCCCGAGCGGCTTGCCAAAACCGATCCCTATCAGCAGATCACCGAGATGGTCGGGTCAGGGCCGTTCAAATTCGTCGCCTCCGAATTCCAGCCCGGCAACAAGGCGGTCTATGTCAAGAACACCGATTACGTGCCGCGCCAGGGGCCGCCGAACTGGGCCTCGGGCGGCAAGGTGGTCAAGGTCGACCGGGTTGAGTGGCTGGTGGTTCCGGACCACGCGACCGCGGCTGCCTCGCTCAACAGCGGCGAGGTGGATTGGTGGGAAAACCCGCCGCTCGACCTCGTCCCGGTCTTCGCCGGTCATGACGTCGACCGTCGCCGACGCCGGCCCGATGGGCTTTCCGCAGACGTTGCGGTTCAACCACCTCTGGCCGCCCTTCGACAACGTCAAGATGCGGCAGGCGGTGCTGGCGGTCGCCAGCCAGGCCGATTTCATGACGGCGATCGCCGGCGACCCGAAAAATTGGCAAAGCTGCGCTTCTTTCTATACCTGCGGCTCGCCGATGGAGAGCAAGGCCGGCGCCGAGGCGCTGACCGGCAGGCGCGATTTCGACAAGGCCAAAAAGCTGGTCGCCGAAGCCGGCTACAAGGGCGAGAAGATTGTCGTCCTCGACGGCACCGACCAGCCGCCCGTGCACGCGCAAGCGCTGGTTGTCGCCGACCTGATGAAGAAGCTCGGGCTCAACGTCGAGATCGCGGCGATGGATTGGGGCCAGGTCGTGACCCGCCGCGCCTCCACGAAGCCGATCGACGAGGGCGGCTGGAACGTCTTTGGCACCGGCTGGACCGGCGCCGACATGCTCGACCCGACCTTGAACCAGCCGCTGCGTTGCAACGGCAAGAAAGCCTGGTTCGGCTGGCCGAGCGACGACAAGATCGAGGCGTTGCGCGCCCAATGGGTCAAGGCGAGCGACCTCGAAGACCGCCAGGGCATCGCCGCCCAGATCCAGGAGCGCGCCTTTGAGGTGGTTCCCTACATCCCGGTCGGCCAATACATGCCGAAAACCGCCTACCGCACGAACATCAAAGGGGTGCTGACGACCCCGGCAATCCTGATGTGGAACGTCGAGAAGATTTGAGAACCGGGTCAGCCGCACGGGCTTGCCTCTCCGCGCGGTGCCACGCCCGCGGCCGGGTCACGGGGTCAGGCCGAAGCCGAAAAGCCGCCGTCGACCGGGATCGCGGCGCCGGTGACGAAGTCGGACGCGGGCGACGCGAGAAAGACGGCGACGCCGGCGAGGTCATCGGGCACGCCCCAGCGGCCGGCCGGGGTGCGCGCCAGCACGCGCTCGTGCAGACCGGCGACCTCGCGCCGCGCATTCCGGGTAAGCTCGGTGTCGATCCAGCCGGGCAGAACCGCGTTGACCCGGATGTTGTCCACCGCCCAGGCCGCGGCCAGGGATTTGGTCAGCTGCAGGAGCCCGCCCTTGCTCGCGGCGTAGGGGATGGCATAAGCCGCGCCAAAGATCGAATACATCGAGCCGATATTGATGATCCTGCCGCCGCCGGCCCGTTTCATCGCCGGGTGCGCGGCCTGCGAACAGTAGAACGCGCCGGTCAGGTTGGTGTCGATGACGAGGTGCCATTCGGCCGCCGAGTAGGTCTCCGCCGGCCGGCGAATCGACATTCCGGCGTTGTTCACCAGGATGTCGAGCCGACCGAAGCGGGCTACGGCCGCATCGACCATCGCCCGGCACGAGCCCTCGTCCGCGACGTCGAGCGCTATGAAGGCGCTCTGGCCGCCGAGGGCGGCGAGCGATGCGACCGCCGTCTCGGATTTGACGGCGTCGCGCGCCGCCACCACCACCGTGGCGCCGGCCGCGGCGAGCCCGCGCGCCATGCCGAGACCGATCCCGCCATTGCCTCCGGTGACGATCGCTACCCGTCCGGAGAGATCGAAGAGCGTCACGTCGGCGAAGCCGGGCGGCCGCTCAATAGACCCCCTTCAACGGAGTCGTGTCGCGCTTTTGCACCGTGGCGCCGGCGCCGCCGGTGTCGCCGTAGCCCAGCAGCTTGTTGGACAGGCTCTGCGAGCCGACGATCGAATTCGGGTCGGGCGCCTGCCCGGCGGGCGCGCCGATGTCGGGCAAGCCGCCCGCCGACCCGCGCAGCCGGAGATCGGAGGCCTGCTTGCCCGGCTCGCCGGGCCCGGCCTGCTCCATGACCTGCTGGGCCTGCTGATCGGCGCTCTTCTCCTGCGGCCGCGGCGCCCCCGGATGCGGCGGGCGCAAGTCGAAATCCGGCGGGATCGTCAGCGGCGCGCGCAATTCGACAGCGAACTCGTCAGGCATCGGCTGATCGAGACCGACCAGTTGCTTGAAATCGGAGCAGCCTGGAAGCAGCGAGGCTCCGGCCAGGCAAACAACGCAAAGCGAAACGCGGCCCCGCTCCCTGCCGCGCACCCGGCGATATTGGATCATGGCAGTAGTCCCTCCCGCCCGGTATCTAATGCGCTTCGCGGCGCAGAAGCAAGCTGTCGAGCAGCATTGCCGCCACTCCAACGCAAATGGCGCTGTCGGCAAGGTTGAACGCCGGCCAATGCCAAGATCCTATATGGAAATCGAGAAAATCAACGACGGCGCCGAGGCGAATCCTGTCGGCGACATTGCCGACTGCACCACCGATGATCAAGCCGATGGCGACACCGAGAAGCGAGCTCGACACCCGGCTCAGCCAGTAGACGAGGCCGGCGACGATTGCGGCGGCGGCGGCCGAGAAGATCAGCGCGTCGAGCCTCGCGCCGGCTGCCGCACCGGTATTGAACAAGCCAAAGCTCATGCCGCGATTGTAGGTCAGGACGAGGTCGAAGAACGACGCGATCCGCTCGCCGGCGAACACGCGCCCGGCGAAATGGGCGAGGACCGCGGCCTTGCTGAGCTGATCGAGGATGGCGACGAAGGCTGCGACGGCGAGCCCGCGCGCCAGCATCACCCGGCACCCGCCGCGCGCGCCAGGGTATCGCCCGACCCGACGATTGCGGCGCAGCGACGGCACAGATCGTCATGGCCGGGCACCTGTCCGACCTCGGGCAGCACCCGCCAGCACCGCTCGCAGCGCTCGCCCGGCGCCGCCGATACCCGAACCCCGATATCGGCGAGGTCGGGCAGGGTGAAGACGCCGTCGGGAACCGGGGCGACGCGGACGGTGGCGGCCGAGGCGATGCACAGCTCGGCCAGGTCGATCCCGCGGACGAGCTCGACGAGACGTTCGGGCACGAAGATTTCGACCGCGGCCTGAAGGCTCGAGCCCAGCCGTTTGGCGCCGCGCTCGAGCTCGATGGCGCCGGTGACGACCCGGCGCAGGTCGCGCAGCACGGCCCAGCGCTCGCCCAATGCCGGGTTGAGCCAGGCCGGCGGCACCTCGGCGAACAGCTCGAGGTGGATGCTGCGGTCCGGGGCGTCGCCATAGCGGGAGAGCCAGGCTTCCTCTGCGGTAAAGCAGATGATCGGAGCCAGCCAGCGCACCAGGCAGTCGAAGCACAGGTCGAGCACGGTGCGCGTCGCCCGCCGCCGGATGTCGTCGGGCGCGTCGCAATAGAGCCGATCCTTGCGGATGTCGAAATAGAAGGCCGACAGATCGGTTGCACAAAAATTGTGCAGGACGGTGAACATGCCGTGGAAATCGAATGCCGCGATCGAACGCCGGATTTGTTGGTCGAGCTCGGCCAGGCGGTGCAATATCCAGCGCTCTAGCTCGGGCATCGCCTCGACGCCCACCGCCTCATCAAGCGCGAAGCCGTCGAGCGCACCGAGGAGATAGCGCAAAGTGTTGCGCAGGCGGCGATAGGCGTCGCTCTGGCGCTTCAGGATCTCCGGGCCGATGCGGACATCCTCGGAATAATCCGAGCCGACCACCCACAGCCGCAGGATATCGGCGCCGCTCTGCTGCATGACCTCCTGCGGGGCGACCACGTTGCCGAGCGATTTCGACATCTTGCGGCCTTGTTCGTCGAGCGCGAAGCCGTGGGTCAGGACCGCCCCGTAAGGGGCGCGGCCACGAGTGCCGCAGGCCTCGATCAGCGACGACTGAAACCAGCCGCGATGCTGGTCCGAGCCTTCGAGATAGAGATCGGCGGGCCACCCGAGCTCCGGCCGCTGCTCGAGCACAAAGGCATGGGTCGACCCCAAATCGAACCACACTTCGATAATGTCGGTGACCTTTTCCCATTCCGTCGGGTCATAGGCGTTGCCGAGGAATTGCGACGCATCGGCGCTGAACCAGATGTCCGAACCATCGCGCTCGACTGCGGCGGCGACGCGTTCCACGACCGCCGGGTCGCGCAGCGGCTCGCCGGTGTCGCGATGGGTGAAGACCGCGATCGGCACGCCCCAGGCGCGCTGGCGCGACACGCACCAGTCGGGCTTGCTCTCGACCATGGCCTCGATCCGGTTGCGAGACTGCGGCGGGACCCAGCGGGCCTCGGCGATTGCCGCCAGCGCCCTCTCGCGCAGACCGTTGGCCGCCATGCTGATGAACCATTGCGGCGTATTGCGAAAGATCAACGGCGCCTTCGACCGCCAGGAATGCGGGTAGCTGTGCACGAGCGTGCCGCGCGCCAGCAAGCCACCCGCTGCATCGATCGCTGCGATGACTGCCTCGTCGGCATCGCCCGGCTTGCCGTCCGGGCGATAAACCGTGCGGCCGGCGAACAGCGGCACGCCCGGCAGATAGACGCCGTCCGGGCCGACGGTGTCGGGCGCCGGCAGCCCGTTTGCCTGGCCGAGCTCGAAATCGTCGGCGCCGTGGCCCGGCGCGATATGGACGAGGCCGCTGCCTTGATCGGCCGCGACAAAGCCCGCCGCCAGCAATGGCACCTCGAACTCGTAGCCCTGGCCCGCGAGCGGATGGCGTGCCACCGTACCCTCAAGGGACGCGCCGGGGTAAGATTCGAGGACCGAATACGCCTCGATACCGGCGCTCGCCGCGACTTCGTCGGCCAGGGAGGCGGCGACCAGCAGGGTCTCGCCGGGCCGCGCGCGGGCCCCCTCCCCTGCCCGGTCGACCCGCATTACCGCGTAGTCGAGCGCCGGGCTGAATGCGATCGCGCGGTTGCCGGGCAAGGTCCACGGCGTCGTCGTCCAGATCAACGCCGCCGCATCGACCAGGGCGGGCAGGCCGGTGCGCAAGATCGGGAACCGCACCCAGACGGTGGTCGATTTGTGGTCGTGATACTCGACCTCGGCCTCGGCGAGCGCGGTCTGCTCGACGACCGACCACAAGACCGGCTTCGAGCCCCGGTAGAGCCCGCCATTGACCAGGAACTTGCCGATCTCCCGGACGATCTGCGCCTCGGCCGAATAGGCCATCGTCGTATAGGGATTGGCCCAGTCGCCGACGACGCCGAGGCGCTCGAACTCCCCCTTCTGCACCTCGATCCAATGGGCGGCGAACTCGCGGCACTCGCGGCGGAACCGGTCGGGCGGGACGCTGTCCTTCGAAAGTTTCTTCGCCCGGTACTTTTCCTCGATCATCCATTCGATCGGCAGGCCGTGGCAGTCCCAGCCGGGGACATAGGGTGCATCCTTGCCCAGCATCTGCTGCGAGCGATTGACCACGTCCTTCAGGATCTTGTTCAGCGCATGGCCGATATGGAGGTGGCCGTTGGCGTAAGGCGGGCCGTCGTGCAGGATGAATTTCTCGCGGCCCCGCGCGGCCTCGCGCAGTCGGTGGTAGAGGTCCATCGCCTGCCAGCGCGCGAGGATCAGCGGCTCGCGCTTCGGCAGATCTCCGCGCATCGGGAACTGGGTCTTGGGCAAAAAGACAGTCGGACGATAATCCGTCGGCATCGGCTCGGGGCTTTCCAGAACGGACGCGGAATATGGGGAACGACGGCCACCTCGTCAACGAAAGGGCCGTCGCAAGCTCAGTCCTTGAGCCAATTAATGGTGACGTGGCGGCCGTTGCGAAAACCGCCCGAAGCGTCGATCCGCCCGTCGCGCAAGGTCCCGATCAAATCGATGACCGCAAAGCGCGATCCGTCGGTCCGTTGGGCGTGCATATGGATCACAACCTCACCGGACGGCGAGATATCGCCCGCCAGATACATCGTGGCGCCGCGGCCGCGGGCCGGCCACTGGCCCGAGATCCGACTGCCGAGGACGGCGGCCTGCGCCCGGAAGCAGCGGGCCGGGTCGGCCGCAGCCGGGCCGTAGCAGATCGGCCCGCGATAGAGCCCGCTCGGATCGGCGACGGCGCCCGGCTTCGGCGCAGCGGGTGGGGTGCGCGGCGGGTCGAGCGGCAAGGGCGCAGGCGGGACTCGCGCCGGCGCCGGCATTGCCGCCGTGGCCAATTGCGCGGCCTCGCCCTTCTTGCGGTTCTCCTCGGTAAGGCGGCGGCCTTCGCCGATAATCCGGTGCTGCTCGGCCTGCGCCCGCTGCTTTGAGGCTTCGGCCGCCTGCCGTTCGGTGTCGGCGCGCTGGCGCGCTCCCTCGCCCGCACGCGTGTCCGCCGCCAATTCAGCCTGTAGTCGAGCCGCCTCGCTCGCCTGCCGCTGGGCTTGGGCACGCTGGCGGACCTGTTCGGCCGCAGTCCGTTCGGACGCGAGCTCGGCCTCCCGCGCGAATTCGGCTTGGCTGCGCTGACGTTCCGAATAGGCCCAGAAGGCGGCAGCGCCGGCGGCGATCAGCAACAAAGCGGCGGCGATCACCGGCCACAGCGGAAGCCCGCGGGCGGTTCGTTGCCGGCGGTGCACAGGGGACGGCAGCGCCCCCAGCCCTTCGGCCTCGGCGATGGCGAAGGTGCGGACCGTCTGCGGGATGTTCTTATAGCTCACGTCGCCGAGCGGCTTGAACGACAGCGACAGCTTGTTGCGGATCTGGTCGTAGACGCTGCCCGAAATGCAGATGCCGCCGGGCACTGCCGCCGATTGCAACCGCGCGGCGACATTGACCCCGTCGCCGAGCAGATCCTGCCCCTGCACCATGACGTCGCCGAGATTGACGCCGATGCGAAACTCAACTCGCCGCTCGTCCGGCAATTGATCGTTGCGGGTGCGCAATGCCGCCTGGATCTCGGTTGCGCAGCGCACGGCTTCGACGGCGCTGCCGAACTCGCCGAGGATCGCGTCTCCGGCAGTGTTGAAGACGCGGCCCCGGTGCAGCGCGACGAGCTTCTCGAACACCTCCTTGTGGCCGCGGAAAGTCCGCAGCGCGTGCTCCTCGTCCTCGGCCATCAGGCGGCTGTAGCCGGCCACATCGGCGGAAAGGATGGTCGCCAGCTTGCGTTCCAGGCCGTGGTCCCGATCGTCGGTTTCGGCCATCGCCATCGCCTATTCGATCGGCGGGGTGGCGGCGAGGATGGCGCGCGCGCGGGCGGCGTCGGCGGCGATCTGCGCCTTCAGGGCGTCGAGCCCAGTGAATTTCCGCTCGAGGCGGATGAAGTCGACGAGCGCCACCCGCAGATGGCGGCCGTAGAGATCGAGGTCGAGGTCGAACAGATGGGCTTCGAGCCGCGGTTCGGACCCGCCGACCGTCGGGCGCAGGCCGAGATTGGCGACGCCGTCGATGGTGCGGCCGGCGAGCGGGTCGTCCGGGCCGTCGCCCGACACGCGCACGGCGTAAACCCCGAAAGCCGGCCGCAGATAATCCTCGAAGCCGAGATTGGCGGTGGGAAAGCCGATCGTGCGCCCGCGCCGGTCGCCGGTTGCGACGCGGCCGTCGATCTCCCAGAACCGGCCGAGCAATGCCGCGGCCTCGCGCGGCTTGCCGGCCTTCAGCAGCTCGCGGATGTGGGTCGAGGAATAGACCGCTTCGTCGGCGCCGCGGATGGGCTCGATGATGGTGACGCCAAAGCCGCGCTCGGGCCCGGCGGCGCGCAGAAAATCGGGGGTCCCGCGGCGGCTCTTGCCAAAGGTGCAGTCCCAGCCGACGACGAGGTGAGACGCGCCGATCGCCCCGACGATGATCTCGGCCAGAAAATCCTCGGCGCTCTTCGCGGCAAAGGCGAGGTCGAAATGCTGGACGAACAGCAGATCGACGCCGAGCCGGGCCAATTCGCGCTCCTTGACCCGGAACGGGGTCAGCCGGAACGGCTCGGTCGCCGGAAAGAACACGCTGCGCGGATGCGGCTCGAAGGTCAGCACCGCGGTCGGGAGGCCGTGCTCGCGCGCCAGATCGCGGGCCCGCCCGATCAGCAGCGCATGGCCGCGGTGCAGGCCGTCGAAATTGCCCATCGCCAGGACCGCGCCGCGCGGGTGGTGCGATCGGGGGCCGGGATGGCGGATGACGCGGATCACGGGAGCGGGGCGCGGCGAAGTTTCATCGGCAGCCAATTGGCGCGAAAATAGCCCTACCCGCGCCCGGATGATAGCGGCTCGCTCGCGCAATAGGGATGATATGGCGGGATGCGGGCACGGGGCGGGCGGCAGCGAGAGGCGGCGTCGACGGCATCCGTTTCCGGCGCAATCCTCTATAGTCGCTTTGTGGAATTGCCGGCGGAGGTAGGATGGGCGAGGAGCGGTTGCCGCGCGAGCAGATGGAATACGACGTGGTCGTGGTCGGGGCCGGACCTGGGGGCCTTGCCGCCGCGATCCGTCTGAAGCAGCTCGCCGCCGCGGCTGGGCACGAGCTCGGCGTCTGCGTCGTCGAGAAGGGCTCGGAGGTCGGCGCCCACATCCTGTCCGGCGCAGTGTTCGAGCCGCGCGCGCTCGACGAGCTCATCCCCGACTGGCGCGAGCGTGGCGCGCCGCTTGTCACCCCGGCGGCAGAGGACCGGTTTCTGCTGCTGACTGTGTCGCGCGCCTGGCGCCTGCCGACCCCGCCGCAGATGAGAAATCACGGCAATTACATCATCAGCCTCGGCAATCTGTGCCGCTGGCTGGCGGAGCAGGCGGAAGCGCTGGGGGTCGAGATCTATCCGGGCTTCGCCGCGGCCGAAGTGCTGTACGACGATGCCGGCCGGGTGCGCGGGGTCGCGACCGGCGATCTGGGCATCGGCAAGGATGGCCGGCCGACCGACCGCTACCAGCGCGGGGTCGAGCTCGTCGCCAAGGAGACCTTGTTCGCCGAAGGCTGCCGCGGCTCCTTGACCAAGACCCTGGTCGAGCGCTTCGGCCTGCGCGACGGGATCGATCCGCAGACCTACGCGATCGGCATCAAGGAGTTGTGGGAGGCGATGCCGTCGCGGCACCAGCCCGGGCTCGTCGTCCACACCGTCGGCTGGCCGCTCGACAGCGCGACCTATGGCGGCTCGTTCCTCTATCATCTCGAAGGCGGGCAGATGGCGGTCGGCTTCGTGATCGGGCTCGATTACCGCAACCCCTATCTGAACCCGTTCGAGGAATTCCAGCGCTTCAAGACCCATCCGTCGATCCGCCCGTTTCTCGAAGGGGGGCGGCGCATCAGCTATGGCGCGCGGGCGTTGAACGAAGGCGGGCTCCAGTCGATCCCCCGGCTCGATTTTCCCGGCGGGGCGCTGGTCGGCTGCGCCGCCGGCTTTGTCAACGTGCCCAAGATCAAGGGCAGCCATACCGCGATGAAGTCCGGCATGGTCGCGGCCGAAACCGTGTTCCGTCGGCTCGCCGGCGACGGCGACGCCGCGGTCGGGGACGCGCTTCGAGAGAGCTGGGTGTGGGACGAGCTGCGCCGGGTGCGGAACATCCGGCCGAGCTTCCGCTGGGGGCTCTGGGCCGGGCTCGCCTATTCGGCGCTCGATACCTACATTCTGTGCGGCGCCGCGCCCTGGACTTTTCACAACCACGCCGACCACACCCGGTTGACGCCGGCGAGCGCTGCTCGGCGGATCGACTATCCAAGGCCGGATGGCGAGGTCACCTTCGACCGGCTCTCCTCGGTGTTCATCTCCAACACCAATCACGAGGAGGACCAGCCCGCTCATCTGCGGCTGCGCGACCCCGCCAAGGCGATAACCATCAACTATCGGCTCTACGATTCGCCCGAACAGCGGTATTGTCCCGCCGGCGTGTACGAGATCGTGCACCCGGCCGGGGCGGTCGATCCGTACCTGCAGATCAACGCGCAGAATTGCGTTCACTGCAAGACTTGCGACATCAAGGACCCGGAGCAGAACATCGATTGGGTCGTGCCGGAGGGTGGCGGCGGCCCAAATTATCCGAATATGTGACCCAGGCGGATTGGTGAAAAGGGATGGGGATGACGGTGATCGAGTTCTCGCGGGTCGGGTGTCTGGCGGGCTGTCTGCTGACAATGTTGGCGGGCACGGCGAGCGTGGCGTCGCCGAGCAAGGGGGCGCCGCTTGGCTCGGGCGATACGCCGTTCGGCGCCTATCTGGCCGGCCGGCACGCGCAGGAGGAGCGCGACTATGGCGCCGCCGCCTTATGGTTTGGGGAGGCCTTGCGTGCCGATCCGCAATCGCCCGAATTGATCAGCCGCACCTTTTCGATGGAGGCGGATGACGGCCGCTTCGCCGAGGCTCGCCCGCTCGCCGAAAAGGCGCTCAAGCTCGACGCCTCCGACGCGGTCGCCGATCTCGTGCTGATGACCGATCGGGTCAAGGCCGGCGACAAGCCCGGTGCGCTGTCCCGCGCCGAAGCGCTGCCGGATGACGGGTTGCACCGCTATGTCGGCCCGTTGGCGCGCGCCTGGACACGGATGGGCATGGGCAACCTCGCCGGGGCCGAGGCGGCGCTGCAGGAGCTCGACAAGTTCGACGGTTTTGCGCCGCTCAAATATTTTCAGCTGGGTCTCCTCTACGACTTTGCGGGAAATCCCGTGAAAGCCGAAGAAAATTTCAAAAAGACCCTCGACGCGACCGGCCAGCTCAACTGGCGTCTGACCGATGCGATGGCCAATTTTTATCAGCGTCACGGGCGCCCCGATCGGGCCGACGCGATCTATGAGCGCTTTGTCAAGGAGAACGCGGGCAGCGAGCTGGCCGAGTTGGTATTGGCGAGCAAGCCGGTCGGCACGCCGCCGCCGCTGATCGGAGCGGCCGCAGACGGCCTCGCCGAGGCCCTGTTCGATCTGGCGAGCGTCGTCAATCGGCCCGAGACCATCGATCTGGCGCTGATCTACGACCGCTGCGCGCTCGAGCTGCGGCCTCGGCTGACGGTTGCCGAGCTGCTGCTCGCCGACCTGTTGAGCGCCGAGGACAAGGCGAAGGAGAGCGTCGCGATCCTCGCCGACATCCCGGCAAGATCGCCTTATGCATGGTCGGCGCAGCTCCGTCTGGCCGCCAACCTGGAAACCTTGGACCGCATCGGCGAGGCGGTCGCCCAGCTCCAGGCGATGGCGGCGAAAGAGCCGACGCGGGCCTCGGCCGAGATCCAGCTCGGCGATCTGCTCCGTGGTCAGAAGCGCTTTGCCGAAGCGGCTGACGCCTATAGCGAGGCGATCCGGCGCCAGAAGGCGGCCGGCATACCGCCGCGCTGGTCGCTCTACTACAGCCGCGGCATCGCCTTCGAGCGCTCGGGGCAGTGGAACCTGGCCGAGGCCGATCTCGAGCACGCGCTCGAGCTCAAGCCCGACCAGCCGCTGGTCCTCAACTATCTCGGCTACTCTTGGATCGATCGGGGTCAAAAGCTCAATCGTGGTCTGAAGATGATCGAGAAGGCGGTCGAGCTGCGGCCCGAGGACGGCTACATCGTCGACAGTCTGGGCTGGGCGCACTACCGGCTCGGCGACTATTCGAGCGCTGTCGAGTATCTCGAAAAAGCGATCGAGCTGGTGCCCGAGGACCCGACGATCAACGATCATCTGGGCGACGCCTATTGGAAGAGCGGCCGGTTGAGCGAGGCCCGTTACCAATGGCGGCGGGCTTTGCAATTCAAACCCGACAAGGAAGACATCAAGCCGATCGAAGCAAAGCTCGACGCCGGGCTGCCCACCGCCACCACCCGGGCGGGCGGCGGCTGAGCCGGCCCTGACCGAGTTGGGGGGATGGTCACGACCTTTGCTCCGGCAAAGGCCAACCTTTACCTGCACGTCACCGGCCGCAGGGCGGACAACTATCATCTGATCGACAGCCTCGTCGCGTTCGCCGATATCGGCGACCGCGTCGCCGCTCGCCCGGCTCCCGCGCTGTCGCTCGAGGTCGGCGGACCGGAGGCGGCGAGCCTTGCCGGCGAAGGCGAGGCGAACCTGGTGCTGCGCGCCGCCCGCCTTCTCGCCGATCACACCGGGATCGCCGCGGGCGCCGCCCTGCGTCTGGAAAAGCACCTGCCGGTCGCCGCCGGCATCGGTGGCGGGTCGAGCGACGCGGCAGCGGCATTGCGGGCGCTCTGCACGCTGTGGCGCGTCTCGATCGATGACCAGAGCCTGGGCCGCCTCGGCGCGCAGCTCGGCGCCGATGTCCCCGTCTGTCTGCATGCCCGAGCCGCCTGGGTCGGGGGCATAGGCGAGCGGATCGAGCCCGCCTCGCCGTTGCCGGACGCCGGAATCCTGCTCGCCAACCCGCGGGTCGCGCTGCCGACCGCGGCGGTGTTCGCCGCCCGCCGCGGCCCGTTCGGCGAAGCCGGCCGCTTTGCCCCGATGCCGGAGCATGCCCAGGGGCTCGCCCGGGCGCTGCTGCCGCTTCGCAACGAGCTGACCGATGCCGCGATCGGCGTTGTTCCCGAGATCGCCGCCGTTCTGGCGGCGCTAGGCCGGCTTCCCGGCGCGCTGGTGGTGCGCATGAGCGGCAGCGGCGCCACCTGCTTTGCCCTGTTCGCCGACCGCGCAGCGGCCGAGCGGGCGCGCACCGCGCTCGCAGCGGCCGAGCCGCGCTGGTGGTGCGCAGCCGGCGGCTTTGTCGCCGCGTAAACGGATGGAGGTTCGCCGCATATCGAATTTCTCGATAGCATCGTCGGACAGACGGCTCGGTGTCCGGCACGCTCGGTCTGCCGGCAACCCATCGGAATGATGTTTGATGAGCCCGCTGCCGGACGCGCACCATGGCAACCCGACGCTGGCCGGCGCCCGAGAACCCGAGATCATTGGCCCCTGGCTGCTGCGCTCGCCGGTGCATGAATGGGCGACCGTGCTGCTGCTTGTCGTGTTCGTCCGCCTGCCCAGCATCCCGCCGTCGGTGATCGACTGGGACGAGAGCTTGTATATCCTGGGCGCGCGGGCGTTGCTGCATGGCCAGCTTCCTTATGTGGCGGTGTTCGACGACAAGCCGCTCGGCGCGCCGGCGCTGATCGCGGCGGCCATGACGGTGCTGGGCAGCTCGGTGCCGACGGTGCGGCTCCTTGGCTGTCTCGGCGTGGCGGCGACCGCGCTGCTGCTGGGGCGGCTGGCCGCACTGCTCGGGCTGCCGCGAACGTCGGGACCGGCAGCGGCGGTCCTGTATGCGGCTTTCAGCACTCGGCTCGGCGGCCTGGCCACCAATACCGAGCTGCTGTTTGCGCCTTTCGCCGTCGCGGCGTTGTGCGTCGCCGCCACCGGGTGGGATGCTCGTCGATGGCTCGATCAGGCCTGGAGGATCATCGGGATAGGGCTGCTGTTCGGGATCGCGATCTGGATCAAGTATGTCGCCGCGGTGCCGGCGGCGGTCGCGTTCGCGACCCTCGCCGGGGCATGGCTATGGCGCAGCCGCGCCGGTGCGGCGGGCGCGGCTGGTTTGGCGGCCCTCTATGCCGCGGCCTGCGCGTTGCCCACGGCGGTGACCGCCGTGGGCTACCTGGCGGCCGGGCAGCTCGGCGCGTTCTGGCATTGCAATTTCGGCTACATGAGAGCCTTTTTGGCGATATCGCTATCGCCGGGTTTCATGATCGCCACGGCAGCAGAGAGCCTGCTCGCCATCTGGCCGCTGCTGTTGCTGGGCGCGTTGGGAATCTGGTTCGGCTGGCGCGGGCGCGAAGTGACCCCGCCGCGGGCAGCGGCAGCGGTGCTCGCGTTGTGGATGACCGCCGAGGCCCTCGCGGTGGCGGCACCGTGGAAGTTCTATTCGCATTATTTCCTGGTATTGCTGCCGCCGCTGGCGCTGCTGTCCGGTACGGCGCTGTCCGCCATCGCGGAGCGCGCGGTCTTGCCGCATCTCCGCCCGGCGGCTCCCTGGGCGCTCGCCGGCATCGCTGCATTGGTCCCTTTGACCGCCGTCGCCGGCAAGCTGGCGCACGGATGGCCGAACCTCGCGGGGCCCGACATGCCGCGGCAAGTCGCCAAGGCGATCCGCGGCGACCCGGCGCCGACGGCGTGGGTGGTGAACTCCCAGCCGATCATCTATTTCCTGGCTGGAATCCCGGCCCCGACACGCTTTCCCTTCCCGCCGCACCTTGTCGGTTGGGAGTCGGCGCTGACCGGCACCGACCCCCTTGCCGAGATCGAGCGCATCCTGGCGGAGCGTCCTCGGTTCCTGGTGGTGGACGAAAGCAGGTGGGATGCGGTGACGCCCGAGGCGGCAGCGCTGGTCCGCGCGGCGCTCGTCCGCGACTACGTCAGAGTGGCAAACGTCCGGGAGGGGCCGGCGAGTGTGGACGTGTTCCGCCTCAGCCCCGCGACATCATCGCCGGCCGCCGTGGGCCGCTGATGCCTAGCGCCGGGTCACAGCACGCCGAGCCGCTCAGCGAGGATCGCGCGCGTTTGTCGCCAGCTTCGGCGAGATCGGGCATCGCCGCGCCGCCGAGACGGATGCGATCGTGGTTGGGGGGAGGACACAAGCCACCTGCGCACCACCGGAGCGTGTGCGCCGAAGGCCTTGAGCGTGCGGTCGCCATGGGTTACTTGCTTGCCGGGCGCCGGGTCGAGGTTGTCGGCGGCTCGATTGCCGAGCGCAACCGCCGCCCTTCCAGTCTCGCGCGAGCGTGGTTGGACAAAGTTTGAGTATGCTTCGGCATAGGGGTGGTCTGCGGTCGATCATTGAAGAGTGCACAAGGTGTTTGGACTGAAAATGTGGTTTCCGGTGGGGCGTAGCCAAGTGGTAAGGCAGCGGATTTTGATTCCGCCATACGGAGGTTCGAATCCTCCCGCCCCAGCCAGTCCGAGCCATCGGCACCA
>CAVPFW010000029.1:0-16788 GCA_963703855.1 uncultured Alphaproteobacteria bacterium
CGTTGGTTTTTTCCGGCGAGGTCGGCGGCACGCGTGAGATCGTCGGTGGACCCGAAGCCGTTGCGGCGCGATCGAGGGGTGTGGTGCACCCGGTCTGCGAGGTTCAGGCGTCATCCGCGGCAACCGGGGCGGGCAGCGCCGGCAATGCCCGCCGCGCCACCCGCTCGAGGGTGAGCCCCTGGATGACGATCGAGAATACGACGATGCCGTAACCAATCGTCAACATCGTGTCCTTATAAGCGGTCGATGGTAACGACAGCGCCAGCGCTACCGAGATCCCGCCGCGCAGCCCGCCCCAGGTCAGGACCACGAACGAACCGAACCGGCCTGGCAGACGCAGGTTGAGCGGCAATGCCGAGGCGGTGACGCTGAGCCAGCGCGCCGCAAGGACCATCGGGATCATGATCGCGGTGGCCGCGAGCGCGCGCCCCGCCAGATCGATCGCCGCGATCTCGAGCCCGATCAGCAGAAACAGGAGCGCGTTCAACGTGTCGTCGACCAGGAGCCAGAACGTCTTCAGATGCTGCCGGGTCAGCTCGCTCATCGCCCGCTGCATCCCGTGATTGCCGATCAGGATGCCGGCGACGACCACCGCGACCGGGCCCGACACCTTGATCATCCCAGCGAGGCTGTAGGTGCCGGTCACCAGGGCGAGCGAGATGATCAGCTCGACATTGTAGTCGTCGACCCCGCGCAGCAGCGCAAACGCGATATAGCCGAGCGCGAGGCCGAGGAGCCCCCCGCCGACCGCCGACAACAGAAATTCGCCGGCGATCGCCGCCGCACCGTGCCCATCGCCGGCGCTGCCGGTCGCCAAGGACAGCAGCAGCGAAAACAACACGACGCCGATGCCGTCGTTGAACAGGCTCTCGCCGGCGATGATCGCCTGCAGGTATTGCGGGATGCCGACCCGGCGCAGCACCAGCAGCACCGCGACCGGGTCGGTCGGCGAAATCAGCGCGCCGAAGACGAGGCTCCAGGCGAGCGGAATGCCGATCCCGAGCGCCGCCGACACGCCCGACAGCGCCGCCGCGATCAGCGCCGTCGACAGGAGGGTGCCAAAGGTGGCCAGGGCCAGGACCGTCCATTTGCGCGCGAACAGCTCGGCGAAATCAACTTCGAGGGCGCCGGCGAACAGCAGAAAGCTCAAAAAGCCGTTGAGCAGGGCGACCGGAAAATTGACCCCGGCAAGCAGGCCGCGGATCGCGAGCTTGAGGCCGAGCTGGGGTGCCGCGGCGTCGGCGGCGATCAGCAGGATCGCCAGCACGAGAGCCATCAGCAGCAGTCCGACGGTCAGCGGCAAGCCGATAAAGCGATGGTTGAAATAGCCGAAGATGGCGGCGAGCAGCAGCAGCAGCGCCAGCAGGTCGAATGGGGATTGCATGCCTCACCGTTGTCTTGGACCGAGAATGCCGCCCGGCGGCCGACGCGCTCCGCGCGTCATGCCCGGCGCTGTCATGCCCGGCGCTTCGTTGCCGGTCTTTCATGCCGCTGCCGTCAGGGCGTCGCAACTGGACTTGTCGGTCGGCGCGAGCGGCCCGGCATGCCGGTTAACGCCGCGGTGGTGCGCAATGCCCCACGTGCAAGACCATCGCCCGCGGTATCGGCTGTCTCAGCCGCAGCACAGCCATGCGCTTGAAAGTCGCGCGGCTGCGCGCACCTAGACGGGCGGGAGAGCGGAGCCAAAAGAGATAAGCCATGACCAACGATATTTCAGCGATAAAATCGTCGACATCGAGGAGGCGGATGACAACCCGAGCCTTCGGGCGAAAGGCGGCCGGTGTTGCGGCGTTGGTGGCCCTCGCCGCCGTTGCGTTGCACGGACCGGCTGTGGCGGCGAGCGGCGCCGACAATATCGCGAACCTCTATGCCAACTTGCTCAGCACGATGAAAATCGGGGCGACCCTCGGCGAAAGCGGCCGCTTTGCGCGGTTGGAGCCGGTCATCCGCCGCAGCTTCGACCTGCCGGTGATGGCCCGTTTGTCGGTGGGCCCGACCTGGGCCGAGCTGACCTCGGCGCAGCAGCAGCAGATCACCGAAAGCTATGGGCGCTACATCTCCGCGATCTACGCCGACCGGTTCGACAGCTACGGCGGACAACAGCTGCAGGTGACCGGCGAGCGGCCGATCGCCTCGGGGGTCGTCGTCACCAGCCGGATCGTCAAAGCCAACGGCGATCCGGTCGAGGTCGACTACCTGATGCGCCAGGACGGCGGCAGCTGGCTGATCGCCGACATCTATGTCGACGGCACGATCAGCGAAATCGCGACCCGGCGCTCGGAATTCGCCGCCATCCTGCGCAGCCAGGGCGTCGACGGCCTGATCGAGGCGCTCAATCGCAAGGCCGACATGCTGACCCGGACGACGGCGCGGGCCGACTCCGACTAGCCGCCGGCCGCGACCCGTCTCACCGGCGCGAGGCGCCACGGCGTCATCAGCATCGCCGATGGTTTCAGGCAATCGCGGCGCGGCAGCTCGGCGACGCCGAAGACGATCGCGTCGTGCTGCGCCCGCGTCAGGCCGACGCAGGTTCCGAACAGCCGATCCCACAGCGACAGCACCGCCCCGTAATTGGCGTTTGACTGGTCCGGCGAAACCGAGTGGTGGACGCGGTGCAGGTCGATCGTCATCAGGACCGGCTGCAGCCACCGCTCCAGGGCTTCGGGCAAGCGAATGTTGCCGTGCTGGACGGAAGCGGCGGCGAATACTGCGCCGCCATGGACCAGCACGGCGCCGGCCGGGACGTCGAGCACGATCACCGCGGTCCAATAAACCGCCGAGGCCAAGAGATATTCGATCGGGTGATGGCGGACCGCGGTCGTCACATCGACATCGGGATCGGAGTGGTGCAGCGCGTGAAAGCGCCACAGCAGCGGCACCGCATGCTCGCAGCGATGCACGAGGTAGCGCAGCAGGTCGAGGAGCAGAAACCCGGCCACGAGCGCAAGCCCGGCGTCAGCGATCGGCCAGCGCGGAAAGCCGAGGCCCGACACCGCTTCGAGGCTCGGCCGGACGGCCGCGGACGACGGGAAGAAAAAAGCCGCTAGGAGCAGGTTCAGCAGCCAGATCCCGATATTGCCCAGCCGCCGTCGCACGGCCGGGTATTCCCGCTGCCGCCGTGGCCGCAAAAGCTCCCATCCGCCGACCAGCGGCAGGCTCCCGACGATCACCAGGAGGATCAACACCCCAGCCTCACGCGGCGCGGCCGATCCACGCAGGTCATGACCGGATCCGGGGCTGCGTCCGCCAGCTCGACGGCCAGGGCAGAGCCAGGTCGCGACGCGGCAGGCTCGAGGTCGAGCCGCGGCCGATCAACCCGTCGCGCCGGGCCGCCGACGCAGCAATGCCAGCCCCCACAGACCGCCCCCGAGCAATGCGAGGGTCGAGGGTTCCGGCTCGGGCAGCGGATCCGACAGAATCGTGTTGCCGCTCTTGGTGATCGCCACATCCGCATTGACGGCAAAGGGGTCGCTCGAATCGCTGGCGAAGTTCGCCGTCACGAATGTGGCGACCGGGTCGATCCCTTCGAACAGGCCGTCGGCAAACTCAAACCCGGGGGCGCTGAAGTCATAGCCGGGCTGGAGATCCGAGGTGATCAGCAGCGGGGCGCCCAGGTCGAATTCCGCGTGACCCTTGCTGAAGTCGAGCGCGAAGGTCATGCCGAGCGCCGACAGCGAGAAGTCTTGCGTCCCGGTCCCCAGAAAATCGCCGGCGACGTCGGTCGTCACCGAGGTCCCGCCCGTCCCGCGGATCTGCAGCACCGCCGCAACGTCTCGGATCAGTTTCCCGCTGGCGTCAGAGACCTCAAAGGGCAGGTTGATGTCGCCGACATCCTGGCCGAGCGCATAGCTCGGGTTGGTCCGCGGCAGGTAGCTGAAGGCTAGATTGAGCGTCCCGTTTGTGTTTGTCCCGGAGATGAAGGAATTAGCCGAGGGATTGCCGGGCGGCGTCGGTATCGGTACCCCCGGGGCCAGCCCCGAGGGCGTTGGGCTGACGAACGCCAGCGGGTTGGTCAGGCCCGGTTGCGTGCCGGCGTCGAACGCATGCCCCGGAGGAACATTCGTCAGGCCGCGGGCCGTGTTTGGCGTGGTATCGAGCAGCGCGGCAATCTCGATCACGAGCTGGTTGATCGTAGGCAGCTGCGGACAGCTTGTCGGGCCGATCCCGACCATGCTGCAGGTGCCGTTCAGAAAATGCTGAAGCGGCGCCAGAGCCGCGCCGCCATCGCCCGCCCACGCCGATCCGGCGCCGCACAGCCAAACGGCGGCAACCGCGCCGGCCAAACCGGAAACCGTCGATAACCTGATTGATGCGCACACGTTCCGCCTCCCTGCCAAGCGGTGATCAACGCGCGATCTTCGAACTTTGCGACCCACTGTAAGACGCTTCCGCACCACATCGCAACGAATGGTCTTGGTTAACAGATCAACCCTTTGGGCGACGCATCGCGGGCCGCCGTCAGAGACGCGAAGCAGCGATGGCGATCCCTCGAAGGCGGCGGCCATTATCCCCCGGAGGCGGGGTGACGGCGGGTGCCGCCACCAGATCCCGCGGCTTACTCGAACCCGGCCTTGCGCAGCCCGTCGAGGAAGTGCTCGACACCGGCTCGGTTGCTGTAGAGGCGGGTCAAGATGCCCTCGACGAAGGCGAGGCTGGCATCGAGCGCCTTCAACTCGGCGAGAGCGGCCCGCGCCTCCGGGATCTGGCCGAGCTGACCGAACCCGGCGACGACATAGCGCAGACCGGCCGGCCAGTTCCGATTGAGCGCCCAGGCGCGACGGCCGACCTCGACCGCTTCCTGGTAGTGGCGCAGCTGATAATGCGCCCCCGCGAGGGCGGGAAGCCAGGTGAACAGGCGCGGATCGTTGCGGCTGAGACGAATCCCCTTTTCGGCCAATGAGATCGCCTCCTCCGGCCGGCCGCCGTAGAGGTACATCTGTCCGAGAATGCAATGGGCGGCAGCAAAGCTCGGGTTGAGCTTGATTGCCTCCTGAAATTCAGCCGTCGCGCGATCGGAGCGGCTGGTCCACATGCATACGGCGCCGAGCGCATATCGGGCGTTCGGATAGCGGGCGTCGAGAGCGACGGCGCGCTGCGCCAACTCGTAGGCCTCGGCATAGTTGGCTTCGACCTCCTCCGCCCAGCCGAGATAGGCAGCGTTCAAGACTGCGATCGCCAGGGCCGCCGTGGCTTGCGGATATTGCTCATCGATCGCCAGCGCACGCCGGAAAAACGCCTGCGCCTCTGCATTGTCCTCCCTGCTGTACCGGTAGTGATGCCACATGCCGCGCTGGTAGAAGGCGTAGGCGTCCTCGTTGTGCTGGGGCTGGTCGGCGATGCGGTCGCGCTCGAACTTGAGCAGCTCGGGCTCGATCGCGCCGGCGATGGTGGTGGTGATCTCGTCCTGCAATTCGAACAGGTCGGTAAGGTCGCGATCGTAGCGCTCGGCGATGATGTGGTGGCCGGTGTCGGCCCGGATCAGCTGCGCGGTGACGCGCACCCGATGGCCGGATTTGCGCACGCTGCCTTCGAGGACATAGCGCACCCCCAGTTCCCGGCCGACCTTTGTGATGTCGACGGTCTGACCCTTGTAGGTGAAGGTCGAATTGCGGGCGATGACCGGAAAGGCGCGCCAGCCGGCGAGCATCGTGATGATGTCCTCGGTGATGCCGTCGGCAAAAAATTCCTGCTCCGGGTCGCCGCTGAAATTGGCGAACGGCAAGACCGCGATGGCGCGGCGGTCGTCGAAACCGGGCGGGCTCGCCGCCGATGCGGCCTCGGCCGCGCCATGCTCGGCCGGATGCTCGGCCGCCGCACCCCCCATGCGGTAGACGCGGATCGGCTTGCCGATGTTTTTCAGGCTGCGGGCGCCGAGGTCGTCGAAATCGAACTCGACCTTGCCGGCCACTTGGCCGTGAACGATCTCGGACACATAGATGCTGCCGGGCTCGGCCACGGCTTCGAGCCGCGCCGCGACGTTGACGCCGTCGCCAAAGATGTCGCCGCCTTCGACGATGACGTCGCCGAGATTGATCCCGATGCGCATGGCGATGCGCCGCTCGTTCTCCGAGCTGCGGTTCTTTTGCGCCACCGCATCGCGCAGCGCGGCGGCGCAGCGCACCGCCTCGACCACGCTGACGAACTCGATCAGCGCCAGCTCGCCGGTCTGCTTAAAGATGCTGCCGCCGTGCAGGGCGCTCAGCGGCTCGATGATTTCGGTCAAAACCGCCCGCAGCCCGGCAAAGCTCTCGGCTTCGTCTCCGGGAAACAGCCGGTGGTAGCCGGCAACCAGGATCGCCGCGAGGCGGCGCCTGACGCGCCCTCTGGCTTCGTCGGACATGATGGTCTCGACCTGTCCCAACTGCGGCGACGATGCGCCGAAATCCGGCGCTCGTCGTATGAACCGGCTCACACGGCTCGCTGCGCGCCGAACGTTAGCAGACCGGCCACGCCGCACAAAGAACGGATCGGGGCCGTCCTACGGCGCCGGGCCGTCACTCGGGCAGATGGGCCGCGCGCAGCAGATCGAGATCGGGCTGCAGGCTGGCGGCGTCGGCGAACCGGATCCGGCGCAAGGACCCGATGTGAAAACCGGGGGCGGCGCGCACCAGCCGCCGCACCGTCTGGGCGGCCTCCTCGGCATGGCCGAGGCGGGCGCAGCCCAAGGCCAGGACGCAATACGCGAAGGCGAAATTACGGTTGCCGTCGATCGCCCGGCGCGCCTGGGCCACGGCCTCCTCGGTCCGGCCGGTCAGCAGACAGGCGAACGCCAGCGCGAATGCGGCGTGATAGACGAGGGGCTCCAGGGGACTGAGACGCACCGCTTTTTCGGCATGCTCGATGGCCCTGTCATAGCGCCCGCACAGGCATCGCGTGACCGCATCGAAGCCGAGAACGACGGCCGCGTTGGGGTTGATCATCGTCGCCCGGTCGACCGCGGCCAGAGCCGAATCATGATCGCGGGTCAAGGCGGCGCGCACCGCTCCCGCGACCACCAGCGCCAGCGGCACGTCGGCGCCGGCAGCGATCGCCGCTCGCGCCAGGCGCTTGGCCTCCTCGCGGTCGCTCTCCTGCGCTCCCGGCCAACCCATCAGATGGCGCTGCTGGCGGCACCAGGCGGCGAGCGCGTTGGCGGTGGCGTAGGCGGGATCGATTTCCAGCGCCTGCGACAATAGCCGCAGCGCTTCGTTGTTGTCGTCGGCGGTCTCGGCAAAGGTTGGGGGCAGCGCGCGCGCGGTCAGCTCGTAGGCGTCGAGGCTCGTCTCGGGCTTGCGGCGGGCGCGTTCGATCTCGGCCTCGCGCAGCATCGGCGCCACCGAGCCGATCACGCTTTCGGTAATCTTGTCCTGGAGGTCGAACGAATTCATCGAGGGTGCCGTCGAAGCGGTCGGCCCACAGGTGCTGTCCGCTCGCCGCCTCGACCAATTGGCAGCTGATGCGGACCCGGCCGCCGGCCTTGCGCAGGCTGCCCTCGACCACGTAGCGAACCCCGAGCTCGCGGGCGAGCTGCTTGGCATCGGCCCCCTTGCCCTTGTAGCTGAAGCTGGTGTTGCGGGCCACCACCGAGAACCACCGCGCGCGGGACAATTCGGTGATCAAGTCCTCGGCGACGCTGTCGAGAAAAAACTCGGCCTCGGCGTCGCCGCCCAGATTCTGAAACGGCAGCACTGCAACCGCCGGCTTTTGCGGGGGAATGCCGGTCCTTCGGCGGGGGGCTGCGGGGGAAGCCGCAGCCCCGTCGTCCGGCGCGATGCGGAAGACGCGGATCGGGCGTGCGATGTTCTTGACCTCGTGCTCGCCCAGATCCTCGAAGGCGATCGGCAGGCGGTCTCGAATCTGGTCGCGCACCGCACGGCTGACGTTGATCCCGCCGGGCGTCGCCAGGCTTTCCATCTGCGCGGCGATGGCGACGCCATCGCCGTAAATCAGGTCGCCGTCGGAAACGATGTCGCCCATGTTGATCGCAATGCGAAAGCAGATCCGCCGGTCGGCGGGCATCGCCGCGCTGTGCGCCGGCATGGCGCGCTGGATCGCAATCGCGCAGCGCACCGCATCGACGACGCTGTAGAACTCGACCAAGAGGCCGTCGCCCATGGCGCGCACGATGCGGCCCTTGTGCTGGTCGATCGCGAGGTCGACGAGATCGCGGCGGACGGCCTGCAGCGCCGCCAGAGTGCCCTCCTCGTCGATCCCCATCAGGCGGGAATAGCCGACGACATCGGCGCACATGATGACGGCAAAACGGTGCTCCACCTCGCGATTGCTCACGGCGCCCCGCTGCCCCTCTCTTCGTCGTCTCGTCGCCGCTCCGCGTCCGGTATCGCCGCGTCCGGTATCGCCGCGCCCGTATCGCCGCGCCCGGTATCGCCGCAGCGTAGTCGAGGGGGGTGCGACGTCAAGGAAGTTGACCGGGCCGTCGCTGCTTTGACGAGTTGAGCGACGTGCGTTTGACGCATTTTGCGATGAGTTGGCGTTCTCCCCTTCGACCCAGCGCGGCGACCGCCGGCACCGCCGCCTGGCGTTTCCCTGGAGATATGGGGGGTGCCGCCGCTCCGGGTGACGACGAGGCGCCGCTGCGATCGGCAAAGGCCGCCGACGCGCCCAGCTCCTTTCGGGCTATGCGCCCTCGGCAACGATCATGTCATAGGCGGGGAGGGTCAGGAATTCGGGAAAGGCCGGGGCTTCGATCAATTCGCGGAAGAGCCGGGCCGCATCCTCGTGGCGGCCATGCCGAGGGGCCTCTTCGCCGCCGGCGGCTTCGCGCAGCTTTGCCATTTCCTCGTCAAGGACGACGCGGCACAGCTCGGCGTCGATCGTGCGGCCATCGTCGAGGCGGGCGCCGTGGCGGATCCATTGCCACAATTGGGCGCGGCTGATCTCGGCGGTGGCGGCGTCCTCCATCAGATGATGGAGCGGCACGCAGCCGGTGCCGCGCAGCCAGGCCTCGATATAGCCGATCCCGACATTGACGTTCTGGCGCAGCCCCGCTTCGGTGATCGCGCCTTCGGGCACCGCCAGCAGGTCGGCGGCGGCGACCTCCACGTCCTGGCGCTTGCGGGCGATCTGGTTCGGCTGCGGCATCTCGCGGTCGAAGATCTCCTTGGCGATGCCGACGAGCCCCGGATGGGCGACCCAGGTGCCGTCGTGACCGTCGCCGGCCTCGCGGCGCTTGTCGGCGCGCACCTTTTCCATCGCCGCCTCGTTGGCCGCCGGGTCGTCGCGGATCGGGATCTGCGCCGCCATCCCACCCATCGCGTGGATCTCGCGCCGGTGGCAGGTCGCGATCAGCAGCAGGCTGTAGCTGCGCAGAAAACGGCTGGTCATCGTCACCTGCGCGCGGTCCGGCATCACGCAATCCGGATCCTCGGCGAACTTCTTGATAAAGCTGTAGATGTAGTCCCAGCGGCCACAATTGAGCCCGGCCGAATGGTCGCGCAATTCCCACAGGATCTCGTCCATCTCGAAGGCGGCCAGGATGGTCTCGATCAGCACGGTCGCGCGGATCGTCCCCTTCGGCAGCCCGAGCTTTGCCTGCGCGTGCACGAACACCTCGTTCCACAGCCGCGCCTCGAGATGGCTCTCGACTTTCGGCAGGTAGAAATAGGGGCCGGTGCCGCGCGCCACCAATTCCCGCGCATTGTGGAAAAAGAACAGGCCGAAGTCGAACAGCGCGCCCGATATCGGCTGGCCATCGACGAGCAGGTGTTTTTCGGGCAGATGCCAGCCGCGCGGGCGCACGAACAAGACCGCTGTCCTGGGGTTCAGCCGATAATGCCGCTGCGTCTCCGGGTCATCGAAGGTGATGGTCCGGCGCACCGCATCGCAGAGGTTGGCCTGGCCCTCGATCAGATTGTCCCAGGAGGGCGTGCTCGCGTCCTCGAAATCGGCCATGTAGACATTGGCGCCGCAATTCAACGCGTTGATCACCATCTTGCGGTCGACCGGGCCGGTGATCTCGGTGCGGCGGTCGGCGATGTCGCGCGGGATCGGCGCGACCCGCCAGTCGCCGGCGCGCACCGCCTTGGTCTCGGGCAGGAAATCGGGCTTCCACCCGGCATCGAGCCGGACCTGGATCTCGGCCCGTCGGTCGAGCAGGCGGCGGCGCTCCGGGCCAAATTTGCGCTCGATCTCGGCAATGAAGGCGACCGCCTCCGCGGTCAGCACCTTCTCATAGCCGGGGCGGATTGCCCCGCGAAGCACGACACCATCGGGCAGAGTGGTGGTTTTGGCCATTGCAGACATCTCCCGTTTTTCTGCACCTGCCGACGGCAGCGCCGCAACCGGGCGAGCCGCCGACACCAAAACCGCCTTCGGGCGCTCCCCGTTACGCGCTCCTGCGACTGTCCGCGGTTCTTCGCTGGCGCAGCAAAGCCGGCGGGTTTTTTAAGGATATACGCCGCGCTCTGCCATGATGCAGCGCAACATGGCAGCGGTCAACTCGTCAAATCACCGCCTGCGGCAGGACCGCATTCAGCCGATCTGCGGCTCCAGCGCGGTCAAAGATCGACAGTGCCGCCCGGCTGTTGCACGATGCGGCGTCAGTTAACGCTTGGGGAAGGAAACCCGAAAATGCCCGAGACGCCGACCTTTGGCCGCTACGCCGAGATCCCCTACGACCAGATGACCCCGGAGCAACAGGAGGGCTACCGCTCGTTGATCGAGGCGCGCGGGCGGCTGCCCGGCCCGAACAAAATCTATGTCCACAACCCCAAGTTGGTGAAGGTGATGGGGCCGTTGGGCGCCTATTTCCGTACCGGCTATTCGCTGAGCGAGCGCGAGCGCGAGATCGCCGTGGTCATCATCAACAGCAAGTGGCACTCGATCTACCCGACCAACGCCCATGAGCGCGCCGGCAAAGCGGCGGGGCTGCCGGCCGACAAGGTCGAGGCGCTGCTGTCGGGCCTGCCGACTTCATTCGACGACAAGCGCGAACAGGTAATCTATGAAATGGCGACATGCCTGGCCAACGCGCGCTGGGTGTCGAAGGGCCTCTTCGACCGGGCGGTCGAGGCGCTCGGCCACGAGGGCATCACCGACGTGATCTGTCTGATCGGCTTCTATACCAGCGTGTCGATGACCCTCGCCTTTTACGACGTCCCCGCCGGCGCCGAAGGCTTGGCCCGCTGAGGGAGACCTTCCTTTTTGCCGCCCCCGCGAAAGCGGGGGCTCCTCGGCGGGCGTCGATGTGGACCAGCGCGACGGCGTCGACCCAAAGGCGCCTTTCGACAGCGTGCGCGGGTCGACAGCACCGGGCGGCTGTTGCAGGATGCGTCCTCACCCTGGGAAGGAAACCCGAAATGCCCGCTACGCCGACCTTTGGCCGCTACGCCGAGATCCCCTACGAGCAGATGACGCCGGAGCAGCAGCAGGGCTACCGCTCCTTGATCGAGACCCGCGGCGCGATCGGCGGGCCGAGCAAGATCTGGGTGCACAACCCGAAATTGGCCAAGGCGGCGGGGCCGCTGGGCGCGCATTTCCACCCCGGCCAATATTCGCTGTCGGAGCGCGAGCGCGAGATCGCGGTTATCATCATCAACAGCAAATGGCATTCGGCCTATCCGACCAACGCGCATGAGCGGCGCGGCAAGGAGGTCGGGCTGCCGGCCGACAAGGTCGAGGCGCTGCTGTCCGGGCTGCCGGCCTCGTTCTCGGACGAGCGCGAGCAGGTGGTCTACGAGATGGCGATGGCGCTCGCCAATTCGCGCTGGGTGGCGCAGGGCCTCTATGACCGCGCGGTCAAGGCGCTGGGCCATGTCGGGATCACCGATGTGATCACCTTGATGGGCTATTACACCAGCGTGTCGATGACCCTTGCCTTCTACGACGTGCCGGCCGGCGCACAAGGAATGGCGCGCTAACAGACGGATCGTCGGGTGGGTGGAGCGGCAGCGAAGCCCACCGCCCTTCTTCGGACCGAATGGTGGGTTGCGCTCTACGCTTAACCCACCCTACGAGAGGAGCGACACGCATGCTGATCGTCGACGCACAGGTTCACATCTGGTCGGCCGGGCCGCCGACCAACCAGGCGCATCGCCAAGTCAACTCCTATTCGGCCGAGGAATGCATCCGCGACATGGACGCGGCCGGCGTCAACGCCTGCCTGCTGCATCCGCCGGGCTGGGACCCGAACTCGGGCAAGATTTCCGAGGAGGCGGCGGCCAAATATCCGAACCGCTTCGGCATCCTCGGCAATTTCCCGCTCGACAAGCCCGAGAGCCGGTCATTGATCGCCGGCTGGAAGCAGCGGCCGGGCATGCTCGGGCTGCGCTACGCCTTCACCCAGCCGCACCAGGCCAACTGGATGACCGACGGCACGATGGACTGGCTGTGGCCGGCAGCCGAGAAGGCCGGGATCCCGATCGCGCTGATGGCGTCCAATTACCTGCCGCAGGTCGGGCAGATCGCCGAGCGTCATCCCGGGCTGCGCCTGCTGCTCGATCACTACGCCCGGGTGCGCGACGGCAAGGACGACGCCGCGCACGGCAACCAGCCGGCATTGCTGGCGCTCGCCAAATACCCCAATGTCGCGGTCAAGGCGACCGGCGCGCCGGGCAATTCGAGCCAGCCCTACCCCTATCGCAATATCCACAAATACACCCAGCAGATCGTCGAGACGTTCGGCCCGCAGCGCACCTTCTGGGGCACCGACATCACCCGCATGCCGTGCCCGTGGAAACAATGCGTGACGATGTTCACCGAGGAGATGCCGTGGCTCAAAGGCCGCGACCTCGAGCTCGTCATGGGGCGTGCGGTGTGCGACTGGGTCGGCTGGAAGCTGCCGGGCTGACCCTCAGCGGGCGCGATAGGGCGCCGCCCGCCGCGCCGCCTGGGCGACCGCCAGCAAGGCCTGGCGGCACAGGGTTTCGGCCGGGAGACCGGTCGTCTTCATCGCGATTTCGGCCTGTGCGAGGCGCTCGAGCGCGGGCCGCAACCCTGCTTCGGTCCACTGCCCGAGCTGGCGCCTGACACTGTCCTGGTGCTTGAAGAAGATCGGCGGGCGGGCATTGCGCAGCACCTCGTCGACCCCGGCGCCAGCTGCAACCCGGGCAGCGAGCGCGTGCAGCCGGTGGAGATGGCGCAGCAGCGCGCGGGCCACCGTGACCGGCGCCTCGCCCTCCTGGAAGACGCGCCCGAGGACGCGCTCGAGTCGCGCCGCATCGCCCTCGGCCGCCGCCATCACCGCATCGTCGAGCTCGAGCGCGGCACTGTCGCCGACCGAGCGGAGCGCGTCCTCCAGCTCGACCCGGCCCCCCTCGCCGGCATAGAGCGCGAGCTTGTCGAGCTCGGAGCGGGTCAGCAGGCGATCGCCGCCGAGGTGCTCGACCAGATATTGCACGGCATCGCGGCTGGCGGTGACGTGGTGCGCCGCCAAGGTCTCGCGGATCACCGCGGCGCGGTCGCGCGGCGGGTCCGGCCAGCAGCCGATCGCAGTCGCGCGGGGCGATCCCTCGAACGCCCGCCGCAGCGGCGACGACGCCCCCAATTCTCCGGCCTCGGCCACCACCAGCGCGTCGCCCGGCGTCTCGTCGAGAAACCCCGCGAACAGGCGCGCCGCCCCGTCTGCGGCGCCGCGCACGCGCACCACCCGCCGCCCGCCCGCGAGGCTCAGCTGCGCGGCCTCGTCGCCGAGGCGGGCCGGGTCGGAGGCCAAGGCCGCGCCGGTGAGATCGGCGATGCGGAACGGATCGCCTAGGTCCGGGCAGACGGTGCGGGCGAGGGTGTCGGCGCGCTCGCGCACCAGACCCGCGTCAGGCCCGTAGAGCAGCACCGCGCGGACCCCGGGGTCGGGGCGCTGCAGAAACGCGGCGAGCCGCGCCGGAGAAAGCTTCACGACGTGTCAGCCCTGCTTCGGGGTGTTCTCGGCGGCACGGTGCTCCATGAACAAGGTGAGCCGCGCGACGATCTCCTGGTTCAGCTCGGCGACGGCGCGGACCCCGGAATCGTCTTCGGCGACGACGGTCGAGTACTGGTTCGGATCGAGCGCGAACGAGTTCTGCACGTGCAGCGAATTGGTCAGCAGGGCGCTGCCGCCGCGGCTGTCGGCCAGCGAGTAGGTGGCAAAGACGTCGAGCCGGCCCAAGGTTGCCGTGCCTTGAGATTGAATGCCGACATCGACCAGAGAGACCGCCAGGGTGGTGTGCAGAACATAGCGCTCCTTGGTCGGCTCGCCGGTCGGATTGAGCGAATTGCGCAACGCCATCTCGAGCCGCTGGCCGATCCGCTCGGGGATCGGCGCCACCCGGATGGCGCGGAGGTCCTCGCTCGCCGGCCCGCTCTGCGGGTCGGCATAGAGCGGCGTCCAGCCGCAGCCGGGCAACCCCAGGGCGAGAGCGAAGGCGAGGGCGAGAACCGCGCGGCGCCCCGGCATGTCAGGCGACGATGCTGACGATTCGGTTCGGCACGACGATAATCTTTCGCGGCGGGCGGCCGTCGAGCCAGCGCGCCACCTGGGGCAAATCGAGCGCGGCATTCTCGACCGTGCCGCTCGCCGTGTCGCGCGGAAATTCGAGCGTGCCGCGCAGCTTGCCGTTGACCTGGACGGCGATCGTCACCTGCTCGTCGCGGGCGAGGTCCGGATCGGCCCGCGGCCAGGGCTGCTCGGCGAGCAGACCGGCGCCGCCGAGTGTCAGCCACATTTCCTCCGCCAGATGCGGCATCATCGGCCCGAGAAGCCGCGCTGCGGTTTCGAGCCCCTCGCGCAGCACCGCGGGCGCGCCGGGCTCGGTTTCGAGCATCGGCTGCGGCAGCTCCTCGATCGCGTTGGTCAATTCGCGGATGCGCGCGACGGCGCGGTTGAAGCGGAACCTGTCGAGATCGTCGGTGACCGCGGCGATCGTCCGGTGGATCGTCCGGCGCAGCGCGGCCAGGGGTGGAGGCAGCTCGGCCGCAACCGTCGTGCCGGGCGGCGGCAGCGGGGCCGGCGGCTCGCTCGCCATTCGCCACAGCCGGTTGACATAGCGCCAGATCCCCTCGATCCCGGTCTCGGTCCATTCGAGATCGCGCTCGGGCGGGCTGTCGGACAACAGGTAGAGCCGCGCCGTGTCGGCGCCGTAGGTGTCGACGATGGCGTCGAGGCCGACCACGTTTTTTTTCGATTTGCTCATCTTTTCGTGCCGCCCGGCGATGGCGGGCCGGCCGGATAGGTCGACGAGCCGGCCTTCGGCGTCGCTCTCGACCTCCTCCGGGAAGAGCCACTCGCCGCTCTCGCTCTGGTAGGTCTGATGGCAGACCATGCCCTGCGTGAACAGCCCGGCGAACGGCTCGTCGAGATCGAGATAGCCGCAGCGCTTCAAGGCGCGGGTGAAGAAGCGCGAATAGAGCAGGTGCAGCACCGCGTGCTCGACCCCGCCGATATACTGGTCGACCGGCATCCAGTAATCGACCGCGGCCCGCTCGAACGCTTCGGGGGCGCGCGCCGAGCAGAAGCGCAGAAAATACCACGACGACTTCGAAAAAGGTGTCGAAGGTGTCGGTTTCGCGCCGGGCCGGCCCGCGGCAGCGCGGGCAATCGACATACTGCCAGGTCGGATGATGGGCGAGCGGGTTGCCCGGCACCGCAAAGCTGACATCCTCGGGCAAGGTCACCGGCAGGTCGCTCTCCGGCACCGGGACGATGCCGCAGGCCGGGCAATGGATGACCGGGATCGGGCATCCCCAATAGCGCTGTCGCGACACCCCCCAATCGCGCAGGCGATAGGCGATCGTGCGCTTGCCGCGCCCCAGCGCCTGGAGCCGTTCGGCGGCTTCCCGCTTGGCCTCGGCAACCGGCAACCCGTCGAGGAAATCGGAGTTGCAGAGGGTGCCGTCTTCGACATAGGCCTCATCGCCGATCGCGAAATGCGCCGGGTCCTCACCCGGAGGCAATACCACCGGGATCACCGGCAGCCCGTATTTGCGGGCGAATTCGAGGTCGCGCTGGTCGTGCGCCGGGCAGCCGAAAATGGCGCCGGTGCCGTATTCCATCAGCACAAAGTTGGCGACCCAGACCGGCACGCGCCGGTTGGGGTCAAAAGGATGCACGGCTTCGAGGCCGGTGGCGCAGCCGCGCTTCTCGGCGGTCTCGATTACCGCCTCGCTGGTGCCCATGCGGTTGCATTCGGCGATGAAGGCGGCCAGCTCGGGATCGGTCTCGGCCAGAAGCTGCGCCAGCGGGTGGTTCGGCGACAGGGCCACGAACGAGGCGCCGAACAAGGTGTCCTGCCGGGTGGTGAAGACCTCGATGGGCTCGCCCCGCCCGGCGATCTCGAAAAACACCCGGGCGCCTTCCGAGCGGCCGATCCAGTTCTCCTGCATCAGCCGAACGCGCTCCGGCCAGCGCTCGAGGCCGCCGAGCGCGTCGAGCAATTCCTCGGTGAATTCGGTGATGCGCAGAAACCACTGCGATAAGAGGCGCTTTTCGACGATGGCGCCGGAGCGCCAGCCGCGGCCGTCGATGACCTGCTCGTTGGCGAGAACGGTGTTTTCGACCGGGTCCCAGTTGACCCACGATTCCTTGCGGTAGGCGAGACGGGCCGCCATGAAATCGAGAAACATCTTCTGCTCGTGGCGGTAATAGTCGGGGTGGCAGGTGGCGATCTCGCGCGACCAGTCGTAGGCAAAGCCCATGCGCTCGAGCTGGGCCCGCATCGTCGCGATGTTGTGCCGGGTCCACACCGCCGGATGGGTGTTCTCGGCGATCGCCGCGTTCTCGGCCGGCAGCCCGAATGCGTCCCAGCCCATCGGGTGGAGCACGTTGAACCCCTGCGCGCGCCGGTAACGGGCGACCAGATCCCCCATCGTGTAGTTGCG